>JAKFYI010000003.1 GCA_021730985.1 Hyphomicrobiales bacterium | reverse complement strand
GGATTCTTTTTCTCTCTGCGGCTCGGGGAATCTCTCGGTCCCCTCCCCCTAAAAGGGGGAGGGTCAGGGAGGGGGTTATTCGCGGCCGATCTTGACCCCCTCCCGGCTTGCTTCGCAAGCCGACCTCCCCCTTTCAGGGGGAGGTTCATCCCCGACGCCGTGCTACCGTCGCAAATAACAACGATCGAAACGGGTGCAGTTCGTGACCTACAAGGATTTGCGCGGCTTCATCAAGCAGGTGGACGAACTCGGTGCGCTGAAGCGCATCGAAGGCGCCGACCAGAAGTACGAGCTGGGCGGCATCACCGAAGTCGCGGCCGGTGCGCCGGAGTGCCCGGCGCTGCTGTTCGACCGCATCAAGGGGCTGGCGCCGGGTGTCCGCGTCTTCACCAACGCCACCACCACACCGCAGCGTGCGGCGCTCGCGCTCGGCATCGACCCGGACCTGAAACCGCTCGACGCGCTGAAAGTCTGGATGCAGCGCCGCCAGACCCTGAAGCCGCTCAAGCCGGTCGCGGTCAAAGACGCCGCGTTCATGGAAAACTCCACCACCGGCAGGAAGGCCGATCTTTCGAAGCTGCCGGCACCGCACTGGCACCGCAAGGACGGCGGCCCCTACATCGGTTCAGGCTCGCTGGTCATCATGCGCGATCCAGACGGCGGCTGGATCAATGCCTCGATCTATCGCGTGCAGGTGCACGGCAAGAACCGCGTTACCATCCAGTTCGATCATCCGGGCCGGCACGGCGCGATCATCGCCAAGAAATACTGGGACAAGGGCCAATCCTGTCCGGTCGCGGTGGTGAACGGCCAGGATCCTGCGCTGTTCATCGCGGGTTTCGAATACCTGCCGGACGGCCAGTCGGAGTACGATTTCGCCGGCGCCATCAAGGGCGCGCCGATCGAGGTGATGGCGGGGCCGGTGACCGGCCTGCCGCTGCCCGCCAACGCCGAGATCATCCTGGAGGGCGAACTGCTGCCGATGAGCAAGCTGACGCTGCCGGAAGGGCCGTTCGGCGAGTTCACCGGCTACTACGCCAACGACGCGCGGCCCTGCCCGGTGATGGAGGTCAAGGCGATCCACCACCGCGACAATCCGATCCTGCTGGGCTCGCCGCCGATGAAGCCGCCGCGCTTCCACTTCGGCCTGCCGTTCCGCGCCGCCTCGATCTGGAGCAACCTGGAAACCTCCGGCGTCACCGACGTGACCGGCGTCTGGCAGCACGTCGCGCAACTGATGACGGTGGTCGCCCTCAAGCAGCGCTACGCCGGCCACGCCAAGCGCGCGGCGCTGATCGCCGCCGCCAACAGCTACATGGGGCGGCTTGTGGTCGTCGTCGATGACGACGTGGACCCCTCCAACCTCGCCGACGTGATGTGGGCGGTCACCACGCGCTGCGAGCCGTCCGAGCAGATCGACATCGTTCGCAACGCCTGGTCGTCGGGGCTCGACCCGCGCATCCCCGAGGACGCCAAGCAGGCCGGCGTCACCTCGCACTCCAAGGCGATCATCGAGGCGGTGCGGCCGTTTCACCTCAAGGACAGCTATCCGCCGACCTCGGCGCTCACCCAGGAGGAAGCGCGCGAGATCGAGGCGAAGTGGGGTGGGGTGATTGGCGGGAAAGCACAGAAGACAAAGGTGTCAAAACGCAAGCGGCGATAAGGCATTCCGTCATGGCCGGGCTTGTCCCGGCCATCCACGCTTTGGCGTCAAAATAAGGCGTGGATGCCCGGCACAAGGCCGGGCATGACAAGGATAGAGCGGTGACTCCCCTACTTCCTCGCGCGCAGAAACTCCGGCGACGGCGGCAGGCCCCACACATATTGCGTGCCGTGGCTCTCCGGCCAGACCTTGGGACGCTGCGGGTGATCCTTGTGCCAGGGGCGCGGATCGTAATAGCCGAGCGTTTCGTCCTTCATCTGATCGAGCTCGGCGAACATCTCGACCACCTGATCGTCCGGGTTGCGATGGAACGTGGCGGCGTTGTGGCCAGGCCCCAGACGCACCGGACCCCAGACAATCTTGATGTCCTTTTCGCCCAACACATCGCAGGAGGTGTGCAGATGCGCGGCGTCGCTCAGCTCGAATGCGACGTGATGCATCCGGCCGTGCGGGCCGACGATGAAATTCACCGTGTGATGGTCGGCGTTGCAGCGCATGAACACGAACATGTCGCTGATCCAGTCGGCCACCTTGAAGCCGAGCACGCGCGCATAGAATTCCGAGATCGCCTTCGGATCGTCGACACAGAACGCCAGATGGCCAAGCTTGAGCACGCCGACGCCGTTGAACGGCTGGTTGCGGGCGAGCGATTTCCACTCGTTGAACACTTCGATGGTGGTGCCCTTCGGGTCCTCAAACGCCAGCACCTTGCCGAGACCGGGCGCCGAGTCATTTCGCAGATCGCTTTTGATGCCGAGCGCCGTGAGCCTGCGCGCCATGTCGGCGAAATCCTCGTCGGGCGCCACCTCGAAGCAAAGCCCGCTGCATTTCGCATGAGTGGCGCGGCGCAGTTGGATCGCCAGTTGCCCGGTGCGAGAGGCGAGGAACGCGTGATCGGCGTCCTGGGACGCCAGCGTCAGTCCGGTCACCTCGGTGTGGTAGTCGACCATCTTCGCGAGATCGGGCGTCTCGAACGTGGCGTGACCGATGCGGCGAACTTTGATCATGACTTTGTCCCATTGAACGAAATTGTTGCGGCACCGGCGGCGGGCCCCCTCTCCCCTGCGGGGAGAGGGTTGAGGTGAGGGGGTCTGGTCTTGCCGGAAGAGCGTAACCTCTCACCCGGCACGCTCACGCGTGCCGACCTCTCCCTATGGGAGAGGTAAACCGAATCCGCCTCTCGAACCGTTTCCGGCATTTCGATCTCTAATACGACTTCGGCAGGCCGAGCGCGCGCTCGGCGATGAAATTCAGGATCATCTGCGGCGACACCGGCGCGATGCGCGCGATCAGCACTTCGCGCAGATAGCGCTCGACGTGAAATTCCTTGGCGTAGCCCATGCCGCCGTGGGTCATCAGCGCGGTCTCGCAGGCCTTGAATGCGGCTTCGCCCGCGAGATACTTCGCGGCGTTGGCCTCGAGCCCGCACGGCTCGCCCTGGTCGTAGAGCGAGGCGGCCTTGAACGCCATCAGGTTCGCCGCCTCCAGTTCCATCCAGCACTTCGCCAGCGGATGCTGGATGCCCTGGTTCTGCCCGATCGGCCGGTCGAACACGATGCGTTCTTTTGCATAGCTGGACGCCTTGCGAAGCGCGGCGCGGCCCAGCCCCACGGCCTCCGCGCCGATCAGGATGCGCTCGGGGTTCATGCCATGCAGGATGTATTCGAAGCCCTGCCCCTCCTCGCCAATGCGGTCGGCCATCGGCACCGGCAGGTTGTCGATGAACAGCTCGTTGGAGTCGACGGCGCTGCGTCCCATCTTCGGGATCTCGCGGGCGTCGATGCGGTCGCGGTTGAAGTCGGTGTAGAACAGGCTCAGCCCGTCAGTGCGGCGCTTCACCTGCTCCAGCGGCGTGGTGCGCGCCAGAATCAGCATCTTGGTCGCGACCTGCGCCGTCGATATCCAGATTTTCTGCCCTGAGATGACGTAGCGGTCGTTGCCCTCGCGCACCGCCTTGGTCTTGAGCTTGAGCGTGTCGAGCCCGACATTCGGCTCGGTGACCGCGAAGCAGGCCTTGTCGTCGCCCGCGACCAATGGCGGCAGCATGCGCTTTTTCTGCTCGTCGGTGCCGAACACCACCACTGGGTTCAGTCCGAAGATGTTCATATGCAGCGCGGACGCCCCCGACATGCCTGCGCCGGATTCCGCGATGGTCTGCATCAGGATCGCAGCCTCGGTGACGCCGAGGCCGGAACCGCCGTACTGCTGCGGGATGCAGATGCCGAGCCAACCATCATCGGCGAAGGCGCGGTGGAAATCATGCGGGAAGGCGCCCTCCTCGTCCTTGGCGAGCCAGTAGCCGTCCGGAAACCGCGCGCAGATGCGCTCGGCCGCCGCGCGGATCGCCTGCTGCTCTGGAGAAAGAGAGAAATCCATCCGGCTTACTTTAGCACCAAGGCGTCGGCCCAATCGGCCTCATGCTGAGGAGCATCGCGTAGCGATGCGTCTCGAAGCATGGGGCCGCCCCATCCTTCGAGACGCGGCCTTCGGCCGCTCCTCAGGATGAGGGCGGAGAGAGGCCGCAACAAGCAGGCACAAATCCAGGCTTCAACGGCCTTCCAAAAGATGATATCTTTTGCCCAAGCCGCCCGAACGAGCGGCACAGCCGGAGGACCGCCATGAGAAAAGTCACCGTCGCCCCGAAAGGCATGGGTCTCAACGACTTCGTCGCACAGCAGGAAGGCTTCTTCACCGCCGAAGGACTCGACGTCACGTTCGACTGGAAGACGTTTCGCGGCACGCAGTCGAGCTGGAAGGGCCTCAACTACCTGGAGCGGCCGCAGGACCGCCCCTACACCAAGGACAACGCGGAGGTGATCCAGGGTGCCTGCGTCTGGGGATCGATCTGCAACGCCTCGGCCGGCATGGGCAAGTTCGTGCCGGAGGCCTACGGCGATTCACCCTGGGCGATCTTTGTGCGGCCGGATTCCAACATCCGCGAACCGAAGGACCTCAAGGACATTCCGATCTCGGTCGGCATGCGCGCCGGCAGCCATTTCAATGTGCCCTACCGGCTGGAGAAGCACCTGCCGCTGGCGCACATCAAGACCGTCAACACCGGCGGCTTCGGTGCACGCTTGAAAGCTTTGCTCGACGGCGAGGTCGAGGCGGCAAGCCTGCTGCCGCCGCAGATTGCGATGGCCGAGCAGCTTGGGCTTCGCAAGATCATCGAGGACACGTTCCACACACTGTGGTGGGTGCCGGAGGGCTTCGATCCCGATGTCACCCAGCGCTACTTGCGCGCGCTCGACCGTGCCGAGAAGGCGATGGACGCCGACCTCAAGAAGTACCAGCCACTGTGGAAACTCGCGGTTCCGGCCGAGTTCGAGACCTATCATCCATGGGACTTCAGCAAGTTCGGCCGCGGCGAGCGGTTCGTTCACAAAACCATTCCGCAGTCGGAGTTCGACGAGGTGATGGATCAGGTCAAGCGCTGGGATCTTGCGCAGTTCCTCAAGGACAAGAGCTACGAAGGCCTCGCGGCGCGTTGACGGGTTCCGGCGGCAACGCGATTGGACTATCCTTGTCGGCCATGAGCCCATTATACGGACAGAATCGGCTGGCCCTGCGCCCCGCGCTGGCGATCGCTGCGGCAATCGCTGCGCTGGCACCGACTCCGTCATTCGCGCAAAGGTGCAACCCCGTGATCGATGGCACCTATTGCGAGACCCAGATGCCGAGATCTGGCACATCGAATATTGGCGGAACGACGCGATCTTCCGTGTCGATGCGGCCAATCGAGGACATCGGCACGGCAATCAGCGGATATTCTTCGAGCTCGCCCGCGACGCTCGGCGGCATCAGCTTCGGACACGGCACCAACTGCATCGGGCTGTTGCGCCGCGGCTCATGCAATTGAAAGGGATTCGGATGAATATCGGGCCGGCACTCATCCTGGTTGCGGCTCTCGCCATTCTTCCCGTCCCGGGGCACGGCCAGGACAACCTCAGCCGCACGGTCGACCAGTACAAATGCCGGGACGTGATGCGAGAAAGCGGACCCAACCGGGACATCGCGATCGCATTCCTGCACGGCTTCCTGCTCGGAAAATCCGGCAATCAGAATTTCAACCTGGACGCGCTGCACAAGCAGACCGAGAGATTCGTCGAGCACTGCCTCAGCAATCCCGACGGCAAGGCCATCGATTCCATGGTGGCCGTGGCGAGGTAGCGCTTGCCAACGCCCACGCAGGGCGGGCCTGCTGTTGCGGCAGGCCCGTTTTCGTTGCTGGCCTGCGCTCCCTGTGCGAGCATTCGCGCGAGGGAGAGACGCATCAAACCGCTCAACGAAATGACGGCGACCGAGATCGTCGCAGGCGTCCGCGCAGGCAAGACGACCTGCGAAGCGGTGACGCGCGCCTGCCTTGAGCGCATCTCAGCGCGCGAGAAGGAAGTCCAGGCCTGGGCCTATGTGAACGCGGACCAGGCGATTGCCGCGGCGCGCGCAATCGACAAGAGCGGCAGCAAGGGCCCGCTCACCGGTGTGCCGTTCGGCGTCAAGGACATCGTCGATACCGAAGACATGCCGACCGAATGGGGAACGCCGATCCACAAGGGCCGGCAGCCTGAGCGCGACGCCGCCTGCGTGGCATTGTCCCGCAGGGCCGGCGGCCTGCTGCTCGGCAAGACCGTCACCACGGAATTCGCCAACCTGCATCCGGGCCCGACCCGCAATCCGCACGATCTCAGCCGCACGCCTGGCGGCTCGTCGAGCGGCTCGGCGGCTGCGGTGGCGGACTTCATGGCGCCGCTTGCGATCGGCACGCAGACCACCGGCTCGACCATCCGCCCCGCCTCGTTCTGCGGCGTGATCGGCTACCGCCCGACCTGGGGCGAGCATCGTCTGCACGGCGTGATGGAGGCCTCGGGGTCGCTGGACTCGCTCGGCATCCTGGCGCGGTCGGTGGAGGACGTCGCGCTCTACCGTGACGTGCTGCTCGGCATTGCGCCGGAACCGATCCCGACGCTCGACCGGCCGCCGCACATCGCCGTCTGCAAGAGCCATATCTGGGACCGGTTCGAGCCGAACACCCGGACGCTGGTGGAGGACGCGGCGCTGCGGCTGGCGCGCGCCGGTGCCCATGTCAGCGAATTCGACCTTCCTGCGGATTTCGAACGGCTGAACGAGGCGCACCGCTGGATATCGAGCTTCGAATTCGCGCGCACCTTCACCTGGGAAATAGAGCATCACTGGGACGAGATCAGCGACACTCTGCGAGGCGGCCGCCTGAAGGACGGCATCGGCGGCGACTTCGACCGCTATGTGGCGTCCAAGCGCATCGCCGAGGAATGCCGCATCAGGCTCGACGACCTGTGGGGCGACATCGACGTGCTGCTGACGCCCGCCGCATTCGGCGAAGCACCGGCCGGCTTCCAGGCGTTCGATGGCGTGCCGATGTTCCAGCTCTGGACCATCCTGCATGTGCCGGCCATCACGCTTCCGGTGTTTCGGGGACCTGCCGGAATGCCGATCGGCGCGCAACTGGTGGCGAGACGCCACGATGACCGCAACCTGTTCGCCTGCGCGCAGTGGGCCTACCGCAAACTGATGTAACGGAACCAAACATGAGCCAAGCCGACAACGAACATACCTGGCAGATCACCTTCCCCGGCAATCTGCGCTGGACCAACGCCTTCCAGATCGTCAAGGGCATGGTGCCCTACGGCGCCTCCAACATGGCCGAGATCGACAATATCCGCCTGCGGTTGAAGAAGCGTGCGGGCGAAGCCGATCTCGACAACGCCTGGAAGGAGGAATGGCTGCGCGAGGCCGATCGTGTCGCGGCCTACGGCGACAAGGCGGACGCCGAGGGCTTCACGATCACCGCCGGCAACCAGTTCATGCGCGCCGGCAACTATTACTACAGCGCCGAGCGATTCATTCCGCCGGGCGAGGAGAAGCTCTCGATCTACCGCAAGGCGCTACGCTGCTACCAGGGCGCGATGACGCGGCTGCATCCCGGCATCGATCGCGTCGAGGTGCCCTACGAAAAAGGCCTCACCCTGCCCGCCTACTTCGTGAAGGGCCGCGGCGAAGGCCGCCGCCCGACCGTGGTGCTGTTCGACGGCATGGACAACGCCAAGGAGATGAGCGTCATCTTCGCCGGCATCGATCTCGCCAAGCGCGGCTTCAACGTGCTGGCGATCGACGGGCCGGGCCAGTCCGAGCCGCTGCGGCTGCGCAACATCCCAAGCCGCCACGACTACGAGGCCGCGGGCATTCCGGCCTACGACTTTGTGGCGGCACGCCCCGATGTCGATCCCAAGCGCGTCGCGGTGATGGGCTACTCGTTCGGCGGCTATCACGCGCCGCGCATCTGCGCGTTCGAGAAGCGATACGCCGCGGGCGTGGCATTCGGAGCCATGCACTGGAGCGTGTACGAATTCGTCACCAGCCACAGCGTTGCCGATCCGGCGCGGGCGTCATCCTCGACCTTCCAGTGGCGCTGGGTGGTCGGCGCCAAGGACAACGCCGAAGGCCTGGAGATCGCCAAGAAGTTCACGCTGGAGGGCGTGGCCGAGAAGGTCGAATGCCCATTCCTGGTGCTGCACGGCCAGGACGACCGTGTCGTTCCGGTGTCGGCAGCGCACAAGCTCTACGCCGCGCTCGGCTCGAAAAAGAAAGACCTGCGCATTTTCACCGCCGAGGAAGGTGGCGCGGAGCACTGCCAGGTCGATCACCGCCAGCTTGGTGTCGATTACATCGGAGATTGGCTGCTGAAGAATATGTAGACTGTCGCCAACGACACAATCTCAACCGGCCTCATCCTGAGGAGCCGCGCACAGCGCGGCGTCTCGAAGGCCGCAAGTCGGGTTTACCCGACTTGCGTTTGTTATAGGCCGATCTCGGGTTAACCCGAGATCGGTGGCCGCCCCATCCTTCGAGACGGCTGCTTCGCAGCCTCCTCAGGATGAGGGCGGAGAGAGGGAGGACACCCGTGATCCACCGCCTTCTTGTTGCGGGCTGTCTGACGGTGGCTACGACAGCCGCCCTCGCCCCAATCGAACTACCCCGACAGGCCGGTGAGGCTGATCGTGGCGTTCGTCGCAGGCGGCGCGACCGACACGCTGGCACGGCAGTTGTCCAACGACCTGCAGGCTGCGCTCGGCCAGCCGGTGGTGATCGAGAACCGGCCGGGCGCCGGCGGCTACATCGCCTGGAGCCATGTCGCGTCATCGGACCCGGACGGCTACACGCTGATGTTCGCCGAGAACGCCATCGCCATCAGTCAGGCGCTCTACAAGCGATCGAAGTCGAACTTCGATCCTCTGACGCAATACGACTCAGTGATGGGGCTCGCCGTGGCGCCGTCGGCGCTGCTGGTGGCAAACAACGTACCGGCCAAGACCGTGGCCGAATTGCTCGCGCATGCGCGCACCGTGCCGCAGAAGATGAACTTTGCCTCCGCCGGCGTCGGCAGCGTGTCGCACCTCAATTTCGAGGTGTTCAAGGACCGCGCCGGGATGGACGCGGTCCATGTGCCCTACAAGGGCGGCGGCCAGGCGATCGGCGATGTCATCGCGGGCCATGTGCCGATGACGATCACGTCGGTGCAGGCCACCAAGGGGCTGGTGGAGAGCGGCAAGGTCCGCGCGCTCGCCGTCACCGGCCTGGTGCGCTCGCCCGCCATGCCGGCCGTGCCGACCATGCAGGAGGCGGGCGTGCCCAAGGCCGACGTGGACGTGCGGTTCTGGTTTGCCATCTTCGGACCCAAAGGCATCCCGGAGACCGTCAAGGCCAAGCTCAGTCAGGCGATCAACAAGGTGATGGCCGATCCGAAGGTGCGCGAGCGGCTGGCCGGGCTCGACATTACGCCGGACGTCATCGACGGGCCCGCGCTGCACGCCAAGCTCGAGAGCGAGATCAAGAACTGGACGCGGTTCATCGACGCCAAGGGAATCAAGGCCGAATAACCGGGCTTCACGGCGAAGTGCCGCATCTTGCGGCAGCGGCTCCCCTATCGACGTCAAAGCCCGCCCGTGGTCGAATGGTGGGCCGGCCAACCGCTGCAGGGGATGCGTCATGCTGCACTTCGTCCGATGGAGTTCGATCGTCTGCGCGCTGCTGGGCTTGCCCGCAATGGCGCAGGCTCAGGGCGCCTACCCCGACCGCCCGATCCGGTTCGTTGTCGCGTTCCCGCCGGGCGGTGCCACCGACACCTTTTTCCGCCAGATCAGCAATGAATTCGCGACTGCGCTTGGCGGATCGATCGTGATCGAAAACCGGGGCGGCGCCGGCGGTTATGTCGGCTGGCAAAACGTCGCCGCTTCCGCGCCCGACGGCTACACGTTCCTGGTGGCGGAGAATGCGCTCGGCATCAACGCCGCGCTGTACAAAAAGCATCCTTCAGGGTTCGACCCGCTCAAGGACTATGACGCGGTTGGCGCGATGGGAAGCACGCCACTGGTGTGGACTGTCGCCAACAATGTACCGGCCAACAATTTCGCCGAGTTCGTCGCCTGGTCGAAGACGGTGAAGGACAAGTTCAACTACGGCAGCGCCGGCCCCGGCAGCGTTTCCCATCTTTCAGTCGAAGTGATCCTCGACGGCGCAGGCATCCAAGCCGTCCACGTTCCGTTCAAGGGCGGCGGCCCCGCGGCAGCCGCGGTGGCAGGCGGACACGTCGCCGTGGTGGTTTCGGCATTGCCGGTCGCCAAGGCACAGGCCGATGGCAAACTCGTCAAAGCCATGGCGGTCACCAGCGACAAGCGTTCGCCGGCGATGCCCGACGTGCCGACGCTGCGAGGCGACCTCGGCGTCAAGCATGCCAACGTCGCACTGGAATTCTGGTGGGGCATCTTCGCGCCCAAGGGCGTTCCGGAGCCGATCAGGCTCAGGGTCGAGAAGGCCATCCAGGAGACCATGGCAAATCCCGCCGTACGCGCGCGGCTGGCCAAGGTCGACACCGACCCGTCGTTCGCCCCCGGACCGGCGCTCAAGATCAAGCTCGAAAACGAGATCAAGAATTGGTCGGCGTTCGTCGATGCCAAGGGCATCAAGGTCGAGCAGTAGCCGCGCGATCCCACCGCGCCATCCAGACTTGCCCGATTGGCCGCTGAAAAAGTAAGACTGGATGGCCGGGGCAAACCCGGCACCGACGACAGGGACGATGGCCATAAAACTTACAGTCAACGACCGTTCCGTCTCCGTCGCGGCCGATGACAGCACGCCCCTGCTGTCGGTGCTGCGCGACGAGCTTGGCCTGCACGGCACCAAGTACGGTTGCGGCACCGAGCAGTGTGGCGCCTGCATGGTGCTGATCGACGGTGAGCCCTCCTACTCCTGCACCCGCGAGATTGGCACGATCGCAGGCAAGTCCGTCACCACCGTCGAGGGACTGAGCAGGGACGGCGCGCTCTCCCCGCTGCAACAGGCCTTCATCGATGAGCAGGCGGGCCAGTGCGGTTATTGCCTGTCCGGCATCCTGATCGCCGCCACCGCGCTGCTGAAGAAGAAGCCGAAGCCAAGCCGCGACGACATCGTGGCGGCGCTCGATCCGCATTTGTGCCGCTGCGGCATCCACAACCGCGTGGTCCGCGCCGTACAGCGAGCAAGCGGCATATGATCGCCAACACGCTGCCGCTGTCGCTCACCGACAATCCGATCCTGTCGCAATGGATCGCGTTCGAGCCGGGCAAGGTCCGCATCGCCACCGGCAAGGTCGAGATCGGCCAGGGCATCCTCACCGCGATGACGCAGATCGCAGCCGAAGAACTCGACGTCGCGCCGGACCAGATCCGCATGGTGTCCGGCGAAACCGACGTGAGCCCGTCGGAATACTTCACCTCCGGCAGCTATTCGGTCTCGGTCGGCGGCGCCGCGATCCGCCTGGTCTGCGCCGAGGTGCGCTCGATGTTCCTCGACAAGGCCGCCGCGGCATTGGGCTGCAAGCCCCAAGAGCTGACTGTCGAGGGCGGCAAGTTCCTGCGCGGCGGCAAGGACACCGGCCGCGACTACTGGTCGATGGCGGGCGCCATCAACCTGGAAAAACGAGCGAGCGGCACCGCACCGGTGAAGCGTCACTCGCAATACAGGATCGTCGGCAAGAGCCTCCCGCGAATCGATCTGCCGGCCAAGCTGACGGGAGCTCCGTTCATCCACGACATCGTGGTGGAAGGCGTGGTGCACGCCCGCGTGCTGCGGCAGCCCTGGAAGGGCGCGCATCTTGCGGCGCTCGACGAGGCGGCGGTGCGCAAGGCCGCCAAGGCCCCGATCGAGATTCTGCGCGACGGCGACTTCCTGGCTTTCACGTCGGACAACGAACTGGCCGTGATCCGCGCCGCCGAAGCCGCGCGGGACAAGGCAAAATGGGACGGCGGCGCGCCCGCGCCCGACGGCATCGGCGCGCCGGACTGGCTCAAGGCGCAGCCATCGCGCAGCCGCACCGTCGAACAGGGCGACAAGGCGCCCGTGCCGCGCGGCCGTACCGTCACCGCGCGCTATTCCCGCCCATTCCTCACCTACGGCTCGATCGGCACGTCGTGCGCGCTCGCCGAATTCAAGGACGGCGCACTGAAGGTGTGGTCGCACACCCAGGGCCCTTCGATCCTGCGCGACTGGCTGGCCAAGGCGCTCAACCTTGAGACCAGACAAGTCACTGTGTTCCACCGCCAGGGCTCCGGCGCCTACGGCCACAATACCGCCGACGACTGCGCGTTTGACGCGAGCCTGATCGCAACGAAAATGCCGGGGCGCACCATCCGCGTGCAGTGGGCGCGCGAGGACGAGTTCCTTGGCGCGCCGATCAGCACCGCGATGGCGATCGAGCTTCGTGCCGTGCTCGACGCGCAGAACAAGCCGGCCGACTGGCAGATCGAAATCTGGAGCCCGCCGCACGCGCAACGTCCCGGCATGAACGGCAACGCCAACTTCTCAGGTCTCGCCGCGCTCCCCAATCCGCCGCCGATGAAGGAACTCAACGACATCCCGGACGAGCGCGGCGGCGGCGCGACGCGCAACGGCATCGCGATCTACGACCTGCCGCGGCATCGGCTGATCCACCACATGCTGCCCGACCTGCCGCTGCGCACCTCGTCGCTGCGTGGGCTCGGCGCCTGGGCCAACGTATTCGCAATCGAGTCGTTCATCGACGAACTGGCCGAGATCGCGGGTGAAGACCCGGTCACATACCGGCTCGCGCTGCTATCCGATCCGCGCCCGCGCAAGGTGGTGGAGACCGCGGCGAGGATGAGCGGCTGGTTCGACGGCAAGCCCCTGCCTGAAGGCCGCGCGCGCGGCTTTGGCTTCGCCCGCTACAAGAACATCGCAGCCTTTGTGGCGGTGGTGGCTGAGGTCGAGGTGGACGAGGAGGTGCGCCTGAAGCACCTCTGGGCCGCCGCCGACTGCGGGCTCTGCATCAATCCGGACGGCGCGCGGAACCAGGTCGAGGGCGGCGCCATCCAGGGCGCGAGCTTCGTGATGAAGGAACAGGTGCGCTTCGAGGATGGCCGGGTCGCCGCCAAGACCTGGGAGGACTATCCGATCCTGCGATTCTCCGAGATCCCGGAGATCGAGATCGAGTTGATCGACAACCCGAACGAGCCGACGCTGGGACTCGGCGAGGGCGCGGTCGGACCGACCGGCGCCGCGATCGGCAACGCTCTGGCCCGCGCGCTCGGCAAGCGGGTCCGCGATTTGCCGCTGACGCGGGACAAGATCATGGATACGCTGCTGAAAGAATAAGAAGTCCAAGGAGGAAACGGATGAAGTCTCGTGCATTGGCTGCGGCCGCGCTGCTGCTCGCCACCCTGCCCGCCGCCCATTCCCAGGAACTGCAGGCCGGCAAGCCGATCCGCATGATCGTGGGTCTGTCCGCTGGCGGCGGCACCGACGTCATGGCGCGCCTCGTGGCCGCCAAGATGAGCGAGAACATGAAGGCGAACGTCATCGTCGAGAACAAGGCGGGCGGCAACTTCATCCCGGCGCTGCGCGAACTCACCGGCTCGCCAGCCGACGGTCACACGCTGTTCTTCATCTCGACCTCGACCCTGATCACGCAGCCGCTGCACCAGCCGGACTATCCGTTCGACCTCACCAAGCTCACGCCGATCACCCAGGTCGCGACCGGCCCGCTGATCCTGGTGGTGAAGAACCAACTCGGCATCAAGACGCTCAAGGAGCTTGTCGATCGCGCCAAGAAGGAACCGGGCAAACTGACGTTCGGCGCCGGCGGCGGTACCGGCAGCTCGCTGTATTTCGCAACCGAGCTTCTCAAGTCGAAAGCCGGCATCAACATCAACATCGCCAACTACAAGGGCGCGGGCCCGGCCCTCAACGACCTGCTTGGCGGCCACATAGACGGCATGTTCGATGCGATGCCGGTGATGGCGCCACAGGCCAAGGATGGCAAGGTCACGCCGCTTGCGGTCACCAGCGCAATGCGCTCGAAGGCGCTGCCCGACGTTCCGACCATCAAGGAATCGGGATATCCGGACTACGAGATGTCCGGCTGGTTCGGCATCCTGGCGCCGGCCGGCACGCCGCCCGCGATCGCACAGAAGCTGCGCGACGAAGTGGCCAAGGCGGTCGCCGACGCGGGCGCCATCAAGATCCTCGACTCGCAGGGCATGGAGCCGCTCGCCACCCAGCCCGGCGAGTGGGCGAAATATCTGAAGTCGGAACTCGACGTCTACACAAAGATCATCAAGGACGCGAACATCAAGCCGTAGGCCATAGCCTCACGAAATAACACAGAGCCGGGACAAACCCGGCCACCACCAAACGCCAAGGAGGATGAGATGACAGCCTTTGTTCGAGGTGCCGGTCTCCTGTTGACCGCAACGCTGGCCGCGCTGACGCCAGCCGCGGCGCAGGATTTTTCAGGCAAGCCGATCCGCATGATCGTCGGCCTCGCCGCCGGCGGCGGCACCGACGTGACCGCGCGCCTGGTGGCGCACAAGCTGACCGAGAGCCTCAAGACCACCGTATTGGTCGAGAACAAGCCGGGCGGCAACTTCGTCATCGCGGGGAAAGAACTGCAGAACGCCACCCCTGACGGCCATACGCTGTACTTCATCTCGTCCAGCTCACTGATCGCGCAGGCGCTGCATCCCGATCATCCGATCGACTTGCTGAAGTTCGCAGCGGTCAGCGAGGCCGCAACCGGCCCGCTGATCCTGGTCGTTCGCAACAACCTCGGGGTGAAGTCGCTCGGAGAATTGCTCGACATGGCCAGAAAGAATCCGGGCCAGCTCAAGTTCGGCACCGGCGGCGGCACCGCCAGTTCGCTCTATCTCGCGACCGAACTGTTCCGGTCGACCACGGGCGTCAACATCAACATCGTTCCCTATCGCGGTTCCGGTCCCGCACTCAACGATCTGCTGGGCGGCCACATCGATGCGATGTTCGACGCCATGCCGATGATGGCCCCGCAGGCCAAGGAGGGCAAAGTCACGGCCGTCGGCGTCACCGGCGCCAAGCGGTCCGCGACGCTGCCTGATGTCGCCGCCATCCAGGAGTCCGGTCTCAAGTACGAGATTACCGGATGGTATGGCGTGATTGCGCCAACGGGAACGCCCGCCAATATCGTGCAGAAGCTGCGCGACGAGGTGGCGAAGGCTGTGTCGTCGCCGGACCTGGTGGAAAAGCTTGCGCTGCAAGGCATGGAGCCGCGCGGCACCCAGCCGGCGGATTTCGCCAAGTACATGCAAGCAGAACTCGCTGCCTATCAAAAGATCGTCAAGGACGCGAACATCAAGCCGCAGTAAAGTTCGGCACCAATCTCACCACGTCATGGCCGGGCTTGTCCGAGCGAAGCGACGCCGTCCTTCGGACGGCTATGGCTGGGCATAACAAGCGCTGTTGTTGAACAAAGGATTTGCAATGCCTTCTCGCGGCCCCTGGATCGATCATTTCGGCGACAACTTCCTGTGGTCGAACGCGACCCTCATCCTCAAGGGCATGGCGCCCTACGGCGTGGTGTCGTTGGAGGAAATGGACCGCGCTTGCGAGAGGCTGCGGGCCCGCCAGGGCGAGGCCGACCGCGGCAAGGCATGGTTCGAAGAATGGCGCGCACTCGGCGACCAGATCGAGCAGCAGGGCGACGCGGCGCTGGCGCGCGGCGGCAAGATCAGCGCCGGGGACTATTACCTGCGCGCCGGCATCTATCACTACAACGCCGAACGATTCATCGCGCCGAGCCCCGAGAAGAAGGCGCAGTGCGCTCACGCCTACAAGGTCTGGCATCAGGGCATCCGGCTGCGTCAGCCCAACGTCGAGTTCGTCGAGGTGCCCTATGAGGGCACCTCCCTGCCCGCGCTGTTCATGAAGGCGCCGGGCGACGGCCCGAAGCCGACGGTGGTCGTGCTCAACGGCATGGACAACGCCAAGGAGATGAGCATCTTCTTCTGCGGGCTCGAGTTCGCGCGGCGCGGCATGAACACTTTATGCCTCGACGGCCCCGGCATGGGCGAGACGCGCCGCATGCGCGACATGCCGAGCCGGTTCGATTACGAAGTACCCGCCGGCGCGGCGCTCGATTACTTGCTCAAGCGGCCCGAGGTGGACGGCAAGCGCGTCGCCATCATGGGCTACAGCTTCGGCGGCTATTACTCGTCGCGGGTGGCAGCCTTCGAGAAGCGCTACGCCGCCGGCATCGCGCTTTCCGCGCTGCACTGGGACCTCGCCGCCTGGCAGCAGAAAATCAAAGACGCCAACAAGAACGCGCCCTCCTCCGTCGCGCAGTCGAACTTCCAGTGGCGCTGGGTCGCAGGCGCCAAGGACGAGGACGAGGGCATCGAAATCGCGAAGAAGTTCTCGCTCAAGGACGTGGCGAAGAACATCACCTGCCCGTTCCTGGTCACCCACGGCGGCAACGACCGTGTGGTACCGGTGGAGAACGCACAGAAGCTCTATGACGCGATCGGCTCCAAGAACAAGACACTCAAGATCTTCACCGCCGAGGACGGCGGTTCCGAGCATGCTCATGTCGATAACCGCCAGATCGGTATCGACTTCGCGGCGGACTGGCTTGAGAAGAATTGGCCGTAGATAGAAATTGCACCGTCATGGCCGGGCTTGACCCGGCCATCCATCGATCCAACAACGCTTCTTACCAAACAAGATGGACCCGCGGGTCAAGCCCGCGGATGAGGCCAGCGGGAGGGCACGAACCATGACAAACCCCATCCACATCCGCATGGGCGGCTACGGGCCACCGACCACGGGCTTCTCGCGCTCGCTGAAGTTCATCGGCGACCGGCTGCAGAAGGAGTTCGGCGATCGCATCGTGGTGAAGTACGTCTGG
This sequence comes from Hyphomicrobiales bacterium, assembly GCA_021730985.1. Taxonomy (GTDB): domain Bacteria; phylum Pseudomonadota; class Alphaproteobacteria; order Rhizobiales; family Xanthobacteraceae; genus Z2-YC6860. The sequence goes on along the minus strand of JAKFYI010000003.1, from coordinate 134,266 downwards.
AACATCATGGACTTCGGCTATCGCGCCGACGACATCTGGTGGCTGGTGGAGGACGGCATCCTCACGCTCGGCTACCAGTCGTCGAGCTATCTCACCGACCGGGTGCCGGAATTAAGCTTCGTCGATTTGCCGTTCCTGTTTGCGGACAACGCGCAGGCGCGTAGCGCGATGGACGGCGCGCTGGGCAAGCGTTTGGCGCAGGCAATGGAGCGCGAGACAAACTATCGCGTACTCGGCTGGTTCGAGAACGGCTTCCGCCACATCTCCAACCGCGTGCGCCCGGTGCGCACGCCCGCCGATCTCAAGGGGCTCAGCGTTCGCGTGCTGCCGAGCAAAATCCAGGCGCGCACCTTCGAATTGCTCGGCGCCGATCCGAAGATCATGGACCTCACGGAAGCAATCGCGCTGATCACCAGAAACGGGATCGACGGGCAGGAAAATCCGCTGACCAACACGGTCACCTACGGCGTTCACAAATTCCACCGCTTTCACACGCTCAGCAACCACTTCTATATTTCGCGGCCGATCTTCCTGCATCGCCCGACGTTCGACGCCTGGCCCGACGATCTCAAGGCTGCGATGCAAAGCGCCATCGACGCCTCGGTCGCGTTCCAGCGCAATCTGCACGAGCAGGAGGAAGAGGAATCACGCCGCGCCATCGAGGCCCAGGGCTGCGAGATCCTCGAACTGGACGCGGACCAGCACAAGGCATTCGCAGCAGCGGTGCGGCCGATCTACCAGGAGGCCCGGCAATCATTGAGCGAAGACCTTTTTAAGCTCACCGGAACCGCTTGACGGGCCGTTTGTTGTCCCCACCTGTGGGTGGTCATGAAGCTCTTCGAATGCCAGCATTGCGGGCAACTGCTCTATTTCGAGAACACGCGCTGCGAAAGCTGCGAACGCCGGCTCGGCTACCTGTCGGCCCGGGAAACAGTCACGGCGCTTGAGCCGGACGGCGACCGCTGGCGCGCGGTGATTGCCCCCGGCGGGCGGTACCGGTTCTGCGCCAATGCCGAGCACGAAACATGCAACTGGCTGATCGAGGAAGGCCGCGCCGACGTCTATTGCGAGGCCTGCCGGCATAACCGCACCATTCCCGACCTGAGCCCGCCCGAGAACCTGGCGCGCTGGCGCAAGATCGAGTTGGCCAAGCACCGGCTGTTCTACACCATCCTCAAACTGCGGCTCCCGCTGGTGACCCGCAACGAGGATGCCGACGGGCTTGCGTTCGACTTCCTGTCCAGCCGCGAGGGCTCGCACGGGCCGGCCACGCCGGTGATGACCGGCCATGCCAACGGGCTGATCACCATCAACCTGGCCGAGGCCGACGACGTCGAGCGCGAAAAGCAGCGCAAGGAGATGGGCGAGCCCTACCGCGCGCTGCTCGGCCATTTCCGGCACGAGATCGCGCACTATTTCTGGGACCGGCTGATCGCCAACTCACCGTCCATCGGCGAATTCCGCGCCGTGTTCGGCGACGAGCGCGATGACTACGCTGAAGCGCTGCGAAGGCACTACGCCAATGGCGCGCCCGCGGATTGGCCCGAGCAGTTCGTCTCGACCTACGCCAGCGCGCATCCGTGGGAGGACTTCGCCGAAACCTGGGCGCACTACCTGCACATGGTCGATACGCTGGAGACCGCGCGCTCCTTCGGGTTGAGCGTGCGGCCCCGGGTGTCAAATGGGAGCGAGCTTGCCACCAACATCAACTTCGATGCCTACAATGCAGGCATTGACGTGCTGATCGAGGCGTGGCTGCCGCTCACGTTCGCGGTGAATTCCATCAATCGCAGCATGGGCATCCCCGACCTCTATCCCTTCTTCCTGTCGCCCAATGTCATCCTGAAGCTGACGTTCATTCACGAGCAGATCCACGCCCACGCCCGGCGCGGCGTACCGAGCGGCGGACTGGAAGCCATCGTGGCGCGGCTGCGGCAGAACGTTCCGAACGCCGGATAGCACACATATCGGGCATGCACCGGCCGGGTCCGCGCCGGTGACCCGACTTCCGGCTTGTGCTGGACGCCGCGCGGTCAATACAATCCCCGCCAACAGAGGGCGCCCGAGCGCTCCACGTCTGCAGGGAGGATGGGATATGAAGGCTTTCGGCCGGACGATGGCCCTTGCGTTGGGGCTCGCGTTGATCGCTGTGGGCGCGCACGCCCAGCCCTACCCCAACAAGCCCATTCGCATCCTGGTGCCCTATGCGCCGGGCGGCCTCACCGATGTCGTGGCGCGGCATTACGCCGATCATCTTCGCAAATCGCTCGGCCAGAACATTCTGGTCGAAAACAAGCCGGGCGCCTCCGGCATCCGTGCCCTGGAGGAATTGGCGCACTCGAAGCCCGACGGCTACACGATCATGGTCGGCAATATCTCGACCAACTGCCTGACGCCGGTTTTGCTCGGCAAAAAGATGCGGATCGACTACGAGCGCGACATTCAGCCGATCGCGCTGCTGGCCGACGCGCCGGTGTTCTTCATCTCGACGACGACGAATTTCCCGCCGAAGACGTTCCAGGAATTCATCGAATACGCAAAGCAAAACGAGGTGCGTTACGGATCCGCCGGGATCGGTGCCTACCAGCACGTCAACACGGAAATCCTGGCGAAGCGCGCCGGCGGGCTGAAACTCCTGCACATTCCGTTCAAGGACGGCGGCTCCGGCATTCTCAGGGATGTCGCCGGCGGCGACACCCATGTGACGTGGTTCAACGTCACCAACCCGGTCGGCATGATCAAGGCGGGCCGTGTCCGGCCGCTTGCCATCGCCTCGCCGCAGCGCGTCGCGGCATGGCCTGATGTCCCGACCCTTGACGAACTCGGCTTCAAGGGCTTCCGGCCATCGCAATGGTCGGCGGCGTTTGCGCCTGCCGGCGTGCCCCGCGAGATCGTTGAGGTGCTGCACAAGGCATTCGTGGCGGCGGCCAAGACGCCCGAGATGCTGGCGGTGTTCGAGAAGGGCGGCATGGTCGCGCCGGAGCAGAACTCGGTGAACGACGCCGCAACCTGGCTGAAGGCCCAGATGGACACTTGGCGCCGCGACATCGCCGACGCCGGCATCAAGGTGGAGGAGTAGGACGCGGACACCTCTCCCGGCCTCATGCTGAGGAGCGCACGTAGTGCGCGTCTCGAAGCATGGGGCCGCCCCATCCTTCGAGATGGCGGCTTCGCCGCCTCCTCAGGATGAGGTCGGGTTTGGCTTCACAAGGGAATGGGAAATTGAAAATCGGAATCATGTGCGGGGACGACATCGGCCTCGAGGTCGTCCCCGAAGCCGTCAAAGTAATGAAGGCGGCGGCGGCAAAGACCGGACTTTCCATCGAGTGGAAGGAGCTTCTGATCGGCAAGGCCGCGCACGCGGCGCACGGCAATACGCTGCCGAAGATCACCGAGGACACGCTGCGCACCATGGATGGCTGGTTCATGGGCCCGATCGGCCACAACGCCTATCCGCGCGGCGACGCCACCTGGGTGATGCCGCCGATCCGCAAGAGGTTCGACCTTTTCACCGCGCTGCGGCCGTCGCTCTCGCACGACAACATCCCCTCGATCCACAAGAACGTCGATATCGCGTTCTTCCGCGAGCTGACCGAGGGCATGCTCTATTCGGAGACGGTGGTGGCGGGCGCTCCGGAATACCGGCCGAACGACGACATCACCATTTCTTCGCGGGTCATCACCCGCAAGGGCTCGAACCGGGTGGCGCGCGAGGCGTTCGAACTGGCTCGCACGCGCAAGCGCAAGAAGGTGACCGCCGCGCACAAGGAGCCGGTCTATCGCCTCGCCTGCGGCATGTTCGCCGAGGAATGCCGGAAGGTCGCCAAGGAATATCCAGAAGTGGCCTTCGAGGAAATGATGATCGACTCGATCGCCATGAAGCTGGTGACCGATCCGCAGCGGTTCGACGTCGTGGTCACCACCAACCAGTTCGGCGACATCTTGACCGACATCGGCGCGGGCCTGGTCGGCGGGCTCGGCCTCGCGCCCGGGCTGTGCATCGGCGAAAAGCAGGCGATGGCGCAGGCCACCCACGGCTCCGCGCCCGACATCTACGGGCGCAACATCGCCAACCCCTATGCCATGATCGTGTCCGGGCAGATGCTGATGGGCTGGCTCGGCCGCAAGCACAAGGAGCCGAAGGCCGAAAAGGCCTCCGAATTGATGCACGCCGCGGTCACCAAAGTGATGGCCGAAGGCAAGCGCATCACCAAAGATCTCGGCGGCAGCGCCAGCACCACGGAGATGGGCGACGCGATCGCTATGGCGGTCTGAAACAATTCAGCGGGGAGGATGACGATGCGAAGCTTCTGGATGAAATCCGCGGCCGTATTCGGCCTGTGCCTGTTGCCAATGACAGCAGGCGCGCAGCAGGCCTGGCAGCCGACGCGGCAGATCAAGGCGATCGTGCCCTTCCCGGCCGGCGGCGGCACCGACCTGATGGGCCGTCTGGTCGCCAAGGGGCTCAGCGACAGGCTTGGCCAGCAGGTCTATGTGGAGAACATCGGCGGCGCCAATGGCTCGATCGGCGTTCAGGCGGTTCAGCGCGCGGACCCCGACGGATACACCATCGGCGTGCTCTCGGACGGGCCGATGATCGTCAACCCGGCGCTCTATCCGAACAATCCGTACCAGACGCTGCGCGACTTCATTCCGGTGGCGATGATCAATCGCTTTCCGTCGCTGCTGACCGCGCATCCCTCAACCGGCATCAAGTCGATTGCGGACCTCCTCAAGGTCGCCAAGGAGAAGCCCGGCACGCTGAACTATTCTTCCGGCGGGATCGGCAACTTCAGTCACATGGGCCTGGAGCTGCTCGCACACCAGACCGGCATCAAGATCGTCCATGTGCCGTACCGCGGCATCGGCCCCGCGACCCAGGCCATCCTGACCGGCGAAGTGCAACTGCTCTACAACAATGTCGCGACGTCGCTGGAGCATGTGAAGGCGGGCAAGACCAACGGCCTCGCCATCGGCGAAGCCAAGCGCATGGCCGGCCTGCCCGACATGCCCACAATCGCCGAAACCGTGCCGGGCTACGAATTCTCCGCCTGGATCGGGCTCTACGTGCCGGCCAAGACGCCGGCTCCGGTCGTGGCCAGGCTCTCGAAGGAGATCGCGGCCTTTCTCGAAGACCCGGCGACGAAGAAGTACTTCGCCGACCAGTTCATCACCGCGAGCTACAAGGACGGCCCGGACTTCGCCGCCTACATCAAGGACGAACTCGTCAAGTGGGACGGCGTCGTCAAAACCGCAGGCATCAAGGTGCAGCAGTAGGGGCCCATGTACAGTCTTCATCTCAGCGCGGAGCAGATCGAATTCCGCGACACGGTTCGCGGATTTGTCGAGGGCGAGATCAAGCCGGTCGTCCTGAAGGCCGACCGGCTCGACGCGGACATCCGCGCGGTGCCGATGGACGTGCTCGACAAGGCCTCGCAGATGGGGTTGCGCGCGCTGGCGCTCAGCGAGGAACTCGGCGGCGTCGGCGCCGACGCGCTGACGTGCTGCCTCGTCACCGAGGAGTTGGCGGCGGGCGACGCCGGCGTCGCAGCTGTGCTGGCGGATACCGCGATGCTCGCGGGCACGCTATTCGCCGCGATGGACGAGGCACAGCGCGGTCAGTTCCTCAAGCCGTTTCTGGACAGCGACCGCTATCACCTGGCGCTCGCCGATCACGAGCCGGACACCGACACCGCGCTCGGTATCAACTATCACCGCCAGGCCCCGTCCGGCCGGGTGCGGACCAAGGCAGTGCGGCAAGGCGACAACTTCATCGTCAACGGTGTGAAGGACAACGCCGCCAACGCGCCGATCGCCAAGCTGATCGCGGTCGAGGCCGACACCGGCGAAGGCATCCGCGTGCTGCTGATACCGGCCGACACCAAGGGCCTCACGGTGAACGAAACGGCCGCGCCGCGCTGGTATCACGGCTCAAACGGCGAGGTCATTCTGCAGGACTGCGCGGTGCCGGTGCGCAACGCCCTCCCCGCAGGCACCAGCCTGCGCGGCGATCCGGGCCGCAACGCGCCGCTGGTGCAGGCGGTCAATCTCGGCATCGGCCGCGCCGCCTATGAGGCCGCGCTCGACTACGCGGCGCTTCGCGTGCAGGGCGGCCGCCCGATCGTCGAGCACCAGGCAATCGGCGGAAAGCTTGCCGAGGTCGCCGTCCGGCTGGAAATGGCGCGTAACGCGGTCTGGCAGGCGGCCTGGGCGTCCGACCACCCCGCGGCGCACGCCGACCGCAGCCTGCCCGACCTGCCGCTGACGCTGGTCGCACAGGTGGTCGTGGGTGAAGCGATCTATCGCGCCGTCAAGGATGCCGCCGAATGCTTCGGCGCCATGGGCGTGATGCGCGACATGCCGCTGCAGAAGTACATCACCGACGCGCGCATCTGCCTGTATTCCGGCGACGGCGCGAGCGACGCCAAGCTGCGGATCGCCGAGGCCATCGCGGACTATCGCCGGCCGTCGCTGCTCGCCGCCGAGTAATTCAGGAAAGCAATCATGGATTTTTCACTGAGCAACGAGCAGCGCGCCTGGCAGATGACGGCGCGCAAGTTTGCCGAAGACGAGATCAAGCCGATCACGCTCAAGCTCGACGAGGCGCCCGACGCGCACGGCACGTTCGACTGGGACGTCATCGAGAAGGGCTCGAAGTTCGGCTTCCGCACCATGGCGGTGGCGAAGGAGTACGGCGGCGAAGGCACCGACTATGTGACGCAAGCGCTGGTGATGGCAGAGCTCGCGCGCGGCGACAGCTCGATTTCCAAGACCTTCAGCCAGAACTGGAAGTGGAGCCACCTGATCCAGCAGGCCTGCAACCAGGAGCAGAAGGACCGCTTCCTGCGTCCGTTCGTGGCGGATCACCGCTATCTGCTCGGCAAGGGCATCACCGAGCCGACCGCGGGCTCCGACAACCGCATGCCGCCGAAGGATGCGCCCAAGGCCGGGCTGAAGCTGCGCGCCGAGCGCAAGGGCGACGAATGGATCCTGAATGGCGAGAAGTGCTTCATCGCCAACGCCCCGGTCGGCAAGCTGTTCTTCATCGACGCCCGCACCGACCCGAACGCCCCGCTGCGGCAGGGCACCACCATGTTCCTGGTGCCCTACGACACGCCGGGCTTCCGGATCGGCAAGGTGTTCAACAAGAGCGGCTGGCGGTTCTACCGCAACGGCGAGATGATCTTCGAGGATGCGCGGGTGCCGCACGCCAACGTGGTCGGCAACGTCAACACTTCAGACATGAAGACGGCGCAGGCCGGCGACCGCACCGGCGGCGACCTGTTCGGCGACCTGGAGCTTGCCGCCAACGCGCTTGGCGTCTGCGACGACGCCTGCGAACAGGCGATGAAGCACGCCAAATCCTTCAAGCAGGGCGGCCAGTTGCTGATCGAGCAGCAGCATGTCGCCCTCAAGCTCAACAAGATGAACATGCTCACCGAGGCGCTGCGCTCCTACGTGATGCGGATCGCCTGGGAGCACGACCACAAGGTGCATTCCGCCAACGCGGGCCTCGCCATGAACTTCTCCACCGACGTGATCCAGGAGGTCACCGAGATCAACTTGGACATTCAGGGCATCGGCCCCGGACTGCGCCACGCCGAGAAGCTGGTGCGCGACAGCTTCATCTGGAGCCACCTCGCCGGAGACAGCGTGCAGCGGCTCAAGGTGGCGCAGCGGCTGGCGCGGATGGCGCAGCCGGGGCATTAGCGATAGACGTCGCCGGGTCGCCTATCCACGTCATGGCCGGGCTTGTCCCGGCCATCCACGTCTTGCCTGCAGCAAGAGTGGCGTGGATGCCAGGCCCAAGGCCGGGCATGACGGAGGCTGAAATCGGAGCAAAACCCCATGGACACCAAAGACCTCGCCGCCAAAGGCCTGAAGCTCCGCAAGGAGATGGTTGGAGCTGCCAACGTCGAGCAGCGCATCAACGCGCTCGGCGACTTCGGCGAGCCGCTGCAGCACATCATCAACGCCTATGCGTATGGCGACGTATGGAGCCGTCCCGGCCTGTCGATGGGCGTGAAGAGCCTGGCGATGGTTGCGATGATGTCCGGCGCCAACAAGCCCGCCGAGCTGCGCGTCCATCTCAAGGGCGCGCTGAAGAACGGCTGCACCCCCGAGGAAATCCGTGAGGTGCTGCTGCTGGTCGCGCTCTATTGCGGAATTCCCGCCGCAAACGAGGCGCATCGCGCCGCCGTCGAAGTGCTTAAAGAGGAAGGCAGGGCGTAGGGGCCTCCTTCCCTCTAAACACCCACACCTGTCATCGCCCGCGAAAGCGGGCGATCCAGTACTCACCGACACTAGCTGCGTTTACTGGATGCCCGCTTTCGCGGGCATGACACCGAGTAATTGGCGCGGCTTGCTGCTTCGGCGCCGCTCACTTCTCGTGAAACTGCACGACGACGCGCTCCGCCAGGATCGGCGTGCAGTATTTCGCGAAGAATTCCTGATGTCCTTTGGATTCCGCGTAAGTCAGATAGCCTGCTGGGTTGTCGAACAGCATGGTCAGGCCAACGTCGTAGTTCGGGGCGAAACTTCCCTTGCGGACGTGAGTCTCGCCGCCGGCGCCTTCGTTGCGGCCGATCTGCCACGACTTGATGGTCGGCTGGCTCGCCATCAGCTTCGGAAAGGCTTCGAAATAGGCCGCGATGTCTGCCGCTTTTGCATCCGGCTTGAACCGCAAGATCGCCATGTGACGGAACATACTGTCTCCTTCAGCGCGTGCGCGCGAGGTTGTAGATGCGCTCTGCCGAGCCGCCGAGCACCAGGGCCTTGTCCGCAGGCGAAAGGCCCGACAACAAGTCCTCGATACCCTTCCAGACCTGCTGGAAGCCGCCGCTCAGAAGCACCACCGGCCAGTTGCTTCCTGCCATGACACGCCGCGCGCCGAAGTGCTGCAGGCAATGGTCGGAGTAGCGGCGAATTTCCGACGTCGACCACGGCCATTGCCATACGATGTCGCCACCGACCGACAGCTTGACGCTGACGTTCGGGTGCTTGGCAGCCTCCACCATCTGCGAGGCCCAAGGCTCCCAGCCCTTTTCAGGCAGCGGCGGGCGGCCGAGGTGATTGAGCACGATATTGAGATCCGGCATGCGGCGCGCGGTTTCAAGCACCGTGTCCATCTGCTCCTGGGTGTTGGTGATGCCCTCGAACACCAATCCTCGCTTGCGAAATTCTTGAAGCGATTCCTGCACCGTGGGCTGCAACAGCCAGCGCGGGTCCTTCTCGTAGACGATCAGATGGCGCATGCCGGCGAACTTCTTTCGCGGCTTGAGCTCGTCGAGCCTCCGCAAGCACGCCGGCGGATCGGCGAGCGGCACCCAGCCGATCACCGCCCGGATGAAGTCGCTTTGCTCGGCGACGTCGAGGTAGTGCGGGGTCTCCTCCCACTTGTCGAGCGACTGCACCAGGATGGTGCCGTCGATGCCCGCGGCATCCAGTTCGATCTTGAGATCGTCCGGCGTGTAGTCGCGGTTGAGGCTGGTGCCCCATGACGGCGGAAACTGGTGCGGAAACTTGTCCAGCCACCAGACGTGATGGTGGCAATCGATCACGGCCATCTACTTCCCCTTCCACTCAGGCGTCTTCTTCGCAACAAACGCGGCCACGCCGGACCTGAAATCCTCGCTGCCGTAGGTCTGGCGCACCAGATCGTCTCCGTCGGGAAATCCGGCATGCAGGAGCCGACGCAGCGCCTCCTTGCTGACCCGCATGGTGATCGGTGCGTGGCTGACCAGCCGGTCGCAAATCTCAGTTACCTTGGCATCCACAGCATCCGGCGGCACGATTTCGGCCAGAAAACCTCCGGCCAGTGCCTCCTCCGCCGTCAGGTTCTCGGCGAGCAGCAGGACGCGCTTGGCCCGCGCATAGCCCAGCCCGCCGACAACGCGGGCGTAGTTCGCCATCGACAGGCAGTTGCCGAGCGTGCGGGCGATCGGCACGCCAAACCGCGCACCCGGCGTCGCGATCCGGAAGTCGCAACACGCAGCGATGGCGAGCCCGCCGCCGATCGCAAAGCCCTCGACCACGCACAGCGTCGGCATCGGCAACGCCTCGATGGCGGCGAGATAGCGCTCCATCTTCTCCTCGTAGGCGATGCCGTCCTCGCCCGAGATGAAGGTCTTGAACTGCGCGATGTCGGTGCCTGCGATGAACGACTGGCCGCCGGCACCGCGGAACACCACCGCGCGCACGCTTTCGTCGGCGCGCAGCCGCGCGCAGATTTCGCCGAGTTGCTCATACATCTGCCAAGTCATCGCATTGCGCGCCGCCGGGCGGTCGAACGTCACATGGACGACATCGCCCCTGCACTCGGTGCGGACTTCGCCGTCGCTCATGTCATGTCCCCGATTTCACTTGCGGCGGCGCCGGATCTCTTCGATCACGGCGCTGTTGTCGTGGTCCGCTTCGCCGGCGCGCACGCAGGCCTCCAGCAGCGACTTGTTCAGGTCCAGCGCGGGCAGCGTCTGCCCCCGCGCCGCAGCTTGTTCGCGCATCAGCGAGAAGTCCTTGAGCGACTGGTGCACGAAGCCCTCCGCTTTGAACTCGCGATCGATCATCTTGCCGCCCTTGATGTCCATCACCTGGGAATAGGCAGCCGACGCCTTCGCGACGTCGAGGAAGGCCTTAGGGTCGAGGCCGAGGACCGTGGCAAACACCAGGCCTTCGGCCAGCGCCATGCGGTTCAAGCCGAGGATCAGATTGATGGCAAGCTTGGCGCGCCCACCATCGCCGGCCTTGCCGATGTGATAGCGCTTCGGAAACAACGCATCGAGCACGTTGGCGGCCTCCGCCGCCGTTTTCGGATCGCCTCCGATCAGTCCGGTGCCTTCGCCGCGGCTGACCTGGCCGCTGCTGCCCGACACCGGGGTCTCCAGAAAGCGGATGCCCCTCGGCACCACGCGCGCGGCGAGCGCCGCGATCCGATCCGGATCGCAGGTCGAAGTGCACAGCACGATATTGCCGTGACCGGCCGGCACCAGCGTGTTCTCGACCACGTCCTCCACCTGGTCGGTGCTGAAGACCGCGAGCACCACGATGCCGCATTTGGCCACGTCGGCAAGCGAGGCCGCCTCACCGCCCATGGCCTCGAGTTTTTCGCCCTTTGCGGGGTCGATGTCGTGGCCCAAAACCCGAAATCCAGCCGGGATCAGCCGCGTCGCCAGTGCCTGCCCCATCAGGCCGAGCCCGATCAGCCCGACCGTTCTTCCTTCCGCCGCCATTCCCGCTCCTTGCGTCCAACCCCGTCCGCCGTGTCGGCGTTTGCCGGACTTTAGCACCGCCGCGGGCCACGCCGCACCACCGCTAAAATTTTAGCGAAACGCGGCCCAGTTTTTTCGCGACTGCCCACTATGACTCCGCCCACGGAAGCACTTGCGGCGGGGAGCGGGGCATGAATTCGGCGGAACTAACCAAGCGTAAACTACAATCGATGGTGGCAGGCCTCGGCCTCGTCGCGCTGTTGGTCGTGGCGTCTATGGCGCACGGCGCGAGCGGCCCGTTCCTGGGCCTAACCGGCGCCTGGACCGGGCCCGGCACCGTCACGCTGGCCGGCGGCACCAAGGAAAGCATTCGCTGCCGCGCGAATTACAACGTCGATGGCAGCGGCGCGAGCCTCAAGCTCGACCTGCGCTGCTCCAGCGACAGCTTCAAGTTCGAGTTGCAAAGCACCGTCTCGCACAACAACGGCGAGGTTTCCGGCTTCTGGAGCGAAGCGACCAACCGGGTCGGCGGCACCGTGTCCGGCAAGGCATCCGCCAACAAGATCGAAGTGATCGTCGCGGGCCCGCTCTCGGCCAAGATTGCGCTGAGCACCAACGCCGACCGGCAGGTCGTGTCGATCCAGTCGCCGGGCAGCAAGGTGTCCGAGGTGTCGATTTCGCTCAGCCGAGGCATCAAACAGGCGGCGCTGCAGTAGCAGCCTACGGCCTGCGGCTCTGCGCGTTCCAGTACTTCTCGAGGTTGTCGATCAGCGCCGGACTGAAATGACAGTACGCCTGCTCTCGCGCGTACACCGCGAAGTAGTTGCGGAACATGTCGAGCGGCTCCTGCGCGATGCGGAAGGCACGGCGGTTCGATGCCGCGCTGACCACGCCTGAGCTGGTGAGTCCACCCACCACGCGCTCGATCGCCTCGTCCATGCCACCCGGCTCGACGATCTCGTCGCAGATCATCCGCCCCTCCGGGCTGTCGCACTCCAGCCGCCGCTCGTACTGGATCGCCTGCCGCGCCAGCCGGTCACCGAGCGCGCGCGGCAGCCGCATGTTGGCGGCGCCTGGGATGATGCCCTCCTTGCGCGCCGGCAATGTCATGAACGCGGTCTTCTCGGCAAGCACGTAATCGACCGCCAGCAGCACCTGGCAATGTCCGCCGATCGCGAACGTCTCGACGGCCGCGATGAACGGCTTCTCGATGCCGCCGCCGCCGAACTCGTCGGGCGGCGGGCCGTCCGGGCGCGCCAAGCCGCGGTAGAGCTTGTTCACGTAGCCCATGTCGCGGGTGAGGTACCAGAGGTACGGGATCCGCCCGTGATAGAGGTGCGTGAGGTTGATGCCGGAGCCGAACACGCGGCGGTCCTTGTATTTCGGATGCTCGACCGAGCCGCCGCGCAGCACGGCGATTTCGACCTGCGGATCGAGCAAAGCGAGATCGACGCAGGTTTCCATCCCGGCCAGCGTGGTCTGGTCCTCGGCGTTGAGGAAGCGCGGGTTCTCGAAGGTGATGATCGCGGCCTTGCCGCGCCGCACGATCGACGCGCCGGGGAACTGAGCCGTCCCCAGCTTGATGAATTTCGGCAGCATGTCATGCGCTTCCGGGCGCGGCAGCAGCATGGCGTGGCACAGGTGGCGGCCGGACTGCTCGCTGCGCAGCAGCGCCGAGACGAACAGCCCCTGGTCGATTTCGAGGCCGGTCTTCTTGCCCTGCGGCAGGCCCTTTTCGTCACCGATTTCGTCATCGGACGGCAGCAGCCCCGGCAGCAGCTTGGCTGCAGCCGCCATCAATTCCTCAAGCCGGACGAAGCGCGTACGCTTGGCGGTGAGCGCATCGTAGATCGTGTCGGCATGGGCGCGCAGGAAGCGGACGCGCGATTCGCGTGCGATCTCCAGGATCGCAGCGGCGGCACGGCGCTCACGCTGCTGCCGGCTGCTCGGCGGCTGCAGCCTGCCGATCAGTGCGGAGGTCTTCTTCCAGAATGCTGCAAACGCCTTGCAGTCGGCGGAATAGCGGCCCGTCTTTTGCGGCTCGTCGCGCAGCCAGCCTTTGACCTCCTTCTCAGGAAGGCCCACCGTCGTCAAGCTCTCGATGCGAGCCGGTTGAGCCTGGATCGAATCCATCGCGCGTGTCCCTGGCGCCGCCGGGGTTCACGGTGAGCGGCCCGCTGCTACTATAGCTCTGCCCTTCCTCCGGATCGATGTGTGCCGAGAAGCCGAACGTGAGCCCGTCCGCCGCCGACCAGACCTATATGTTCGACCGCGCAGCCGAATGCATGCCGCGCGCGGAGCTTGCGGCGCTGCAATTGTCGCGGCTCAAGCATACGCTGGCGCACGCCTACGCCAACGTGGCCTACGTCCGTGCCAAGTTCGATGCCGCCCGCGTCACGCCGGACGACTGCCAATCGCTCGACGACATCGTGCGCTTTCCGTTCGCCACCAAGGCGGACCTGCGCGACACCTATCCGTTTGGGCTGTTCGCGGTGCCGCGCGAGCAGGTGCTGCGGCTGCACGCCTCCTCCGGGACCACCGGAAAGGCAACGGTCGTCGGCTACACCCGTGGCGATCTCGACACCTGGGCCGACCTGATGGCCCGCTCGATGGCCTGCGCGGGCGCTCGGCCGGGCGACATCGTACACAACGGTTACGGCTACGGCCTGTTCACCGGCGGCCTCGGCGCGCACTACGGGGCGGAGCGGCTGGGCTGCACCGTAGTGCCGGTGTCGGGCGGCATGACCGAGCGCCAGGTCACGCTGCTGCAGGACTTCGGCGCGCATGTGCTGTGCGCCACACCGTCCTATGCGCTCAACATCGCCGAGGTCGCGGAGGGCATGGGCGTCGATATCCGCAAGCTGCCGCTGCGGATCGGCATTTTCGGCGCCGAGCCCTGGAGCGAGGCGATGCGCCGCGACCTCGACGCACGGCTCGGCTTCAAGGCGGTCGATCTGTACGGGCTGTCCGAGATCATCGGCCCGGGCGTCGCCTGCGAGTGCGACCACCGCAACGGACTGCACGGCTGGGAGGATCACTTCCTGCTCGAAGTGATCGATCCCAAGACGTTGCAACTGGTACCTGAAGGCGAGCCCGGCGAACTGGTCATCACCACGCTGACCAAGCAGGCGCTGCCGATGGTGCGCTATCGTTCTCGCGATATCACCCGATTGACGCACGAGCCCTGCCCGTGCGGCCGCACCCACGTCCGCATTCTGCGCGTCACCGGGCGCGACGACGACATGCTGATCATCCGCGGCGTCAACGTGTTTCCCTCGCAGATCGAGGCAGTGCTGGTCGGGCTGCCCGGCATCGCGCCGCACTACCAGATTGTGCTGACCCGCGAGGGCACGCTCGACGCCGTAGCCCTCGAGGTCGAGATGGCCCCCGGCACCGATCCGGCGGGACGGGGCAAAATCGCCGCCGACGTGGCGCACCAGATCAAATCCCGGATCGGCGTCACCTGCACGGTCGAAATCAAGTCCGCGGGCGAAGTTCCGCGCTCGCAAGGCAAGGCAGTCCGGGTTAAAGACCTCCGCAACAAGAATTGAATTGAGGCAGGGCTCCGTGAACAACGCCGATCTTATCGTCGCCACGCTGAAGGCCGCCGGCATCGACCGCGGTTTCGGCATCCCGAGCGGCAACGTGCTTCCGCTGATGGAGGCGATGCGCAAGGGCGGCATCGATTTCGTGCTGACTGCGCATGAAGGCTCGGCGGGCTTTGCCGCCGACGTCACGGGCCGGCTGTCCGGCGCGCCGGGCCTGTGCATCGCGACGCTCGGCCCCGGCGCGACCAATCTTGCCACCGGTGTCGGCAACGCCTGGCTCGACCGCTCGCCGATGATCGCCATCACCTGCAACCTGAACACCGATCAGCTTGGCCGCCGCATCCAGATGTGGATCGACCACCATGCGCTGTTCAAGCCGATCACCAAGGGCACCTTCCGCCTGGAGAAGGGCAAGATCGCCGAGACGGTCAAGGAGGCGATCCGCCTCGCCATGAGCGAGCCCCGCGGGCCGGTGCATCTCGATCTGCCCGAGGACGTGGCGCTGGCACCCGCGAAGGGTGATGCCGCTCCCATGAAGGCGCTGTCCAAGATTTTGCCCGCGCCTGACGCCGCCGTGGCCAAGGCCGCCGAACTGATCGCCAAAGCCAAGCGGCCGGTCGCGGTGCTGGGCTCGTCGGCGATGCGGCTCGCCAAACCCGAATTGCTGCGCCAGGTGGTGGAGCGCCATAACCTGCCGTTCGCAACCACCACGATGGCGAAGGGCATGATCGACGAGGATCATCCGCTCTCGATTGGCGTGATCGAGCGCGCCTGCCGTCAGGTGCAGCGCAAGCTGTTGCGCAGCGCCGACCTGATCGTCGGGCTCGGCTACGACACCATTGAGGTGGAGTACGAAGCCTGGATCGGCGATGTGCCGTTGCTGCAGGTCGATATCGAGCCGGTGGACGTGGCGGCTTCGGTCAAGGTGGCGCACCAGGTCACCGGCGATCTCGACGCCGCGCTCGCCAGGCTCGCCGCCCTTCCCGCCGGCACGAATTCGTGGACCAACGAGGCACTGGCCGATCACCGCCGTGCGTTCAGTGCGGCGCTACGGCCCGCCAGCGGCACCTTCACCGCGCACGCCGCGATCGACGCAGTGCGGCGCGCATTGCCGCGCGAGGGCCTGCTCTCGTTCGACGTCGGCGCGCACACCCACCAGATCGCCAGCCAATGGACCACCCACGATCCCAAGACCTTTCACATCACCAACGGCTGGTCGTCGATGGGCTTCGGCATCCCGGGCGCGATCGCGGCCAAGCTCGCGAGACCCAACCTGCCGGTGGTCTGCCTGATCGGCGACGGCTGTTTCCAGATGACATGCGGCGAGGTCGCGGTGGCCAAGCGAATGGGCCTCGCGCTGCCGATCGTGGTGCTGGACGACAAATGGCTGGCGCTGATCAAGGTGAAGCAGATCCGCCGCCAGCTCCCGCTCTATGGCACCGAACTGCAAACCGAGGAATACACCGAACCGCCGGCGCACTATTTCGGTGTCCGGGCAATCGGGGTGCGCAGCCCCGACGCGCTGGAGAGCGCGGTGAAGTCGGCATTGGCGGCGAAGGGACCGACAGTCATCGAGGCAGTGGTCGATTCCGATCACTACGTCGATACGGTTTACGACTAGGGCGCGGCGCCCGCGCCCCGGAGTGACGGAAACCTACTCGTTGCCCCGCCGCCAATTCGGCCCCGGTGGCAGGCCCCACATATCCCGCTGCTTGCTGGGATCCCAGGTCTTCGGCTTCTGCGGCCGGTCCTTGTGCCAGGGGCGCGGCTCGAAATAGCCGCTCTCCTCGTCGGACATGCGGTCCAGATCGGTGAAAAACTCCACCATCTGGTCGTCGGGATTGCGGTGATAGACCGCGATATTGTGGCCGGGCCCGTGACGCACCGGACCCCACACGATCTCCAGGTTCTGGCGGCCGAGCAGATCGCAGGCATTGGCGAGGTGGCTGGTGTCCTTCACCTCGAACGCCATGTGGTGCATCCGCGAATTCGGGCCGCGGATGAAGTTCACGGTGTGATGGTCGGGACCGCAGCGCAGGAACACAAAATAGTCCCCGATCCAGTCCGACAGGCGAAAGCCCAGCACCTTGGCGTAGAAATCGAAGATCGCCTTAGGGTCTTCCGTCACATAGGCGAGATGCCCGAGCTTCACCGGCATCAGGCTGCCCGCGGCGGGCGCCTCGGCCGCGAGGAAACTCCACTCGGTGAACAGCTCGATGCTGGTGCCCTTGGCATCGGTGAAGGCGAGCGACTTCGGCGTGCCGGGCACGGCGTCGCTGCGCTCCTCGCTCTTGAGGCCGTCGGCCTGCAGGCGCTTTGCCATCTCGGCAAAGCTCAGCGCGGACGACACCTCGAACGCGATGCGAGCGCAAGACGGCTCGTCGCCCTTCTCCAGCACGACGGCGAGCTGGCCGGTTGGCGTCGCCAGGAACGCGCGGTTGGCTTCCCGCGCCACCAGGCCGAGCCCGATCACCTGGCGGTAGTAGGCGATCTGCCGGTCGATATCCGGCGTCTTGAAGGTGACGTGGCCGATCCGCTTGGCCTGAATCATGTGCCTATTCCAATGAAATGCCGCGAGGCCGTCAGTCGACTGAGATGCTGCGCGCCTTGACCACCGGCGCCCAGGTGTTCTCGCTCTGCTTGATCATCTCGCGCATCTGCTCCGGCGAACTGCCCAGCGGGTCGGCCTCCAGCCGCTGGATCTTCGCCACCAGATCGGGCTGCTTAAATCCCTGCGAGATCGCGTCTGCGATTTTCTGCGTGATCTCCTTCGGCGTACCGGGCGGAGCCGCGACCGCCATCCAGGTCGTCGAGGTGACGCCGGGCAGCGTCTCGGCGACCGTCTCCACGTTCGGATAGTCCTTGAGGCGCTTCTCGCTCGCGGTGGCGAGGAACTTGATCTTGCCGACGTCGATATTCTGCTTGTTGGCGAGCAAGTAGTCCGGGACCATGTCGATGGTCCCGGCCAGCAGATCGTTGATTGCCGGCGCACTGCCCCGGTACGGGATTTCCGTCATCTGGAAACCGGCTTTCAACATCATGAGTTCGCCAAGCAGATGACCGGTGTTGCCTTTGCCCTGGTGCCCATAGTTGAGCTTGCCGGGATTGGCCTTCGCGTAGGCCAGGAATTCCTTCATGTTGCTCACCGGCAGCGCGGCCTTGGTGATGATGATGAGCGGATAGGTCGCCAGCACACTGATCGGCTCCATCACGCGCGCGTCGGCCTGCGACTTGGTGAAGACAAGGTGCGTGATGCTGAACAGGAGTTGTGTCCCGCACAGCAGCGTGTGCCCGTCGGGCGGCGCTCGCATCACCTGATCCATGCCGACACGCCCGCCGGCGCCGCCGGGACGATTTTCGACCACCACTTGCTGGCCAAGGCCCGCGGTCGCCTTTTCGGCTGCGAAGCGGCACAGCAGATCGGCCGTTCCGCCGGCCGGCAGCGGTACCACCAGCGTGATCGGCCGGTTCGGGAAATTGCCCTGTGCGAGTGCAGGTCCGGCGCTCAGCGCGCAGAGAGCGGCACCCAGGATGACATTTCGATGCTGACGTGCCGCGCGCATGCCCTACCCCGTTTCCTCAGTTTGAGCCGCCATCATATCAGTCCGGAGCCAAGCTGAAATCGCAAAACGCGGGGCACTAGTTGATGACGACCACACGGGTATCGACCGGCGCGCGTTCGTAGAGGTGAATCACGTCGTCATTGGCGAGCCGGAAGCAGCCCAGCGAGCTGGGGCGCCCGATCGATGCCGGCGTATTGGTGCCATGAACGCGGGCTTCCTTGTCGAGATAAAGCGCCCGGGCGCCGAACGGATTCTTGGCCCTTTCGTCATCCGTGGCCGAGCGGCCGGCCAGGGCCTTGAAGCCGGGCCACTCCTCCTTGCGGACGATCTGATAGAGCCCGGCCGAGGTGACGCACTCCGGCCCGACGCCGATGCCGTAGCGCAACGCGCTGACGCTCGGCCGCACGACGTAGAGAAAGCTCTGCTGCTTATCGACCACGATGGTGCCGACCGGATGAGTGGTGCGGAAATAGACCGGCTGGCGCAGATAAACGTAAGGCGCAGCACCCGCGGCATCCGGGTCGGCGCGCTTGGCCGCGCTGCCGCGCTGGGTCGGCGGCGTGCTGGCCGATTTGCCCGGCCAGAACGTATAGGCCCCGACCCCCACCAGCAGGACCGCCAGACCGGCAAGTGAGGCTGCGATGATGCGCCACGGCTTGCGTTCGTCGGCGAGAGGCGGCCGGTCGCCGTAGCCTTCATCGGCCGGCGCGGACCCCAGTTCTTCCAGATGCACCGGTGGAGGTTGCGGAACCGGCTGCGGCGCCGGTTGCGCGGCCCGTTGCGCAGATTGCGGCGCGACGCGCGGCGCGGGTTGAACCGGCGGAGAAGCAGGCCGCTCGAAGACGGGCGAAACACCCTCCTCGACGCGACGGATCGCGGCCTCCAGCGCAGAACTCTGCGTTTTCAGGTCGGTATCCGAAAGGGTCGGATCGCCGGCCCGAAGGCCATCGACCAGGGCCCGCCGCGCACGGTCATAAAGAACGCGGCGCGCTTCCTTGGTGTTGGGATTGAGCGCCGCGACCGCGCGTTCCAGCACTGGGAAGTAGTCGACCATCTCGTCTACGCAGCCCTCCTCGCGCGACGATCAACGGATCGGCGGCGCGTACTGAATCCCGCCGACGTTCCAGAGCTGGTTGATGCCGCGCGGGATGCCCAACCGCGAGCCGACGCCCACGTTGCGCTCGAACACCTCCCCGTAATTTCCGACGTGCTTCACGATGCGCACCGCCCAGTCCTTGGTCAGGCCGATCTGCTCGCCGTAGCTGCCTTCGTTGCCGACCAGCCGCTTGACGTCAGGCTTTTCGGACTTCAGCGCCGCGTCGATGTTCGCCGTGGTGACGCCGAGCTCCTCGGCGTTGACCATCGCAAAGTGCACCCACTTCACGACGTTGAGCCACTGCGCATCGCCTTGGCGCACCACCGGCCCGAGCGGCTCCTTGGAGATGACATCCGGCAGGATGACGTGGTCGTCAGGCTTGGATAGCTGCAGCCGGATCGCGAACAACTGCGAAACGTCAGCGGTGAACACATTGCAGCGCCCCGCGTCGTAGCCCTTGATCGCCTCGTCGGCGCTCACCGATCCGACCGTATCGTATTTCAGCTTGTTGCTGCGAAAGTGATCGGCAAGATTGAGCTCGGTTGTCGTTCCGGTCTGCACGCAAACCTTGGTGCCGTCGAGGTCGAGCGCGGAATCCTTCTTCAGCGCCTTGGGAACAAGGAAGCCCTGACCGTCGTAGTAGTTGGTCGCCGCAAAGTTCAGACCAAGCTCGATCTCGCGCGACATCGTCCAGGTGGTGTTGCGCGAAAGCACGTCGATACTGCCGGACTGAAGAGCCTTGAACCGGCTGCTGGCATCGAGCGGGGTGAAGCTGACCTTACTGGGATCGTTGAAGATCGCGGCCGCGACTGCGCGGCAAAGATCGACGTCGAAGCCGGACCACACACCCTTGGCATCTCGCGACGAGAAACCGTAGAGCCCCTCGCTGACGCCGCAGTTGAGGGTGCCGCGATCCTTCACCGCCTTGAGGGTCTGCGCAGCAGCCGGCGCCACGGTCACCGCCGCGGCAGCAAGGCATGTCATGCCGGTCAAGACCGCTGCGAGCCGCTTTCCATAATGATTCATGTGATTGTCTCGTTTCTGCAATGTTGTGCGCGGGATCCGGCGAAAAGCCGCCGGACTCTACAGGGCGGCGGCGTGACGGATGACGACCTTGGTTCCCACCGGAACGCGTTCATAGAGATCGATCACGTCGTTGTTCACCAGGCGGAAGCAGCCGGACGACACCGCACTGCCGATGGTGTGCGGCTGGTTGGTGCCGTGGATACGATAAACCGTGCCGCCGAGATAGAGCGCGCGAGCGCCCATCGGGTTGCCGGGACCACCCGCCATGAAGCGCGGCAGATAGGGCTGGCGCTCGAGCATCTCCTGCGGCGGCGTCCAGTCCGGCCACTCGCTCTTGCGTGAGATCTTCAGCAGACCCGCCCACTGGAAGCCCTCGCGGCCGACGCCGATGCCATAGCGCATCGCCCGGTTGTTGCCCTGGACCAGGTACATGAATCGCTCGGAGGTGTGCACGACGATCGTGCCCGGCGGCTCGTTCGAGCGGAAGAATACGGCCTGGCGCTTGAACGCCGCAGGGACCTCTTCACTGTCTGGGATGTGGCCCGGCTGATCCTGGACGTTCATCTCCTGATAGCGGCCGGTGCGCACGTCGTACGCCTGTCCGTGCACGACCGAGGGTCCGGCCACCAGGCCCGCCATCAGCAATACGGCCAAACGCGAAAAATTGGTCATTTCGGCTCCTTGGAAACGATTTAAGAGGCCCGCGCAAAGTCGCCTCCGAATATGGCGGCCCCGCGACAAAACCACGCCGAGGATAGCGCAGCCCGTACCCCATTCCTAGGCAGTTGGCCAATGCGGCGAGGGTATCGATCTGCCTGAAATCACGCAGGAATGGCCAGATGGCAGGCACGAGGCGGGCCGCGGCGGGGCCGAGGCCGCTCGATGGAATACCGGCCCGGGCCAATTGTTGATTTGAAGTAATCTAATTAAAGTCGGACATCCAAACAGCGGCGTGCGGACGCGCACGGCTGCAACCATAAGGGAGGACGAGCATATGGTGCGTCTCACCGTCAACGGCAAAGCTCACGACATCGACGTCGAACCGAACACCCCGCTGCTGTGGGCCATTCGCGAGAACGTCGGCCTCACCGGCACCAAGTACGGCTGCGGTGTCGCCCAGTGTGGCGCCTGCACCGTGCACGTCGATGGCGTCGCCACCCGCTCCTGCTCATTCCCGGTCAGCGCAGCGGTCGGCAAGCAGATCACCACCATCGAAGGCCTGGCGCAGAGCGGGGCGCTGCACCGCGTGCAGCGGGCCTGGATCGAGCATGAAGTGCCGCAGTGCGGCTATTGCCAGAGCGGCATGATCATGGCGGTTGCAGAACTGCTCAAGAACAAGCCGAAGCCGACCGACGCCGACATCGACAACACAATCACCAACATCTGCCGGTGCGGCACGTTCCAGCAAGTTCGCGCGGCGATCCACGCCGCTGCGGCGCAAGCGTGATCAGGGAGGCAGCCATGAACTTTGTCCCGAAAATGAATCGCCGCTCCTTCGTGATCGGCAGCGCCGCCGCCGGCGGCGGGCTCGCTATCGGCTTCGATCTCCCGTTCGGCCCGAAGGAGGCAGCCGCGCAGACTGCCGCGCCGGAGCTCGGCGTCTGGGTCGTGATCAAGCCCGACGATACCGTCGTCATCCGCATGGCCCGATCCGAAATGGGCCAGGGCACCATCACCGGACTCGCACAGCTCGTTGCCGAGGAACTGGAGTGCGACTGGTCGAAGGTCACCTACGAATATCCGACGCCGGGCCAGAACCTCGCGCGCAAGCGCGTCTGGCAGTCGTATTCGACGGGTGGCAGCCGCGGCATCCGCGAGTCGCACGAGTATGTGCGCCAGGGCGGCGCCTCGGCCCGCATGATGCTGCTGCAGGCCGCGGCCAACGAATGGAAGGTTTCGGTCGAACAGTGCTCGGCCGCAAACAGCGTGATCACCGGCCCGGACGGCAAACGCACCACATTCGGCAAGGTCGCCGATGCAGCCTCCAAGCTGCCGGTGCCGGAAAAGCCGAAGCTCAAGGATCCGAAGGATTGGAAGATCGCCGGCAAGCCGATCAAGCGGTTCGGCACGGAGGACAAGGTGACCGGCAAGCAGGTCTATGGGTTCGACCTGAAGCTGCCCGGAATGCTGAACGCCTCGATCAAGGAAAGCCCGGTGTTCGGCGGCAAGGTGAAGAGCTTCGACGCCGCCAAGGTTTCGGGCATGAAGGGCGTGAAGAAGGTACTCCAGGTTGGCGATACCGCGGTCGCGGTGGTTGCAGATAGCTGGTGGCAGGCCAACACCGCGCTCGAGGCGCTGCCGATCGTTTGGGACGAAGGTCCGAACGCCAAGGTCTCCAACGCCACGATCGCCGAAACCCTGAAAGCCGGACTCGATGCCGAGCAGGCGTTCGTCGGCAACCAGAACGGCGACATCAAGGCCGCCCTCACCAGCGCGGCGAAGAAGGTCGAGGCCGTCTACGGCTATCCGTACCAGAACCACGTCTGCATGGAGCCGATGAACGCCACCGCGCGCTACACGGCCGACAAGTGCGAGGTGTGGGTGCCGACCCAGGACGGCGAAGCCTCGTTCGCGGCGGTGCTCGCAGCCTCTGGCCTGCCGGCTGACAAGTGCGAGGTCTACAAGCTCGACCTCGGCGGCGGCTTCGGCCGGCGCGGCGCGTTCCAGGACTACGTGCGCCAGGCGGTGCTGATCGCCAAGGAGATGCCCGGCACGCCGATCAAGCTCCTGTGGTCGCGCGAAGAGGACATGGCGCAGGGCCGGTATCACCCGGTCATGCAGTGCAAGCTGGTCGGCGCGTTCGACAAGGACAACAACCTGACTGGCCTGCACATGCGCCTGTCGGGCCAGTCGATCCTGGCCAGCGTGCGTCCGCAGGTTCTGGAGCAGGAAAAGGGTCGCGATCCGCTCGCGTTCCAGGGCGTGTTCCAGACCGGCGAGCATGCGTTCGGGTACACGGTCCCGAACCTGCTGATCGATCACGCCATGCGCAACCCACATGTCCCGCCTGGATTCTGGCGCGGCGTGAACATCAACCAGAACTGCATCTTCCTTGAGTGCTTCATGGATGAGCTCGCTCTGGCGGCCGGACAGGATGCACTCGAGTTCCGCCGCAAGCTCCTGGGCAAGCATCCCAGAAACCTCGGCGTGCTCAACGCCGTGGCCGAGCGCATCGGCTGGGGCAAGCCTGCTCCGCAAGGCGTCCATCGCGGCCTCGCGCACATGAAGGCGTTTAATGCCTACGTCGCGGCGGCGGCGGAAGTCTCCGTCACCGGCAACAAGGTCAAGGTCCACCGCATCGTCGCGGCGACCGACCCCACGTATGCGGTCAATCCGGCCCAGATCGACCGGCAGGTCGCCGGCTCGTTCGTCTACGGCCTGTCGGCACTCTTCTATCAGGAGTGCACGGTCAAGGACGGCCGGATGGTGGAGCTCAACTTCGACACCTACAATTCGATGCGAATCGCTCAGATGCCGAAAGTTGAGTCGATCATCATGCCGGCCGGCGGTAGCGGACCGTGGGGCGGTGTCGGCGAACCGACGATCTGCGTCGCGGCGCCGGCGGTGCTCAATGCCTATGCGGCTGCGACCGGTAAGCGCATCCGGTCCTTCCCCCTGAAGAACCATAATATAGAATTAGCCTGACCGGGCCAGAAGCGGCGGCCCGGGAATCCGGGCCGCCGTTTTGCTTTGACTGGGGATGTGTATGAAAATTGTTTTGGGAGTTTTCGCCGCCACGTTCGTATTCAGCGCGAGCGGCCTCCACGCGGCTGACGCGCCGCCGGGCGCGGCATCCTGCTCGGGCTGCCATGCCACCAATGCAGCCGCCGAAACGCCGGTGCCAAAAATCCACGGCCGTCCTGCCGCCGAAACGATCGACGTCATGACGGAATTCCGCACGGACAAGAAGCCTTCGACAGTCATGAACCGGCTGGCCAAAGGCTTCACCGAGGAGGAAACCCGCGCCATTGCCATATGGCTGGCGGCGCAGAAATAGGAGGCAGCGATGGCCCAGACCCGCAGATCGTTCCTCACGACCTCCACCGCCCTGGCATCGGCCGCGCTGTTCCCGATGCCGGCGCTCGCACAGGCCGCACCGCGCGTGGTGGTGGTCGGCGGCGGCTTCGGTGGAACGTCGGTCGCTCGCGAAATCAAGAAGCTCAACCCGAAGGTCAGCGTCACGCTGGTCGAAGCAAGCCCGACCTTCACCGCCTGCCCGTTCAGCAACCTGGTGATCGGCGGATTGCGCGACTTGAAGGCGCAGCAGTTCAACTATGACAAGGTTCGCGCCGCAGGCGTCAACGTGGTGATCGGGACCGCGATCGGCGTCAATGCATCTGGCCAGACCTTGCGGCTTGCGGATGTGACGCTGCCCTACGACCGGCTGGTGCTGTCGCCCGGCATCGATCTGCGCTGGGATGCCCTGCCCGGCTACAACGAAGCCGCGGCTGCGAAAATGCCGCACGCCTGGCGCGCCGGCGAGCAGACCACGCTGCTGCGCAATCAGCTTACGGCGATGGAAGACGGCGGTCTGGTGGTGATGTCGGTGCCGGCCAATCCGTTCCGCTGCCCGCCGGGCCCCTATGAGCGCGCCAGCCTCATCGCGCACTACCTCAAGACCAGCAAACCGAAGTCGAAGCTGCTCGTGCTCGACGCCAAGGACGCCTTCTCTAAGCAGCGGCTGTTCCAGAATGCCTGGAAGGAACTCTACCCCAACCATCTCGAATGGGTTTCGCTGTCGGCCGGCGGCAAGGTGAACTCCGTCGATCCGGAGACCAACACGCTGACCACCGATTTCGGCAAGCAGGCCGCCAAGGTCGCCAACGTGATCCCGCCGCAGCGGGCCGGACGTATCGCAGAGCTCGCGGGCGTCACCAACCAGACCGGCTGGTGCCCGATCGATCCGGTGACGTTCGAATCGCGGCAGGTGCCGGGTATCCATGTGATCGGCGACGCCACCATCGCAGGCGCGATGCCGAAGTCGGCGTTCACGGCCAATTCGCAGGCCAAAGTCTGCGCCGCCGCAGTGGTGAAGCTGCTGGCCGGAGAAAAGCCGGCGCAGCCCAAGCTGATCAACACCTGCTACAGCGTGGTCGCGCCCGACTACGGCATCAGCGTTGCGGGCGTCTACGAGCCGGCCGGTGGCGTGCTGGCGGACGTCAAAGGCTCCGGCGGCGTGAGCCCGGCCGACGCGCCGGCCGATGCCCGAAAGACCGAGGCGGTCTATGCCGAGGCTTGGTTCCGCACCATCACCAGCGAGGTGTTCGGTTGACGTGGCGGCCGTTGTTGACAGCGATGAGCCTCGCAACGGTCCAGCCCCTCGCGACGCACGCGGAGGACGCCTTGCACCCCTATCAGGTTGTCGGGGACGCCATCCCGGCATCGTTGACCGGCAAGCCGGGCGATCCGGCCCGCGGCCGGGCCATCGTCGCCAACCGGCAAAACACCTGTCTGCTCTGCCATTCCGGGCCATTCCCGGAAGAACGCCATCAGGGCAACCTGTCGCCCAGCCTCCAGGGTGCCGGTGCCCGATGGACCGCCGCCGAATTGCGTTTGCGGATGGTTGACGCCAGCCGCCTCAATCCGGCAACGATCATGCCGTCCTATTACCAGGTCGAAGGGCTGACCCGCGTCGCCGGCGCCTGGCGCGGCAAGCCGATCCTGAGCGCGGAGCAGATCGAGGACGTGGTGTCCTATCTGTCCACGCTGCGCGACTAGAGCGAAGCCATGAGCAAACGCGAACACGCAACGACACGCCGCCAGGTTCTTGCAGGTGCCGGCGCACTTGCCGGCGGCCTCAGCCTGCCTACGCTGGCCACGCCGGCGCATGCCCAGGTCCAGGCCAATCCGGCGGCTCTCGCGATCGCCATCCAAAAGGTGGTCGGCGGCGCCAAGATCAACGACGGCAAAGTCAAGCTCGAGGTGCCGCCGCTCAGCGAAAACGGCAACGCCGTCGCCCTGACGGTCACGGTCGAGAGCCCGATGACTGCAAAGGACCATGTGAAGTCAATCCATGTGTTCGCCGAAAAGAATCTCCAGCCCAACGTCATCAGCGCCAAGCTCGGACCCCGCGCCGGGCTTCCAATGGTGCAGACCCGCATCCGGCTCGCCGACACGCAGGATCTCATCGCCATCGCCGAACTGAGCGACGGCACGTTCTGGCGCGCCACCGGCAATGTCATCATCACGCTCGGCGCATGCCTGGAGGATGGCTGATGGCGCGCGCCCTCATCAACGTCCCCGCCAAGGCCAAGCGCGGCGAGGTCATCACCATCAAGACGCTGATCTCGCACGTCATGGAGACGGGATTCCGTCACACCACGATGGGCGTGCGGATCCCGCGCGACATCATCGACACCTTCGTGTGCACCTACAACGGCGAGGAGATTTTCCGCGCCACACTCCATTCTGCGATCGCGGCCAATCCCTTCATCACCTTCCATACGGTTGCGACCGAGAGTGGCACGCTGACCTTCACATGGTCTGGCGACAGCCAGTTCTCGCAGACTGAGACCGCCAACATCGTTGTCGAATGAAGGCCGCGAGAGGCACGCAGCGGCTCGCGCTCGGCGTGCTGCTGGCTGCACTGGCGACCCTGTGTTCCGCTGCGGAAATTCCGCTCAGCGAGCGCCGTTCGGGCTACGCCGATCTCGGCCGCGAAACCAAGGCCATGCAGGATGACGACACCGCCAATCCCGGCATGCTGTCGGTTCTCGAGGGCGAAGAACTCTGGAAGACGAAATCCGGCACCGAAGTCAAAGCCTGCGCCGACTGCCACGGCGACGCCCGCGCCAGCATGAAGGGCGTGGCCGCCCGTTATCCGGCGTTTGATGCGTCGCGCGGCCGCCCGGTCAACCTTGAGCAGCGTATCAATATCTGCCAGGCCGAGCGCCAGCAGGCCAAGCCATCCGCCTACGAGAGCAAGGAGTTGCTCGCGCTCACCGCGTTTGTGGCGATGCAGTCGCGCGGCGAACCAATCGCGCCGCCAGACGATGCGCGGCTCACGCCCTTTCGCGAAGCGGGCCGTCAGTTGTTCTTCCGCCGCCAGGGCCAGCTCAACCTCGGTTGCAACCAGTGCCACGACGACAATTGGAGCAAGCGGCTAGCCGGCAACCTGATCCCGCAGGCCCACCCGACCGGCTACCCAATCTATCGGCTGGAGTGGCAAAGCATCGGCTCACTGCAGCGGCGGCTGCGCAACTGCATGACCGGATTACGCGCGCAGCCCTATGAATTCGGCGCGCCGGAAAATGTGGATATGGAACTCTATCTGATGTGGCGCGCCCGCGGTCTGCCTGTCGAAACGCCGGCGGTGCGCCCCTGAGCGATACGCCTCGCGCCGTCCGGAAACTTCCGCTATAGGCCGCTCGCCAGCGGCGGCAACGCGGAACCTTCCTTCACATGCAGCATGTCTTGATCGAGTGGGCGTCGTATTGGGACGGCGGCCTCGCCTGGGCCGCCATCACCGCCCTGCTGGTGATCAGCGGACTGATCTTCGTGCCGCGCCCCGCCGTCTGCATCCTGGCTGGCCTGACGTTCGGCATCGCAGCGTTCCCGCTTGCGCTCGTGGCATCCGCGGCAGGGTCGCTGCTGGGCTTCGTGCTCGCGCGCTATCTGTTCCGGCAGCGATTCGAGCGGATGATCGAACGCCACCCCAAGGCCAAGCTTGTCGCCGACGCAATCGATTCGGAAGGCTGGCAGCTCCTGCTGCTGCTGCGCCTCGCCTCGCCGGTGCCCGGCCCGATATCGAACTATGCGTTCGGGCTGAGCCGCATGAACACCTGGACGTTCCTGATTGTTACCGCGATCGGGCTCGCGCCGCAGGTGTTTGCGTTCGTCTATCTCGGCGCGATCGGAAAGGTGGCGCTGGACGACCGGTCGGTGTCATCGACCAGGCTATGGTTCGGCGTCGCCGGCTGCGTGGTGCTGCTGTTGGTGATCGCGATGGTGACGCGCCGGGTCCGGCAATTGCTCCGAAGCAAAATCCCAAGCCGAATCAAGACGGGCGCGCCGGATTAGAGCGCACCCGCCATGTCAGGCTGGCGCAAGAACTGTTCCTCTGAGAAGCGCGGCAGCACTTCCTTGGCGAACAGTTCGGCCGAGTCTTTGCAGATATGCCGGGTCTCACCGGCCCATTCGCCGAGAAAGCGCAGGTGCAGGTTGTTGATGCCCATGTCCGCCAGTTGCTTCACCTTGGCGGCGATCGTATCGGGGCTGCCGGCGATGGTCGCTTTCATATCTCCGCCCTTGGCATAGGTGTCGGCCGATTGACCGGGTTTCGGCTTGATCACCGGACCGTCGATCCGGCCGTGGCGCTGGGCGAAGCCGGTGCGGATCGCCATCGTCTCAGCCTGCGCAATCTTTTCACGGGCCAGCGCTTCCTCGTCGGTGTCCGCCACCGTGACGCCGATCCAGTCGTACGAGCACCAGCGCAGACAGTTGTCCCTCACCTCCCGCGGATGATTGGCTTCGTCCAGCGCGCGCCGGTAGAGCCGCATCGTTTCGCGCAAGTCGGCGCCGAGGACGCCGACAAACACCGGCCAGCCCTTCTGCGCCGCCTTGACCAGGCCCGCCTCGCGGGTCGCAACGCGGATGATCGTCGGGTACGGCTTGGAGTACGGCGACGGCATGATCCGCCGTTTGATCAGACCGGTGTTGGAGCCGACCGAGAAGCTGTATTCCGGATCGCCATTCTTGAAATCCCACAGCCGCTCCATGACATCGAGCGTCTCCTCGCCGAGACGGCCCGAGGCGTGAGATTCAGGATCAATGCCTAGTCCTGTCGGCTCGGTGCCCTGCCAGCCGCTTCCGACGCCGAACAGCACTTTGCCTTTGGTCATCTGATCGAGAAGATTCATGCTCTCGACCAGCCGCACCGGGTGATAGAACGGAATGGAGAGCACGCCGAAGCCGATGTAGCGGTCGCGCGGGATCAGCGGCGCAACGTAGGATGCGAACTGCATCGGGTTGCTGTGCCACGGGCCTCTGAAATGGTGGTCCGTAAACCACACATGATACCCAAGCTCAGCGAACCAGACCGATTGCGCGACAGCCATGTCGATGATGCGGCTGTCCTCTCCCGGATCGTCATTGCTGGGAAAGAACATGTTCATCGTCATGGCGGAGAACTGCATCGATCGCCTCTTGCCTATTTTGTGTGATTGCCCCGCATCGCAGGCTGCGGGCCAGCGGCGAAGGTGTTCGCGACTATAACCTCGGCCACGGCACGGACGATGCGCAATTTTTGCTCAGCCCTATGGCAAAAATGGCCATGCTGGGAGCAACGAATTGTGTTGTCCGGACGTTCCGCACTTGCTCCGCGACAAGAAACCGAGACGCCGGATCAAGCCGCCTCGATCAGAATCGGCTGGGCACCTTCCCACAGCGTCATCTTGCCGAGCTTCACCACATTCTCGAGTCCGGACGTGATGGTGATGAAGTGGTTGCCGGCCAGTTGGCCCATCTTGCTGGCGAAGTGCACCCCGCCGTAGGCGAGCAGTATCTCGGTCTCGCTGATGCCGCCCGGATAGAGCAGCATCTGGCCCGGCGCCGGATAGCTGGTCTGGTTCTCGGCGGGCACGCCCAGGTCGGCTTCGCCCAGCGGAATCCAGACCGCCTCGCCGCTCCAGCGCACATGAATGACGCGCTCCTTGTAGGGCAGCAGGCGCTGAAAGATGGCGCAGGTCTTGGGCGCCAGCGCGGTCTCGAACCGCGCTTGGAATTTGAACGGCCCGGCGGTGATGCGCAGATTTGACATGAAAGACTCCAACCGGGGTTCGTCACAGAGCGTCAGGCCTGAAAGAGCCAGAAAATTCGCGCCAATTCAAGGATGGCCGGCCATGAGCCGCGGCCTCCTAGGGCGAAAAATCGGGCAGCGACGCATCCCGCTCGGAGATGACGCGGGGCTGCTGCGGCCACTCGATGCCGAACGCCGGATCGTTCCACCGCACGCCGCGGCCGGCTTCGGCCACGAACGGGTGCCCCATCGCATAGATGAGATCGGACGACGCTTCAAGTGTGAGGAAGCCGTGCGCGCATCCCTCCGGGATAAAGAGCGCACGCCGCAACTGCGGAGATAGCTCAAAGCCGAGCCATTTCCGGTAGCTCGGCGAATCGCCGCGCAGATCCACCGCCACGTCGAATATCCGGCCGCGCATGCAATGCACGACCTTGCTCTCACCGTGCGGGGCCGCCTGGTAATGCATCCCGCGCAGCGTCAAGGCGTCGCGGTTGTGCGACACGTTCATCTGCCTGACTTTCATGGCAATCCCGGCGCGAGCAAACTCCTCCTCACAGAAGGTGCGGGCGAAAAAACCGCGACCATCTTCGACGGCATCGAGTTCGATCAGCAGCACGCCGTCGATTGCGGTTTTCGAGAAACGCATCCGTCAGCTCACGCGTATTTCGGGAATGGCGGTCACGAATTGGCCGCCCCATTCCCGCACCGAGGAATTCTGACGCGACACCTCGTCCTTCAAATTCCAGGGCAGGATCAGCACGTAGTCCGGCCTTTCGGCCGGGATAGCTTCCGGCGTGCGCACCGGAATCCGGCTGCCGGGCAGCAGCCGTCCCTGCTTCGCCGGATTGCGATCGGCCACGAAGGCGACGCGGTCGCGCCCGATACCGCAGTAGTTGAGCAGTGTGTTGCCCTTGGCGGCCGCGCCATAGGCCGCCACCTTGCGGCCTTCGGCTTTTGCTCTATCGAGGAACGCGACCAGATCGCCCCGGACTTTGTCCACGCGCGGCGCGAAGCCGGCATATCCATCCAGCCGGTCGAGCTTTGCTGCGGTTTCCTTGGCTCGCATCGCGGCGACATTGGGCTGCGCCCGCGGCTGCGAACCGGTGTGGCAGATATAGAGCCGCAGCGAACCGCCGTGGGTCGGAATTTCCTCGGCGTCAAAAACCCGCAAGGCGTGACGTTCCAGAATGCGCTCGACCGCCGCCAGCGACAGATAGGTGAAATGCTCGTGGTAGATGGTGTCGAACTGCACCTCGCGGATCAAATTCAGCAGGTGAGGAAACTCGACCGTGAAGACGCCTTCGCCACGCAGCAGAATGGCGATCCCGGCGACGAAGTCGTTGATGTCGGGGACGTGGGCGAGCACGTTCTTCGCCGCCAGCAGATCGGCCGAGTGTCCTTCCGCGGCAAGCCGCCGCGCCGTCTCCGCGCCGAAGAACGCCACCTCCGTCGGCACGCCCTTGGCGATCGCGGTTTGCGCAACATTCGCGGCGGGCTCGATACCGAGGCATGGAATGCCAGCCGCCACGAAGTTGGTCAGCAGATAGCCGTCGTTGCTGGCGATCTCAACCACCTTGCTTGTGGAAGACAACGCGAAGCGCTCGATCACCATGCGGGCGTAGCCGCGGGCATGGGCCAGCCAGCCTTCGGAGAAGGATGAGAAATAAGCGTAGTCGCTGAAGATGGCTTCCGGCGGCACCGCTGGCTCGACCTGCACCAGCAGGCAGCGGCCGCAGACCCGGGCGTGCAGCGGATACGATGCATCGGGCTCAGGGGTGCCTTCCGCAACGAAGGAATTGGCGAGCGGCATGCGCCCGAGATCGACAAGCGTATGAACCAGCGCCGCGCCGCAGCCCTGGCATTGCGGCGCGCCCGTCATGCCGCGAGCGCCTCGTAGCGGCACAGCTGCTCGATGCTGAGTGCGCGCGCATTCGCGCCCTGTGACACCGCGCGGTACCATTCCGCCGTCCATTGCAACGCTTCGGCGGGCGACATCCTCGGCTGCCAGCCGATCGACGCCTTGGCGAGCGCAGGATCGAGCGCGAGGTATTGCGATTCCACCGGCTGTGGAGTGTCGGATTGCGCCGCGGTCCAGCCGTGCGGCGACCGGATAGCGGCAATCATCGCATCCGCCACATCGGCCACGGTCAGAGCATCGCCGGGCAAAGGACCGAAGTTGAGTGCGCTGGGCACGCCCGCTCCGCCCGCCAGCCGTTCGATGTAGGCGAGATAGCCCGACAGCGGCTCGAGCACATGCTGCCAGGGTCTGGTCGATTGCGGATTTCGCAGGCGCAGCGGCTCGCCGGCTTGCACCGCGCGCCACAGATCGGGAATGAGCCGGTCCTCGGCCCAGTCTCCGCCGCCGATCACGTTGCCGGCGCGCGCGGTCGCGACCGGCACGCCCTTCAGCGCGAAGTAGCTCGACGCATAGCTCTGCACCACGAATTCCGTCGCGACCTTCGAGGCCGCATAGGGATCGTGACCGCCAAGCGGGGCGTCCTCGGTGAAAGACCCGCCGCCATTGCCATTGCGATAGACCTTGTCGGTGGTGACAACCAGGATCGCCTTCACGTCGTCCGCGCCGCGCAGCGCATCGAGCAGGTGCGCGGTGCCCATCACGTTGGTGCCGTAGGTTTCGATCGGTTCCCGGAACGAGCGCCGGACCAGCGGCTGCGCCGCCATGTGGATGGCAACCGTCGGCCGCGCCTCTTGGACGACAGCGGCCACGAACGCCGGGTCGCGAATGTCGCCCAGCCGCGACACCTGTCCGCCGAGCGGGGTGAGCATCGAGAACATCGACGGATCGGTCTGCGGCGGCAGCGACAGGCCGAACACCTGCGCGCCCAACTGCTCCAGCCAGAGCGACAGCCAGGTACCCTTGAAGCCGGTATGGCCGGTGAGCAGGACACGCTGATCCCGCCAGAAGGCGCGGTCGATCATGTCCAGACCTTCCAGGGCGGCGAACCGGAGGCCCAAAGCTCCTCGAGCTGGGTCTTGTCGCGCAGCGTGTCCATCGGCTGCCAGAAGCCGCGATGCAGGTGAACGCCGAGCTGGCCCATGCCGGCGAGGCGCTCCAGCGGGCCACGCTCCCAGACCGTGTCGTCGCCGGTGAGCATTTCGCCGATCCGGGGCGACAGCACGAAAAAACCGGCGTTGACCCAGCTGCGCTGATCCGCCGGCTTCTCGCGGAAGCTGGTGATGCGGCGGCCGTCGTGCTCGACGACGCCGAACCGCTCGGTGTGCTGCGTCGCCGTCACTGTGGCGAGAAGGTTGTCGCGGCGATGCTGGGCGATCACCGCCCGGATATCCACGTTGGCCACGCCGTCGCCGTAGGTCAGGCAGAACTCGGCGTCATCCTGCACATAGGGCAGCACGCGGCGGATGCGGCCGCCGGTCTGCGTGTGCTCGCCGGTATCGACCAGGGTGACGCGCCACGGCTCGGCTCGGGTGGCATGAACATCCATCATGTTCTTCTGCAGATCGATGGTGACGTCGGCCCGGTGCAGGAAGTAGTTGGCGAAGTACTCCTTGATGACGAAGCCCTTGTAGCCCAGGCAGACGATGAACTCGTTGAGGCCATAGGCGCTGTAGATCTTCATGATGTGCCACAGCACGGGATTGCCGCCGATTTCCGCCATTGGCTTGGGCTTGACGGAGGTTTCCTCCGCCAACCGCGTGCCCAGGCCGCCGGCCAGGATGACGACTTTCATGGGCGCCCGCTCTATCGTCCAGGCCGCGCGGGGTGGCACCGCCGCTGGCATGGATCAGGCCATGGACATGCGGTGAACCCGCCCTCACGCCCGCTACCGACGCTGCTCTAGTGTCCCGAACCCGAAGTTCGCACGATTGTGCGGCATACGTGTTTGCGAACTTCGGGTTCAAAGGGACACTAGAATCACTAAGTTGCTAGTGTCGCTTTGATTCGGAAGTTCGCTTCGGAGCCTGCTGAGAATTCAAGCGAACTTCCGAATCGCGACATTAGCCCATCATATTTGATTCGGGGGCACGCAAGGGCGAAGCCCCACAGGCGCCTGCGGTCATTGCCCGGCGGCGCGGCGCTGCTGGCCCACGGCGCTGCCCTTGCTCAGGGCAGCAGTCCAGTAGCCGGAATACCTTTGCGCCCCTTCCGTGGACGACAGCGCGATGAAGCCGCTGATGTCGGCCAGCATGTCGTGGAACGACAGGCGCGGCGCCGACACCTTCCATTTCTCGCAGAGAAGGTCCGCGTCGCGTGACAGGGCCGAGTCAAACCCCGTCCGCTTGCTGTTCACGAAGCGGAAATACATGGTCGAAAACCAGCGGTCAGCCATCGCCTGGCGCTGCGGCAGCGGATAGTCCGGAAACATGTCCGAGTTGCGGATCAGCACCGCGCCTTCGAACGCGCAAATGAACCAGTGCAGCTTGTTGGTGGCCGGGTCGAGCTTCGACGCATTGTAGAAATCGAGGTCGCGCTTCTGCGCGGAATCCGCCGTTTCCCATTCGCCGACGTCGTACAGGTACATGAGCCGCTTGAGGCGGGCGAACTTGCCGTTCAGCAGATAGAGCAGGCACGAAATCTGGTCGTGGAACGAGAACGGGAACGGCATCGCGCCGACAAAGCCGAAGATGCGCTGGAACAGCTCGCGGCGCACCGGGGAGTAGACCATCACGTTGACGCCCTGGTAGGCGAGATACCCCATCACCCGCGCCGTGACGTCGCTGGCGTCCAGATTCTCGTATCCAACGATCGACGATCCGTTCGAATGCTCGACGGCGTACATCCCGGTGATGCCGACCACCGAGCGGTCGCTGGCATGCTGGGCGATCAACCCCGGCAGCGAGGTCATGGCCCGGTCGAAGCCGAAATCGTCGTCGGCCACGACATAGATGTAGTCGCCCTTCGCCAGCCGCACGATCTCGGTGTGGTTCTCGATCGCGCCGCACTCGTCCACTATGACGATCTTGCAATGCTCGTTCTTGATCTGGCTCAGCAGATTGCGCTTCTGCGCGTTGCCGGAGTTGTCGCGGACGATGACTTCAAGATTGGGACCGGCCCATGAGCACGCCTGCACGACCCGCGAGCAGGCCTGCAGGTCGCTACGGTGGGTCGGGATCAGGATCGAAAGATGCATGGGACCTCGTGTGACGCGCTTTCAGCGGAGGGCTGCGGATTGGACGCTCGCAAGTTGCGACAGCGATGGATCTCGGGGGAACGCGCTCTCGAAGTGCGCGAGCATGCCCTTGGACGGCGTTTCGGGATGCGCCTGCTTCGACGGCTGCCAGGTTTCTCCCGGCAGGCATTGTGTGGCGAGAAACCAGTTCGCAGGGCTTTCACCCACCACCGCGCGAAAATCGGAGATCGTCTTCGGCTCGCCAAGCAGCCCCTGCCACAGCGCCGTGAACTCCCGCGCCGAACGCGCCGGTGTGCGGGTTTCCGCAATATGCCGGGCCGCGTTTGCCGACATTTCTTTCAGCGATTTCGGCGAGGCCAGCAGCGTTTGCAGCATTGCCGCACATTCGTCGATGGATCGCCCAACAAGCCCTGTCTCGCCATGACGGACGATCGCCATTTCGGCCGGGTTGCTCATCACCACCGGCACCAGGCCGAGCGACATCGCCTCGACCAGCGCGTTTTCCGCCGTGCCATAGTGATCGGCCTGCAGCGGATAGAAGAAGATGTCCGCCGAGGCGAGCGCGGCAGCCGGGTCGGCCGTGTGGCCCGCGAAATGAATGCGCTCGGGATGGCGCATCGCCCGCGCGCGGGCGGCCACCTCCCCTGCCGGATCGGTTTCGCCCCACACCGTCACGCGCATATCGCGGCCTTCCAGCTTGTCGATGGCGTCGAAGAAGCCGGGATGCATTTTGACGAAATCGACAGTGCCGAGGTACGCGATGCGCGGCACCCCGCCGTGCGGCTGGCGTGGCGGCACATTCGCAAACCCGAAACCGCTATTGATGACGGCGACGTTTCGCCTCGCCGCATCCGGCAACAAAGCCAGGGCGGGAATGGCGCGCGATGCCTCAGTCGTGAAAACAAAGCGCATGGCCTCGCCGATCAAGCCCGGCTGGATCACCGGCTTGGACAGTCCCGAGATGTGCGACCAGAACACGCTGCGCATCGCCGGAAAATCGGCGCGCGCCAGGCATGCGAACAGCCGCGGATGATTCCAGAATTCGAATTGGACGATGTCGGCCGTGCCCGCGAGTTCGGCGACGTGGCCGAGGCTGCGCGCTATGACAACCCGCGCGCCCGCCGCTCCGATCATGTCCGCGAAACGGCGGTCGCGCGCTTCTTCCAGGAGGACAAAGGCCTGCTCGATCTCTCCCGTCAGCGCCCCGCACAGGGCGGCGTGCGCCTTGCCGACACCTCCCCCCAGATGCGGCGTGACGTGGAGGACTTTCATTCGGCCGCTTCGATCGAGAACTTGGGATTTTCCCCGCCGGGCGCCACGACCGCGGGGTTGATCGGCACCAGAGTCTTGAACTTGGCGAGCAATTGCGGCCGGTAGGCGTCGATGTTATCGGGCAGGCAATGGCTGAGCTGCCCGCAATTGCCGCACACGCCGTTCTGCCGCCGGCGGCCTTCGAGATGCTGCAGACGCAGCGCATTCATCAGGTCTGATGTCCAGATGTCCTTCATGGATTGCTGCCGGACGTCGCCGATCACCAGCTTGCGGCCCCAATCGAGGAAGCAGGAACTGACCAGGCCGTCGGCGTTCACCGAATAGCCATAGAAGATATACGGACAGGTATCGGTGTCGCCGACGTCCTGCTGGTAGATGCCTTTCGAGATTTTCACGCCGGTGTGCTTCTCGATGTCGAAGTCGGGCCAGCACGGCGCGAAATTCTCGACGAAGATGCGGTCGCAATGATCGCCGAACGTGTCGAAGAACTGCTGGCGCTGCGCTTCGGTGATCAGTTCGCCCGGAATCTTGATGACGATCTCGCAGGCACCCTTGTTGGCATAGAGCCACCGGACGTTCTCGACGAACGTGTCGAAATCGAACTTGAAGCCGGTGAAGCGGGCGTAACCCTCCGCGTCCATGCCGTCGACCGAAATGTTGATCTTGTCGATCCCGGCTTCCAGCACCGGGCCGAGGCGATCCGGCGTCAGAAAGGTGCCGTTGGTCGTGGTGTCGATGTACTCGATGTACTTGGCGCGCTTGGCATAGGCGACCATGTCGGCCAGCCGCTTGTTCAAGAACGGCTCGCCGTCCTTGTACATGCGCAGCACCTTGATGGGAGATTCGAACGCCCCGAGGTCGTCGATGACCTTCTTGAAGACGTCGAGCTTCATCACGCCCTGGAAGCGGCCGGTTTCGGCGATCATGTCGCGATGCCCGGTCGGACAGAACGTGCACTTGAAATTGCAGGAGCTGGCCGGATCGACGAACACCACAAACGGCGTGGCGAGCGGGATGACGGTTTCGAGCGGCGTGCGCCCCTCGAGATTGATTCGCGGCTTGACTTGAGCTTTCACGCGCATGCTCCCGGGCCGGAGGGGCGGCGGCCAAGCTGCAAATGAGGCGCCGAATCACTTAATAAGTTATCACATGTCAAACACTTGAGACGTTTCCGGCAGGGGCGCCGCAGCGGGCTGGACATTCGACACATGGCGCTGGCCGAACAAGCGATAGCGATCGACCCGTCCAATGCGGGCGGTGCACCGCTGCACCGCGCCCGCTCGTTCGCCCGCCTGCCCGATAGCCGTGAGGCTGCGGCCTTACTTGAGGAGCTGGCCGCCACGCCCTGCCGGTTCGCGCCGCCTTCGACCGACCGGCCGCTGGCGCTCTATGGCGCAGGCAATCTGGGCCGCCTCGCCCGCGATTTCGTCAAGGCAGTCGGTCACGACTTCGTCATGGTCGTGGACCGCAACGCCCGGCAAATGGCCGACGACCTGGCCTGGTCCGGCGTGCCGCTGTACCACCCGGACGATGTGACGGACCGCGACAAGCGGCGGCTGCGGCTCGCGGTCAGCATCGCAACCTCGCCCTATGTGCCGATGGAGCGTTCACTGTCACGGCTCGGCTTTCAGGACATCGTCCCGTTCTACGATTGGGCGGAGAACTTCCGGCACCGGCACCCGCTGTCAAACGGCTGGTTTGCGCCTCCGCTATCGGCGGACGAGCAGGCAAAGACGGCCGCCGTCCTTTCGCGCTGGGACGACGATGTCTCACGCGCGCACCATCTGCAGTTCCTCGCCTGGCGGCGGCTGCGCGAGGAATGGACGTTCGATGCGGCCCCAGTGCCGGATTGCGCGCGCTTCTTCATCCCGGAGATTGTGCAGGTGCTGCACAACGGCGAGGTCTTCCTGGATGGTGGCGCTCACCACGGCAGCGTGATCGAGGCCTTCATAAAACAGACCCAAGCCGCGTTCGACCGGATCGTCGCCGTCGAGCCCGACGCTACCAGCCGCACGGTGCTACTCGACCAACTCCAATCCTGGCTGCCGGACGATACTCGCGTGTCGGTTCTCGACTGCGCGCTCGCGGAAACCGAGGGCAATGCAACATTCCACGCGGGGCTTGGCTACGCGTCGCAGCTTTCCGGCACGGGTCATACGCAAGTCGCGGTGCGCCCGGTCGATGCGCTCGGCCTGTCGCCAACCTTCATCAAGCTGCATCTGGAAGGCTCTGAACTCGACGCCCTCAAAGGCGCGCGACAAACCCTCGCCCGTTGCCGCCCGATCGTCGCAGCGACCGTCTATCACAACGCCGACGGCATCTGGAAAACCGCAGCCTGGCTGATGGACGCCCTGCCCGGCTACCGCTTCCTGTTTCGCGCGCACTCCTGGTGCGGGACCGGCGCGGTGATCTACGCGATCCCGGACGAGAGGGCCGGATGACCCGCTTCGCCAAAGACAGCCGGCTGATTTTCGATCTCGGCATGAACAACGGCGACGACACGGGCTTCTATTTGTGCCGCGGCTACAATGTGGTTGCGCTCGATGCCAATCCGGCGCTGTGCGAGAGCGCGAGACGGCGGTTTGCCGCCGAAATCGAACAGGGCCGCCTCACCGTCCTCAATGCAGCGATCTGGGAGATCGCCGGCGAGACGACCTTCTTCGTCAACCTCGACAACGATCACTGGAGCAGCATCGACATCGGCTGGGCCGGGCGCGATGCCAGCCGCTGCAAGGAAATCAGCGTGCGCTGCGTCACGCTCGACGGCCTGTTCGGCGAATTCGGCGTGCCCCACTACCTGAAGATCGATGTCGAAGGTGTCGATCACATCGTGCTCGGACAGTTGCGCGGCAGCGACGTGCTGCCGCTCTACGTCAGCGTCGAGGACTGCCGCTTCGGCTTCGAGTACATGACGACGCTGGCGTCATGCGGCTACGACGCCTTCAAGCTGCTCGACCAGTCCACCGTTCCCCAGATGACCGATGCCACGACCGGACGTGCATTCCCGGCGGGATCGTCAGGCCCGTTCGGCGGCGAACTGCCGGGGGAATGGCTGTCCCATCCGGACATGGTCGCGCTCTATTCGACTTCGGTGCGGGATCTTCAAGGCCATCGCCTCGCGCCGCGCACACGATGGTGGGACATCCACTGCACAAACGCCGGGACCGCGCAGACGCAATGAGCACCACACCCGAGCAGCAATTCGCCGAGTATGTCCGCCGCAACGTCGAGGGCATCGGCAAGGACCCCGGGTTCCGGGATTTGTCGCAGGCCTGGGTCCACGCCTGCATCGGCCACAACTACGCGCAGAACTTCACCTGGTTGGGACGGCCCGTCATCCAGGTGCCGCAGGACCTGTATGCCGTGCAGGAACTGGTCTGGGCTTGCCGCCCGGACCTCATTATCGAGACCGGTATCGCGCACGGCGGCTCGCTGGTGATGAGTGCCTCGATCCTCGCACTCATGGACTATTGCGATGCCATCGAAGCGGGTACGACGCTCGATCCCAAGGCCAGCCGGCGCAAAGTCGTGGGCGTCGATATCGACATCCGCGCCCACAACCGCGCGGCGATCGACGCCCATCCGATGCGGCACAAGATCCACGCCATCCAAGGCTCATCGGTTGCGCCCGAGATCGCAAGCCAGGTCGCGGCCCACGCCAAGGGCTACGACCGCACCATGGTGTTCCTGGATTCCAACCACACCCACGATCATGTGCTGGAGGAGTTGGAGCTTTACGCGCCTTACGTCAGCAAGGGATCGTATTGCGTGGTCTGGGACACCGGCGTCGAAGACCTGCCGCCGGAAATGTGCGCCGACCGGCCCTGGGGCAAAGGCAACAACCCGAAGACCGCCGTGTGGGAGTATCTGAAGCGGCTGAGCGGCGAAGGCCGCAAGGCGCACGACGGCTCGGCCCTTCAACTGGAATACGACCGCACCATCGAGCACAAGATCTCGATCACGGCGTCGCCGGACGGCTTTCTCAAGCGCATCTAGCGCGAGGCCTCGTTTTCAATTCAAGGCTGCTTCGAGTGAATGCCCAATCGCCGCGGAAGGTGCGCGGGTCGCGGCAAAGTGCACGCCGTATTTCTCGGCCATCGCGTTCCACCAGGTATCGCGCGCGCAAATGTCGAGGAAACGATCCAGGTGCTCGTCCGCCAGAGTCACGTCGCCGGTGTGGCGATAGCACTTCGAGAGGAAGTAATGGCCGAAGGCGTGATCGGGATATTTGGTCACGACGTTCTTCAGGTAGTCCATCGGCACGTCGTAACGGCCGATCTTCATGTTGTGATTATCGACGAAGTTGACGCGGATCTGCATCTCATAGGCAAATGCCTCGAGCTTGACCGGATCGATCCCCGGCGCGCGGATCACCGACTTGGTGGCCACGAAATCCTGCGAATTGGTGTTCTCGATGTAGCCGTTCTCGACGCAGATGTCGTAGAGGCGGCTGCCGAAGATCGGCATCGCCAGATAGACGTGAACCCAGTCGAACCCTGAGTCCAACAGCATCTGCATTGTTTCGTCGCGGTGCTCGTCCTGCTCGCCGGGCAGCCCGATCACGATGAAGACGTGGGAGCGGACGTTGAACTTGCGCAGCGCCTCGACGGCGGGGCGGATCAGCCGCTTCTTCAGCGGTTTTCGAATGATGTTGTTGAGGACGTGATCGGAGCCCGATTCGACCGCCAACGCCACCGCCGACACCCCGGCCCTGGAGAACAGCTCGGCCACCTCATCGTCGATCGCATAGACGGCGACGCCGTTCGGAAACTCGACGCGAATGCCCAGCGCCGCCAATTCCCGCAGGATCTGCTTGGCGCGCTCTTTGTCGTTGAAGAAATGATCGTCCTCCAGCAGCAGGACAGTCATGCCGAACTGCTCCTTCATACGCCGCACGTCGGCGATCACGCGCTCGATCGACATCGTGCGCACCTTGCGGCCGTGCAACGAAGGATTGGAGCAGAACACGCACAGGAACGGGCAGCCGCGCGAGGTGTGGATCGCCATTTCGCGCTTCGGCTTTCCGGCGTACTGCTTGTCGATGCTGCGGTTGTTGTAGAAATCCAGATTGATCCCTTCGTAGCCGAACGGCGGGATGTCATCGAGGTCGTCGATGAACGTGTGTTCCGGCACCTTCTTCGCCGCCAGACCTTCGCGGCCGATCCAAGACTTGTGCGCCCGGATCACCTGCATCGGATCGTCGGCATCGAGCAGTTCGCGCAGCGGCAGTTCGCCCTCGCCCTTGCAGATCGCGTCGAGCTCCGGGCACGCCTCCAGCATCAGCTTGTAGGCCGCGGACGGCAGTCCACCGCCGGCCAGCGTGATGACCTCCGGGTCGTGATCCTTGCAAACTTTGACGATGTCCTGGATGTAGCGGTTCGACGAATTGAACAGCGCCGATACGCCGGCGAAATGCGGGCTGAACTCGCGCAGCCGTTCGATGATCTCGCGCCGGAAGAATTCCATGTAGTCGCCGGCGAAGCATTCATCGACCAGCCTCTGCAGCGTGACGTTGAGGTCGAGCAGTTGCAGATCGACCGGCGACTTGCAGTTGGCGTTGAGATAGCTCTGCAGCGAAAGGATGCCGTAGGGCACGGTGAATGCCGGCAGCACCGCGGCACGACTTTTGTTGAGATAGTCGTCGGCGTTGAAATAGGGGGGGATGATGAAGAGTACTTTTTTCACAAAAGGCTCCGCCGTTAACCAACATTCCCCAGATAACCTCTAAGATCGGGTAAAGATTTGCGAAGCCCGGTAACCATCTGGAAACGAACGTCTTTGGACGGCCGCAAGCCAAGCCGCCGCGCGGCCGATGCAAAATGATTCGCCGGGCCGATGGCTCAAGCGGCATTCACCGGCCGAGCAGGCTGCGCAGCCGGCCGTTGTCGCCCCAGAACGCGAAGGGCTCGTAGGCCGGATACGGGAAGACCCCGGGATTGAGCTCGATATCGGCCGCCCGGTCCGCGCGCCAACGCTCGACCAGGCTGAGGACTGTGACCGGTGTCCCGGAGCAAACGTTGAGAATGGCCGGCGCCTGGGGCACCATCGCCACGGCGGCAATCGCCGACGCCGCCTCCTCCACCGGCATGAAGTCACGCACCTGGTTGCCCGGCGACATATCGAACCGCTTGTCGCCGCGCGCGGCAGCGGCGGTGA
Organism: Hyphomicrobiales bacterium; assembly: GCA_021730985.1. Classification (GTDB taxonomy): domain Bacteria; phylum Pseudomonadota; class Alphaproteobacteria; order Rhizobiales; family Xanthobacteraceae; genus Z2-YC6860. Next base: position 91,548 of record JAKFYI010000003.1, on the reverse strand, counting down.
ACTGCGAATAGAGCGACGCCGGTCCCTGCCTGCTGCCGTAGAGATAGAACAGCCGCAGCCAGCGCAGATCGAACGGCGTCGCATCTCTCAACTGCTCCAACTCGCGGCGCAACCTGTCCTTGGCCGCGCCGTAAGGATTCGCAGGCGCCGCCGCCGTGCCTTCGCTCAGGCATCCCGACTGCATGCCATATTCAAAGCAAGTGCCGGCCACCACCAGCCGCTTCAGCCCTGACGCGGCCAGACCGCGCAGGAAACTCACCTGGGCCGGGAGTTCAATCTCGAGGTGTGCCGGCGACAGATAATTCGGCAGCCCAGCCCAGGCGAGATGAATGACGGTGTCCGGCCGACCCAGCCGCTCGAACGCGTCATCGGATGCCGCGATATCAAAGGCCGTCCAGCGCAAGCCCGGCGAGGCCGCCTGCTCCGGCCGCAACGTGCGCGCATGGGCCACGATTTCGGCATCCGTCTGCGACAGCGCCGCGAGAACGTGACATCCGAGAAATCCCGAGGCGCCGGTGACGGCCAGTCTGGTCATGTGATCCCAGGAGATAAACGACGCGACGGTTGCTTCGCGTTCAACGGCAGGACAGAATCATGGGCTCAGGCCAACACGAAAGTCCATCATGATAACGTGCGACGTGAAAGGTCCGGTGGCGCGCGTCACCATCCGCCGCTCCGCCGAAGGCAACGCCCTGACAGCGGACCTGGTGCGGAAGCTTCGCGACACCTTTCGTGAACTGTCCGGCGCTGCCGTGGTCACGCTGACGGGAGAAGGCGCCGACTTCTGCCTTGGCCGTGACCGCCACGAGCCGAAATCCGGCACGCCCTACGATGCCTTCAGCGTGGTCAGCGACCTGAACGCCGCAGTGGCGGAATTGCCGGGAGTGCTCGTTTCGGCGGTGCGCGGCCGCGCCCGCGGCTTGGGTGTCGGACTGGTCATGCGATCCGATCTCGCGATTGCGAGCGACGATGCGACATTCGCGCTGGACGAGGTGGCGCACGGCATCCCGCCGATGTTCATCATGTCGGTGATCGGCGAACATCTGGCCCCGAAGCACGCGCTCGACGCGGTGCTGACCGGCCGTGAGATCGATGCCGCGGCAGCGCTCCAGATGGGTCTGGTGTCGCGGCTGGTTCCGGCGGCATCGCTGAATGCCACCGTGGACGGCCTGGTCGCCGAGCTTGCGGCACGGGACCCGGCCGTTCTGTCCGCGTGCAAGCGACACTTCCAGGCGCTCGGGACGGTGCCCGCACAGGCCCGTGCGGCATTCGCGCTGGTCGAGCAGACCAAGTTCGCGGCGCCGAAGCACTGATCTCTGAAACGCGCGCTAGTGTGCGCTGCCGGAAAAGTCGCGCGGCAGCTTGCAGCTTGCGACCCGGACATCCCTGATCGATCCCGGCGTGTTGCGGCTGCGCCCGACAAAGCGCGGCACGCCGTCCGAAATCACGGCGGGCACGGCTGCGATATCGCCGTTGCGCAGCGCATCGAGGGCGTTGTCCTGCGAGCCGCCGGCGCAGGCGTCGATCAATACGACATCGGCGTCGCAGCCCGGACGGAGATAGCCGCTGTTGAGCCGGTAGACATCGGCGTTGTTTCCGGTCGCCGCGGAGATCGCCCATTCGACCGGAATCTTGGCGAGGCTCGCGATATGGCTGATCGTGTAGAGCATGCCGAGCGGCATGATGCCGCTTCCGGTCGGCGTATCCGTCGCGATCAGCAGCCGCTCGAACTGCCCGGCGTCCCGCAACAACTCCGCCGTCCACAGACAGGTCCGCAGGTTGCCCGCAGTGCAAAGCTGCAGCGCGATGCTGGTTTCGTTCACCAGACGCGGAAAGTCCCGGTCCGGCATGGCGATCGGGCCGCCGTTGACGTGAAACGAAACGTGCGGCTGCATCGCGATCAGGTGGTCCGCCCAGATTCCCGATGAGCCGGGGATCGAGGAGCCACCGGTGTGCACGGTGGTGATCATGCCGTGCTTCTTCGCCCAGCCGATCATCGGCGCGTATTCAAACGGCGTTTCGAACGCGCCGAAGCCCGCCTTCGCAAGCCAAACGCCCTTGCTGGCAAGCTCGGCGAAATCGCTCTCGACCAATCCGGGTTCCAGGATCACGGAGCCCGCGCAGACCCGCATCCCGCCCGGGCGGTAGTGCTCGAAGCATTTCATTGCAGCGACGGCCAGCGCCTTCACCCCCTCGGGATCCTTGGGCCGGCCGGGAACGTGCACCTCCGAAGCGGTGATGGAGGTGGTTGTGCCGCCATGCACGTAGCTTTCGAGAAAGCCCACCGTCCGCTGGCGCGGCGTGTAGTCGCCAAACGTGATGTGGACGTGGGAATCGATCAGCCCGGGGATCGCGATGGTGCCCGCGGCGTCGATGACGACGTCACATGATTCCACCTGAGCGGCGGAGGCCGTGCCGACCGTAACGATCTTGCCGCCGTCCATGACGATCGAGTCGCCCGGCGCTACCGGGTCGCGCCAGTCGCCGGTCAGGATCGAACCCAGATTGACGATAGCCGTCTTCATCACCCTACCGCCTTGCGCCTAGACCAGCCCGTCCTGGCCCTTCATCTCGTCGAACTTCAGTCCGCCGACGCGCGCGCCAATCCTGCCGCGGTTGGCGACGCAGAAGATGACGGCGATTTCGTCGGCCGACGGCGCGTCGGGCAACAGCACGGTCATGCCGTCATAGTGCGAACGGACGTAGAGCGCGTCCTTGCACGCCAGCGGCACGTCGATCGGCACTCCGGGCGCCGCGCGCTTGGTGAACGAGGAAATCCAGGCCTTGCCGCCGCCGACCATGTCGCGCAGCGGGTTTGCGAATGTGGTGGTGAGAAGCGCGTTGGCGTGCTCTTGCTCGCCCGCGAGCCCGGCAATTCCGGCCTTGCCGTAGCTCTGAATCTCGTAAGGTCCGAGCGTTTCGGCCAGCAGTTTGCCCATATCGCGCCCAAGTTCCTCGCTCGCGGCGATCATCGGCCCAAGGTCTTCGACCTGCTTCCCAGCATAAGGATTTTCCACAACGGCCACGACGGCGACCTTCCGCAACGGCACGCCCTGCTGGTTTGCGTGATCCAACTGGTGCTCCACGAAACTGAACCACTTGCGCGTTCGCAGCTTCATCCAGCCTCTCCTGACAGCGGGCGGCTCTGGCCCCGGCGACGAGACATTGTATGCTGAATGCCTACTAGAACGAATCTCTGCGGCAATAACAACAAGGTCTGACGATGGGTGGCGTGCGGCGCGTGTTGATCGTTGGCGGAGGCGTGGGAGGCTTGACGGCTGCGACATCGTTCGCGCAGCGCGGCGTGGACGTCGTGCTGATCGAAAGGCAGCCGTCGTTCGACATTCCAGGCGTGGGCCTCGGCCAACCGGCCAATGCACTGCGCGTCTATCAGTCGCTCGGATTTCTCGACGAAATCCTTCAGACGGGATTCTCCTACGACCGCATGCATATTTTCGACGCCAGCCGGAAGCTGATCGCCGAACACGTCTTCCTGTTGGGCGACGAGACGCTGCCAGCCTTCTGCGCGCTGTCGCGGCTTGATCTGCACCGCATCCTGCTGCGAGCGGCCGAACAGGCGGGCGTCGAGGTCCGCCTCGGCGTGACGGCCGCCAAAATCCAGGACGAGCCGGACAAGGTGAGCGTCCAGTTCTCCAACGGCGAAAGCGACACGTTCGATCTGCTGGCGGGCTTCGACGGAATCCGCTCGACCACGAGGCCCCATCTGGTGGGCACCGCGTTCGTGCCGCGCCCCTCCGGCTACGGCGCGTGGCGCGTCCAGGCGCCGCGGCCGGACTACGTGCGCGGCATGGAATTCCTGCAGGGCATCGGCAGCAAGACCGGCGGCATGCCGCTCAACAACGACCTGATGTACGTTTTTCATATCCGGCCCGAAGCGCCCGACGCGTGGTTCGCCGAGAAGGATCTGCCCGATCTGTTCCGGGAACGCCTCTCGCAATACGGCGGCTATGTCGCCGAGGTCAGCGCATCGCTCGATGCCAACTCGGACATTGTGTATAGCCCGATGGAGCCGCTGCTAATGCCGTGGCCCTGGCATCGTGGACGCGTCGTGATCGGCGGCGATGCCGCGCACACGTTTCCGCCGCATCTCACCCAAGGCGCTGCAATGGCGGCCGAGGACGGCTACGTGCTGGCGCGCGAGGTGCTACGGAACGACACCCCACTGGCCGAAGGCTTGATGCGCTATTCCCGGGATCGCTACGCCCGGTGTGCATTCGTGTATACGTTCTCCCGCCAATGGCTCGACGATGAACAATCGGTCCGCACCGCCGAACAGATGGAAGTCGCGCGCGCCGAGCTTGCGATGAACGCCTCGGCCCGCATCGCGGCCAGCGACAGAATCTTGAACAGTCCGATCTAGCAATCCCGCGCCGTCCCGCCCTTCTGCTGAACCAGCAACGAGATTTTTCATCGTGACCGTTTCGCCTCCGCTTGCCGCACCGGCCCGGCTCTCCGGCCTCTGGCCCGGAATCATCGCGGCGGGTTCGTTCGCGCTCTGCAACGTGCTGAGCAAGATCGTGCTGGCGGAGGGCGCGGACGTGCTCACGCTGTCGCTGTTTCGCGGCCTGGTCGGCGTCGCATTGATGTTCGTCTGGCTGCGGATCGGCGCCGCGCCGCCACCGCATACGCCGCGCGCCCGCGCCATCGCGCTCGGTCTCGGCATCCTGTTCGCAGGCGTGGTGTTCGGGTTGTTTGCCGCCATCTCCATCGTCACGGTGCCGATCGCGGTGTTGACCTACTTTGTCTATCCGCTGTTCACCGGCATCGCCGGCGGACTATTGGGCATCGACCGGATCGGATGGCGCGGCGCGCTTGCGGCGTTGGCGGCTTTCCTGGGCCTTGCGTTGATGATCGGCGCCCATCCGCAGACCATCGCGCTGTCCGGCCTCGCCTTCGCAGTGGGCGCCGCGGTCTGCCGCACCACGATCCTGCTGGTGACGCGCGCAAAACTGCAGGATTCCGATTCGCAGCTCACGACCTGGTACCTGATGCTGTCGTCAACGGCGGTGCTGGCGCTGGCAGCGCTGTTGACCTGGAACTGGCAGCCGCCGCATTCCGCGCTCGGCTGGGCCGCCATGATGGCGGTCAGCGTCGGAACATTGATTTCCGTTCTGGCGCTGTTCGTGTCGATCAAACGCATCGGGCCATTTCGCACCGCGCTGATCATGTATCTGGAGCCGCTGATCTCGACGCTGCTCAGCGCGCCCGTGCTCGGCGAGGTCATCACGCCGATCCAGGCCGTCGGCGGTGCCATCATGCTGGCCGCGCTGATATCGTTTCAACTCCGGCGCTGAGCGGCCGTCAGTTTATCGGTCAGCCACGAAAACAACGAGTGGTGGGCCCGGCAGGACTCGAACCTGCAACCAGACCGTTATGAGCGGTCGGCTCTAACCATTGAGCTACAGGCCCTACGCTCACCGCGCCGGCGCGTGCGCAGGATATAGCATCCCGCGGCGACACCGACATTATATCCGCAGCAGCCGCTTGGCGTTGCCGCTCAATATCTTGGCCTTATCCTCGTCGCATAGCGGCACGCCCTTCATCCAGTCCACGCCGGGCGGATTTGCCACGAACGGCCAGTCCACCGAGAACAGGATGCGGTCGACGCCCATCTCCTGGACGCAGCACATCAGCGCCGGATTCGAGAAATTGCCGCTGGTGGTGATCCAGAAGTTGTTGCACCACACATCGCGAAAGCTGATCTGTCGCGCGGCGCCCGGCCGCGCGATGGCGTGATCGACGCGCCATACCAGGAACGGCAGGGTCTCGCCGAGATGGCCGATGATCACCTTGAGCTTCGGGTGCTTCTCGAACACGCCGGACAGCACCATGCGGATCGCGGTGGTCGCGGTCTCCACCGTGTAGCCCCAGGCGGCGCGCACCACCATCGGGAATTCCTTGGCGTAGTCGTTGTAGTAGGCGGCCATCACATCGGCGTGCGGCAGGCCCGGATGGAAATAGATCGGGACGTCGAGCTTCTCGGCGCGCTCGTAGATCGGCCAGAACCGCTTGTCGTCGAGGAACACGTTGTTGGCGAGGCCGTGCAGCATCGCACCCTTGAAGCCGTGCTTGGTGACGCAGCGCTCCAGCTCGTCGGCCGCAGCCTTCGGGTCGGAGGTCGGCAGCGCGGCAAAGCCGAGGAAGCGCTTCGGGTTGGCTGAGCAGGCGGCGGCGAGCCGGTCGTTGACGCGCTGCACCAGCGCCACCGCGCCGTCGCCGGTGAGCTTCTGCGCTGAGGGCGCGCCATGCGAGATCACCTGAACGTCGATGCCCGCCTCGTCCATCTCCTTGAGGCGCAGCGCGCCGAGATCGTGCAGCCGCTCGGACTGCGGGCCGGGCCGCGCCGCCTCCACGCCGGTGAAGGTCTTGGCCAGTTCGGCGTCCCAGTAGTGCTCCTCGATCGCGATCACCGGGCAATTCGGCTTCTTGAACATCGGTCCTCCCCAAAACCTCAGTTTTTCAGGCCGTTGGTATCAGGGGCACGGGAGTAGAGGAAGGCCCGAACGCCCGGCATAATGGCCCCAACGCCAGCATCGGCAGGACCGGGAGGAAAGCATGCACGTCTTCGACATCAACCAAGAGCAGCAGTGGGATCTCAACAAGCACGTCGAAAAGGTGCTGGCAGAGCTCGACGTCGGCGGCGGCCAGGCCGGCGACTACACCGTCGCCTGCTGGGAGCCGGGACAAATCAGCCCGCACCACTGCCATCCGCATTGCACCGAGATCTATTTCTGCTTCTCCGGCGGCGGCAAGATGCGCACCCCCACCGGCACGGTCGATGTGGTGCCCGGCTCGTTCTGCGTGCATCCGCCGGGCGAAGTGCACGAGTACATCAACGGATCGAAACGCTCGCTGCTGTTTCGCGTCCGCCACGGCACCGACATGCTGTCACGGCATCTCGAATGGCCGACCAATCCGGAGTTCAAGCAGAGCCCGGATGACGCCGCGTACTACAAGAAGAATCCGCCGGGCTATTGAAAGCTAGCGGCCGAAGCGCCACGCGACCATGAAGGCCGGTGCCAAACGCCGGCCTTCATGCTTTCTGGTTGCTTAACCGCTTCCGGCGGATTTTCAGCGTTTGTTGGAAGCAATCCTTCAATCCCGCGCGATAGATTCCAGCGTGCCGATACGTTGTCAGGGGTATCGCCGGGAGAGCGTCATGAAGGAGCGCCGCAGGGCCGCACGTCAAAAGAGCTTCTTGCGCGGAAGCATCCAATTCAACAACGGCCGTAACTCGGCCGATTGCCTGATCCGCGACATCACCACGTTTGGCGCGCGCCTGGTGTGCTCGGACGCCGTCACCACGCCGGACGTGATCGACGTCTACATTCCCCAGAAGGAGCAGACCTTCCGCGCCCACGTCATCTGGCGCCACGCCCAGGAAATGGGTGTCTCCTTCGCCCAGGCGTCCGCGGCCCAGCCGGCCGATTCATCGTCCGAGGGGCTGGATCTCGCCGCACGGGTCGAACGGCTTGAAACCGAACTTGCCGCCATGAAGCGCATGCTGCGGCGGCTCAAGACCGACGCGGGCTCGGACCAGGACGTGGCCTAAACGCCAGGGCTTGTTCTATATTTGTTCTGCGTCTATGGTCGCGGCCCGCAATGGGCCAGCACCACATTCCATGACCATTTTCTCTCCGCATCAGGACGCCGCCCTCAAGGCGGTGGCCGACTGGCTCAAGGCCAAGCCCGGCCGCAACGGCACGCCACTGGTGTTCCGGCTGTTTGGCTATGCCGGCACCGGCAAGACCACGCTCGCCAAGCATCTGGCTGAGGATTTCGACGGCAAAGTTCTGTTCGCGGCGTTCACCGGCAAGGCCGCGCACGTTATGCGCAGCAAGGGCTGCGATCGCGCATCGACCATCCACAGCCTGATCTACAAGGCCCGCGACAGCGGCGAGGGAACGCCAAGCTTCGATCTCTGGGACGAGGCGCCGGCCTCCAAGGCCAAGCTGATCGTGATCGACGAATGCTCGATGGTCGATCCGGAACTTGGCCGCGACCTGATGTCGTTCCAGGTCCCGCTTCTGGTGCTCGGCGATCCGGCGCAACTACCGCCGATCCAGGGCGGCGGATTTTTCACCGACGCCGAACCCGACGCCATGCTCACCGAGGTGCACCGGCAGGCCCAGGACGATCCGATCGTGCGGCTGTCGATGGACGTGCGCGAAGGACGCGAACTGGAGCCCGGCCGCTACGGCGAAACCCAGGTCGTCGAAAAAGCCTACCTCGATCCGCAACGTGTGCTCGACGCCGATCAGGTCTTGGTCGGCCGCAACGCCACACGGCGCTCCTACAATGCGCGGATGCGCGAGCGTCGCGGCTTTACAAATCTCCTGCCCGCTGCCGGCGACAAGCTGGTGTGCCTTCGCAACAACCGGCGCAAGGGCTTGCTCAACGGCGCGCTCTGGACCGTTAAGGAAGGACCGACCACGCGGCGCGACATCATCAAGATGCGGCTACAGCCCGACGATGACGCGGGCGCCAAGGCGATCAAGGTCTCGGTGCGGCCGGAATGCTTCGACGGCACCATCGACCAGCTCGAGTGGCCGCTGCGCAAGCGCTTCGACGAATTCGACTACGGCTACGTCCTCACCGTCCACAAGGCGCAAGGCTCGCAATGGGATGACGTGGTGCTGTTCGACGAGTCCTTCGCGTTCCAGGAGAGCCGCCAGCGCTGGCTCTATACCGGGGTGACGCGGGCCGCAAAGCGTTTGACGGTCGTGGTGTGACGGCCGCAGTCTCTCCCCGGACAAGGAGAGAGACATGCCCGACATCGAACAGCGGCTGCGCGCCATCGAGGACCGGCTCGAAATCCTGAACCTGATCGCCAGCCATCCGCCCAGCGCCGACACCGGCGCGGACTATTTCGCCCGCAATGCCTACACGCCGGACGGCACCATCGATCTCGGCGGCGGCAAGACCGCGGACGGCAGCGACGCCGCCGGCGCAATGCTGAAGACGCCCGGTCATCAGGCGGCGATCGCTGGCGGGCTCGCGCATTTCTGTGGCCTGCCGGTGATCGAGATCGACGGCGACCGCGCGACGGTGACGTCCTATCTGCAGATCCTCACGCCGCATCCGACCGCCGAGCCGCACGAGGTGCCTAACCACGGCGTCAGCAAGGGCTTTCGCATCCATCGGGTCGGCGCCAACCGCTGGGATCTGGTGCGCACGCCGCAGGGCTGGCGGATCAAGCGCCGCACGCTGCGGCCGCTCGATGGCTCGGAGCCGGCGCGCGAGGTGCTGCGCAACGCCATCAAATCCTACGCGCCGGTGGACTGAGCGCGCTCAGCGCTCCGCCGGCTTGTAGGGATTCGTCTTGTGCGTCGGATGGTTGAAGTAGCGCATCGGATTGTACCAGGCTTGGGCCGGCGCCGCGGCGCTGCGTGCCGGGCGCGCGGCGGCGACCGGCGCTGCCGTTGGAACGGACTGCGCCGATGGCTGCTCCGGCTGCTCGATCCGTCGCTCCTTGGCCTGCTCACGATCGATCCGCTGCTGCTGGCGCGCCTGCTCGCGGTCGGCCTGCTGTTGAAGCGCAGCCTGCCGTTGCGCGCTGCGCTGCTGCTCCGCCGCGCTCTTGCGCTCGGCTCTTTCCAGCAGCATCGCTTCGCGCTGCGCTACCCGCGCCGCTTCCGCCGACTTCTGCTGCTCGATGCGCGATTGCAGCGCGGCCTGACGCAGTTGTTCCGCCGCCGCGCGTTGCTGATCGGCCGCCTGGCGCTGCTGGTCGGCAACCTCACGGCGCTGCTCGACCTCTTTGACCATCGCGGGATCCGGCGCCGCCGCTTGTTGCGTGGCCACGATCGGCGAATAGGGCGAGAAACCCTGGGCCTTCGCCCGGTCGTAGTAGCCGCGCTGATAGTTGCGGATCGCCTGCTCGGAGTTGCCGCCGGCGGCGCGGTAGGCGCCGGCCAGATAGCGCACCGCATAAGTCATGTTGGTGTCGGCATCGAGCAGGCCCTCGGCGTCGCCGCTGTAGCCCATTGCCTTCGCGGTCCCAAGGCGGATCTGCATCAGCCCGTAATTGCCCTTGCTGACAACGCGAGGGTTGCCCTTGCTCTCGATGTGGATGACGCGGCGCACCAGCGCCTCGGGCACGCCATACGCGGCGGCGTGCTTGGCCACGAGTTGATCGTGCTCGCTCGCACTGGCGCCCTGTCCCGCGAGGGCCGGGAGCAGAACAAGGGAGGCAGCGATGGCAATGGGAAAAGCTCGAAACATCATGCGCTCCAGATAACGGACCCCCGAACGGCGCTCAAGTAAAATCAAAAATCCGGCGCGGCTCGGGCGAAAATGCGGCCTGAAACATGCTAGAAAACGCCCCCGCCCGCCGATCCAGCCCGCCAAGGATGTCCTGCGATGAACGAGAACGTGAAGCGTCTGTTCCATGTCCGCTTCCTGATGCACCCCTGCTACGCCGAGATCATTGCGACCCGCCCGGAGATCCGGCTCGACAAGCTGGAGAACGACACCGCAGACAAGGACGCGCAGCCGGTGCTGTCCGCGGCCCACGCCTATCAGATCAGCTCCGCGCGCGACGAGGTGCCGCGCAAATACCACGCCATCGCTGAACTGCTGGAGCGCACTCCGAAGCTTCTTATCGTTTCGACCGGCGGCGCGGGCTACGACACCGTCAACGTCAAGGACTGCACCGAGCGCGGCGTGCTGGTGGTCAACCAGACCGGAGGCAATGCCGCATCGGTGGCGCAGCATGTGCTGGCGATGGTGATCGCGCTTTCGAAACAGATCGTGCAGACCAACCACGCCTTGCGGGCGGGCACCATGCACAACCGCAACGCCTTCATGGGCAGCGAGGTGCAGGGCCGCACCATCGGCATCGTCGGACTGGGCAACGTCGGACGCCGCGTCGCCGAACTGTGCCGCACCCTGTTCGGCATGGAAGTTCTGGCCTGCGACCCGTTGCTCGACGACAAGGAGGTCGCAGCCCGCGGCGCCACCAAGGTCGATCTCGACGAGTTGCTCACACGGTCCGATTTCGTCTCGATCAATTGCCCGCTCGACGACACCTCGCGGGGAATGATCGGCGCCAAGCAGTTCGCGATGATGCAGCCGCACGCCTACTTCATCACCACCGCGCGCGGCTCGATTCACGACGAAGCAGCCCTCGAAGCGGCGTTGCGCGACAAGGTCATTGCAGGCGCCGGCCTCGACGTCTGGGACAAGGAACCACCGCCCGCCGACCACCCGCTGCTCAAATTCGACAACGTGCTGGCAAGCCCGCATACCGCGGGCGTCACCAAGGAGGCGCGCGAGAACATGGGCCGCATCGCAGCCGAGCAGATCATCGCGGCGCTGGACGGCAAACGGCCGCCGCGCATCGTGAACCCGCAGGTCTGGCTCGCCTATGCGAAACGATTTGAGCAGATATTCGGCGTCAAACCGGAGTAAAGGCGCGGTTGCGTTGCGGCGAATTCTGGGGCAAACCCTGCGCGGGTTGGCGGCGGCGAGAACAAGGGGAACAACAATGGCTCGAAGACCCGGAAGCCGCAGTGAATTCGTCTTCTTCGACGTGATCTACGAAGACGGTAGCCAGCGCTCCAATCGCAGAGTTCCCGCCGAACTGCTCGGCGGCCTCGAAAAAGACGAACCGGCCCGCGCATTCCTGGAAGAGCAGGATCGCGAGATCAGTGAGAAGTCGGGCATGAGCCCGCTCGCCATCAAGACCCTGTCGCGCGCCGGCGAAAAGCCGAAAGAACGCTCCGGCTCGCGGAAGAACGAGGGCATCGGCGCCTAAGCTTGCGTAAGGGAGGATGCAATGCCCAAGGGTTACTGGGTCACCACCTACCGTTCGATTTCCGATCCGAAGAAGCTGCAGGCTTACGCTCAGCTTGCGCCGCCGGCGGTGCAGCCGTTCGGCGGGCGCTATCTCGCACGCGGCACCGCGGCGATGGCCTACGAGGCCGGCCTGAAGGAACGCATCGTCATCTCGGAGTTCCCGAGCGTCGAGCAGGCCAACGCCGCCTACAACAGCCCCGCCTATGCCAAGGCCCTGGAGGCGCTGGGGGATGGCGCGGTGCGCGACATCCGCATCGTCGAGGGGCTGGATTAGCTCCAGCGCAGCCCACGCGCATGATGGCGATGCGTTGTGGGCCTTCCGTCCCGCCGTCCGTTTGCTAGTCTCCCCTCCAGCAGACACCAAGTCTGACGGAGGAATTCCATGCCCAAGGCCTACTGGGTCGCGACCTATCGGTCGGTGAAAGACCCCGACAAGCTCGCCGCCTACGCCAAGCTCGCCGGTCCCGCGATCCAGTCCGCCGGCGGCCGCTTCCTCGCCCGCGGCACCGCCGCCAAGGCCTACGAGGCCGGGCTGACCCAGCGCGTGGTCATCATCGAGTTCGACAGCGTCGAAGCCGCGGCCAAGACCCATGACGGGCCGGCCTATCAGGAGGCGCTGCGCGTGTTCGACGGCGCGGCCGAACGCGACCTGCGTATCGTCGAAGGCCTGTAAGCAGCAACGATCAAAAGCTTCCACGTTCTCTACGTCGGCCAGATCGAGCTCGACAACGTCGGGCTGAACGGCACTCCGGCGAACGAGCGCCGCTACTCCGACGAGCGGCTGCGCTGGCGCCGCTCGGACTTCTCGATCCAGGTGCGCAGCAGCGCCATGTTGCGGCGGTTGGCGCGCCACATCACGTCGAACAGGTCGCCCGCGACCGGCACAGCTCCAACCACGCTGTCGAGCGCGACATTGCCCAGCATGCGCAGGATGAGATGGCGCGGCGCGCCGAGCGCGCGCGCCTCGCGCACCAAGTAGAGCGACATCAGCGTCGTCACCACGTCGCCGATGCCGGGCACGAGGCCAATCAGCGCGTCGATCCCGAACCGCACGTTGGTGCCGGGAATGAGGATCGCGGTGTCGAGCAGATTGGCCAGCGCCTCGAGCCGCGCGATGCGCTCGGCTCGGGTGGCGGGCGTATTCAAAAAGACATATTCGCTGCGAGCTGTGCTCATGACGCGAACATGGGAAGCGCTGCGCGAAGTGCAAGACATGAGCGCTCACATCCCGCCCCGCCGCGCGATGTCCGCCGTCAGCATTTTGCGAAAGTGTGCGATCGCCTCGTCCCCCTGCGCCGGCGTCATCACCGGCGGCGGAAAATCGCGGTCGCAACGAATGGTGGGGCCGACGCAGCGCCCGGCGCGCCGGCACAGCGCGTCGCCGCAGCGGAGCGGATGGCCCAGCATCGTCATCAGGCGGCGCACCAGCACCGCGCCCATCACCTCCCGATCCACCGGCGGCTCGCCCTCTTTCCGCGGCCGGTAGCTCGCCGAGGCGCGCAGCACCGCGGCCACGCGCGCGGCCTCCGTCTGCGGCTTCGCCACAGGCGCCACGTTGCGGCGGGCGTCGTTCGATTTCGTCCTGTTCGGTTTCGTCATCGCGTTTCTCCTTATGTTGAACGCAAAAGCATTCCATGGGCCCGCGCGGCGCATGCGCCCGCGAGCCATTCCCAGACCAAATTGTCTCCCCGTGAAGCCGCCCCCGAGGGGGCGGAGCGCCGAAAGGCGCATCTTCGGAGTCTCCCGCCTTCGCCCCTCGGGGGGCTTCGGCGGGCCGCGCTCTTTATCGGAGAGCGCGTCGCCTTCCGGCGCTCCACCGCGGCGATTTTGGGCTCTCGGGACCGTAACTTTCAGGACCGGATGGGTGGGTCTTCCACCTCAGGATCGGGCCGGCTTTCGCCTTCCCTTCCTCCGGTCCCCACCAGCCCATTCAAGGGCAGCCCCACGTAGTTGGGACGGACGGTGACCCGGGCCTCCCGGAGCCGGTCTTGCGAGGACTGGCCGCAGGCGCCGCTTTCCTCACTCCGCCTGCGGACCGCCTCCGGAGGCGCCCTCGGTGAGTGAAGATTGAGAGAATATAATCCTATTACAGCAGGATGTCAAGGTACTAAAATATGGAGTTTGCCCCATCATATGGTGGCGCACGGTTCAGGCCATATTTGGTAGAATGCTCCGCATGATTCACGCCACCCTGCATACTCGCTCGTTCACGCCCGGCGATCGAAGCGCGGTGGTTGGACTATTGAAGATACTTCCCACTCTATATCCCGGGGGCCGCCAATGGCTTGAGTGTCGCCTAGACGAAGTAGAACGAGGACGAGCCTCGTGCCTGCTGGGCTATTACGGACAGCATCTTGGTGGCGTTTTGATCGACGTCGCGAAGGGGCGCAGGCTTCAAAAGATTTCGACACTGTTCGTGTCGGATTTATGCGCGCGAAAAGGGCTTGCAACTCTTCTATATTCAACACGCGAAATGCATTGGCTCAATGCAGGGGTCGATAAAGTACATATTACCGTCGCATCATTACGATTGGATGCGATTGAACCATTTCTACTTCGAAAGCGGTTTGAACTTAAAGAAACAATGCCTGATCGATACGGCCCACTTCGAGATGAGGCGGTTTTTTCCGCCACCCTTAACTAATGGGATTCTTTGCGGTCTCATCAAGAAATTCCACCGCAAAAATTTCGATTCCTGCTTGCCACCTAACCTTTTGGATTCTTCCCAAACACTGGTTTAGGGGCGTAGGCATCGGCTTTAACTACCTTTTCGATATCGGCCTTCGAATAAAGGCTGAGAGCGACTTACGTCGAATACGTATTGCCTTACCATTCGATTCCGATCCCGGAGCGCTGATTGATCTCTCAAGCAAAGTTCTCGATCCAAATTTCGCTCCGCTAATTTTTGGCCGCCCGGTGTCAATAAAGGGAAACCTTCTGACATATGAGGCTCAAGACCTATACGGAAATGAAGTAACTGACCGCGTAGTTTCGGTTTCGAGCGCTAACTCGACGCCCGAAAGCGAGACTGACCCGCGCTTCTCTGTTTGGACGGTCGAATTGAATGAGCCGATACGTGCGGGCGAGACTGCCTACGTTCGCTTCCGCATCAAAATGAAAAACCGTGGCGCACTTTGGACATCAAAAGGATGGGGATTCGCGAAACGAGGCACCATTGCGGACCTTCGCGTGACCGACATTAGGGAGTCCGTTCTTCTCGGCCTTGGAAGGAATGAGGCCATGCATATTGTAGAGATTGAAAAGCTTTTCCTATTTTTGGGAGTGCCGTCTTATTTTGTTCCTAACCACTATAGTCCGCCACTGCACTATTCTCGATTGCTGGAGCCAGAGGTTTGGCGCGACTACCTTCAAGGAAAATATGAACGTCACACTCGAATCTCAATGCACCAGTGGCGTTCAAACGCCCCGATAGATGCCGATCGCCCTTTCAGGGCATACATGGATTTGTCTCGCGAATTCGGTCGAGCGATCTGGATTTTTTATGCGTTAGGCGCATCCGCGCTGCCCATTCTTTGGCGTGTAATCGACCGCCTTATCGATACAGCGATCGGCAAGTAGGATATTAAGGCTTGAGCAAACCCAATATTTTGATCTCGCTGGAGCAGCGGCATTCGCAGAATATTTTTTCTGGTTCAAAAACGGTAGAACTCCGAACAAGAAAACCGAATGTCCCTCCTGGGACGACGGCTTGGATTTATACAAAAAAACCAATCGCTGCGATCATCGGCCATATCAAAATTCAACGCATCATAAGCATGCCGCCACTCCAGCTTTGGAATGATTTTGGCGAAGCGTGCGCTGTTAGTCGGTTTGATTTTTTCGAGTACTTTAGGGAACGAGAAATCGCCCACGCGTTATTGCTTGCCGACGCTAAAAAGCTCTCAACACCGGCGACGCTATTAGAACTGCGGGAAATAAATAATCGCTTCAGCCCGCCCCAATTTTTCTGCTTCTTGGATGGCAAGAAGGAGCTGGCACACCTACGAAAGATATCTTGCTGAGGACGAGTTGCCCGACTCCCCCTCACCTCGCCCCCAATTGCTGCGCGAAATAGTGCATCGTCTTGCGATACACCTCTGATCTGTTCCACTCGCGCATCACCTGGAAATTCTCCGTGCCCTCGCCGAATGGCGCGCCGGTTTTCCAGCCCGCGGTCTTGAGTAGGTTGGCGGTCGAGGCCAGCACGTCCGGCACTGAGCGGCGCAGGTCGATGTGGCCGTTGCCGTCGTAGTCGACGCCGTACTTGATGTAGGAGCTGGGGAGGAACTGGGTCTGCCCCAGCTCGCCGGCGAAGGCGCCGACCATGTTCTCGCGCGTGAGGTCGCCGCGCTGCAGGATCTTGAGCGCCGCGATCAGCTCGCCCTGGAACAGCTCGGTGCGGCGGCAGTCGTGCGCCATGGTGGCGAGCGTGCGCACCACCGGCATCTTGCCGATGTCGCCGGTGCCGAAATCGCTCTCCAGGCCCCAGATCGCGACGATCAGCTCCTTCGGCACGCCGAACTGCTTCTCGACGCGCGCCAGGATCGCCGCGTGCTTCGCCAGCATCTCGCGGCCGCGCTTCACGCGCGAGGCGCCGACGCGGGTGGCGACATACTCCTCGAAGCTCTTGCGGAAGGTGCCGCGCTGGCGGCGGTCGAAACTCAACACCGCGGGGTCGATGGTGAGCCCCGCGAACGACTGGTCGATCACCGCACGCGACACGCCCACGGCCTGCGCCTCGCGCGCCATCGCGGCGAGGAACGTCTCGAAGTTGCCGCCGCACTGCGCCGCCTGCAGCGGCGCAGCAAAACCGAAAGCCAGACCAACAATCGCGAGTATCCGCGTCAGCATCAAACAACTCCGCTTGCCCCGGCCAAGTGTGCCACGGCGGCGCGGCCCGCGAAAGGCGCGGGGCAGACCGGCGCCTGTGGCCTTACGGCGGCCCGCGGGTTGGATCATAATTGCGGCCACCGGCGCGGCATTGTCCGCGATACGGCGACATCACGGGGGAGGCTCTCATGAACTCAAGAAAATACGCGGCCGAAGCCATCGGCACATTCTGGCTCACCTTCGCGGGCTGCGGCAGCGCGGTGATCGCGGCTGGATTTCCGCAGGTCGGCATCGGGCTGCTCGGCGTATCGCTGGCGTTCGGCCTTTCGGTCGTCACCATGGCCTACGCGATCGGGCACATCTCGGGCTGCCATCTCAATCCGGCGGTGACGGTGGGGCTGGCCGCCGGCGGGCGGTTTCCGGCCAACCAGATCGCGCCCTATGTGGCGGCGCAGGTGGTGGGCGCCATCGCCGCGGCCGCGGTGCTCTATATGATCGCGAGCGGCGCGCCGGGCTTCGACCTCGCCAAGGGCTTCGCCTCGAACGGCTACGCCGAGCATTCGCCGGGCAAGTACAGCATGGGCTCGGCGCTGATCGCCGAGGTGGTGCTGACCATGATGTTCCTGTTCGTCATCATGGGCGCGACCCACGGCAAGGCGCCGGCCGGGTTTGCGCCGCTCGCCATCGGGCTGATGCTGACGCTGATCCACCTGGTCAGCATTCCGGTCACCAACACGTCGGTCAATCCGGCGCGCAGCACAGGCCCCGCGCTGTTCGTCGGCGGCTGGGCGCTGCAGCAGCTCTGGCTGTTCTGGCTGGCGCCGATTGTCGGCGGCGCACTCGGCGGCGTGCTGTACCGCTGGCTCAGCGAAGACCCGGCGGGTCAGGTGACGGGGAAGTAAGGGGCGGCGTTGGGCGCTCCGCCCCTTCCCACCCTCGGTGTCATCGCCCGCGAAAGCGGGCGATCCAGTACCCGCCGAAAGGGCTGTGGTTACTGGGTCCCCGCTTTCGCGGGGACGACGGCTGTGAAAGGGGCGAGCATCCGGTCGAAACCGATCAGTTGTCGAGGAAGCTGCGCAGTTTCCTTGAGCGGCTCGGGTGCTTGAGCTTGCGCAGCGCCTTGGCCTCGATCTGGCGGATGCGCTCGCGGGTCACCGAGAACTGCTGGCCGACCTCTTCCAGCGTGTGGTCGGTGTTCATGCCGATGCCGAACCGCATGCGCAGCACGCGCTCTTCGCGGGGCGTGAGCGAAGCCAGCACGCGCGTCGTGGTCTCGCGCAGGTTGCTCTGAATCGCGGCGTCGATCGGCAGGATCGCGTTCTTGTCCTCGATGAAGTCGCCGAGGTGCGAATCTTCCTCGTCGCCGATCGGCGTTTCGAGCGAGAGCGGCTCCTTGGCGATCTTGAGAACCTTGCGGACCTTCTCCAGCGGCATGCCGAGCTTTTCGGCCAACTCCTCCGGCGTCGGCTCGCGGCCGATCTCGTTGAGCATCTGGCGCGAGGTGCGCACGATCTTGTTGATCGTCTCGATCATATGCACCGGAATGCGGATGGTGCGAGCCTGGTCGGCGATCGAGCGGGTGATCGCCTGCCTGATCCACCACGTCGCGTAGGTCGAGAACTTGTAGCCGCGGCGATACTCGAACTTGTCGACCGCCTTCATCAGGCCGATGTTGCCTTCCTGAATGAGATCGAGAAACTGCAGGCCGCGGTTGGTGTATTTCTTGGCAATCGAGATGACGAGGCGCAGGTTGGCCTCCACCATCTCCTTCTTCGCCTGGCGGGCTTCGCGCTCGCCCTTCTGCACCATCTGCACGATCTTGCGGAACTCGAGGATCTCGAGCCCGGTCTCGCCGGCCAGCGTCTGGATCTCGTGGCGGATCGCCTTGACCTTGTCCTTGTCCTTCGCGACCAGGTTCTTCCAGCCCTTGGCGGACAGCTTGGAGACGCGGTTCAGCCAGCGCGGATCGAGCTCCGAGCCCTGGTAGTTCTTGATGAAGTCCTCGCGCGCCACGCCGTAGCTTTCGGCGAGCCGGAACAGCCGGCCCTCGTAGCCGACGAGGCGCTTGTTGATGTCGTAGAGCTGCTCCACCAGCGCATCGATGCGCTGCTGGTTCAGCCGCAACGACTTCACCTCGGCGATGATCTCTTCCTTGAGCTTCTTGTACTTGCGCTCCTGCGCGGGCGACAGCGCGTCGCTCTTAAGCTGGAGCTGGATGTCCTGGTCCTGCAGGCGGCGCAATCGCTTGTAGGCGGAGGCGACGTTGTCGAAGCTCTCCATCACCTTCGGCTTGAGCTCGGCCTCGATGGCGGCAAGCGAGAGCGAATTCTCCATGTCGTCGTCGTCGAAGTCGCCCTCGGCCTCGCCGGAGGGCGCTGCGCCATCGCCGTCGCCCTCGGGCTTGGCGGCCGGCGCGCCGACCACCTTGAACGGATTGGCGGGAGCGGCCTGCGGCGCGACCGGAGGCGCAGCCGTGAACGGCGCGGAGCCGTTCGCACCATTCGCGCCGTTGGCACCCTCGGCGCCGGGCGGCGCGTTCGGGTTCTGCATGTTCTTGGCGTCGGGGCCGGCGTAGGTGGCCTCGAGGTCGATGATGTCGCGCAGGAACACCTTGCCGTCGTTCAACTCATCGCGCCAGATGATGATGGCCTGGAAGGTCAGCGGGCTCTCGCAGAGGCCCGCGATCATCGCCTCGCGGCCGGCCTCGATGCGCTTGGCGATCGCGATTTCGCCCTCGCGGGACAGCAGCTCGACCGAGCCCATTTCCCGCAGATACATTCTGACGGGATCGTCGGTACGCTCGGACGGCTCGGCCTTCTCGGTCTTGGCGACCGGCTTGTTCGTGACCGGGACGAGTTCGCCGTCGGTTTCGTCGTCGTCGTCGGTCTCGTCGGTGGCCTTGGCCTCCTCGTCCTGCTCGGCCTCGTCGGAATCGACCACGTTGATGCCCATCTCGTTGAGCATCGCGTAGACGTCCTCGATCTGGTCGGAGGACACCTCTTCGGAGGGCAGCACGGCGTTGAGCTGGTCGTGGGTGACGTAGCCACGCTTCTTCGCCTGCTTGATCATCTTCTTGACGGCTGCGTCGGACAGGTCGAGCAGCGGCAACGGGTTGTCCGGCGTGGCCTCCGGAGCTTCCTTCTCGGGAGCGGCGACCAGCTTCTTGTTGTCTTTTTCGTCAGCCACAACCTTGGCCTTGGTGGCCACTTTCCCCGCCATACGCTTCTCCTGATCCTTTCCGGCCGGCCGTTTGGCCGGTGCTGCGCCCTTGGCAGCCCCCTTCGAGGGGGCCGCGGGCCGCGGCTTGCTTGCTGCTTGCCCCCTGCTCATGAAGGGCCTCCTACCTATAGGGATCAGAATCGATGCGTGACCGAACGGCCTGATCCGGGGCTAAACCGCCCGAATCGAAGCCCGAATGTGGCGAAGCTCCCTTAAGCTCCACTTAACCCTGACAGACAGCGGGAACCGATGTCCTATTCCGTCATTGGCCCCGGAGACAAGTGCCGCGTGACCTCAAACGACGCCGGCCGCGCGCCCGGATGACGCTCCGAAACCCTCGATTTGGGCCTCGAAACCATCGAGCGCGGAAAGCCTCGCCTGGACGTCACGAAGCCAAGCCAAATTGGCGTCGGTTGGTTCCTCGCCGAGTGCATGTTCGGCGTCTTTCAACTCCTTATTTAGCGTGCGCTTCTTGTGATGCAAGGTAACAAGGTGCGTCCACCATTGCGCCACGTCATCGGCTGCGGTTCCGGGCCGCGTCGGCCAATCCGACTTGTGCGTGATGGTGGCTTCCAGGCGGGCGAGGTCCGCGCCTTGCTTGACGATCGCGGAGCGTAGCCGCTCGGCATCCTGCGGATCGCGGCTGAAATGCTCGCCGGCGCCGGCATCCAGCACCGCACGGCGCACCCGGTCGGCCTCGGGACTGACCAGATCGAGTTGCGAGAGTTCCTCGGCGTGGTTTTCCAGCAGCCAGGGATGATTGATGACGGTGAGCAGCAGCAGCGCCTCGCGCGCCGGCACCGAACTGAAATGGCCGCGCACGATCGAACTGCCGGTGAGGCGCGCGCTCGGCGGCGGCAGCGGATCGTTGCCGGGGTTGCGGCCTCGCGCCGAATTCTGCCAGCCGCCCCCGCCCTGGCGCCGCCCGGGATTGTTGCCGTAGCGGGCCGCTGCGGGCCGCGCATCGAACTTCGGCGCCATCAGGTGGCGCAGCCGCGCCATGAAGTCATCATTGTAGTAACGCCGCACCGTTTCGTCGCCAATGCCGCGAATGATCTCCTTGATCCGTGCCTCCAGCGCCGCACGGCGCTCCGGGGTATCGAGCGCGGACGCCTCGGTCTCGCGGGTCCACAGCATCTCGGCGAGCGAGCGGGCGCCGCCCAGAACCTCGGCCACAGCCTCCCGGCCTCCCGAGCGGTACAGGTCGTCGGGGTCCTGGCCTTCCGGCAGCAGCGCGAACTGCACGCTCTTGCCCGGCGCAAGCCGCGGCAGCGCCATGTCGAGCGCACGATAGGCGGCGCGGCGGCCGGCCTTGTCGCCGTCGAAGCAGAGAATGGGCTCGTCGGCCATTTTCCAGATCAGGCCCAACTGCTCTTCGGTGAGCGCGGTGCCAAGCGGCGCCACAGCCGCCGGATAGCCCGCTGTCACCATGGCGATGACATCGACATAGCCCTCGACCACGACGAGCTTCGCACCGTCATGCACGGCCTGCCGGGTGGCGGCGCCGTTGTAGAGGTTGTGGCCCTTGTGAAAGAGCGGCGTCTCCGGCGAATTCAGGTATTTGGCGGGCGCCTCCGGATCGAGCGCGCGGCCGCCGAACGCGATGATGCGGCCGCGGAAATCCGTGATCGGGAACATCACCCGGTCGCGGAAGCGGTCGTACGGCACCGGAATGTCCTCGCCGCCGATCAGCAGTCCGGTCTCGACCATGTCCTCAACCGACACGTTCTGCTTGCCGAGATACTCCTTCAGCGCGAAGCGCTCGGCCGGCGCGTAACCGATGCGGAACTTAAGCTGCGTCGCTGGCTCCAGCCGCCGGTCGGCCAGATAGCCGCGCGCCTTGGCGCCAGCGCGCGACTGAAGCGTCGCCTCGAAGAATTTTGCCGCGATCTCCATGACCTCATGCAGCGTCTTGCGCTTTTCCTCGCGCGCGACCTCGTCCTTGGAGTAGGTGGGCAGCGCGACGCCCGCCATTGCCGCCAGCCGCTCTACGGCCTCTGGGAAGCTAACGCCCTCGGTCTCCATCAGGAAGTCGAAGATGTTGCCGTTCTTGCCGGAGGAGAAGTCGAACCAGGCCCCTTTCTGGTCGTTGACGAAGAACGAGGCGGTCTTTTCCTTGTTGAAGGGCGACAAGCCCTTCCATTCGCGCCCGGATTTCTTCAACGCGACGCGCTTGCCGACGACTTCCGATACCGGAAGGCGGGCCTTCAGCTCATCGAGGAACTGGGGCGAAAAGCGCATGGATTTTGCGAAGCCGCTGAGTGCGAATCGGCTTCATCATAAGCCTTCAATTGGGTCGGCCCTGGGGACCATAGGTGCCTGCTTGAAATAGCGGCGGGAAAACGCGGTTTTTCCGAGTTATTCACAGGTTGCGATAAATTCTCAGCAGGAAATCTCAGCGCCTATACCCAAGTCCCAGGAAGGACATGGACATCGCCGGAACTTCGCAACATCCGATCCTTCCAGAGAACATCAATGTATGAAAATTGATTGGTCGATTGGCGCAATACAGCCAAGATGGCTGATTGAACTTCGGTCTGGCGAACGCCCCATTCATTCATGTTGAGATAGACTAGAAGACGGGTGTCGCTCGAATATGGCTTCAGCGCTTTGGCTGCGATTCGTCGCGCTAGCATGCTCTCTATGGTCTCAGTTTTCGCCAGCCAATCGGAAAGCTTCCCATCGGATGGCACGGAACCCCCTCGGTATTCGGTTCCTAGCTGGCGCCCATCCTCGATGACCATCGAGATTTCAATTGGAATTTCTAGACCGAACTCCGAAATTATTGCGTCGGGTCGCGTCTCCGAGCTCAATCGCTGCCAAGTCGGACGCATGAACCGACCATATGCAGCTAGAATGAGTGCCTCACGGACCCACTTTGCGTCATTGCGATTGAAAAGAAATTCACTGTCGATAGCTGCATCGACGCACCGAATTCGCTCCAAAAACTCAATCGGAGTGCGTGGCTGCTGAAACCAGTATCTCTCCTGCAACAAGTAGTCAGCAAGAGACATCTGTTCGATCACATTTGGCACTGCCGATGACAAGCTCACTATCGCTCACTCCTTAACGCCCAAACGCCGAACGATCGTAACTTGCGACCGCCCACTGTCATCGTAGGTTCCCTTGTCAGGCGCTGGATCGCAATCGATCATCCCGTCTTCGTCGAACACACTTTCAACCACGGCGTAGGGCGGGCCGTTATACCAATGCGGATCGTGGTCCTTATCCAATTTGATGGCGGCAATGGTCCGCTTACCTACATCGGTGCAACGCCAACGCCCCGAGCCAGTCATGAATTCGCAGCCGATGCTAAATTCTGAATGCTTCATGCAGGCGACCTCCAAGCGCCGTCCATAGTCACAGTAAAACAATAGCTTCTTCGGTGTTGAGTTCAACCCGATGGATGCGCGGGTCCACCCGCGCGAAACGGGATGGGAAACTCATTGCCGTTCACGAGATCGGTCAGGAGCACAAATGACTGAGAGGCATCCTTGCCGGGCTTGACCCGGCCATTCATCTCAAAGAGTAGTTCTGCGAAGAAGAGATGGATGCGCGGCTCAAGGCCGCGCATGACGGGGCGCCACGGAGCTTTCAAATGACCCACACCTTCGTTCTCGTTCACGGCGCCTGGCATGGCGGCTGGTGCTGGCGGCGCGTCGCCGACCTCCTGACCGCCAAAGGGCACAAAGTGTTCACGCCGACGCTGACCGGGCTGGGCGAGCGGTCGCACCTCTTGGCCAAGAGCATTGACATCTCCACCCACGTCACCGACGTGGTCAACGTCCTCAAATGGGAGGGGCTGAACAACGTCGTGCTGTGCGGCCACTCCTATGCGGGCTTTGTCATCTCCGGTGTCGCCGAGCGGATGGCGCCCGCCATCTCATCGATCGTGTTCCTCGACGCCTTCCTGCCGGACAACGGCGACTCGATGCTGGGCCTCACCGGCCAGGCGGTGATCGACGCCACCCGGGCCGCCGAGCAGGCCGGTGCGCTCGGCGTGGCGCCGCGCAAGGCCGAGGCGTTCGGCGTCAACGAGAAGGACCGCGCTTGGGTGGACAGCCTTACCGGCTTGCAGCCGCTCGGCTGCTTCCTGGAGAAGGTTGCGCTGACCGGCGCGCGCGACCGCATCGCCAAGAAGGCCTACATCCGCGCCGCGAACTACGCCAACCCCGGCTTCGATAAGGCGGTGGCGCGCGTGAAAGGCAATCCGGCATGGCGAACCTACGAGGTGCCGTGCGGCCACGACGTGATGGTCGATATGCCGGAGCGGCTGGCGGAGATTTTGGAAGAAGTGGCGTAGCGTGACGCTGCCGCGCTCGCGCGTTTTACTCCGGTGTCATCATCCGCGAAAGCGGATGATCCAGTAACCACCACTCGTCGAGTTTGAGCTTTGCTTCGCACAGCGCTGGATCCCCGCTTTCGCGGGGATGACGGCCGGTGTGTGTGGGAGGATCTTACCTTACTGCGGCTCGAGCCCCGCGGCCTTCACCACCTGCTCGGCGGTGGCGCGGTCGCTCTTGATCAGCGCTGCCAATTCATCCGGCGTGCTCAACGCAGGCACCAGGCTGCGCTGCGTCAGGTGCTTCTGAATGAAAGCCGGGTCCGACACGATCTTGGCGACGTCGCGGTGCACCTTGTCGATGATCGGCTTCGCCGTGCCTGGCGGCACGAACAGCCCGTACCAACTCGCCGACGGCGGCCCTTTGTAGCCGGTCTCCGCTAGCGTCGGCACGTTCGGAAAGTTCGGCGACTTGATGTTGTTGACCATCGCCAGGATGTTCATGCGCCCGGCCTGGACGTGGCCGATCACGTTGGCCTCGCCCAGCAGCGCGATCGGCGTCGAGCCGCCCATGATGGCGTTGACCGCCTCGCCGCCGCCGCGGAACGGCACGCGCACCCAGTCGGCGCCCTGCTCCTTCTTCAGCGTCTCCATGTAGAGCATCAGCGTCGGCGTCGCGGTCAGGTAGCTCAAGGTGCCGGGCTTCGCCTTCGACAGCGCGATCAGCTCATCGACCGTCTTCACCTTGAGATCGGCGTTCACCACCAGCGCCTGGATCAGATAGTAGAGGTTGGTGACGGGGGTCACCGCCGTCTCCGGCTTGAACGGCATGGTCTTGAGCAGGAACTGGTTGTAGGCGAGCGGATCGGCGTTGATGATGCAGAGCGTATAGCCGTCCGGCTGTGCGTCGGAGCAGGCGCGCGTGCCGGTGTTGTTCATGCCGCCGGGACGGTTGTCGATGATGACCGCCTGCCCCCAGACCTTGTGCAGTTCCTCACCCAGCGCGCGGCCGAATACGTCGCTGATGCCGCCCGCGCTGTTGGTGGTGATGATGCGGACGGTGCGGTTCGGATAGTTGTCCTGCGCCGCGGCGGGTGCCGCGGCGAACAGGGCAATAAAGAGTGCAAGCAGTCTCATGACTGATCCCTCGCGTGGAACGCGGCTGGTGATTGAATGCGGCGAGGCCGCGGCTTTACTGCGGCTCGAAGCCCGCGTCTTTGACGACCTTCTCAGCGATCGGACGCTCGCGCTTCATCATCTCGGTGAATTCCTCCGGCGTGTTCGCAGCCGGCACCAGGCTCCGCGCGGTGAGATGCTTGTCGCGGAACTCCGGGGCGTTGATGATCGCGGTGATTTCCTTGTTGAGCCGGTCGACGATCGGGCGCGGCGTTCCGGCCGGCGCGAAGATGCCGTACCAGCTTCGCGACGGCGGGCCGTTGTAGCCGATGTCGGTCAGCAGCGGCACGTCGGGGAAGTTCGGCGACTTGATGTTGTTCATCATCACCAGCGGGGTCATCTGGCCGCCGCGGACGTTGCCGATCACGTTGCCCTCGCCGAACAGCGCGATGGGCGTCGAGCCGCCGAGGATGGCGTTGACCGCCTCGCCGCCGCCGCGGAACGGCACGCGCACCCAGTCGGCGCCCTTTTCCTTCTTCAGCGTCTCCATGAAGAGAACCAGCGGCGGTCCCGGCGCCAGATAGCTCAGCGTGCCGGCATGCTTCTTCGAGTAAGCGACCAACTCATCGACGCTCTTCACGCCGAGCTTGGAGTTCACCACCAGCATGTGGATCAGATGGAATGCGTTGGTGATCGGCTGCAGGCTGGTTTCGGGATTGAACGGGATGCTCTTAAACAGGAACTGATTGTAAAGCATCGCGTCGGCGTTGGTGATGCAGATGGTGTAGCCGTCGGGCGCGGAGTCCGCGCAGGCGCGGGTGCCGGTGTTCATCGCCCCGCCCGGCCGGTTCTCGACAATCAGCGGCTGGCCGAGACGCTGGCGCAACTCCTCGCCGAGCGCGCGCATGAAGATGTCGCTCAACCCGCCGGCGCTGGTGGTGGTGATCGCCTTGATCGGCCGGCTCGGCCAGTTGTCCTGCGCAAGCGCGGGGACGGCGGCGGCGGTCAGCAGCGAAACCAGCAGCAACAGAGCTCTCATGGCATTTCCTCGATGAGTCTTGTCCTCCCCCTAGGTTTTCAAGCCTTGCGCCGGATGGCAAGCGTCACTGCGGCTTGAGGCCCGCCTCCTTGGCGACCTTTTCGACATGCACGCGCTGTTCCTCCAGACGCCGGGCGAAGTCTTCCGGCGTGTTGAATACAGGTTCCAGGCCGCGCTGCACCACGTTGCGGTTGACGAACGCCGGGTCTGCTGCGACCCGCGCCACATCGTCGCGTATCTTCTGGATCACGGCTTTCGGCGTCCCCTTGGGCGCCCATAGGCTGAAGTCGGCGCGGGTGAGTTCGACCTTGGGGCGCAACTCGCGCAGGGTCGGAATATCCGGGAACAGCGGCGAGCGCTTCTCCGCATCGACCGCGATACCCTTGATGGTGCCGGCCTGCAGATGCGAGATGAAGTTGCCGACGCCGAAGAAGGCGATCGGCGTGGTCCCCGTCAGCATGCCGTTGACCGCATCGCCGCCGCCCTTGAACGGCACGCGCACGATGTCGGCGCCGGTCTCCTTGATCCAGCCGTCCATGAAAAGCTGGTGCGGGATCGCGGCCGCCGTGTAGCTCAGCTTGCCCGGGTTGGCCTTGGAATGCGCCGCGAGGCCATCGAGTGTCGTGACGTTGAGCGCGGACGACACCACCAGCGCCTGCGTCAGATAGAACAGCAGCGTGACCGGTTCGATATCCTTGAACAGATCGTAGTTCAGCGTCTTGAAGACGTGCCGGTTATACTGCAGCACGTCGGCCGGCATGATGCAGACGGTGTAACCGTCGGGCGCGGCTTCCGCGCAGGCCTTGGCACCGATGTTGAACTGGCCGCCGGCACGGTTCTCCACCACGATCGGCTGGCCCCAGCGCTTGCTCAACTCGTCGCCGAGCACGCGCATGAAGATGTCGCTGATGCCGCCCGCGCTCGAGGTGGCGATGGCGCGCACCGGCCGGGTTGGAAAGTCCTGTGCTTGCGCCGCGATGGCGGTGGACAAGAGGGCGAGCAACCCGAGCAGCGCTTGGCGCTTCATATGACATTTCCTATTGCGGCGTGAGCCCTGCGGCTTCGATGATCCGCTTGGCGGTGGCGCGGTCGCGCTTGAGGTATGCGGCGAACTCGTCCGGCGTGTTGAGCACCGGTTCCAGGCCGCGCTGGACCAGGTTGCGGTCGAGGAAGCCGGGCTCGGTCACGATCTCGCGGATGTCGTCGGCGATCTTGTTGAGTTGCGCCTTCGCCATGGCGGCCGGCGCGTAGAGCGCGAAGTAGGAGCGCGTCAGCGGTTCCCGGTAGCCGTACTCGGTGATGGTCGGGATGTCCGGGAATAGCGGCGAGCGCTTGTCGCTGTCGATCAGGAGCCCGGTCATCTTGCCGCTGCGCAGGTGCGAGATCATGTTGCCGATGCCGAGGAACGTGATCGGCGTGACGCCGGTCAGCACGCCGTTGATGGCGTCGCCGCCGCCCTTGAACGGCACCTTGACCAGATCGATGCCGTTCGCCTTGTTGAGCGCCTCCATGAACAGGATGAGCGGCACCGCCGGCGCCGAATAACTCAGCGTCTTCGGCCTCGCCTTGGCCACCGCCACCAGATCGGCGACCGACTTGGCGCCTAGATCGGCGTTCACCGCGAGCGACTGCGTCAGGAAGAACAGGTTGGTCAGCGGGACGACGCCGTTCTCCAGGTCGAACGGCAGGTTCTTGTACATGTAGAGGTTATAGGTGAGCCCCTCGTTCGAGATGATGCAGATCGTGTAGCCGTCCGGCGCTGCCTCCGCGCAGGCGCGCGTGCCGATGTTGAAATTGCCGCCCGCCCGGTTCTCAATGATGACCGGATGGCCCCAACGCTTGTGCAGCGCCTCGCCGAGCGTGCGCATGAAAATGTCGCTGATGCCGCCGGCGGCGGACGCCGCGATGACGCGCACCGGCTTTGACGGATAATCCTGTGCCACGGCCTGCGGCGCACCGAGCGCCAGCGCGGCGGCAACGAACCACACACGTTTCATCATCGCGCGAGTTCCGGATGCAGGCCGGACGCCTTGATCGCCAGCAGCGCATCGGCGCGATCCAACTCCAGCCCCTTCTCCGCCTGTTCCGGCGAATCCAGAACGGCCGCGAGCCCGCGCGGGATCATGTGCTTCTTCTGGAACTCGGGGTTGGACGCAACCTTGACGATCGCCTTGTTGACCCGGTCGATGATGGCCTTGGGCGTTCCGGTCGGCGCATAGATGCCGAACGACGACGGGATGATGTGATCCTTGTAGCCGACCTCACGGAACGTCGGGATGTCGAGTGCGAGCGGCCAGCGCGCGTCGCTATCGACCGCGAAGCCGAGAACCTTCTTCGACTCCATGAGCGACCGCAGATTGCCGATGCCGAAGATCGCGATCGGCGCGGTGCCGGTCATCATGGCGTTGATCGCGTCGCCGCCCCCCTTGAACGGCACGCGCACGAAATCGACACCATGCTTCTTGTTGAACTCTTCCATGAAGGCGACTTTGGAAATCGATGGCGCCATGTAGACCAGCGTCTTGGGCTTCGCCTTGGCGAGCGCGGCAAGCTCTGCGAAGTTCTTCGCGCCGAGATCGGCGTTCACCGCGAACACCTGGATCAGCACGAACGCCTTCATGACCGGCACCAGGCTCTTCTTCGGATCGAGCCCAGTATCTTTCATCACATGCGGATTGATGGTGATGGTCTCGCCGGGAAGGATGCAAAAGGTATAGCCATCGGGCGGCGATTCCGCGCAGGCGCGCGCGCCGATGTTGCCGGCCGCGCCCGGCCGGCCCTCGACCACGACGCTGCCGCCGAGCAGCGGGCCGAGTTCGTCGCCCACCACCCGCATCCAAGTGTCGCTCAATCCGCCGGCGCCCTGCGAGGCGATGAAGCGGATCGTCCGGTTGGGGTAATTGTCCTGCGCAAGCGCTACGCCCGGCGCCAGGCCGAGCGCCAGCAGCGCGAGAGACATGCGGGCCAGAACGGTCATCGCAGCGTCCTCCCTCGTGATCTTTGTATTCTTATCAGGCAAGAATGCCGCAGGCCGGAAACCCCGGCAAGGTACGCTGGCGCACCAGCGCCACCATTCCAGGTCGGGAACCAAAATGCCGCACAGCCCCCTGTTCGCTCCGCTGCTGGCTCTCGTGCTCTGGTCGTTCGTGATGTGGGCGTGGCTCTACGCGACCCGCATCCCCGCGATCAGGATAGCGAATGTCATATACGACCCGCATCGGCCAGCCGCGGATTTCCATGCGCAACTGCCGCCGCAAGTGCGCTGGAAGGCGGACAACTACAACAACCTGATGGAGCAGCCGACGCTGTTCTACGCGGTGACGCTTGCGCTCATCATGCTCGGCGCAAATGATCTTTTGACCGTGGTGCTCGCCTGGAGCTACCTCGGCCTGCGGGTGGTTCACAGCCTGGTGCAGGCTTTGATCAACGTCGTCCTGCTGCGCTTCGCGCTGTTCATAGTCGGCTCGCTGGCGCTGCTGGCCATGACCATTCGCGCTGCGACCCTCGTATTCTGACATTGCCGCAAGGAATTTCTGACATGAACCATCCGGCCCATCCTCAAGACGTTGCAGACCAACCCCGACACGGAATGAAGGTCGAGCGCGGCATCACCGTCACGATGCGCGATGGCGTGCGCATTTCGCTGTGCGTCTATCGCCCCGACGCGCAGGGCAAGTATCCGACGCTGTTCGCAGCCTCGCCCTACCAATACGAGATGGACGACGTTCCGGCGTATCCGCTGTTCCTGTGGCGCGAGACCGGCCCGGTGGAGTGGTACATCGAGCAGGGCTACGCTTACGTGCATGCCGACGTGCGCGGCTCCGGCCAATCCGAAGGCGAGTTCTCCTTCATGGGCAAGCCCGAGCAGGAGGACTACCTCGAACTGATCGCCTGGATACTTAGGCAGGACTGGTGCAACGGGCGGATCGGCGGCATCGGCCAGTCGTACTACGCGATGGCACAGTGGCTGATGGCGACCTACGCGCCGCCCGGCCTCGCCTGCATCATTCCCTACGACGGGCTGGTCGATCAGTACCGCTGCTCGAACTATCACGGCGGGATTTTCTGCTCCTACCGCTCGGTCTGGTACACGTCGCTGCGCGCCGACAATCAGCATCGCCCCGCAGGCAAAAAGGGCCGCGCGCCGATGCGCTTCGACCTGGTCGGTGCGATCACCGAACACACGCTCGACGACGAATTCTGGCGCGAGCGCTCGCCGTACTGGCGGCTCGACAAGATCAAGTGCCCGGTGCTGTCGATCGGCCACTGGGGCAAGATGGGGCTGCACCTGCGCGGCAACATCGTTGGCTACGAGCAGTTGAAGTCGCCGAAGAAGCTGGTGGTGACCGGCGCGCGCAACACTTTCGAAGCGCATCACATGTTCGACCAGGTGGACTTCCACCGGAAGGAATGCCTGCCGTTCTATGATCTGCACCTGAAGGGCGCCAACAACGCGTTCATGGACGCAGCACCCGTAAAGGTCTTCGTGCGCGGCGCCAACGTCTGGCGCTCGGAAGAAGAATGGCCGCCGGCGCGGGCGAAGATGACGCCGTTCTATCTGCGCAGAGGACCGTCCGGCAGCGTGACCTCGCTCAACGACGGCGCGCTGTCCACCCAGGCGCCATCCCCGGACGAGCCGGCGACCAGCTACACCTACCCGGACTGGGAGTGGGTCAACGGCGTGGTGGTGACCGGGCCGGACGGGCGGCCCGACTTCACCAAGCGCGTGCTGACGTTCACCACCGCCCCGCTCGGCGCCGACCTCGAAGTCACCGGGCCGATCGTGTTGAAGCTGTTTGCGTCATCGACCGCGATCGACACTCAGTTCATCGTCAAGCTGTCGGACCAGAACCCGCAGGATGACGCCGCGCGCAAATCCGGCGCGCAGCCCGCGCATACGCCGGTGTCGAAGGGCTGGCTGAAGGCCTCGCACCGCGAGAAGGATTTGCAACGCTCGACCGAGATGCGGCCGTTCTACACCCACGCCAACCCGCAGCCGCTGACGCCCGGCGAGATCTACCAGTTCGACATCGAGGTGCTGCCGGTGTCCTACGTGTTCAAGAAGGGCCACCGCATCCGGCTGGAGATCGTCAACGGCGACTCTCCCATCACGGACGGCGTGTTCAACCACCCGTACCATCCGACCCAGATGGGCACCGACACCATCCACCACGACGCAGTCCACGCGTCGTGCATCCTGTTACCGGTGATCGCCAGTTGAAAGTGCAATTCCCGCGAAAATTGCGTATGACACGATAAACGCGTCTTGCACATTTTCCACAACCTGCATCGACCAGATATTGAGCACAGTGGCTGCCACGCCAGGCACCGGCAATTACCTGATTTGCATACAGATAACCTTCTCCAGAGATTTTCATCGCCAAATTCAAAACGTCAAATTGCGAACGCCCATCCACAACCAATAGCTGCATCTCGTTGACGCACTCACGTCGGCCCGACTTCAATTGCGAAGGGGCAGAGATGCGGGGGCGTCAGTGCAACACATCAAACAGATTTGTTTTGTCGTCGTGGCATTCGCGGCGCTGACGTCGGCAGGGTGCACCAGCGTGCCTCACCTGCCGCAGACCGGCGAGCAGGCATCGATTTCCCAAATTGTCGATCGAGTGCAATGCGAGGTCTACGAGACCATCCAGTACATCTATAAAACGGGTGGGAAGAAAAAATTTGAATGGGTCGAGAAATACGTCGCACAGGCGAGCATGGCGCTGACAATAAACGCCGAAGGCGGCGTTAGTCCGTCCTTTGCGCTGCTGGGACCGTTCAATTCTGGGACCTTTGCGTTCGGAGCAAGCGCCAGCCTGACAGGGGGCGCCAACCGGATTGCGACATACGATTTCCTGATCCCCTTCAAGAAGGCGTCCAAGTATCACTGGTGCAATAAGCCGGAAACATCACGAGGCGTCGCACCGCTGGCAGGCAATCTGGGATTTGGTGAATGGTTCGCCGGCGTACTGCTATCTCGAGATCGCAACGATCCCTTCACACGGCCGGAAAAGCTATCGCACAAGGCAGAGTTTTTTCTCGATGGAAATCTCCGGGTAACGCCCGCGTTTGAGCTGACACGATCCCGAGGTGGCGGTCTGCTGGCGGTCAGCAGAAAGGATACGCATACGTTGGACATCGTTTTTGCTTACGACGATCCCGACCCGGACTTCGAAAAGGTCTGCGTGGTGAACTTCCCCGACGCACGGCCCGAAGACTGCCGCAAGAGCCGATTCAAGTCTGGTGGCCGCGTCCCGTCCGATCTGCGCCTGAAATTGGAGCGCGGCCAGCAGGATCTCCAGTTGCGCGGAATCCAACAGCAACTGCAAATCCAAAGACGGTAACAATTAGACAACGTTCCGAGGACCAACCCGCGGCACTCCCAGGAAATGGCTGGCGGTCGGCTTGGACCGCCGGCGTCAACGCGGAGCAACGACGCCGTCAATGGCTCGCCCGGCCTACGCCTTCGATACCCGGCTTGCGGCGCTCCATCAGCAACCGCGCGAACGCGGGGATCACCAGCAGGCTGCAGATCGGCGACAGCAACATGCCGCCGACGATCACGCAGGCCAGCGGCTGCTGCACCTGCGAGCCGATGCCGGTGGAGAGCGCCGCCGGCACCAGGCCGATGCAGGCCGAGAAACCCGTCATGAATATCTGCCGCATCCGGGTCTGCGACGCATCGACGATGGCGTGCTCGGTGTCCATGCCCTGATCGATGTTTTTGCGGATGTATGAGACGAGCAGGATGCCGTCCATCGCCGAGACGCCGAACAGCGAGATGAAGCCCACCGCTGCCGACACGCTGGCGTGCAGACCGCCGAAGTAGAGCCCAAGGATGCCGCCGCACACCGCGAACGGAATGCCGGACAGCGCCAGCAGGCTGTGCCGCACCGAATTGAACAGGCTGTAGAGCAGCATCATGATGAGAACGAGGCTGAGCGGCACGATCAGCGCGAGCCGTTTCTTCGCCTCCTCCATCGCGCCGAACTCGCCGGCCCATTCGAGGTGATAGCCGGGCGGCAGCTTGACGTTCTTCTCGACGCGCTCCTGCGCCTCCGCCACGGTCGAGCCGAGATCCCGGCCGCGCACGCTGTACTTGAGCGGGATGAAGCGCTGGCTGTTCTCGCGGTAAATGTAGGCCGCCCCGCTTTCGAGCTTGACCTCCGCGATGTCGCCCAGCGCCACATAGACGCTCGGGCTTTGCTTGTCGGCGTTGGGCAGCGCCACCGGCACGCTGCGGATCGCTTCGATGTTGTCGCGGTAGCGCGGCGCGAGCCGCACCGAGAGCGCGAAATTCATCTCGCCCTCATAGACGCGCGTGACCTCCTGCCCGCCGATTGCGGCTTGCACCACCGTGTTGATGTCGACGACCGAGAAGCCGTAGCGCGCAGCCTTGGCGCGATCGACCCGCACCACGAGGTTGGGCTGGCCCAGCAGGTTGAACGCCGCCGGATCGGTCACGCCTGGCACCTTGGCGAGCTCCGATTTCACCGCCATCGACAGCCGCTCCAGCTCGGCCAGATCGCGGCCGAAAATCTTGACCGAATTCTCGCCCTTCACGCCGGACACCGCCTCCTCGATGTTGTCCTGGATGTACTGCGAGAAGTTGAAGTCGATGCCGATGAATTCGCGCTTGAGATGATCGCTGAGCTGGCGGATCAGCTCTTCCTTGGTGAGCCCCTTCGCCCACTGGTCCTGCGGTTTCAGCGGCACGAAAAACTCGGCCAGGAACGATCCGTCCGGATCGGTGCCCTCGTCACCGCGGCCCTGCTCGGAGGCAACGGTGCGCACCGGATCGTAGCTGCCAATCACCTTGCGGATGCGCGCCACCGTCTCCATGCCGGCTTCGAGCGTGATGGTCGGCGGCATCACCGCGCGA
This sequence comes from Hyphomicrobiales bacterium, assembly GCA_021730985.1. Classification (GTDB taxonomy): domain Bacteria; phylum Pseudomonadota; class Alphaproteobacteria; order Rhizobiales; family Xanthobacteraceae; genus Z2-YC6860. The sequence goes on along the minus strand of JAKFYI010000003.1, from coordinate 57,357 downwards.
ATCCACATGTTGCCTTCTTCGAGCTTCGGCAGGAACTCGGTGCCGAGCCTCGTGCTCAGCGCGCCGCACAGCACCAGGAAGACCACCGCGATCAGCGCCGAGACGCGCGCATGGCGCACCGCGCGCGGCAGGACTGCCAGATAGGCCTTGCGGATGCCGCGAACCAGGAACGTCTCGACCTCCTCCACATGCGCGGGCAGTAGGATCGAGCACAGCACGGGCGTGATGGTGAAGGTCGCGATGATGGCGCCGATCAGTGCGTAGGCATACGTGCGCGCCATCGGGCTGAAAATCTGACCCTCGACGCCCTGCATGGTGAACAGCGGCAGGAAGGCCGCGATGGTGATGACGACGGAGAAGAAGATCGCCTTATCAACCTCCACCGCCGCCACCAGGATGCGGTGCAGCTTGTCGCCCATCAACGCCTGGGCGTCGGCAAAGATCGCCTTGGTTCGGTGCGCCAGATGGCGGAACACGTTCTCCACCATGATCACGGTCGCATCCACGATGATGCCGAGATCGATGGCGCCGATCGAAAGCAGGTTGGCGGATTCGCCGCGCAGCACCGTGATGATGACGGCAAGCAGCAGCGCCACCGGAATGGTCGCCGCCACGATCAGCGCCGAGCGGAACGTGCCGAGGAACAGCCACTGGATCAGGAAGATCAGGGCTACGCCGAACAGCATGTTGTGCAGAACGGTCGCCACCGTCACGCCGACGAGATCGCCGCGATCGTAGAACGGCACGATCTGCACGCCCGGCGGCAGTGTGCCGTCGGTGTTGAGCTTGTGCACCGCCTCGCGCACGCGCACCACCACCTCCATGGTGCGCTCGAACTTCTGCATCAACACCATGCCGTTGACGACGTCGGTGATGTCGTCGCGGCCCGAGATGCCGAGCCGCGGCCGGTGGCCGATCTGGACTTTCGCCACATCGGACAGCAGCACGGGCAGCCCGCCCTGCTGCGTCAGCACGATGTTGCGGATGTCATCCAGCGAGCCGATCACGCCGATGCCGCGCACGTTGACCGACTGCTCGCCCATCGAAATGGTGCGGCCGCCGACGTTGGCGTTGCTGGCGGAGATCGCGGCGATGATCTGCGGCAGCGTCATGCCATAGGCGCGCATGCGGTCGAGATCGATCTCGGCCTGGAATTCCTTGGTCTGGCCGCCCAGCACCAGCACGTCGGACACGCCGGGGACGAGGCGCAGCCGCCGCTCCACCACCCAGTCCTGCAGGGTGCGAAGCTCCATCACGTTCACACCGGGCGGACCGACGAGCTGGTAGCGGTAGATTTCGCTGATGGTGCCGGCCGGCGAGATCACCGGCTTCACTTCAGGCGGCAGCGTCGCGTCGGCCAAACGGTTGAGCGCCTGTTGGCGCACGAAATGGTAGTCGCGGCCGTAGTCGAACTGCAGGCGGATAAAGCCCAGCCCGAACACCGAGTTGGAGCGGATGAACTTCAGCCCGGGCGTGCTCGCCACCGCGATCTCGATCGGAATGGTGACGTAGCGCTCCACCTCCTCCGGCGACTGGCCGGGATATTGCGCGATGATCTCGATGATCGGCGGGGCCGGATCGGGATACGCCTCGATGTTGAGCTGCGAAAACGCAAAGCCGCCGACGCCGAGAAACGCGGCAAAGGCAATGAGCATCAGCGGACGGCGCGCGAGGCCGAACGCAATCAAGCTACGGATCATGGCGGGAACTCGACCGGATGCCCGTTACGCGCTCAACCATCCGCCGCGCGATCGACGAAGATGCCGCCCTTGGTGACGACGTTGTCGCCAGGCTTCAATCCGTCGATCACCTCGATCATCGCGCCGCTGACCAGGCCGGTCTTGATGGTGCGCGGCTCGATCGCGCGGTCGGGCCGCACGACCCAGACGCGCGCGGTGCCGGCCTCGAAGATCACGGCGTCGCGCGGCACCGCCACGGTCTGGCCGTTGCCGTTGCCGTAAATCACGATGCTGGCGAACATCTCCGGCTTGAAGGCGAAGTTCTCGCTGCCGACCGTGGCGCGCACCATCAGCCGCCGCGTTGCGGTGTCGAGCGAGGCGGAAACATAATCGATGGTGGCCGCGAAGGCGCGATCCGGATACGCCGAGACTCGGAACTCCATCTGCTGGCCGACGCGGACGCGCGACGCATCGCTTTCGCGGACGTAGGCCACGACCCACACGGTCGCCATGTTGCCGATCACGAAAGCCGGGTCGAGCGAGCCCGTGCTGGTGTAGCTCACGTACTGGCCGGGCCCGACCTTGCGCTGTACGACGGTGCCTGCGATCGGGGTATGGATCGGCGTCTCAGGGCTGATTTTGCCCTTGTCCTGGAAAGTCGCAATCTCCTCCTCGGTCTTGCCGAGCAGACGCAACCGGTTGCGCGCGGCTTCCAGTGTGGTTTCCGCGACCCGCTGTTCGCTGCGAGCCTGGGTGGTGTCCGCCTCCGCAACGAGGGCATCGCGCAGCGATCCCGCCTTGGACTCCAGAAGTCGCTTGTTCTGCTTTTCGACAATATCGGTCAGCGTGACACGAGCCTGCGCCTTGGTGACCAGCGCCATGGCGGCGAGGAAATCGTTCTGCGCCTGCACCATGTCGTTGGCTTCGATGAAGAACAGCGGCTGGCCGGCCTGCACGGTGTCGCCTGGCTTGGCGACCAGCCTGGTGACGCGGCCGGCGTAAGGCGAGAACACCGGCGTCGCCAGGTCCTCGTTGATGGCGATCTTGCCTTCGGTGAAGAGTTCGGTGCGGAACGCGCGGGTCGCTGCCGGCTCGACCGTGAGCATCGCCCACTGCTCCGGCGTGGGCGAATATTGCCGCGTCTGCTTGGCCTGGCTCGAAACTGCCATGTGCTTGGGCGGATGCGCGGTTGCGACCGTCTGTTGCCGGCTTGACACCGCCAGCACCACAGCCCCTGCCGTGAGCAGGATCGCAGCGGCTACGGCCGGCAGCAAGGCGCGGCCGAACGCGATGCGCTTCCAATCGGAATATTGTCGGAACACTTTGGATACCTCGCCTCGCCGCGCGTTCGGGCGTTCAACCCGTCCGCCGCAGCGATCTGACTGCGCTTACACGCACGTCCCAATGGAACGCGCGCGCACGAAACATGCAGCGTGTCAGGCGGAGGGCGGGCCCGTGGGGAAGCCGGCGCAGACGGAAAAACTCTTCGCGGGCGCGGCTCGGGCGAAATCGGGGACGAAACTGAGGATGCTGAACGCGACCCTGACGAAGCTGAACGACAGCTCGACCTGGTCATCGCCGTCATAGCCGCGAACCAGGTTCGCGATCGGGTCTTGCTCGCCTTCCGGTCCGTCTTCCAGTTCGGCGGTGGTGCGCTTGATGTGAGCGATCCCCAGCTTCGCCGGGCCGGTCAGCGTCGAACCGGAAAAGATCAGCTTGCTGGAGACCGAAGTCACCGCCGGTCGTGGCGAGGGCGACAGATCCGCCGTTGCCGTCACCGTCAAGAACGGCAACGCCAGCAGCAAGACCATCGATCTGAAAAGCGTGAGCACCGGGTTCGCCCCGTTAAGCTGACTTGGAGGTAACGCTGAGCCGTTCAGAAAGCAAGAAAATGCGTCCGGTGAAGCGCACTGCAGTGCATTCGCCAGCTTATACCTTAACGCCTGCGTTTCCTGCATGGCTCGGCTGCCGGCTACTGCGGCTGTATCCCCGCCTCCCGGGCGATCTCGCCCGCCTTCTTGCGGCTTTCCACGACAAAGCGCGCAAACTCTTCGGTTGGGCCGACCGCATATTCGATCGCCCGGTCAATAAAGTTCCGCTGCCGCCAGCCCGGATCGCCGGTAATCCGGACGACCTCGGCGTGGAGCTTCTGGATGATCGGCCGGGGCGTACCGGCCGGCACGAACAGGCCGAACCACGTCGGCGGCACGTCCTCGCCGCTGGCCTCCTTCAGCGTCGGGATGTCCGGAAACAGCGGTGAACGTGAATAGGAATTCAGGGCAATGCCGGTGATGTGGCCCGACCGTATCTGCGGCAGCATGTTGGCAAGCCCGAGGAACGCGATCGGCGCGGTGCCGGACATGATGGCGTTGACGATTTCGTTGCCGCTGCGGAACGGCACGCGCACGATGTCGATGTCTTCCCGCTTCTTGAGTTTCTCCATGTATTGCACCAGCACGAACGAGAACGTGCCGTAACTCAGCGTGCCGGGCTGCGCCTTCGCCAGTGCGATCATCTCCGGGATGGTCTTGATGCCGAGCTTGGAATTGGCAACCAGCGCCACCGAGTTGATGAACAGGTTTGTGACCGGCTCGAAATCTTTTTCCGGGTTGAACGGCAGGCTCTTGAACAGGAACTGATTGTAGACGACGGGTTCGCTCGACATGACACAGAGCGTGTGGCCGTCGGGCGCCGACTCCGCGCAGGCGCGCCCACCGATGTTGAGGCCGCCGCCGGGGCGATTCTCGACAATGAAGGACTGGCCGAATTTCTTCTGCAACTCCTCGGCGAGCAGGCGGGCGAAAATGTCGCCGCCACCGCCGGCGCCGAGCGGAATGACGATCCGCACCGTCCGCGTGGGCCAATCCTTGATCGCGTCCTGCGCAGGCGCCGAGGCGCTCCATGCCATGAGCAGCGCACCCACGATGGCCGGCCAATCCAGGAAGCGTCTCATCCTCGGCCCTCCCCCCATTCGGCGTGCGCGCTGGCGATCACTGCAACTCTTGACCGGATTCCTTTGCGATCTCGGCCGCGCGAACGCGTGTCTTCACCAGGAACTGCGCGAACTGGTCTGGCGTGCTGACGCCGTATTCGATGGCGCGCTCGACAAAGTTCTTCTGCCGCCATGCCGGTTCGCTGGTGATAGCGACCACCTCGGCGTGGACCTTGTCGATGATGGCGCGCGGCGTGTTGGCTGGCGCGAACAATCCGAAGAACGTGACCGGGTAGTCGTCGCCGCTCGCCTCCTTCAGCGTCGGCATGTCCGGGAATAGCGGTGAGCGCGCGTTCGCGCTGAGCGCGATGCCGCTGATGTGGCCGCTGCGGACCTGCTCGAGCATGTTGCTCAGTCCCAGCATGGCGACCGGCGTCGATCCCGACATGATGGCGTTGACCACCTCGTTGCCGCTGCGGAACGGCACGCGCACGATGTCGATGCCTTCTTTCTTCTTCAGCTTCTCCATCCATTGCACCAGCACGAACGAGAACGTGCCGTAGCTCAGCGTGCCCGGCTTGTCCTTGGCGAGCTTGACGAGCTCGGGGATGGTTGTGACGTTGAGTTTGGAGTTGGCGACCAGCGCCTCCAGGTTGAAGAACAGGTTGCCGATCGGCGCGAAGTCCTTCTCCGGATTGAACGGCAGGCTCTTGAACAGGAACTGGTTGTAGACGACGGGCTCGCTCGACATGACGCAGAGCGTGTAGCCGTCCGGTTGCGCCTCGGCGCAGGCGCGCGCGCCGATGTTCAAACCGCCGCCCGGCCGGTTCTCGACCACGAACGGCTGGCCGAGCCGCTTTTGCAGTTCTTCGGCGAGCAGCCGTGTGAAGATGTCGCCACCACCGCCAGCCGCGAGCGGAATGATGATGCGGATCGGCCGCGTGGGCCACTGTGACGTCTGGGCCGGCGCTGGCAGCGTCCAAGCGAGGCACAGCGCAACGGCCACCACGAATGGCCAGCCCGATTTCGACGGCATGAATTCCTCCCTGTGGGAAGGATTGCACCACACCTGATCGTCACGGCCAAGCGGGCCGCTGCCCAACTTCGAACGATCGACAGCCGGCAAACATTCTCGAAGCCGTGCGCAGACGCGGCTATAGTTACGTCAACCGGCAATCAACGTCCGGCACGACAGCATCGAAGGGGGAAACACATGTCCGACAACTCACTCACGCGCCGCGAGGCGATCGGCGGCGCGGCACTCGGCGCTGGCGCCGCCGCGCTCGGCGGCACGCAGGCGATGGCTCAGGCCGGCTCGCGCAAGACTTTCGTGCTGATTCACGGCGCGTGGCACGGCGGCTGGTGCTGGCGCCGCGTCGCCGACCGGCTGGAAGCGAAGGGTCACAAGGTGTTCGCGCCGTCGCTCACGGGCCTCGCCGACCGCTCGCACCTGCTCAGCCTCAACGTCAATCTCGACACCCACATCACCGACATCGCCAACATGTTCAAATGGGAAGAGATCAAGGACGCCTGCCTGGTGGCGCACTCGTACGGCGGCTGGCCGTGCTCGGGCGCGCTGGAGCAGATCGGCGACCGCGTCTCCTCGATCGTGTGGCTCGACGCCTTCCTACCGAAGGATGGGGAACGCGGCGCCGATGCGGCCTCCGAGTTCAGCCGCAAGTCGCTGGCCGAAGCGGTCGCCAAGGGCGAGCCTGGCCGCAGAGGTCCGCCCGCCAAGGCGTTCGGCGTGGTCACCGAAGCCGACCAGAAGTGGGTCGATTCCAAGGTCACGCTGCAGCCGAACGCCATTCCGATGCAGCCCATCAAGCTGACCGGCGCGCGCGACAAGGTTGCGAAGAAAACTTACATCCGCGCGCCGAAATACGCCCAGCCGGCGTTCGACAAGGCGCTGGCCGAATGCCAGGCCGACAAGTCGTGGGCGACCTACGTCACCAACGACGCCGGTCACGACGTGATGGTCGATGCGCCGGACTGGCTCACCGACATTCTCATCAAGCACTCGTAACGGGAGGATCCGATGACAACCTCGACACACACCACCCGCCGCAAAGTATTTGGCGGCATCGGTCTCGCTGCCGCCGCCGCCGCGAGCGGGACCGTCGCCCCCGTTCAGGCACAGGCCGCGCGCAAGACTTTCGTTCTGGTGCACGGCGCTTGGCACGGCGCATGGTGCTGGCGCCGCGTCGCCGACATGCTGGAGGCGAAGGGCCACAAGGTGTTCGTGCCGACGCTCACCGGCCTCGGGGACAAGTCGCATCTGCTCGATGCCAAGACCAACCTCACCACCCACATCACCGACGTGGTCAATCTCATCAAATGGGAGGACCTCAAGGACGTGGTGCTGGTCGGTCATTCCTACGCCGGCTACGTCATCAGCGGCGTCGCCGAGCAAATGCAATCGAGCATCGCCTCGATCGTGTTCCTGGATGCGTTCGTGCCGGAGGACGGCGACAGCCTCGCCGCCGGCGCGTCGCAGCCGGTGAAGGATGCGCTCGCCGCCGCCAAGGGCAAGGGCGAACTCACGCTGAAGCCGGTGCCGGCCTCGGTGTTCCGCGTCAACGAGAAGGACCGCGCCTGGGTGGACGCCAAGTGCACGCCGCAGCCGATCGCCACGATGGAAGAAGGCGTAAAGGTCACCGGCGCGCGCGATAAGATCGCCAAGAAATCCTACATCCGCGCCAAGGGCTATCCGAGCGTGCCGTTCGACGCCGCGCAGGCAAAGTACAAGACGAACGCCGCGTGGAAGTCCTACGAGATGACCGCGGGCCACGACGCGATGGTCGATCAGCCGAAAGAGCTGACGGATATCCTGATCGAGGTGGCGTAGGCTCAGAACCAGCCACCAACTCGGTGTCATCATCCGCGAAAGCGGATGATCCAGTAATCACCGAGCGTACTGGATCCCCCGCTTTCGCGGGGGATGACGCCGGAATGTGCGGCTCGATACCTACTTCGGCGTCAGCAGTTCCTTGATCTTCGCGCTGGCCTTGCCGAAGTCCATGGTGCCGGCAAAGCGCTCGCGCAGCGCCGCCATGACGCGGCCCATGTCCTTCATGGTCTGCGCGTTGATCTCCTGGATGATCGTGGAGATCGCGGCGCCCGCCTCGGCGTCCGACATCTGCTTCGGCAGATAGGCGGCGATGATCTCGATCTCCTCGTTCTCGTGCTTGGCAAGCTCCGGGCGGCCGCCCTTGTCGTAGAGCTCCACCGATTCCTGGCGCTGCTTGATCATCTTCTGGAACAGCGACAGCAACTCCGCCTCGTTGAGCGGCTGCTTGCTCGCGCCGCGGGCCTCGATGTCCGCGTTCTTGATCGCCGCATTCATCAGCCGCAGCGTCGAGACGCGCCGCTCGTCGCGGGCCTTCATGGCGTCCTTCAGGGCGTTGTTGATGTTGTCGCGCAGCACGGGAACCTCCTGGCTGGGGATGGCGGGAACCGGCTGTTCACATGCCGTTGTGCGGCCTTTGACGGCGGCGGATTGGCAGCCTATCTAGGCCCCTGATGAGCCCCAAACAAGCCGATTCCGGGTGGACCGAGCCGAAAGCCACGGCTCTCTTGGTGCTGGCGGACGGCACCGTGGTGGAAGGCGTGGGTTTTGGCGCCACCGGCCACGCCGTTGCCGAGGTCTGCTTCAACACCGCCATGACCGGATACGAGGAGATCCTCACCGATCCCTCCTACGCCGGGCAGATCATCACATTTACCTTCCCGCATATCGGCAACGTCGGCACCAACGACGAGGACATCGAGACCGTCAACATGGCGGCGACGCCGGGCGCGCGCGGCGTCATCCTGCGCACCGTCATCACCGACCCGTCGAACTACCGCTCTGCGCTGCATCTCGACCCCTGGCTCAAGCGGCGCGGCATTATCGGGCTGTCCGGCATCGACACCCGCGCGCTGACCGCGCTGATCCGCGAGAAGGGCATGCCGAACGCCGTGATCGCGCACGACCCGGCCGGCAAGTTCGATCTCGCCGCGCTCAAGAAGGAAGCCGCGGCGTGGCCGGGCTTGGTCGGCATGGACCTGGTGCCGATGGTGACTTCGGGGCAGCGATTCTCGTGGGACGAGACGCCCTGGCTCTGGGGCAAGGGCTACGGCCGCCAGACCGATCCGGAATTTCATGTCGTGGTGCTCGACTACGGCATCAAGCGCAACATCCTGCGGCTGCTCGCCAGCGCCGGTTGCAAGATCACGGTCGTCCCCGCCAAGACCTCGGCCGAGGACATCATGGAGCTCAAGCCCGACGGCGTATTCCTGTCCAACGGTCCGGGCGATCCGGCAGCCACCGGGCAGTACGCGGTTCCGGTGATCCGCAAGCTGGTGAACAGCGGCACGCCGACGTTCGGCATCTGCCTCGGCCACCAGATGCTCGGCATCGCGCTCGGCGGCACGACCATGAAGATGCACCAGGGCCATCACGGCGCGAACCATCCGGTGAAGGACCTCGGCACCGGCAAGGTCGAGATCACCTCAATGAACCACGGCTTCGCGGTCGATACGGCGAGCCTGCCCGGCAATGTCGAGCAGACTCATGTCTCATTGTTCGATGGATCCAATTGCGGCATCGCGCTGAAGGACAAGCCGGTGTTCTCGGTGCAGTACCATCCCGAAGCCTCGCCTGGCCCGCGCGACAGCCATTATCTCTTCACGCGCTTCGTCGAGATGATGCGTAAGCGGAAGGCCAAGGCGGCCTAGTAGCGATTAGGATGCCTTGCGCGCTTGCAGAACGGACACGCGCATTCGAATGGCAAAAGGTGCGATGCCGGGGATCCCTCGCACCTGATACCGTCAGCGGATAGATTCGCACATCGATGGCCCGAGTCATCGCCATGCCCGCCAAACCGGTCGAGCCCGTGACCTTCATGTTCACCGATGACGGCTCGGTGCCGAACAATCCGCGTTTGCCCTTTCTGGTCTATCGCGGCGCGATCGATCTCGCCGGCACGCCCGATCCGGAAGATGCGATCGAGGATGCGTTTCGCACCAACGGCTGGGGCGAGATGTGGCGCAACGGCATCTATCATTATGTGCACTTTCACTCGATGATCCACGAAGGCATGGGGATCGCACGCGGCCGCGCGCGGGTGCGGTTCGGCGGCTCCAAGGGCGAGGAACTGGATCTCGGCAAGGGCGACGTCGCCGTGCTGCCGGCCGGCACCGGTCACCAGTGCCTGTGGGCGAGCCCCGACCTGGTGGTGATCGGAACCTATCCCAGAGGCGGGCGCTACGATCTTTGCCGCGGCAGCAAGGCCGAACATGCCCGCGCGGTGGAGACCATTCCCGGCGTGCCGCTACCCGGCAGCGATCCCGTGTTCGGCAAGGACGGGCCGTTGACCCGCCTGTGGCGCTAGCACATGGACTGGATTTCGTTCTGGGATTCCAAGCACGCGGTCTATGTGAACGCGCGTCATCTCGATGCGCACTACCGGCGCATTGCAGACGATCTGCTGCCGTACGTGCCGGCGGGCGGCACCGTGCTCGACTACGGCTGCGGCGACGCTCTGTCCCATGCGCGCATCGGCGCGAAAGCCGGACGCCTGATCCTGTGCGACGCAGCACCCGGAGTTCGCACAGCGCTTGGCGAACGATTCGCCACCAACAACACGATCGAGGTGAGTGCCCCGGAAGAAGTCGAGGCCATGCCCGCGACTTCGCTCGACCTCATCGTCATGCATTCGGTCGCGCAGTATCTCGCACCCGAGCAATTCGATACGAAAATCGCGCTGTTCCGCCGCCTGCTCAAGCCAAACGGCTTGCTCGTTCTGGGTGACGTCATTCCGCCGGGAACGTCCCCTATCACCGATGCAATGGCGCTGCTGCGTTTCGCCGCTCACGAGCAGTTTCTGGTGGCCGCCACGTTCGGACTGATCCGCACGCTGTTCTCGAACTATGCGCGGCTGCGCTCGACGCTTGGCCTCACCCACTACGATGAGCGGGCCATCACGACGAAGCTCGCGGCGGCTGGCTTCTTCGCCAAGCGCGCGGCCACCAACATCGGCCATAACCCTTCCCGCATGACGCTGCTCGGGCGGCCCGCCTAGCTCAGCTTGTCGATCTCCACGACCAGCTCGGCCCGGCAAGCGCGGTTACTTCGGTGCGATCCCGGCAGCTTCGATGGCCTTGCCGTAGCGCGCGTGGTCGTCGGCGATGATCTTGCGGAACTGCTCGCTACCCGCATAGGCGCGGTCGAAGCCGAGCTTCGCCATGCGCTCCTTCGCGTCCGGAAGTTCGAGGATCGCCTCGATCTCCTTCGACAGCCGCGCCACGATGTCGGGCGGCGTGCCTTTCGGCGCGGCGACGCCGTAGAAAATCTCGACCTCGAAGCCCGGCAGCGCGGTTTCCGCGATCGAAGGCACCTGCGGATACGATGGCGAGGCCTTGAGCGAGGCGATGCCGAGCGTCTTCACCTTTCCGCTCGCGACATGCGGCATCACCGCGATCGGCGTGGCCCACATCAGCGGGATCTGGCCGCCGAGCAGATCGTTGAGCGCCGGCCCCGTCCCGCGATACGGCACATGGGTGATGTCGATCTTGGCGCCCGCGTTCATCATCAGCAAGGCGAGATGATGCGGCGTGCCGACACCGGGCGTCCCGGCCGAGAACGATTTGGTCCGCGCTTCGGCGATCAGCTCCTTCACGTTGTTCGGTCCGGCCGAAGGATTGGCGAACAGCATCAGCGGCGTGGTCACCGCGCGCGCCACCGGGGCAAAGTCCGTCGTGACGTCGAACGGCACGCCCTTGTTCAGCCATTTGGAGATCGCCGACGAACTTTCCATCACCAGCAGGGTGTGGCCGTCGGGCGCGGACTTGGCGACGCTGTCGGTGCCGACCGTGCCGCCCGCGCCGGTGCGGTTTTCGACCACGACGTTCTGTTTGAGCCGTTCCTGGAGCTTCTCGGCCAGCAAGCGGCCGATGGCATCGACACCGCCGCCGGCGGCAATCGGCACCACCAGTGTGATGGCGCGCGAGGGGTTAAGCTGCGCCTGAGCGGGCATGGTCGCGATCAGCGACAAAACGGCGGCAAGCAGCGCGCGGCGCTCGAAAGGCATATCGTTTCCTCCCCGGCTTTGTTTCCGGCAAGCGTAGCGTGGCACCCGCAGCCCGGCAAATGCGCCGGCGCGCGGGGACTTGTCCGCCCCGCCGGAAACGGCGCAAACTCCCCCGGCACTGCCGGGAGCGTCTCATGAACCGTCACGTCGGAAACCTGCGCAACGACACCAGGGCGTGGGTTGAAGTCCCAGCCGACGACAACGGCGATGCCATGATCGCAGCAATGGCGGAGGCCGGCGTCGAATACATCTTCTTCACGTCAGGGTCGGAGATTGGCTTCTACCAGGAGGCCGTCGCCAAGGCCCGCGCCAACGGCCGCGCCGCCCCGCGGCTGATCACCGTCACGCACGAGCACGCGAGCCTCAACGCCGCGCTCGGCTACGCCGCGGTGTCCGGCAAGCCTGCCGTGACGGCCGCGCATGTCGATTGCGGCACCCAGCACTACGGCGGCGCTGTCCACACCGCGTTCCACTCTGGACTTCCAGTGGTGATCACCGGCGGCGGGTCGCCGACCAGCTATCCCGGCAGCTTCCGCGGCGCGCGCGACGGCGGCGGCCACATCTGGCTGCAGCAGAGCTTCGACCAGAACTCGATCGTTCGGCAGTACACCAAGTGGGATCACCGCATGGCGTTGCAGGACAACCCGGGACTGATGATCTCACGCGCGTTGCAGGTGGCATGCACCGAGCCGTGCGGGCCGGTGTACCTGACGCTGCCGCGCGAGGTTTCGCTCGCCAAGGTCAACGGCGCGAAGTTCCCCACGATGCAGCAACTCGGCGTCGCGAGGCCGGCTGCGCCCGACGCCGCTGCGATCGAGGAGATCGCACGCCGCCTTATCGCCGCGGATAACCCGTTCGTGCTGGTGGCGCGATCCGGGCGAAATCCGGCGACCGTTCCGGCGCTGGTGCGGCTGTGCGAACTGCTCGGCCTGCCGGTCGGGCAATCGGCGCTGCGCGCCTATCAGTGCTTCCCGCTCAACCACCCGCTCTACGTCAGCAACGCCAGCCTGAAGGATGCCGACGTCATTCTCGCGCTCGACGTGGACGTTCCCTGGCTCGCCGACACCAATCCGCCGCCGGATTCGGCGTGGGTCGCGATCACCGACGTGGAGCCCGCCAAGCGCCGCATCCCGACCATGGAGTTCACCGCCAACCTGCGGGTCACCGCCGACGCAATGTCGGTGATCGAGGCACTGGACGCGGCTGCACGCAAGCTGATCACGCCGGACGACAAGAAGCGCTTTGCCGCACGGGCCGAGCGTTGCGCCGAGTTGTCCGGCAAGCGGCGGCGCGGCCTCGCCGAGGATGCGAAGTCGCGCGCGGCGAGCGATCCGATCGATCCGAAGTGGCTGTCGCACAACATCGGCCAGGTGCTCGACGACAATTGCATCGTGTTTGACGAGACAATCGCGCAGAACCAGGTGCACGAGTATCTCAACATCTCGCAGCCCGGCGCCTACTTCCACAATCCGGCCTCGAGCGGCGGCTGGACGCCGGGCGCGGCTTTCGGCGCAAAGCTCGCCGCGCCGGAGAAGGATGTGATCGCGGTCAGCGGCGACGGCTTCTACATGTTCGGCACGCCGATCCACGCGCTGTGGGCGGCCAAGCACTACAACGCGCCGTACATGTCCATCATCTATCAGAACCGCAGCTACTCGACCGGCACGCTGCGCATCAACGCGGTGTACGGCAAGGACGACAGCTTCGCCGCCAAGGCCAACTACGACGGCGGCTATTTCGATCCGCCGATCGATTTCGCCAAGGAGGCGGAGGCCGCGGGCTGCTACGGCGAAAACGTCACCGATCCGGCCCAGGTCGAGCCGGCGCTGCGGCGCGGCTTGAAAAGCATTCGCGAGGGCACGCCGGCGGTGATCTCGGTGTGGCTGCCGCGGTTGTTGCAGAAGGACTAGGACTAAAGCCACGACTTAAGAACATTTTGAAATTGCAGAGGGGGAAGGCAATGAAACTTCAGCGCCGTCGATTTCTGCAACTCACCACGGGCGCGCTAGCGCTTCCCGCGATGTCGCGCTCCGCATTCGCGCAAGCCTATCCGTCGCAGCCGTTGCGCATCATCGTCGGCTTTGCCCCCGGCAGTGGATCCGACATCTTTGCCCGGCTGATGGGACAGTGGCTCTCCGAGCGGCTGGGCCAATCGGTCCTCATCGAAAACCGTCCGGGCGCCGGCGGCAACATCGGAACCGAAGCGGTCGTGAAGGCACCGCCGGACGGCTATACGCTGCTGCAGGTGGTACCGGCCCACTCTGTCAACGACACACTCTACCAGAAGCTCAGCACCAATTTTCTCCGCGACCTCGCTCCGGTCGGCGGCACGGCGCGCGTACCGTTCGTGCTGGAGGTCAACCTGTCGGTGCCGGTCAACACCGTTCCGGAATTCATCGCCTATGCGAAGGCCAACCCCGGAAAGCTCAATTTCGCCTCGCCCGGTATCGGCACCGGCATCCACATGGCCGGCGAATTGTTCAAGCTGATGACCGGCGTGAACATGGTGCATGTGCCCTATCGCGGCGCCGCGGGCGCGATGACCGACCTGATCGGCGGCCAGGTGCAGGTGATGTTCGACACAATGGCGGCCTCGATCCCGCACATCAAAGGCGGCAAGGTCCGCCCCTTGGCGGTGACCACCGCGGGTCGCGCGGCGCTGCTGCCCGATCTGCCGACCGTGGCCGATTTCGTCCCGGGCTACGAGGCGAGCGGCCCATTCGGCCTCGCGGCGCCGAAGAATACGCCCGCCGAGATCGTCGCGAGGCTCAACCAGGAAATGAACGCAGTGCTCGCCGACCCCAAGGCCAAGGCGCGGCTCGCCGATCTCGGCGCCGACGCCCTGCCCGGCTCGCCCGCCGCATTCGGCAAGCTGATGGCCGATGAAACCGAGAAGTGGGGCAAGGTGATCCGCTCCGCCAACATCAAGGTCGAGGGCGGCTGATCGCCGGCTTCGCCTTTCATTGCTTCGCAACTTCACCAAGGGAATGAACACGACGACATAACTTTCCGAACTCTGCAGAGGGGGAATGGGAATGACACTTCCACGCCGTCAATTTCTGCAACTGGCCGCGGGTGCCGCTGCACTTCCAGCCGTATCGCACTCGGCTTCCGCGCAAGCCTATCCGGCGCGCGCCATCACCATGGTGGTGCCGTTCGCCGCCGGCGGCCCGACCGACGTGATCGGCCGCGTGCTGGCAGACCGGATGCGAACCTCGCTCGGGCAAACTGTCGTGGTGGAGAACACCACCGGAGCCGGCGGCACAGCCGGTGCGGGCCGTCTCGCCCGCGCCGCACCTGACGGCTACACCATCGGAATCGGCCAGAACGGCTCGCACGTCATCACCGGCGCCACCTACAGCAACCTGCCTTACGATCTCATCAAGGACTTCGATCCGGTCACGCTGATCTGCATCACGCCGTTCATGGTGGTGGCGAAAAAGTCAGTACCTGCCGACGACCTGAAAAGCTTCATCGCCTGGCTGCGCGACAATCCGAACAAGACGGTCGGCACCGCGGGTCAAGGCAGCATCAGTCACGTCTGCGGCCTGATCTTCCAGCAGGCCACCAAGACCCAGTTGCAGTTCGTGCCCTATCGCGGCATTGCGCCGGCGATGCAGGACGTGGTGGCCGGCAATCTCGACCTCATCATCTCCGATCCGGTCGCCACGCTGCCGCAGGCGCGCGCCGGCAACATCAAGGCCTACGCCGTCTGCGCCGACCGGCGGCTGCCCACAGCGCCGGAATTCCCAACCGTCGATGAAGCCGGACTACCGGGATACTACGTCGCGCTGTGGCACGGCCTGTGGATGCCGAGAGGCACGCCGAAGCCGGTCATCGACAAGATCCATGCCGCAGCGGTCGAGGCGCTGGCCGATCCGGCGGTGCGCTCTAAGCTGGAGCAACTGGGGCAGGATATCTACCCGCGCGAGCGGCAGAATCCGCAGGCGCTGGCGGCCCAGCAGAAATCCGAGATCGAGAAGTGGTGGCCGATCATCAGGGCGGGCAACATCAAGGTGGATTAGGCCGCCTCACCACCGCTTTGACGGGAGGAAACATGAAGACGTTCCTGAAGACGACGGTCGTCGGAGGAGTTCTGTTCCTCCTCCCTGTTGCGCTGGTGATTTTCATTCTGGGCCATGCGATGCGGCTGGCAACGAAAGTCGCGCAGCCGCTTTCAGACAAGCTCGGACTTGAGCAACTCGGCCACTTCGCCGGGATCGGAGCCGTCACAATCATTGCCGCGCTGGTTCTGGTCGCCGTCTCATTCGCCGCAGGGGTTATTGCACGCACCGGCTGGGGCCGGCGGATCAGCCAATGGTTCGAGCACTCGCTGTTGGGCGGTCTGCCGCAGTACCAGATGGTCAAGAGCATGGCCGAGGGATTTACCGAGATCGAGAATGCAAGCGGCCTGAAACCGGCGCTGGTCAACATCGAGGATGGCTGGCAGATCGGCTATCTGCTCGAGTCGATCGGCGACGGGTGGGTGGCCGTTTTCATACCGCAGGCGCCGACGCCGATGTCAGGCAACGTTATGTACTTTCCGGCTGAGCGGGTGCGGCCGCTCGGCATCACCATGGTTCAGGCGATGACAATCGTGAAGCACATCGGGGTGGGTTCCGGCGCTGCGCTCCGCGGCGCCGATCTGAGACTTCCACAGGCCGCGTAGGCAGCCCTTCGGAGTGGCTGGGGATGAAACGCCATTCCCTTGCAAAACGCCTGAAGACAACTACGTTTTGGCCGGGTTCCGGGGTTGGCTCACGCCCGATTCTGGTCTAGTCAGCCTAGGCGCGGGCCAGCCCGCCACGGGGAGCCAAGGACGCGCATCAGCGCGCCCTTTTTTTGTGTGCCAATCGAGGCTCGATGCCCAAACGCACCGACATCAAATCGATCCTGATCATCGGCGCCGGGCCGATCGTGATCGGCCAAGCATGCGAATTCGACTATTCCGGCACCCAGGCCTGCAAGGCCCTCAAGGAAGAGGGCTACCGGATCGTGCTGGTGAACTCCAATCCGGCCACGATCATGACCGATCCGGAGCTCGCCGACGCCACCTACATCGAGCCGATCACGCCTGAGATCGTCGCCAAGATCATCGAGAAGGAGCGCCCCGACGCGTTGCTGCCCACCATGGGCGGCCAGACCGCGCTCAACACCGCGCTGTCGCTGCGCAAGATGGGCGTGCTCGATAAGTTCAATGTCAAGATGATCGGCGCCACCGCCGACGCGATCGACAAAGCCGAGGACCGCGAGCGCTTCCGCGAGGCAATGACCAAGATCGGCCTTGAGACGCCGCGCTCGCACCAGGTGAAGACGCTGGCGCAGGCGCTCACCGCGCTGGAAGACATCGGCCTGCCCGCCATCATCCGCCCGTCGTTCACGATGGGCGGCACCGGCGGCGGCATCGCCTACGTGAAAGAAGAGTTCATCGACATCGTCGAGCGCGGCATCGACGCCTCTCCCACCAACGAAGTGCTGATCGAGGAATCGGTGCTGGGCTGGAAAGAGTTCGAGATGGAGGTGGTGCGCGACAACAAGGACAACTGCATCATCATCTGTTCGATCGAGAACCTCGATCCGATGGGCATCCACACCGGTGAT
This sequence comes from Hyphomicrobiales bacterium, assembly GCA_021730985.1. Taxonomy (GTDB): domain Bacteria; phylum Pseudomonadota; class Alphaproteobacteria; order Rhizobiales; family Xanthobacteraceae; genus Z2-YC6860. The sequence goes on along the minus strand of JAKFYI010000003.1, from coordinate 40,072 downwards.
TCCATCACGATCGCACCGGCGCTGACGCTCACCGACAAGGAATATCAGGTGATGCGCGACGCCTCGATCGCGGTGCTGCGCGAGATCGGCGTCGAGACCGGCGGCTCGAACGTGCAGTTTGCGGTCAACCCGGCCGACGGCCGCATGATCGTGATCGAGATGAACCCGCGGGTGTCGCGCTCCTCGGCGCTGGCCTCCAAGGCCACCGGCTTCCCGATTGCCAAGGTCGCGGCCAAGCTCGCGGTCGGCTACACGCTCGACGAAATCGCCAACGACATCACCGGCGGCGCAACGCCGGCCTCGTTCGAGCCGACCATCGACTACGTGGTCACCAAGATTCCCCGTTTCGCGTTCGAGAAATTCCCCGGCGCCGACACGCTGCTTACCACCTCGATGAAATCGGTTGGCGAGGCGATGGCGATCGGCCGCACCTTCCAGGAGTCGCTGCAGAAGGCGCTGCGCTCGCTGGAAACGGGACTGACCGGCCTCGACGAGATCGTGATCGAGGGTCTCGGCCAGGGCGAAGACAAGAACGCCGTCCGCGCGGCGCTCGGCACGCCGTCGCAGGACGGATTGCTCCGCACGGCGCAGGCGATGCGGCTCGGCTTCACCGACGAGGAAATCCACGCCGCCTGCAAGATCGATCCGTGGTTCCTGTCGCAGATCCGCGGTCTGATCGACACCGAGGCAGAAATCCGCGCCAAGGGCCTGCCCACGACACCGGGGGCGTTCCGCCGCCTCAAGGCGATGGGATTCTCCGACGCGCGCATGGGGCATCTGACCGGCACGGCCGCCGACGAGGTGACCAAGCGCCGCATCGCGCTCGGCGTACGGCCTTCGTTCAAGCGCATCGACACCTGCGCGGCGGAGTTCGCCTCCCCCACCGCCTACATGTATTCGACCTACGAGCCGCCGTTTGCCGGCACGTTCGCCAACGAGGCCGCGCCGTCGAACAAGAAGAAGGTGGTGATCCTCGGTGGCGGTCCGAACCGAATCGGCCAAGGCATCGAGTTCGACTACTGCTGCTGCCACGCCTGCTTCGCGCTCAATGAGGCGGGCTACGAAACCATCATGATCAACTGCAACCCGGAGACGGTCTCGACCGACTACGACACCTCCGACCGGCTCTACTTTGAGCCGCTGACGTCAGAGGATGTCCTTGAGATCATCGACATCGAGCGTTCGAACGGGACGCTGCATGGCGTGATCGTGCAGTTCGGCGGCCAGACCCCGCTCAAGCTCGCGGAATCGCTCGAAGCCGCCAATGTGCCGATCCTTGGCACTTCGTCGGACGCGATCGACCTTGCCGAGGATCGCGACCGCTTCAAGAAGCTGCTCGACAAGCTGAAGCTCCGCCAGCCGGAAAGCGGTATCGCCACCAGCCTCGCGCAAGCCCGCGCCACCGCCGGCAAGATCGGCTATCCGATCGTGATCCGGCCATCCTACGTGCTGGGCGGGCGGGCGATGGAAATCGTGCACGATGCGGCGCAGCTTGATCGCTACGTCACGCGCCTCACCGCCACGCTCGACCGCCCCTCGGAGCTTGCGGTCTCGACCAAGCGGCCGCTGCTGATCGACCGCTACCTCACCGACGCCATTGAGGTGGACGTGGATTGCCTCGCCGACGGCAAGGACACCTACATCGCCGGCATCATGGAGCACATCGAGGAGGCCGGCATTCATTCCGGCGACTCCGCCTGCTCGCTGCCGCCGCACTCGCTCGACGGCAAGCTGATCGCCGAACTGGAGCGCCAGACGAAAGCGATGGCGATCGCGCTCAAGGTCGGCGGCCTGATGAACGTGCAGTACGCCATCAAGGACGGCGACATCTACGTGCTGGAGGTCAACCCGCGCGCCTCGCGCACGGTGCCGTTTGTCGCCAAGGTGACCGGCGTGCCGGTCGCCAAGATCGCGGCGCGGATCATGGCGGGCGAAAGTCTCGCCTCGTTCAAGCTGGTGGCGCAGAGCTTCGAGGTCGGCCGCAGCCCGCACGTCGGCGTCAAGGAAGCGGTGTTCCCGTTCGCCCGGTTCGGCGACAAGGTGGACACCGTGCTCGGGCCGGAGATGAAATCGACCGGCGAGGTGATGGGCCTCGACCGCGACTACAGCGTCGCGTTCCTGAAGAGCCAACTCGGCGGCGGCGCGCGGATGCCCAAGGAAGGCACCGTGTTCGTCTCGGTACGCGACGCCGACAAGCAGCGCGTCCTGGAGCCGGTGCGCGCGCTCGAAGGCCTCGGCTTCAAGGTGATCGCCACCTCCGGAACCCAGCGGTTTTTGGCGGAGAACGGCGTCAAGGCGGTGCAGATCAACAAGGTGGCCGAGGGCCGTCCCCACATCGTGGACGCCATCAAAAACGGCCGTGTTCAGCTTGTTTTCAACACCACCGAGGGCGCGACCTCCCTCGCGGATTCACGGCCTCTGCGGCGCGCGGCCCTCTTGCATAAAGTGCCGTACTACACCACTCTTTCCGGTGCCGTCGCTGCGGCGCAGGGCATCAAGGCCTATCTTGGAGGCGATCTCCAGGTGAAGGCGCTGCAAAGCTACTTCGGCGGCATGGATTGGAGCCAAGTCGGACTGACCAAGTCGGCCTGATTGGAACTGAGTTCGAAAGTCGCGGTGTCCGAAGGAAACTTCGGCCCGCGATCTGACTTTATGGTCTCTGTGCCGGGTTTCCGGCTCCGGTGAACGGTCGCCTCGGGTTCCATTCATCGGGCAACGAACGGCTTGCGACGCGCGACGGTCCGGATAAGGCCGTTTTCGAGAACGCCTCGCGGGGTGGAGGATTTGAATGGTTGAAAAGATTCCGATGACCGCGGCTGGCCATGACGTGCTTGAGAAAGAACTCAAGCACCGCCAACAGGTCGAGCGTCCGCGCATCATCCAGCAGATCACCGATGCGCGCACGCACGGCGATCTGTCGGAGAACGCCGAGTATCACGCCGCCAAGGAGCAGCAGTCGCTCAACGAGGGCGCGATCGCCGAGCTTGAGGACAAGCTCGCGCGCGCCGACGTCATCGACGTGTCCAAGCTCAGCGGCGACACCATCAAGTTCGGCGCGACCGTCACGCTGATCGACGAGGACACCGACAAGAAGCAGGTGTGGCACATCGTCGGCGAGCCCGAGGCGAACGCCAAGGAAGGCAAGATCTCGATCGCCTCGCCGCTCGCGCGCGCGCTGATCAACAAGAAGAAGGGCGAGTCGGTCGAGGTCGTGACCCCCGGCGGCGCCAAGGCCTACGAGATCACCAAAATCGACTGGAAGTAGCGGCTTAGCCGCCCCGCATTTTCGATCTGTCATGCCCCGCGAAAGCGGGGCATCCAGTAGCCCCCGGCCTCTCCGCCCATAGCGATTTCGGTGTTTACTGGATCATCCGCTTTCGCGGATGATGACACCGGCGTTGGGGGCGAAATGAAATTCGGCATCTTCGATCACGTCGACGACGCGGGCACACCGCTCGGCCAGCTCTATGCCGATCGCCTGACCATCGCCGAAGCCTACGACCGAGCGGGCTTCTACGGCTATCACGTCGCCGAGCACCATTCGACGCCGCTCGGCGCCGCCGCCTCCCCTGGACTGATTATGGCGGCGCTCGCCTACCGCACCAAAACGCTGCGGTTCGGCCCGCTGGTCTATCTGCTGCCGTTCTATCATCCGCTTCGGCTGATCGAGGAAGTCTGCATGCTCGATCAGATGAGCGGCGGGCGCTTCCAGCTTGGCATCGGACGCGGCGTCTCGCTCTATGAGACGCAGGCCTACGGCCTCGACTTCAGCAAGACCCAGGCGCAGTACCACGAGGCATTCCAGGTGCTGCTCAAGGGACTCGCTTCGGACGAGCTGAATTTCGAGGGCCAATTCTACAAGTTCGACAAGGTGCCGATGGTCCTGCGTCCGGTGCAGAAGCCGCATCCGCCGCTGTGGTATGGCGTGACGCTACCGCCCAACGCAGACTGGCCCGCCGAGAACCATATCAACATCGTCGCGCTCGGCTTGCGCGACAACACGACGGCCATCGTCGAACGCTACCGCGCGGCGCGCGTGAAGGCGGGTCACGATCCCGACGGCACGCTGATCGGCATCAGCCGGCATGTGGTGGTGGCCGACACCGACGAAGCGGCGCTTGCGATCGCACGGCGCGCCTATCCGCGCTGGCGCGACAGCTTCCGCTGGCTCTTCAATCGCCACGGCGCCGAGCCGCGCGTGATCGGCATCTATCCGCCCGGGTTCGACGACCTGATGGCGCTCGACAACGCCATCGCGGGCTCGCCCACCACCGTGGCGCGTTTCATCGAGCAGGAGGAGAAGGCGAGCGGGCTCAACTATTTCGCGCCGTGGCTCGCGTTCGGCGACATGACGCTGGCCGAAACGCTGCGCTCGGTCGAGCTGTTTTCGAAAGAGGTGATGCCGAGGTTTGCGAAATAGACCGCGATCACTGCGGTTTGATGTTTGCCGCCTTGATGATCGGCCACCACTTGTCGGCTTCCGATTTCTGAAACGCGCGCAGCGCCTCGGGCGTCTGCTGCGCGCGAGCCGGCGCATCCAGGCCGAGCTCGGCGAAACGCTTCTTCACCGCGTCGTCGCCGAGCACGTCGAGCATCGTGGCGTTGAGCTTGGCGATGACGTCCTTCGGCGTGACCTTGGGCGCCCACATTCCGTACCAGAGCGAAGCGTGGAAGCCCGGCAGCCCGGCTTCGTCGGTGGTCGGAATATCGCCGGCCGCGCTGCTGCGCGACTTCGACGTGATGGCGTAAGGCTTGATCGCCCCCGCCTTCACCTGGGCAAAGAAATTGGATGCCGGCTCAACCTGCATGTCGATCTGGCCCGCAACCAGATCCTGCAACGCCGGACCGTTGCCGCGATACGGAATGAACTGGGCCTGGGCGCCGATCTCCTTTAGGAACGAAAGCCCCGCCAGGTGACCGGTGCCGCCCACCGCCGGAATTCCGATCGATGCCTTGTCGGGGTTGGCCTTGAGCCAGGCGACCAGTTCCTTGAGATCCTTCGCGGCGAGCGCCTTCTTGCCGACGATCATCAGCGGCTCGCTCGCGATCATCAGGATCGGCGCGAGGTCGTCGATCAGATCGAACTGCAGCGGATACATTCCGCCGAGCAGCATGTTGGTGGTCGAGGTGCCGATCTGGATCACGGTGCCGTCGGCCGGCGCGCGCATTACGCGGCCGACGCCGATGCTGCCGCCGGCGCCGGTGACATTCTCGATGATGATCGGCTGGCCGAGCCGCTCGCGCATTTTCTCGGCGAGAAAGCGCGCCAGCGTATCGGTCGCCCCACCGGCCGCGAACGGCACGATCATGGTCACAGGTTTCGACGGATAGGTCTGGGCGGAGGCAGGGGTCAGCGCCAGCGCGACCCATACGGCCAACGACACGCAGAGCTTCATCATCGCGTTACCTCATTCACATCCTGCGCGCGCGATCGAAGGCGGGCTGCAAACTATATGGCGCAGCGCCCTCGCATGACCACAGCGCCACGTTGACGGCCGGCTCAGGCGGCAAGCCGGCCAAGTGACGCGATCAATCCCCAAATCCTTTCATCGCACCGATGCTGGCGGCTTGACTCCAGGTTGCATTTCATACACGCTTAGGTTGTTATTAAGTAAATATGCCCTTTACGAGAGAATGCATGACTGCGGTTGTGGAGACCGTGCGGCAGCGCCTTGCGCACCCGACCAGGCGGTTGGCAGGCCAGCCCGGCCTTCCCGATTTGCCGGCCATCTGGGCCGAGACGCGCGGCGATCCGGCCATCCGCATTGCGCTACTCGACGGCCCGGTGGACCGGACCCATCCCTGCTTTCGCGGCGCGCGGCTGACCGAACAGCCGACGCTCGCCGCCACGAGCCCGAACAATGGCCCCGCGTCCCATCACGGAACGCACATCGCGAGCATCATCTTCGGACAGCATGGCAGCGGTATCGAAGGCGTCGCCCCCGGATGCAGCGGCATCATCTTGCCCGTGTTTGCCGACGGACCGGAAAACGCCCTGGTGTTCTGCTCGCAGATCGATCTGGCCCGCGCGATCCTCCAGGCCGTCGATCTCGGCGCACACGTCATCAACATCAGCGGCGGTCAGCTCACGCCCGACGGCGAGCCGGATGAACTGCTGGCGAAGGCGATCGCGGCTTGCGCCGAGAACAACGTGCTTGTCGTCGCGGCTGCGGGAAACGACGGCTGCGACTGCCTGCACGTTCCCGCCGCGCTCGATCACGTCCTGCCCGTGGGCGCCGCCGACGCCAGCGGCGAGCCGCTCAACTCCAGCAACTGGGGATCGATCTACCGCAGCCACGGCATCATTGCGCTCGGAGAAAATGTCCCGGCCGCCCAGCCAGGCGGCGGCGTTTGCGCGAAGACCGGCACGAGCTTCGCGGCCCCCCTGGTTTCGGGCGTGGCGGGGCTGTTGCTCAGCATGCAGCTCAAGCGCGGCGAAACGCCGGACCCTCGTGCGGTCCGGCATGCGCTCATCGCCAGCGCAACACCTTGCGATCCGGATCAGACGGCCGATTGCCGCCGCGTTCTCGCCGGGCGGTTGGACGTCCGAGGAGCTCTCAAACTCATCACCGAGGGGGTCAACATGAGTGAAGTGATTGCGTATGAGCGAAGTGAGGAAGCGGCGCTGGTTCCTTCAGCGCTGCCGGATCCGGCCATGAGTGGGGCGGCTGCCGGGCGAATGGAGGCGGTCGTCTCCGCATCGGAGGCGACTGTCGCGCCCGCCGGTGGCGCCGCATCGGCCCCGCCGCCCCTGGCGTTTCGCGTTTCGCCTGCGGCGCCAGCCATCCTTGCGTCGGATTGCGGCTGTGGCGGCGCGTGCGGTGGCGGCGCCGCCTGCAGTTGCGGTTCGGCGAAGAGCAAAACGGACCAAATTGTCTTCGCGTTGGGTAAGCTCGGCTACGACTTCGGCACGGAGGCGCGCCGCGACGCCTTCGTCCAAGCGGTAATTGCCGCCGAATTCGACCCCAATATTCCATCAAAAGTGATGGAGTTTCTGACGAAAAATCCGCACGAAGCCGAATCGTTGATTTGGACGCTCAATCTCGATGCAACGCCGATCTACGCCATCGTTCCGGCCGGACCGTTCGCCGAAGTTGCTTTTCAAAATCTGCGGTCGGCTTACGAGGGCCAAATCGCTGGCAAAGCCGAACTCGTGTCCGTACCAGGCGTCGTCGTAGGCAGCCTCGCCCTGCTGTCGGGGCAGGTCGTCCCCGCCGTCCTGCCATTCATTCGCGGCATGTACGCCTGGCACACGGACACGATCCTTGCCAAAACTCTTGGCACACGTCCAAAGAACAGCGGTCCGGAGCGCGACGCATACGACAAGCGTGCGGCCGGCCTGACAAACTTCCTCAACCGCGTCTACTACGACCTCCGCAACCTCGGCATGACGCCGCAAGAGCGCGCGCTTAATTTCTCCGCGACGAACGCCTTCCAAGCCGCGGAAGTTATCAAAACGGCGACGCAAGGCGACATCGAACTCGACACGATCGCTGTGCGCAAAAGCCCGGTCTGCCGGCCAGGATCAGAATGCTACGACATCGAGATCGGGTTCTTCGATCCGCGAAACACCAACATCGCCAACAAGATTTTCCGGTTCACGGTCGATGTCAGCGGCGTCATGCCGGTGACGATCGGACAGGTTCGCGCGTGGTCCAAGAGGACCTAGCGCGATTATCGGAGCTTGTGGGTCCGTTCATCTACGTCACAGCACGGCGTGGACGGCCGGACACGCAAGCAAGTTGAAACGCAAGCAACGGAGAGCACGATGAACTCGCCAACTCAAGCCCGTCCCGTGCAGCGAAACGCCAACGCTGCGATCAAGCAAAAAGCCGGCATTCAGCCGTCCGGCCCAATCGAATGCACCATCTGCCATATCGGGTGCAATCAATTGCCCGAGCCGGCCAGAACCATCTGCCACATCGGCTGCGATGAGATTGTCTGCTGACGCCAATCGGCCGCATTCGCATGGCGGCTCCGCAAGGAGCCGCCATTTGCGCGTCCTAGTCCCGCTTCGACTCCATCGGCACCATGGCGGCGTCCTTGGAGTTGCGCAGCGTCAGCGACGTTTTCACATTGCGCACATGCGGCGCAGCCGTCAGTTCTGCCACGAACGCCTGGAACGTCTTCAGGTCCGGCGCCACGCACTTGAGCACAAAGTCGATCTCGCCGGAGAGCATCCAGCATTCGCGCACCAGCGGCTTGCCGCGTACGAAGGTCTCGAACGCCTTCAGGTCCGCCTCGGCCTGGCTCGACAAGTGGACCATGGCGAACACGGTCACCTCGTAGCCCAGCAGCTTCTCGTCGAGCAGCGCACGGTAGCCCTTGATGAACCCCGCCTCCTCCAGCGACCGCACCCGCCGCAGGCAGGGCGGCGCCGAAATGCCGACCCGGCGCGCCAGCTCCACATTGGTCATACGGCCGTCGAGCTGCAGCTCCTTGAGGATTTTCCAGTCGATGGCGTCGAGGCGGGCGGGCACGGCTTTCCCCAGGAATCCAGCCCTATCCTTAGCCCGAAGCCACCCCTTGGCGAAAGATTATTGCGCGGCGAGCCGGGGCGACCTCAAACCGCACCGAGGCTGTGGAGTCTAAGGGTTGCATATCTTGCATAGCTCGTTTGAAGCCTTAAATTGGTGCCCGGGGGATGCCCTGGCCGATAGCCGGGCCGCATTGCACGCCCCTGTCCGAAGACCCGCTGGAGCCAGGGGACAGATGTCCAAGACCACGCATGCCAAGGTTGTCATCATCGGCTCAGGACCGGCGGGCTACACCGCCGCGATCTACGCGGCGCGCGCCATGTTGGAGCCGATCCTGATCCAGGGCATCCAGCCCGGCGGACAACTCACCATCACCACCGACGTGGAAAACTATCCGGGCTACGCCGACGTCATCCAGGGCCCTTGGCTGATGGAGCAGATGCAGAAGCAGGCCGAGCACGTCGGCACCAAGATCGTCACCGACCACGTCAACAATCTGGACCTGTCGCAGCGGCCGTTCCGGCTGACCTGCGATAGCGGCGACTCCTATGTCGCGGAAACCGTGGTGCTGGCGACCGGCGCGCAGGCGCGCTGGCTCGATCTGCCGGCGGAGCAGAAGTTCAAGGGCTACGGCGTATCCGCCTGCGCCACCTGCGACGGTTTCTTTTACAAGAACAAAGAAGTTTTCGTGATCGGCGGCGGCAACACCGCGGTCGAGGAGGCGCTGTTCCTCACCAACTTCGCCTCGAAGGTGACGGTGGTGCACCGCCGCGATCATTTCCGCGCCGAGAAGATCCTGCAGGACAGGCTGTTCAAGCACCCCAAGATCAGTGTGATCTGGGACAGCGCGCTCGACGACATCACCGGCGACGAGAACCCGCTCAAGGTTCGCAAGATCAAGCTGCGCAACATCAAGACAGGCGCCGTGACCGAAACTCCGGCCGACGGCGTCTTCATCGCGATCGGCCATTCGCCTTCGACCGAACTGGTCGCAGGCAAAATTGAAATGAAGCCGAACGGTTACGTCTGGACCGCGCCGTATTCGACCGCCACCTCGGTGCCCGGCCTGTTCGCCGCGGGCGACGTTGCCGATGACATCTATCGCCAGGCGGTCACCGCCGCCGGTCTGGGCTGCATGGCGGCGCTCGAAGCCGAGCGGTTCCTGGCCGGCCGCGCGCAAGAGCGTCAGGCGGCGGAATAGAAGTGGCGCTGGAAATTCATTTCACCTCCCCCGGTTGCGGGGGATGGCAGAGGTTTGAGTGATGGATTGGGACAAACTCAAGGTTTTTCATGCGGCCGCGGAGGCCGGCAGCTTCACCCATGCGGGTGAGCAGCTCAGCCTGTCGCAGTCGGCAGTGTCGCGGCAGGTCAGCGCGCTGGAGCAGGAGCTTTCGGTCTCGCTGTTCCACCGCCATGCCCGCGGCCTGATCCTGACCGAACAGGGCGAGATGCTGTACCGCACCGCCCACGAAGTATTCATGAAACTGGAGGCGGCGCGCGCCAAGCTCACCGACAGCCGCGAAAAGCCGAACGGCGAGCTCAAGGTCACCACCACGCCCGGCATCGGCGTGCACTGGCTGACGCCGCGGCTCGGCGAATTCATCGATCTCTATCCGGAGATCCGGGTTACGCTGCTGACAACCGACGAAGAACTCGACCTGGCGATGCGCGAAGCCGACGTCGCGATCAGGCTGCGGCAGCCGACCCAGCCCGACCTGATCCAGCGCAAGCTGTTCTCCGTGCACTTCCATGCCTTCGCGTCACCCGAATACCTCAAGCGGTTCGGCACCCCGCATGTGCTGGCGGAACTCGACAACCACCGCGTTGTGCTGCTCGGCGGCGCGACGGTGCCAACGTACCTGGAAAACCGCCGCTGGCTGACCGAGGTGGAGCGCGACGGCAAACCCGCGCGCACACCGATTCTCACCATCAACACCATTCTCGGCGTGATGCGCGCCTGCCAGCGCGGCATCGGCATCGCGCTGCTGCCGGATTACCTGGTGGAACAGAACGGCGGCCTGGTGCAGTTGTTCGGCGAGACCAATGCGCCGGCGGTGGACGCATATTTCGTTTATCCGGAAGAACTTAAGTCGGTTGCGCGCGTGCAGGTGTTCCGCGACTTCCTGGTCAGCAACGCGCAGCGCTGGAGCTTCTGATTTCGCAGAGGTGGGCGGCGTTCCACGCAGATTGCGAGGGCCGCATGGCAGTCATGCGGCTCGTTGCATTGTGACTCACAGAAGTGAGTCGCATTATTCCTCTGCTGCTGGTGCCCGTTTGTCGCATCCCCCCAGATTAAGCAGTCGGGAGCCGGCAGTTGTTCCCCTCTGGAAGGTGATTGTCGGCCGTCCCGCGCCGACATTACTAAGCCGGGCCCTCACGGGCCCGGCTTCTTCATTTCAGCATTGCGCCGGACGTCAGCGGGTCAGGCCCACAGCCGCTCCTTGCCGAGTCCGCTGTACATCGAGGCGACATATTCGCCGTAGCCGTTGAACAGGATGGTGGGCTTGCGCTCGCCGCCAGTGCCGAGGATTTCCTCGGTCGCCTGGCTCCAGCGCGGATGCGACACCTCCGGATTGACGTTGGCCCAAAATCCGTATTCGGCGGACTGCAGATCTTCCCAATAGCTCTTCGGCCGCTTGTCGGTGAAGCTGAACCGCACGATCGACTTGATCGACTTGAAGCCGTACTTCCACGGCAGCGCGAGACGCAGCGGCGCGCCGTGCTGTTTCGGTGCTGGCTTCCCGTAGGTGCCGGTGACCAGGAAGGCCAGTTCGTTGTTGGCTTCCTCGATGGTGACGCCTTCGACGTAAGGCCATGGATACCAGCTCTGCCGCTGGCCGGGCGCGATCGACTTGTCGAGGAAGGTCTCCATCCGCACGTACTTCGCCGAGCCAAGCGGCTTGGCCATTTCAACCAGCTTCGACATCTGGAAGCCCGACCACGGGATGGTCATGCTCCAGGCCTCGACGCAGCGCATCCGGTAGAGCCGCTCTTCGATGCCTACCTTTCGGACAAGATCGTCGATACCGATCTCGAACGGCTTCTCCACCATGCCGTCGATCTTGATGGTCCACGGGCGCGTCTTCAGCGCCTGCGCGGCCTTCACGATGTTCTTGCTCGAACCGAACTCGAAGAAATTGTTGTAATTGGCGTTGATGCTCTCTTCCGTGAGCGGGCGGTCGAGCACGTACTTCTCGTTCCGCTTGGCCGGATAGAGATCGCGCGTCGGGTCCGGCATGTTGGCCAGATCGGACACGCGCTGCGCCATCGCAAGCTCTGGCGTGATCCCGATCACGGCGGCGCCCGCCGCGGCGGCCATGAAACCGCGGCGATTGAGAAACACATGCTCGGGGGTGGCGCAGCTTTCGGCCAATTCCCAGCCACGGCGGCGAATGACGTTCATAATCCCTCCGGATTTTGAGCCGCCGAAGCAGTAAGGCGCGGGCGGATCACAGGCAAGTCACGGATGCGGGAGGTGTCCCGTACCCACGGTCCAGACGCGGCGCGACGTCAGGCGCCTCACCGCGCCCAAAGCGTCCTACTCAGCAGCAACAGCCCCGGTTCGCCGCGATGCCACGATCTGCTCGGCGGTCTTGCCGGTGAGTTCGGCCATGTGATCGAACTTGAACGTGAAACTGCCGGCCCCCGCGGTGCCCGAGCGCACCTCGATGATCAGGTCGCCGATCTCCGACTCCGGCAGCTTGGCGCGCACCACATCCCAGCCGTCCCAGCCCTCGCGAGTGTCGAAGCCGAGGATCTGGCCGCGCCGCCCTGACAGGATCGCGTTCATCTTGGCGGTGGCTTCGGTCGGGCATGTGATCTTGACCATGTGGATCGGTTCGAGCAGTACCGGATTGCACTGCGGCAAACCTTCCACCAGCGCAATGCGCGCTGCGGTCTGGAACGCCATGTCCGACGAATCGACGGTGTGGTACGAGCCGTCGATCAGTGCGACCTGCACGTCCACCACCTGGAAGCCGAGTGGCCCGTGCTTGAGCGCGTTGATGGCGCCCTCCTCCACTGACGGAATGTAATTGCGCGGCACCACGCCGCCGCTGATCCTGTCCTCGAACTTGAAACCCGAACTGCGCGGCAGCGGCTTGATGTCGAGCACCACATCGCCGAACTGGCCGTGGCCGCCCGACTGCTTCTTGTGGCGGCCGCGCTGCACAATGCCTCTCTTGATGGTTTCGCGGTAACCGATCGCCGGCTTGCGGGTGGTGATGGCAACGCCGAACCGGTCGGCAAGCCGCTCGCCCGCGACCCGCAGATGCATCTCGCCCTGCCCCCACAGCACGATCTCCTGCGCTTCGGCGTTGTGCAGGACGGTGACCGAAGGATCCTCGTCCACCAGCTTGTGCATCGCCTGGCCGAGCTTGACGTCGTCCTTGCGGTCCTTGGCGGACACCGCGATGGAGAGCACCGGCTCGTGCGGCTTCACCGTGGCCAGCGCGGCGTGCGCCTGCTTGCCCGCCGACAGCGTGTCGCCGGTCCTGGCGTATTCGAGCTTGCCAAGCGCCACGGTTTCGCCGGGGCCTGCGGGAACGCGCTTCTCGGTGTTGTGGCCGACCAGTTTGAAGGTTGCGGCAACACGGCCGGCCTCCCGTTCCGGCGATTGCAGTGTCACGCCGTCGCCGATCTGTCCGCTGAGCACACGCGCGACCGACATCTTGCCGGCATGAGCTGTGTTGAACGTCTTGAGCACGTAGGCGACGGCCTCGCCGCTCTTGAGGCCGAGCCGCTGAGCGGTCGTTTCGACGCCCGGCGCCTCGTGCCGCAGTGCCTTGAGCAGGCGAAGGACTCCGTTGGTACGGGTGGCGGCGCCGAGCAGCACCGGCACCACCAAGCCATCGCGCAATTCTTTAGCGAGATCGTCGAACACCTTGTCGCGCGGTGGCGGGATATCTTCGAGCAATTGCTCCATCAGTTCGTCGTCGTGGTCGGCGAGCTTCTCCAGCATGGAGAAGCGCGCGGACTTCTCCTGTTCCAGGTTCTCGCCTTCGAGCGGAACGACCTCCGACGCGGCGTGCTCCCGGTACACATGGGCGCGCTCAAGCGCGAGATCGACGAAGCCGGTGATGATCTCGTTCTTCCAGATCGGGATCTGGCGCAGCACCAGCGGCACGCGCGAGGCCGGCTGCAATATCTGCAGCACCTCCAAGATCTTGCTGTCAGCCTTGTCGATCTTGTTGAGAAACAAGAAACGGGGAATCTTAAGGTCTTCAAGCTCGCGCAGGATCAACTGGAGCTGCGGGATCTTGCGCGCGTCGGCCTCGCAGACGACGACCGCGGCGTCGATTGCGGGCAGCACCGCGCGCATGTCATGCGCGAACTCCACCGAGCCCGGGCAGTCGATGAATGTGTAGCTGTCATCCATGAACGTCGTGGTGGCGGCGGTGAGCTCGACGCTCATCTTGTGGTGGCGCGCCTCCTTGGAGGCATCGCCGACCGTGGTGCCCGCCTCAACCGTGCCTTGACGCTGGATCGCGCCGGTGCGCGCCAGGATCGCTTCGAGGAGAGTGGTCTTGCCGCTTTGGAAGGGGCCCACCAGCGCGATACACCGGGGACCCTTGGCTCTATTGCCGGCATTGCCATTTGCAGCCGCCATCGACGCCTCCCATTCGGCGTCCGCGCGACCGGATTGTTCCGGCCGCAAGTCAACGCCGGACATTTATCGTCTCAGGGGATTGTGGCGATGGCAAGGGGCGATAAGGCCGCAAACCAGCCTAGGCGAGCGTTGATTCTTCCGCGGCGCGGTTGCCGCCAGCTGCGGGCTGCTTGGAGAAATCGGGCATGATCTCCCGCGCAAAGCGGCGCAGATGCTCGCGGCCGCCCGCCATCGCGAAGATCAGAAACTCCGCGCCAGCTTCTTGCAGCGCCTTCAGCGTCTCCCGAATCTCATCGGGCGTACCGAACATCGCGTTAGCGGTGGTGCCGCCGGCCTTGTCCGCGTAACCCAGGATGTGCGACCCGACCTTGTTGTCGGGCCAGCGTGACACCGCGGCCATCCGCTCGTTGTTGACGGCTTGGCGCTCCAGTGCGGCCTCCTTGTCGGCGTGGTCCTTGGCGACGTAAAGCTGGCGCGCCACGGTGACGTGGGTGGGGTCGTAGACCCGCCCATGCGCCTCAAGCTCGGCGCGATAGATTGCGATGCGCCGGCCGATCTCCACGGGCGACGCATATTGATCGAGGATCAGCCGGAAGCCGCGCGCGGCGGCGCGCTTGATCGATGGCTCGCTGCCGGCTGCGACCCAGAAAGGCGGATACGGCTTCTGCGCAGGTGGCGGCTCGACCACGATGTCGTTGAAGGTCCAGAATTTGCCTTGGTACGTGAAGCGCTCGCGTGAACTCCACGCCGTGGTGATGACCGCAAGCGCCTCCTCGAAGCGTGCGTCGGCCTCCTCCTGCGGGATGTTGAAGCCGAGAAACTCGTTGTAGCGGTAGCCCTTGCCAATGCCGAGATCGAGCCGGCCGCCCGACATGACGTCGATCATCGCCGCCTGCTCGGCGAGCAGCACCGGATTGTGCCAGGGCAGCACCATCACCGAACTGCCGACCCGCAGGCGTGTCGTCCGCATGGCGAGGCAGGTCAGCAGCGTGAGCGTGGCGGACACCTGATTCCAGCCGGAGAAATGATGCTCGACCAGGAAACTCGAGCAATAGCCCAGCGCCTCGGCCTCGATGTTGAGATCGAGGTAATCGTGGAAGCCTTTGCCGGTTTCCGGCGCGTGGTCCGCGGTCCCCGCTTGAGCCGTACAAAACAGTCCGAATTGCATTCTGCCGATGGCTCCATTGTCTCGCCGCGAGTTGCACGCGCATCCACCTCAGCCGTGCCGCCACATTAAAGGCATGGCCCGCTGCGACAAGCCCGACGTCACCGCCGCCGAATAACTTGACGCCGACACCGGATTGGGCCATCTATTCTGGACTACATAGTCCGAAATCATGGGATACCCCACCATGGCCCGCCCACGCGAATTCGATGCCGATGCGGCGCTGAATCGCGCGATGGACGTGCTTTGGACCAAGGGCTACCAGGCGACATCGCTGGATGACCTTTGCGAGGCCACAGGCCTCAGCCGGTCGAGCTTCTATGCGGCGTTCGGCAGCAAGCGGAATCTGCTTTTGTTATCGGTGGATCGCTACAGCGAACGGCGCGCGCCGGCCATTGCGGCCTTTCTCAACCGGCAGACTCCCATCCGCGACGCGTTCGCCGCGTTGCTGGAGCAATTCATCGATGAGATCGTCGCCGGAACCGGGCGGCGCGGCTGCTTCCTCGGCAATTGCGCCGCTGAACTGCCGCGCAACGATCGCGCCGCCATGGCCGAGGTGCGCCGCGGACTGGACCGAACGGAAGCGATGTTCTGCGAAGCTCTCGTGCGGGCCAAAGAGCGCCGAGAGTTGCACGCCAACTCCGACCCGAAGGCGCTCGCGCGCTTTCTGACGGCAGGCATCCAGGGGTTGCGGTTGATCGGCAAGGTCAATCCGGAACGCGCGGTGTTGCGCGACATCGCGGCGACGATGCTTGGATGCCTCGATCGATCTGCAACGCCACCTGCCCCGAACTAACCCGAAGTCACAAGGAGGAACACATGGATCAACGAAGCCGGCCCGCCCCGCGACTTGCTCCGCTGCCGCCCGAGCACAGCCCCGACCTTAAGGAACAGTTCGAGTCGGCCCGCAAGCGCATGGGCTTCATTCCCAACAGCATGCTCATCATGCAGCGCAATCCCAAGATGGTCCGTGGCTATACGCAGATGAGCGCCGCGATTTGGGATCCCGAAGGCAAAGTCGATATGAAACTCAAGCGACTGATATCGCATGTCGCGAGCCGATCGGCCGGATGCTCCTACTGCATGGCCCACACCGCCGAGGGCGCCCACAAGCTCGGCGTCGATGACAAGAAGCTCGCCGCGGTATGGGATTACAAGACGAGCCCGTTGTTCAGCGCAGCAGAGCGCGCGGCGCTGGATGTTGCGGTGGCTGCGGGGTGCGTGCCAAATGCCGTGACCGACGAGATGTTCATGGAGATGCGCAAACACTGGAGCGACGATCAGGTCGTTGAAATCGTCGGCGTGATCGCGATGTTCGGTTTCCTGAACCGCTGGAACGACACGTTCGCGACGCCGCTCGAAGACGAGCCGCTGGTGTTTGGCGAAACGCATCTCGCCTCCCAGGGCTGGAGCGCGGACAAGCATCTTCGTTAATGCCGCTTTCGCGAACACGCGGCTCGCCCGGCCGCGTGTTCGCACAAACTTGTGATCGAGTCTGTCTGCAATGTGAAATGGGTCAGTTGCGCCACCGGCTATTCATGTCGAATGTTTTTCAAAACGAGAGGACGCCATGAATCGTCGCTTTTTCTTCGGAGCACTTGCCTTGTCGGCGGCACTCACAGCGGGTCCGATCGCTTCGGCTATGACGAAAAAGTTCGACCAGAATGCTTTTGAGGCGGCGCAATCCGCCGGCAAGCCCATCCTGGTCGAGGTGCATGCGCCGTGGTGCCCAGTCTGCAAAGCGCAGGGGCCGATCCTCTCCAAGCTCAGGAGCGAAACGAAATTCAAGGATCTTGTGAGCTTCCAGATCGACTTCGACTCGCAAAAGGATCTGCTGCGGAAATTCAATGTGCAGAAGCAAAGCACCTTGATCGTGTTCAAGGGCAAGCAGGAAGCCGGCCGTTCGACCGGAGATTCCAACCCAGCCTCAATCTCGGCACTGCTCGGCAAGGGCGTCTGACCGCCAATGGGCGAGATGGGGCTCGCGCTGCTGGCGGGCGTGCTGTCCACCCTGTCGCCCTGCGTGATTCCTCTGCTTCCGATCGTGGTCGGAACGGCCATGGGCGAACACCGCTACGGACCGGCGGCATTGGCCACGGGATTGGCTCTTTCGTTTGTCGCAATCGGTTTGTTTGTCGCCACCATCGGCTTTGCCATTGGCATAGACCAGGACGTATTCCGCGCAGTTGCGGCCGTGGCGCTCATCGCGGTTGGCGGCGTGTTGCTGATGCCACGCCTGCAGGGGCAGCTTGCCTTGGCCGCGGGGCCAGTCGGAAACTGGATTCATTCGAATTCTGCCGGCGTATCCACGGGCGGCCTACGCGGGCAATTCCTGGTCGGGCTGATGCTCGGTGCGGTTTGGGCGCCGTGCGTCGGACCCACCCTCGGCGCAGCCTCCGTGCTGGCGTCTAAGGGCGAGAATCTTGGCGCGGTTGCTTTGACGATGCTCGCGTTCGGGATCGGGGCGGCAATCCCCCTGCTTGCAATCGGAACGCTGTCGCGCGAGGCGCAGGCGCGGTGGCGTGGGCGGCTGCTCGCGGTCGGCTCCGGCGGCAAGAAGGCGATGGGAGTTCTGCTTGCCGGCGTCGGCGTCTTGATCCTGTCGGGGTTGGACAAGCGGATTGAGGCGCTTCTCGTCGAGGCCTCACCGGCATGGCTGACCGAACTGACCACGCGATTCTGACCGATCGGCTCAGAACCTCGGAATGTCCGGGAACGGCAACTTGCCGGCATGCACATGCAGGCGGCCCAATTCCGCGCAGCGGTGCAACTTCGGGAAGACCTTGCCGGGATTGAGCAGGCCGCCGGCGTCGAACGCGCACTTCAGGCGCTGCTGCTGATTGAGATCGTCCTCGGTGAACATCACCGGCATCAAGTCGCGCTTCTCGACGCCGACGCCGTGCTCGCCTGTCAGCACGCCGCCAACCTCGACGCAGAGCTTGAGAATTTCCGAGCCAAATTCCTCGGTCTTCTCCAGTTCGCCCGGCTTGTTGGCGTCGTACAGAATCAGCGGGTGCAGGTTGCCGTCGCCGGCGTGGAACACATTGGCGACCCGCAGCCCGTAGTGCTCTGACAGTTCGCGGATGCGCTTGAGCACCTGCGGCAGCCGCGCCCGCGGGATGGTGCCGTCCATGCAGTAGTAGTCGGGCGAAATCCGCCCCACCGCCGGAAACGCGGCCTTCCGGCCGGCCCAGAACAGCACGCGCTCGTCCTCGGAATTGGAAACGCGCAGCGTGGTGGAGCGGCAATCCTTCGCGATCGAAGCAACGCGCTCGATCAGGTAATCGACCTCGGCCTTCGGCCCGTCGAGTTCGACGATCAGCAAGGCCTCGACGTCGAGCGGATAGCCGGCGTGGACGAACTCCTCCGTGGCGTGGATCGCAGGCTTGTCCATCATCTCCATGCCGCCGGGGATGATGCCCGCACCGATGATGCGCGAGACGCACTCGCCGGCGTCCTCCGACGACGGGAATCCGACCAGCACGGCGCGCGCGGTTTCCGGCTTTTTCAGAACCCGCACGGTGATCTCGGTAACGACGCCCAGCAGTCCTTCCGATCCGGTGATAATGCCGATCAGGTCGTATCCGCCCGGGTCAAGGTGCTTGCCGCCAAGCCGGATCACCTCGCCGGTGATCAGCACCATCTCCAGGCCGAGGATGTTGTTCGTTGTCATGCCGTATTTCAGGCAGTGTACGCCGCCGGAGTTCTCCGCGACGTTGCCGCCGATCGTGCAGGCGATCTGCGACGAGGGGTCCGGTGCGTAATAGAAGCCGGCGTGCGCCACCGCGGTGCTCACCGCCAGATTGGTGACGCCCGGCTCGACCACCGCGACACGGTTGTCGAAATCGATCTCGCGGATGCGGCTGAACTTCGCCATGCCGAGCAGCACGCCGTCGATCAGCGGCAGCGCCCCTCCCGACAGCGAGGTGCCCGCCCCGCGCGGCACCACCTTGATGCCGTTGGCGTGGCAATAGCGCAGAACCGCGGCGACCTGTTCGGTGGTTTCCGGCAGCACCACCACCATCGGCAGCGCCTTGTAGGCGGTGAGCCCGTCGGACTCGTAGGGGCGCATCTCGCTCTCGGCCGCGATCACCCCCTCGCCCGGCACAATGGCTCGAAGCGCCGCCACGATCTCGGCGCGGCGGCCCAGAATGGCCTGATCGGCCTCGGGCATTTGAACCGACATCGGCACTCCGGGGTTAAGACATGACTTGAGCAGGATCGTACCAGAGGCGATTGTACTACCGACCGATCCGTGCAGAAAATGGCGGCGGGGCCCTAAGGAGCACAGATTATGAAGCTGTTGGTATTGGCTGCGGCGGCGCTGGTTGCAGCGAATGGGTTGGCGAAGGCGCAGGATCTCGCGGCCGGCGAGCAATCGTACCGCAAGTGCCTGCCCTGCCATTCGGTCGGCGAAGACGCCAAACACAAGATCGGGCCGCTCCTGAACGGCCTCGAGGGCCGCAAGTCCGGCACCATCGATGGCTACAACTACAGCGAAGCCAATAAAAAGGCCGAGATCGCCTGGAGCGAAGAAAGCTTCAAGGAATATATCCAGAACCCGATGGCCCGCATCCCGGGCACCAAGATGGCGTTTGCGGGCATCAAGAACGAAACCGAGATCGCCAGTCTCTGGGCCTATCTCAAGCAGTTCAAGGCCGACGGCAAGAAATAGCGCCGCTTCCCCTCAATCGACGCCTCAGCGCACATCGACGCGCGGCGTTGCGGCCTTAGAGCCTGCCCGAGCCGCCATGCCGCAGCGATGGCAGGGCCGCGCCGGGCGTGGATTTGGCCGCAACCAAACGCCGCCCAATGCGTTCTTCAACGCGGGCGCCCGGGGGCGCTTTCGCCGCAAACCTAACCGTTTGTTTCAACAGCGTTTTTATTCCGGCTCTCACCGATGCACCAAATTCGAGGTCGTTCATGGCCGACTACAAGATCGGAATCGAGGAAGAATATTTTTTGGTCGATGCCGCCACCAAATCGGTGACGCGCGCGATGCCTGAGGGATTCCTGGAGGCCGCCAAGAAGGCAACCGGCGGCCAGGTGATGGGTGAATTCCTGCAGTCGCAGGTCGAGGTTGTGTCGCTGCCGCACACCGACATCAAGATGGCCCGCGAGGAACTGCGGCATCTGCGCCAGACCGTCGCCAAGATCGCCGCCGACCACGGCCTCGCCATTCTCGCGGCCGGCACGCATCCGACCGCGGACTGGGGCCGGTCCCGGCAATCCGAAGGCGACCGCTACGACGCGGTGATGGACGATTTGCAGATGATCGGGCAGCGCAACATGCTGTGCGGGCTTCATGTTCATGTCGAACTGCCCGACCCGGACGAGCGGGTCGATGTGATGACCCGCATGCTGCCCTATCTGCCGCTGATCATTGCGCTGGCGACCTCGTCGCCATTCTGGCGCTCGCGATCGACCGGGCTGAAGGGCTACCGGCTCGCGGCTTACGATGAGCTGCCACGCACGGGCGTGCCGGAGCTGTTCCACACCAAGGAGGAATTCGATGCCTACGTCGATGCGCTGGTGAAGGCCGGCGTGATGGAGGATTCGAGCTACATCTGGTGGTCGATGCGTCCCTCGCTCAAGCATCCGACGCTGGAGCTGCGCGCGCCGGACGTCCCCACCCTGGTGGACGATTCGATCGCCATTGCCGCGCTGTGGCGTTCGCTGGCGCGGCGGCTGACGCGCAACCCGCAGCTCAACGCGGGCCTGAACGCGGTGTCGCGCGCGATCGTGGTGGAGAACAAGTGGCGTGCGCAGCGCTACGGCGTGCACGGCACCTTCGTCGGCGACGGCGGCGCTGTCACCGTCGCCGATCTGATCGACCAAGTGATCGAGGAAACCGCGGAAGACGCCGATGCGCTCAATTGCCTGTCTGAGATGCGGCGCTGCCGCACCATCGTCGGCGGCGGCACCTCGGCGGACGCACAGATCGCGGTCTATGAGTCGCACGGCAAGAAGGAAGACCACTTCCAGGCTCTTCAGGCGGTGAAGGACTGGCTGGCGGTTGCGACGCTGCAGTAGTCAGCGCCTCCAGACGAAGAACTGCTCGGCGACCGGCGTGCCCCAGGTTTCGGAACGGGCTTCGCGAACCAGTGTGAAACCCGCGCGCTCATAGAGCGATCGCGCGGTATCGAGGCCGGCGAAGGTTGTCAGATAGCATCGCGCGAAACCAGCGGCCGAAACAAACTCCATGGCCGAACCGATCAGCATCTTGCCGATGCCGCGGCCCCGATACGCATCGTCGATGATGAACCAGCGCAGGTGCGCGCCATTCGTGGCAGCAACGGGCTCGCCACCATCCACGATCAGCGATCCGACAATTCGTTTGTCCTCAAAAGCAAGAAACATGCGGTCGTGGCCGCGCTCATAGCGCGAAATGAACTCGGCCAATTCGGTCGCGACCTTTTGCTCGAAGAATGCATCAAACCGCCAGGCGCGCGCGTAGTACGCACCATGCATCGCCACCACGGCTGCGTGCGCACCGTCGCGCAATCCCTCTTCGATGACGACGGGAGGGCGCGCTGACCGCTCGTCCGTCACGGCTGAACCGCAACCTCAGCGCCCGATGTCGCCTGCGCCACCAGTCCCCGCGCACGCGCATCGACCACACCAAGCCCGCGCAGCACGAACAGCGTCAGCGCCTGCACCGCCTCCCGCGCCCTGGCGGGATCGTCCGCGACATCCGGCGCGAGCGGCCCGACCAGTCCTTCGATCAATGCGCCGAGCAGCGCCGGCACCGCTTGTGCGGCGTCGGCCTCCAGATGGCCGCCCGCGACCGCCGTCGCGACCAGCGCCTCGAACTCGCCGGCTAACGCTGTTCGATAGGCGAGCCGCACCGCATCGGTGTCGGCATCGGCCGGCTCGGCGATCACCGCCCAGGCCAGCTTGCGGTCGCGCAATCCTCGCGCGGCAAAGGTCGCAACCGCCGCCGCCAACGCCGAGAGCGGCCCCGGCGCGGCGGACGCGGCGCGCTGCACGGCCGCGATCTCGCGCTCGGCAGAGGTCGCAACCAGCGCGCCGATCAGTTCGGTCTTGCTCGGGAAGTAGCGGTACACGGTGCCCGAAGCGATCCCCGCGCGGGCGGCGACCGGCGCGATCTGCACCGCCGCCATGCCGCCTTCGCTGGCGGCCTCCCCGGCCGCCGAGACGATGGCGTCGTGGCGCTCGGCCTGCCTGCGAATGACGCGTTCGGTTCGGCGATAAGCCATCGCCAAGGACTGAATTCTGATTCATGCCCCGGCGTCAAGAATCGCATGTGCCCGGCAAAATCCCGGGCGGCCGGTTAACAAATCCCTAACCGTTCAATCCTTGGGACTGGCCAGTGCGCGGGCGCGAATGGTCTTCAGCGAAGCGCCCGGTGTCAGCGCGTCGGTCGAGACCTTCACATGGATGATCGACGGCTTGCCAGACTTCTCCGCCGCCTCGAACGCCTTGGCGAAGTCGGCGGTCTTCTCCACCGTCGCGCCGAAGCCGCCGAACGCGTTGGCATAGGCGGCGAAATCCGGATTACGCAGGTCGGTGCCGATCACGCGGGTCGGATACTCGCGCTCCTGGTGCATGCGGATCGTGCCATAGGTGCCGTTGTCCATGATGACCACGATGATCGGCAGATTGTACTGCACCGCCGTCATGAACTCCTGGCCGTTCATCAGGAAGTCGCCGTCGCCCGCGACGCAGAGCACAGTGCGATCCGGATAGAGCCGTTTGATGCCAACCGCAGCCGGGAGACCGTATCCCATCGAGCCCGCCATCGGGGCGAAGTGCTGGCCGAACTGGCTCAGACGGAAATAGCGCTGCGCCCAGGTGGTGAAGTTGCCGGCGCCATTGCACAGGATCGCGTCGGGGATGCGCCCGCGCAGCCAGACGATGATCTCGCCGAAGTTCACCGCGCCCGGCTGCGGCGTCGCTTTCTCCGTCCACTCAAGATAGTCGGCATGGGCCTGCTTGGTGCCCGCGCGCCACGCGATGTCATTCGGCGGCTGTAAGCCTTCGAGCGCCGCCGCGAAGCCGGTCGGCGCGGCGTTGATGGCGAGGTGCGGGCGATAGACACGGCCGAGTTCCTCCGCGCCGGGATGAACGTGCACGAGGGTCTGGCGCGGCGCCGGAATTTCCAGCAGCGAATAGCTCTGCGACGGCATCTCGCCCAATCTGCCGCCAATAAGCACGATCAGGTCCGCCGCCTTGATGCGCGCCAGCATCTTCGGATTCGGCCCGATGCCGAGATCGCCCGCGTAGCTCGGATGCCGCCAGTCCATCAGGCTGCCGCGGCGGAACGTGGTGGCGACGGGAATGTCGAAGCGTTCGGCAAACCGCGCGAGGCTGGCGCGCGCGGCCTCCGACCAGCGGCTGCCGCCGGCCAGAATGACCGGCTGTTTCGCCGCCCACAGCATCTTCTGCAGCTTCGCCATGTCGGCCTGGCCCGGCCAGATCTCGACCTGCTCGTATGGCGGCGCATCCGGAACGGCGACACGCTCGGTCAGCATGTCCTCGGGCAGCGCGATCACCACCGGGCCCGGCCGTCCGCTGGTCGCGGTGTAGAAGGCGCGCGACACCAGTTCGGGAATGCGAGCCGGATCGTCGATCTCGACGGCCCACTTGGCGATCGAGCCGAACACCGCGCGGTAGTTCAGTTCCTGGAACGCGTCGCGCTCACGCATCTCGCGGCCGACCTGGCCGACGAACACGATCAGCGGCGTGGAATCCTGCTGGGCAATGTGGATGCCGGGCGAGGCGTTGGTGGCGCCAGGCCCGCGCGTGACAAACACGATGCCGGGGCGGCCGGTCGCCTTGCCGTGCGCCTCCGCCATCATGGTGGCGCCGCCCTCCTGGCGGCACACCGTGAGCTGGATCGGCCGGTCGTAGAAGGCGTCGAGTGCCGCGAGATAGCTCTCGCCCGGCACGCAGAACGCGTGTTGCACGCCGTGGACCACAAGCTGATCGATCAGGATCTCGCCGCCGGTCCTGGTGCCGTCATTGGCGCGCATTGCAATCCTCCTTACATTTCGTCCGCAGTATAGACGTGTCCCGGACGCGGTGCAGCGCGCAAGCGATGCACCGCTGATCCGGGACCCCGGTTCACAAAAAAGCTGGGTCCCGGGTCTCGCTATCGCTCGCCCGGGACACGAGAGCTGCGATCACTTCTTGATCGGGCAGAATCCGGCCGGAACCATCAGCGAGGTCTTCTGCTCCAGCAGCAGGCCCGACTCGTTGAGCTTCTGCAGATACACCTGCCACTCCGGGTCGGCGAACATCGCGGCGCGGCGCTTGGTGCGGTCGGCGGCATCCTCATACGCCCAGTTGTGAACCACCGTGTTCACGTCGCCGGATTCGGCGAACATGTACGCGATCGGCTGGCCGAGATGGCGCGTCTGCGCGGCAAATCCGTACTGCTCGTAGATTTTCAGATGCATTTGCGTGTGGCCGGGCTTGATGCGATAGGTGCGATGATCGACGAGCAATGGAGCCTCCCGTTGCGGCGCCTGATGGCGCGGATGCGGGAGTGTTCAGGTTGCCGCTGGCCTCGGTCAATAGGATTGTACCCGCTGGTTTAGCAGAGGCCCCATGCCGTTCGACGCGCGCCGGATCGCCGTGGTGTTTTGTGCGATCTGCGCCTTCCTCCATCTCTATTCGCCACAGGCTGTGCTGCCGCTGATGGCGCAGGAATTCGGCGTGGGCGCCGCCAGCGCCAGCCTGATCATCACCGCCAGCACGCTTGCGGTGGCGGCGACCGCGCCGTTCACCGGGGCGGTCGCCGACGTGCTGGGGCGAAAGCGCGTCATCATCGTCGCGATGGTGCTGCTGTTGATCCCGGGCGTGATGCTGCCGCTGTCCGGCAGCCTCCAGGAGCTGATCTTCTGGCGCTTCGTCCAGGGGTTGCTGCTGCCGCCGATCTTCGCCGTCGCCATCGCCTACATCGGCGACGAATGGCCGCCGCAACAGGCCACCGGCGTGATCGGCATGTACACCTCGGCCTCGGCCGTGGCCGGTTTTGTCGGCCGGTTCATTCCGGGCGTGCTGGTCGCCTATGTCGGCTGGCGCGGCGGCTTCATGGCGCTGGCCGCGCTGACCGCCGCGTGCCTGGTCGTGGTGGCGGCGCTGCTGCCGCGCGAGCGCCAGTTCGTGCGTGCCACCAGCATGACGGCGTCGCTGCGCCAGATGCTGGCGCACCTGAAAAATCCAAAGCTGCTGGCAACCTATGCGGTCGGATTCGGTGTGCTGTTCAACTTCATGGCGGTGTTCACCTACATGAGCTTCCACCTGGCCGGACCGCCGTTCTTCCGCTCGGCGGCATTCATCGGCGCGATCTTCGTGGTGTATCTCGCGGGCGCTGCGGCCGCGGCCATGACCGGCCGGATGATCGCAGCGATCGGCCGGCGCACCTTCGTGCTGTGCGTGCTGGCGGCCTGGGCCACCGGCGTTCTGCTGATGCTGGTGCCGTCCGTTCCGGTGATCGTGCTGGCGCTTGCCATCGCCTCGATCTGCGGCGTGCTCACGCAGGCGTCATCGACCAGCTTCGTCGCCATCACCGCGCAGGGCGGCACATCCTCTGCGGTGGGACTTTATGTGTCCTCGTTTTACATCGGCGGCACGTTCGGCGGCTGGCTCGCAGGCCTCGCCTACGAGGCGGGCGGCTGGCCCGCCACGCTCATGCTGGTGATGGGCATGATCGCCATTCAGGCGGTGATCGTCGCCACGACCTGGAAGTAACAGCCGCGAGGCAAGACAAATTTGTGACAAGATCGGTCATAGGCCAACAACAACGACAAGAAGTGTCACATTTCACAAATTCGCGTCTCAAACTTGCGGCTCGCCCTTATCCATAACAAAGGCTTTACGCTTGCTGGCTAACACAGAGTTTGGCCGAAGCAGCGATTCACAAATGATCACACGCAAGCTCGAAATTTCGACAAAGCTCAATCTAGCTTTCGCCATTCCAATCATCGTGGCATTTGCGATTTCCGGGCTTGCAGCGCTGGGCATCTCGCGAGTCGATGACTACACCCATCTGGCGATCGACTCGAACAAAATTCTACAGCATGCGAACGAGTTTTCCATGCTGGTAGAGCGGACCAGCCGCTTCATCAACGAACCCGGCTCGCAACAGCAGGTCGAAGCACGCCTCAAGCCGGAAGTCGTCCGTCTCAACGAAGTGGCAGCGGCCCTGACGGCCGCGAAGCACGATCAAGACACGGCCTTGATGCAGAGTTTCGCAGACGACATTCAAGGCCTCGAACATCTCGTCCTTG
Source organism: Hyphomicrobiales bacterium (assembly GCA_021730985.1). GTDB lineage: Bacteria > Pseudomonadota > Alphaproteobacteria > Rhizobiales > Xanthobacteraceae > Z2-YC6860. The sequence continues at coordinate 13,564 of JAKFYI010000003.1, read as the reverse complement.
AAGCCATGCTTGCGCGAGGCGGCCTGACCGAGGCCCTGTCACTCATCCCATCCACCCTCGCCGCGTTCACCCAGGCCGCAATGGGGATCGCAGCCAACCTTCGAACCGCCGATGTCGAGGGCGCCGAGCTCAAGTCCGGCGCGATCGTTGAGCGCACCGGCAACATCATAGAGGTCGTCGGCGCCTTCGCGGGCAAGCCCGAGAGTTCGAGTTTCGAGAGCACCCGCAAATCGGTCTCGGACTACGCCGACCTGATTGACGAAGCTGCCGCCTTGCTCAAGGCCGCCGGCAAGGACACACGCACCCTACCGCGAGCATTGGAACGAGAGCGTTCAAAGCTGTTCCGCTTCGTGACCCAAGTGGGCGGATCGATCGACCGGCTTGAAAGCGTGGGAGCCCGCCTTCAGAACATTTTTGATCATTCGCGCAGCTCTGCGCAATTGCTGCGTCAGAACAACCAGAGCCGGGCGAGCGAACATCTCGCGCTGATCGCGCGATGGTCCGGCATCGTAGAAGCCGGAGCAACCGCCATGATTGGCGTCGGCTTGCTGATGGCAGTCGGCATCTATTGGTTTACCCGGCGCTCCATCATGCAGCCGCTGTCTCACTTGACCGACGCCATGAAGGGCTTGGCGGCGGGCAACATCGGCGTTCCCGTGCGAGGTGTCGAGCGGACCGATGCGATCGGCACCATGGCTCAGGCGTTGCTTGTTTTCCGCGACAACATCATCGACGTCGAGCGGATGCGAAATGAGAAACTGCGCGCCGATCAACTCGCGACGGAAAGGCGCAACGCGGAGATGCGGAAGATCGCCGACGGCTTTCATGCCACGGTCGGCGCCATCATCGAAACGGTATCGTCGGCATCGACCGAGCTTGAGCAGGCCGCTGGCTCGCTCACCAAGATTGCCGAATACACCCGCGGCCTGTCGACCACCGCAGCAACCACGTTTGAGAAAACCGCCGCCAACGTGCAGGAGGTGGCGGCGACGGCGGATGGCCTCGACGCGTCGATTGTCGAGATCGAGCGGCATGCGCGGGAATCAAGCGACATCGCGGCCGGCGCCGTGAGGCAGGCCGGCAGCGCGGACGGCCGGATCGCGGAATTGTCGCGGGCCTCGACACGGATCGGCGACGTGGTGAAGCTGATTTCGTCCATTGCCAAGCAGACCAACCTGCTGGCACTCAACGCCACCATTGAAGCCGCGCGCGCCGGAGAAGCCGGCCGGGGCTTCTCGGTGGTGGCGCAAGAGGTGAAGGCCCTGGCATCTCAAACGGCTGCGGCGACGGAGGAGATTTCCGCGCAAATATCGAGCATGCAGGCGGCGACGGAAGATTCGGTTGCCGCCATCAAGGAAATCAGCGCGGTCATAGACCGCATCGCCATCCTCGCCACCACGGTTCGCAATGCCGTGCAGGAGCAGGGCGCCGCCACGGAACAGATTGCAGGCAACGTCAGACACGCGGCCGACGCCACCGCGCAGGCCGCCACCAGCATCGCGGATGTCAGCCGCGGCGCGAGCGAGACCGACATTGCTTCGTCCGCGGTGCTGGCGTCGGCGCGCTCGCTGTCCAGCGAGAGCGTGCGGCTCAAGGTTGAAGTCGAGCGATTCCTGTCCACGGTGCGCGCCGCCTAGGGCGCCGGCCGCGATTTCCCCCAAGCGGCGAGAGCCGCGCGGTTCGCCTTACTGGCTGTCCAGGTGCGAAACCTGCCTCGCCGCAGCCCTCGCGGGCGGCGGCGCCGATTGCACAACAAATCCGCCGCCGGAGCGGGCCGCCATCTGCGCAGGCGTCAGCGAGGCGACCGGGGTCTTCACCGGATCGTCGTCGTGGTCGTACACGTCGTCGCGGAAGTGCACGATGTCGTCGCGGGTCACCCAGCCGGTGAAGTACACCCATGCGACCGGAACCTTGTGCGTCAGGTTGATGGTCTTGCGGTCCCCTGTGGCGATCGCGGCATCGACTTCCTTGCGGCCCCAGCCCGGATTGTCGGCCAGCAGCCACACCGCGAGATCGCGCACCTCGGCGACGCGGGCGCACCCCGACGACTCGAAACGATAGTCCTTCGAAAAATGCTCCTTGTGATTGGTGTCGTGCATGTACACCGCATACTTGTTCGGCATGTCGAGGCGTACCGCGCCGAGCGCATTGCCGGCGCCGGAATCCTGCCGGACGCTGAAGTTCGGGGAGCGGCTCCAGTCTACCGACTTCGGATCGACCTCTCGACCGTTCGCGTCGAGCACACGCATGCGCATACGGCTGACGTAACCCGGATCGCGCCGCATCCGGGGCATGACGTCCGCCTTCATGATCCCGAGCGGCACCGTCCAGGTCGGGTTAAGGTTGACCGCGTTGATCGTCGTGGTGAGCGTCGGCGACGCGCGGCCGACCTTGCCGACCACCACGACATAACGCTTCTGCACCACATCGCCATCGACCGCCTCCGCCACGGCGGCGGGAATGTTCACCACCACATAGCGTTGACCGAAGCTGAAATTGAGATCGCTGATGCGGTCGAGCGTGGCGCGGAGCTGTTCGAGCCGCTGCTTCACCGGCACGTTGAGGGCGGCAAGCGTCTTCGCTCCGACGCTGCCGGTCTCGGTCAGGCCATGACGCGCCTGGAAGCGTTTCACCGCGTCTTCGAGAACAACATCGTAAATTTCGCTCTTGTCCTGATCGGCGGCGAGATCGTCGGTCATCGCGAGCCGCCGGCGCAGCAGCATGACGTCGGGACCGGAGGCGCCGGACGCGAGCTGCGCGGTCTTCGGCAGGCTCGGCCAGCCGCCGCGCAACTCAATGGTGCTGTAGCTCAGCATGGCGGCGGCGATGCGCTGGTAGGTGTTGCCGTAGAAGGTCGGCAGCGGTGACTTGGAAACCGGGGCAATGCCGTCGGGCTTCGGCTTCACCGCCTTGGCGGCGGGCTTGGCAGCGTTCTTCGCCGGAATCGGGGCGGCGCTCTGCGCCGCCACAGGCCCCATCAAAGCCATTGAAATTGCGAGAGAAATTGCAGTGCGGCGCATCCTGCCCCTCGTTTCTCCGCCTTCCCGGGGCGAATCAACCCGTCCGGTATGGCGGCATTGCGGCCACGGTAGTCGCCAGAGATTAGCGGTCCGTTCGCTCGCCTCATCTTCACATCCAGAATAGGCTTCGCCGCCACGCAAAAACCAAGGTGCATCCCTGCCATGTCCGCGACGCTCACCAAGGCCCAAGTCTTGACCAGAGACCAGGCCGAATTCCTGCAATCGATCGACACGCCGACGGTCTGCAATTTGCTGGAGATCGTCGCTCCCGAGCGGCGCGGCTTCGGCTACACCGTGCGCCACCTGCACTGCCCGTTCCCCGACCTGCCGCCGATGGTGGGCTTCGCCAAGACCGTCACCATGCGCGCGCAGGATCGCGTTCCGCTCGGCGAAGCGGGCTACATGAACAAGCGGCTCGACTATCTCGATTATATCGCCTCCGCGCCGCAGCCCTCGATCGCGGTGATCCAGGACATCGACGAGATCGTCGGATTCGGCGCGTTCTGGGGCGAGGTGCAGACAAACGTGCATAAGGCGCTGGGTTGTCTCGGCACCATCACCAACGGCTCGGTGCGCGATATCCCCCAGGTCGCGCCGGGCTTCCAGATGCTGGCCGGCTCGATCGCGCCGTCACACGCGTTCGTGCATGTGGTGGACTACGGCCTCAACGTGAACATCCACGGCATGGCGGTGAAGAGCGGTGACCTGATCCACGCCGACCGTCACGGCGCCGTGGTGGTGCCGCTCGACACCATCGACCCGATGAAGGCCGCAGCGGACGGCCTCGCCGCCAAGGAGGCCAAGATCATCAACGCCGCGAAGTCGGGCGCAGGCCTCGCGGCGATCAAGGCCGCGATGAAGGGCTGACGTGAATGCTTTCGCGCCTCGCATGGCCGGTCGTCGCGACGACGCTGTTCGCCGCGCCGGCCTTTGCCCAGGACAAATACTCCTCGCCGCTGCCGGATCACCTGCCGCTCGGCGAAGAGGCCTGCTTCAGCTATTCGTTCGATCGCGACGAATTGCGCGAGAAGCCGCGCCAGCGCGTTACCGCCATCACTTTGTTCCGCAATTTTACTCCCGACGAGCAGAGCGAAGAACCGCCGCGCAGCGCCGAGGAGATGCGCAAGATCGACGGTGACGGCGGCACGGTCGCCCTCACGGCGATGGTGCAATTGCGCGGCGAGACCAACTCGTTCGCCAACACTCTCTATTGCCGCAAAGACGGCAAGGCGCGCGTGCGCTGCGGCGTCGAATGCGACGGCGGCAGCTTCAACCTGAAGCCCGACAAGGACGGACTGATCGTCGAGAACAACGGCTTCATCCTGCAGGGCGGCTGCGGCGACCCGGACAAGACCGTATTCCTCAATCCGAAGCCCGACGACCGTACCTTCCGCATCGAGCCGAAGCCCGTCGATCTCTGCCACCAGCTTCGCGACCTCCGCCGGCCGGCCTACGCCGACTCAGGCTCGCCGCTGCGGCTGCGTTTCGCCAGCAAGGAGCCGGTCTGCTTCTCGCGCGAATATGACTCCAAGCATCTTGGCCGGCATCCGCAGCAAACCGTGAAGCGCATCGCCATCCTCAAGACGGCGGGTGAGCCCGATTCTCTGCAGGCGCTGACCTTCCGCGTCGAGCTCAAGAACGGCCGCAAGTTCACCAAGAAGACCACCTGCTATGCCAGCAAGTTTGCTTACGCCTGCACGCACAATCCGGACTTCGACACATCGCAGGATTTCTACCTGACGCGTGCCGGCGACGAGGAGATCATGCTGCGCGACAGCAAGGGCAAGCTAAAGGATCTGTTCGGGGCGAAGCTCGGCAGCGACGACCGCACCTTCCGGCTGAACGCCTCGCAGGCTGCCGCCTGCGAGTTCTAGCGATCGCCGGCGCTCGGATGCCAGCGCGGAGAATAACCCGCCGCCAGCACCGCCACGATCGAAGGCGGCGTGAGCACATCCACCGTCCCGCTGCGCGGCCGCGCCTGGCGTGCCGCGTAGCCGTCGGGGGCCCAGTACAGCAGCGCGCTGCCGCGCACGGCGAAGGCACGATCGCCGACCACCGCGACGGCGCCGTCCGGCAGATCGGCGGCTGACATGACATGGCGGCGCTTGAGACCGTCGGCGAGCCGCTCTTCGTGCAGTTTCAGGTCCATGTCGGCGGCGCGCGGACGCTCCTTGAGCTTGAACGCGCTGCGCCAAGCCTCCGCGAACGCAACCGCATCGGAGCGCCGGCACTCGAAGCAGGGCCGGTGACCGGCGGCGAGCGCCGTCGGCTCGTCGAGGAAGAACAATTCGGTATACGACTGGCCCCAGACCCTGCGATGCCGCCCCTTGAATTCGAGCACGCAGCAGATCCACTGCCGCGACGACCATCGCCGCCGCTCAAGCGCGCCTGCGTCGGTGTGGATGCGCCCGCCGCGGTTGCCCATGAACAGGCCGAGCGCCGGATCGGCGAACAATTCCCCGAACGGAGATACGCGGCTGGGGAGCGGCATGTGCCCATGATACGCGCGTGGCCCGGCATTGTCCGGGGCCCGCGGCGGCGCTCCGCCACCAAAGAAAACGCCCGCCGAACAGGCGGGCGCTTTAGAGCCTCGACCGGCTGCGATCAGGTCTGCGGCTGCGGCTCCATCGGACCTTCCGGACGCGGGCGGCTCTTGCCGGCCGGCGGCACCGCCGATGAACGCGGCGCCTGCGGCTCGATCACCGACTCGCGGTTCGGCTTCTTGCCGAGCAGCAAGTCCTTGATCTCGTCGCCGCTCAACGTTTCGAACTCGAGCAGGCCCTTGGCCAGAACCTCAAGATCGGAGCGTTTGGCTTCGAGCACCTGGCGGGCTTCCTCGTGCGCGGCCTCGACCAGCCGGCGGATTTCCATATCGATCTTTTGCGCGGTGTTCTCGGAGACGTTCTGCGTACGAGCCACCGACATGCCGAGGAACACCTCGTCCTGGTTCTCGCCGTAGGAGACGGCGCCAAGTTCTTTCGAGAAGCCCCAGCGCGTCACCATCATGCGGGCAAGCCTGGTGGCCTGCTCGATGTCGGACTGCGCGCCGGAGGTGACCTTCTCGCCGCCGAAGATCATCTCCTCGGCAACGCGGCCGCCCATCAGCACGGCGAGACGCGAAGTCATCTGTTCGAAGCTCATGGAGAGCTTGTCGCGCTCCGGCAACTGCATGACCATGCCGAGCGCACGGCCGCGCGGAATGATCGTGGCCTTGTGCACCGGATCGGTCGCCTTGACGTTGAGCGCCAGGATGGCATGGCCGCCCTCGTGATAGGCGGTCAGCATCTTTTCTTCTTCGGTCATGACGAGCGACTTGCGCTCCGCGCCCATCATCACCTTGTCCTTGGCGTCCTCGAATTCGGCCTGGGTCACCATGCGCTTGTTGCGCCGCGCGGCCATCAGAGCTGCTTCGTTGATCAGGTTGGCGAGATCGGCGCCCGAGAAGCCGGGCGTACCGCGCGCGATGGTCTTCAGGTTGACGTCCGGCGCCAGCGGCACCTTGCGGACGTGGACCTTCAGGATCTGCTCGCGGCCGACCACGTCCGGGTTCGGCACCACGACCTGACGGTCGAAGCGGCCGGGACGCAGCAGCGCCGGGTCCAGCACGTCGGGACGGTTGGTGGCGGCGATCAGGATGATGCCTTCGTTGGTTTCGAAGCCGTCCATCTCGACCAGCAACTGGTTGAGCGTCTGCTCGCGCTCGTCATTGCCGCCGCCGAGGCCTGCCCCGCGATGACGGCCGACCGCGTCGATTTCGTCGATGAAGATGATGCAGGGCGCGTTCTTCTTCGCCTGCTCGAACATGTCACGCACGCGCGACGCACCAACGCCGACGAACATCTCGACGAAGTCGGAGCCCGAGATCGTGAAGAACGGCACGTTGGCTTCGCCCGCGACCGCGCGCGCGATCAGCGTCTTGCCGGTACCCGGAGGACCGACCAGCAGCACTCCGCGCGGAATCTTGCCGCCGAGACGCTGGAACTTGCCGGGGTCGCGCAGGAATTCGACGATCTCTTGCAGATCGGACTTGGCCTCATCGACGCCCGCGACATCCTCGAAGGTGACGCGGCCGTGCGCCTCGGTCAAAAGCTTCGCACGAGATTTTCCGAAGCCCATCGCCTTACCGGCGCCGCCCTGCATCTGTCGGCTCAAGAATATCCAGACGCCGATCAGCGCGATGAACGGCAGCCATGACACCAGCAGCGACACGAACCACGGCACGCTGTCCTGCTGCGAGCGCGCGGTGATCGCGACGCCCTTGCCGTAAAGGCGCTGCACCAGCGTCGGATCGTTAGGGGCGTAGGTCTGGAAGCTGCGGCCGTCGGAGAACGTGCCGTGGATTTCCGGGCCCTGGATCAGCACGTCGCGGACGCGACCGGCATCGACCTCGGTCAGCAACTGGGAGAACGAGATGTCCTGCGAAGCGGTGCGTTGGCTCGGATTCTGGAAAAGGGTGAACAGCGCGAGCAGCAGCAAGACGATGATGACCCAGAGAGCGAAATTTCGAAGATTGGCGTTCATCCCAGTCTTTCTAGCCCGCCGGCGTACCGGCTGCGCGTTCAGGTGACCACGATATGGGAGTGCCGAAAGGCGCCCCGACTTTGGTTAATCTAGGTCTGCGGTGACACTCTGCCAAGGTAACGGCCCGACGCAGAACGCACCGAATCCAAGGTATTCTAACCCGCTCGACCTTCGCTTGGGAGGCCGATCCCCATCATCGTCCCTATTGGTTAAGGCCGTTTCAGGGCGCGGCGGCGCCGCGGCGGCGCGCGCTCGACCGTGAGCAGGCCGCCGGCCAGCGTCAACATGGCGCCCGCCAGGGTCCGGCGGAAGCGCTTGGTGTCGCTGGCCAAAAAAAGGGCATCGGTCAGCGCCTCGAGCTTGCCCAGTTCGACCGGGCCTTCGTCCCCGGCGTGGTCAATCGCCTGTCCGAGCAGGCGGAGCGCGATTTCGTCCGGCAGCCGGAAATAGTCCGCGGCCTGCATCGTCACCGGCCCGCCGCGCGGCCACTCGCCCGGGGCCAGCGCATTCGCCGCGGCCTTCATGATCTCCTTCATGGTCCATTCGAGCCGGGCCACGCGCCGCGCCAGCTTGCCGAATCGCTCCGGCGTCAGGCCTTCGGCGGCAAGCGCCGGCATCAGCGCACGCCATCGTGGCCGCGCAAAACGGGGATCGCGGTTGGACGGATCGTCGGCGTAGGGGACTTTCGCAGCCTTCAGCGTGGCGATCAGCCGCGACTTCGGCGTCCGCAGCAGGGGCCGCACCAGCACAAAGCCATCGGGATCGTCGAACGGCATGGGCGCGGTGTGATCCATGCCCGCCAGCCCCGTAACGCCGCTGCCCCGCGCCATCCGGAACAGCAACGTCTCGGCCTGGTCGTCGAGCGTGTGCGCGGTGAGCACGCAGCGCGCGCCCGCCTTGCGGGCGGCGCCGGCGAGCAGACGATAGCGCGCTTGCCGCGCCGCCTCCTGAATGCCGGTCTTGGGCTTGGCGCCGGTCCAGCGCAGCGTGCGGTGCTCGACGCCGAGCGTGCGGGCGAGGCTTGCGACCGCCTGCGCCTCGCATTTGGATTCCGGGCGCAGCCCATGATCGACCGTGACAGCGATCAGCTTGGGTCCGCGCTTTCGCGCCTTGCGCCAGCGCGCCATCAGCCACAGCAGCGCCGTGGAATCCGGGCCGCCGGAAGAAGCAATCAGAAGAACAGGGAAGTCCGCGAAATAATCGAGAAGAAGCCGTACCTCGGCTGATGAAAGAGGCTTGTTCTCAGCAGCCGCCACGCTTCTGTTCCCGCTCTACGCCCTGCTTCACGGTGTTCGAGGCGCGCGGATATTTGCGTCCCACCTCCGCCAGCGTGGCGCAGGCCATCTCTTTTTGCTTCAGCGCCGCAAGGGATTGGGCAAGACGAAGCAGCGCATCGGGCGCCTTGGGATGGGCGCTGCTCTTGGTGGAGAGCGCAAGGAACTGCTCCGCCGCAGCGTCATAGCGCTGGCGCTGGAACAGGCTTTCGCCAAGCCAGAACTGCGCGTCCGGGATCAGCTTGTCGTTCGGATACTTTTGCAGGAACGACCTGAACGCGTCCTCCGCGAAGGCGTAGTCCTTGCGCAACACATAGCCGTAGGCGAGGTCGTAATAATCCTTCGGGACGTTCGACGGCGGCAGCGTCGCAACCATAGCGCCGGTGGCATTCGGATTGCGCGACGGCGGCGGCGGCAGCATGCCGTCCGCCTGCGGCGCGCCCGGCAATCCGGCGGACGGCCCCGACAGCGTCGACAGATCGAGCGGCGAGCCCGGATCGCGGCCGCCAGGAAGCCCAACCGGAGGCTCCGCCATGATGATCGGCGGCGGCTCGCCGACGGATGTCCGCGCGCCCGGCACCGGGCCTGGTCCGCCGCCGAGCGGACGCGGTGCGCCCGGCGCACTGGGATTCGCCGACGGCTCGAAAGCATCGCCGCGGCGGCTGGGGATTGTGCCTGCGGGCGGCAACGGCGGCGGCGCGGTCATCGGAGGCGACGGCTGTTGCACCTGCGGACGGCCGGGCGGCAGCGCAGCCTGCGGCGGCACGGCGCCAGCGCCCTGCCCGCGCAATTGCTGCTCGAGTTGCTGGTTGCGGAACTGCAACTGCTCGATCGTTCCGGTGAGCTGACGGATCTGCGCTTCCAACTGGGTGATGCGGACCGCAAGCTCGGCATCGTCCGGGCCTGCGCGCTCGGCCGGACGCTGCTGGCCGCCGCCGAAAAAATTTTCAAGGAAGTTGCCGGAGCGCGGCTGGTCCTGCGCCACAGCCGAACCTGCAACGGTCAGCGCGGCGGCGATCATTGCCACTCGGAGAGCGTAGGCGAAGTCGGTGGTCATGGGTGGATCGATCAGCCTATCGGCGTCTGGTTAGCATACCGGGGGGAACAAGACCAAAATGTGACTTCCGGGTCAAAAGCAAACCGGCGCCCGAACGGGGCGCCGGCCAGCATTCATGTGAGCGTCGATCAGGAGGTGACGCCGAGCACCGTGACGGCGCGGCGGTTCTGCGACCAGCACGAGATGTCGTTACAGACCGCGACCGGGCGCTCCTTGCCATAGGACACGGTGCGCATGCGCGACGCCTGAATGCCGCGGGCGGTCAGATACTCCCGCACCGTCTGGGCACGGCGGGCGCCGAGCGCGATGTTGTACTCGCGGGTGCCGCGTTCGTCGGCGTGACCCTCGACGGTGAAGGCGTAGTTGGAATACTGACGCAGCCACTGCGCCTGCTTTTCCAGGGTGGCGCGCGACTGATCGGTCAACTCCGTGGAGTCGCTTTCGAAGAACACGCGGTCGCCGACGTTGACCACGAAATCCTGCTGGCTGCCAGGCGTCGCCGCGCCCGCCGAAGCCATGGAATCCTGCGGTTTGTTGGCGCAGGCAGAGACGGCAAATGCTGCGGCAAGCGCAAGCGCCAGCCCCAGGCTGCGGAAGTTCAACTTGGAATGTGCCATTCCGGGGGCCTCCTCACTCGATACTGACGATATGTCCGGACCTTACGCAAAGTTCTACCAGCAGCTTCGTTAAACGAACGTTCCGTCAACCTTGATGAGCCGTAGCCACGGTCCGGAAATTTGCCGCCTGCGTCGAAAGCCTACGGCGTGGTTAATGCGGCGTGAACGTGTCGCTCTTATGGCAGGGTTCCAAGGCTAAGACAGCAGCGGCGACCACGCCGGATCCGAGGCAAATCCTGGGGTTTGGACCTTCTGCTCGTTCCGCCCGGTGAGATCGACGGTGTACAGCGAGGGCCCGGCGGCGCCGCCCGGCTCCCGGAAAAACATCACCACCCGGCCGTTCGGCGCGAAGGTCGGACCTTCGTTGTGGTAGCCCTCGGTCAGGATGCGCTCACCCTGCCCATCGGGCCGCATGATGCCGATAGAAAACCGGCCGCCGCCCTGCTTGGTGAAGGCGATGGCGTCGCCACGCGGCGACCAGACCGGCGTCGAATAGGAACCTTCGCCGAAGCTGATGCGCTGGGCGGCTCCGCCGCTCGACGCCATCACATAGATCTGCTGGCGGCCGCCGCGGTCGGACTCGAAGCAGATGCGCGCACCATCCGGCGAATAGGACGGCGCGGTGTCGATGGCCGGCGTCTCGGTGAGACGCGTCATCGCCTTGGAGCGCAGATCGAGCACGTAGATGTTGGAGTGAGCGCCCTGCTGCAGGCTCATGATCACACGCTGGCCGTCCGGCGAGAACCGCGGCGAGAAACTCATGCCCGAAAAATTGCCGACGATCTCGCGCTGGCCGGTCTCGATGTTGAGCAGCACGACGCGCGGATCGCGCTGGCCGAACGACATGTAGGTGATTTCCTGCGTCGATGGCGAGAACCGCGGCGTCAGCACCAGATCGTCGCCGCGCGTGAGGTAGCGCACGTTGGCGCCATCCTGATCCATGATGGCGAGCCGCTTGACGCGGCGGTCCTTCGGACCGGACTCATCGACGAACACCACGCGGCTGTCGAAATAGCCCTTCTCTCCGGTGAGCCGCTCGTAGATCGCATCGGAAATGATGTGCGCGATGCGGCGCCAATTGTCGGACCCCGTGAAGTATTGCTGGCCGGCGAGTTGCTGGGACTGGAACACATCCCATAGACGGAATTCGGTCTTCAGGCGGCCGTCAGCCTGGCGGGTGATGCGTCCGGTGACAAGCGCCTGGGCGTTGATGGTGCGCCAATCGGGAAAGCGCGGCATGGCGTCGATGTTCGCGATGCGCTCGATGTAGGCTGCGGGATCGATCGGCGCGAACAGGCCGGAGCGCTTGAGATTGCCGCTGATGACCTGGGTGACGCCGCGGCCGATCTCGCCGTCGGCCGCGCCTGAGCCGCCGACAAAATCCGGCAGCGCGATCGGCATCGGCTGCACCGTGCCTTGTGTGACGTCGAGCTTCGTCTGCGCGGCAGCCGGACGCGCGTTCAGACCCGCAAGCGAACCCGCCACCGCGGATGCGCCAAGCAGCAGGCGGCGGCGATCGAAAAGCATGGGGGCGTCGACAGGACGCGCTGGGTCAATCAATCGGTCCATCAGAATTTTCAAGTTCCAAACATTTCGCGCGGATCGAACGTGATCTCGATGTCTTTCCACTTGTCGTAATTCTCGGCCCTGAGCATCGTGAACGGCTGGCAGCTCAGGATCGCGCGCTTGGCGCTTTCCGCCATCGCGGGGCCGTATGGCGACGGCGAGCCCGCGACCAAGACCGGCGGCGAGGCGACCGAACCATCGCGCTTGAACAGCACCCGCAGCACGACTTTCAGATTGGGCGCATTGGCGGCGCCGACCGGAGGGCTCCAGCATTCGCTGAGGCGGCGGCGCAGCGCATCGATTTCGCTTTGCGACAATTGCGCCGGCGGCGCGTTGGCATAGCCAAGCGAAGGGTTAGGGCTCACGGTGTCACCCGTCGCGGACTGACGCTGCGGATCGCGCTTGTCGAGCAGCGCCGCGATCTGCTTCGGATCGAACTTCGGCTGCTGCGCTTCCTTCTGCTTCTTCTGTTCTTCGGCTTTCGCCTTGGCTTCTTCGCGCTTCTTCTTGACTTCTTCCTTCTTCAGAGCCTCCGCGATCGCATCGACCTTCGGCGGCTCCTTCTTCTCGGGCTTGGCTTCAGCCTTCTCCGGCTTCGCCTGTTCCGGCGGCGGTTCTGCCGACGTCTTGACCTCGGCCTTGTCGGAGACCTTGGGGGTCACCTCCTCGGCCGGCTTGGTGGCGCCGACCTTGTCCACCAGCGGCTTCTGCGTCTCGGCCTTGGGTGCGTTCTTCACGCCGGCGGCGAGCTGCGAGAACTGCTTGTCGCTGATGATGTCGATCGGCAGTGCGGGCGTGGGCGCCGCCTCTAGCGGACGCGCGGCGAACGACACCAGGCCCCACAGCAGCAGGCCGATGTGCGCCACCGTCGATATGGTCAAACCGGCTTTCATGTCCGGTAACCTCACGAGCCCTGATCCACTTCGGTGACCAGCGCGACACGCCGGAATCCCGCCGCGGACAGCCGCCCCATGATCTTCATCATGGTACCATAATCCACGGTCTTATCGCCGCGCACATAGATGCGCTCGTCGGTGCCGCCGCGGGCGGACGCGATGGCCTGCAGCTTGGGCACCAGTTCCTCGACTTTGATCTCGGAATTCTGCAGGAATATCTGACCCTTGGTGTTGACCGAAACCGCGAGCGGCTCCTTGTCGGCCTGATCGAGGCTGGACGCCTGGGTCTGCGGCAGATCGATCGGAACGCCGACCGTGAGCAACGGCGCCGACACCATGAAGATGATCAGCAGCACCAGCATCACGTCCACCATCGGAGTGACGTTGATCTCCGCCATCACCGGACGGCGCCGGTGACGCCGCTTGCCGCCCCCCGCCGATTGCGCGCCGCTGATGGCCATGCCCGTTCCCTAGGACCGTTCGTCGATCTGCCGCGACAGGATGGCCGAGAATTCGTCGGCGAAACCTTCGAGGCGCTGGGCCTGCTTGTTAACCTCGGAAACGAACTTGTTGTAGAAAATGGTCGCGGGAATGGCAGCGATAAGGCCGATTG
>JAKFYI010000004.1 GCA_021730985.1 Hyphomicrobiales bacterium | reverse complement strand
CCCTGACCCTCCCCCTCAAGGGGGGAGGGAACGGAGAGGGCGGAGCGCGTGGGCCACATCAGCGCGACGGTTTCCGACAGATCGCCGACGTAGTCATAGGAAAGCTCGAACAGCACCGGATCGGTGCGCTCGGCGATCAGCGCGCGGATCGTGCCGGCCTTGGCGTGCTGGAAGGAAAGCGCCCCGGTCAGTGCTGCGAGCGCGAAGCCGCGCTCCGGATCGGCCGTCGAACGCAGATAGTCTGCGATCAGCCGCAGCTTGTTGTTGCGGCTGGGCTCGTACGCGAGACGGTCCAGCAATTGCGCGAATGCGTTCATGACGGTTCGTCCGTCGCGCCATCGGTGACGCCGTCGCTCTCGTCCTCATCGCCGTAGCCGACGATGGCGAGCGGGCGCGCCTTCAGCCCACGCTGCCGGCTCCAGTGCACCAACGCGTCTTGGCCGTGCGTGACCCAGATTTCCGATGCGCCGGTTGCCGCGATAGTGGCGGTGAGGCCATCCCAGTCGGCGTGGTCGGAAATCACCAGCGGCAGTTCGACACCGCCCTGGCGCGCACGCGCGCGCACCCGCATCCAGCCGGATGCGAAGCAGGCGACCGGATCGGGAAAGCGCCGCGCCCACAGGTCTTTGAGTGCCGACGGCGGGCAGAGCGTGATGGTGCCGGCGAGCGCCGCCTTTTTCGCACCGCTGACCAGTTCGATCGCGCCGAGATCGATGCCGCGGCTGATGTAGTAACGGGTGATCTTTTCCATCGCGCCGTGCAGGTGGATCGGCTTGTCGTAGCCGGCCTGGCGGATCAGCGCGATGACGCGCTGGGCCTTGCCGAGAGAGTACGCGCCGACCAGGTGCGCGCGCTCAGGGAACAGTTCCACCGAATGGAGGAGCTTCTTGATCTCGCCCGCGGCGTTGCCGTGGCGGAACACCGGCAAGCCGAACGTCGCCTCGGTGATGAACACATCGCAGGGCTGCAATTCGAACGGCGTGCAGGTCGGATCGGCGGCGTCCTTGTAGTCGCCCGAAGCGACGATCCGGAGATTCTTGCACTCGACGACGGCCTGGGCGGAACCGAGCACATGGCCGGCGGGGCGGAAGGTTACGGTGGTGCCGCCGAGGCTCAGCGTCTCGCCGTAGCGGATCGCTTGCGTCGTTCCGGCGAAGTTTTCGCCGTAACGCAGCCGCATCATGTCGAGGGTTTCTTGCGTAGCCAGCACGGCGCCGTGGCCGGGCCGCGCATGGTCGGAATGGCCGTGGGTAATCACGGCCTTGTCCACCGGCCGCGTCGGGTCGATAAAAAAACCGCCAGGCTTGCAGCAAACGCCCGACGGCGTCGGCGCCAACAGGTCTTCAGGACGCATGGCGCTCAGATATGTCATATCGGGCCAGAGAAAAGAGCATCATGGCCGCGCAGCCTCTATTCGTCTCATCCGGAAACCTGATCGCCGACCGGCGCTATGGCTGGGCGCTGGACTATCTGAAGCAGGGCGACGGGGCGGCGGCCGCCGACGTGCTGGAACAGGTGGTGGAGCTCGCGCCCGGCTTTGCTACGGCGTGGTTCGCGCTCGCCGTCATTCGTGAGCAGGCCGGTAACCGCGACGGCGCCATCGCCGCGTTCCAGGCGGCAAGCAACGCCGATCGCGAGGACTATCACGGCGCGAGGCTGCATCTGGCGCGGATGGGCGCGGGCGACGCGACGCCTGCGATGACTTCGGCCTACGTGCGCCGCCTGTTCGACCAGCACGCGCCGGATTTCGACGAGGCGCTGGTGGAGCGGCTGGACTATCGAGGCCCCGCGGTGCTGCTGGAGGCTTTATCGGCGGTGCGGGGCCAGCCGCTGAAATTCGGATCGGTGCTCGATCTTGGCTGCGGCACCGGGCTCGCGGGGGTGGCGTTCCGCCCGCACTGCCGCCATTTGACCGGCATCGATCTGTCGGCGGGAATGATCGAGCAAGCGAGGGGCAAGGGCGTGTACGACCGCCTCGCGGTCGGCGATCTGTCCGAGTTCCTCGGGGCGGAGCACGGGACACGGCACGATCTCGTGCTGGCAGTGGACGTGTTCGTTTATTGCGGCGATCTCGCGCCGATCTGCGCGGCGGTGGCGGGCGTGCTGGCCCCCGGTGGGCTGTTCGCGTTCACAGTGGAGAGTCACGGCGGCTCCGGCATCGTGCTGCAGCCGACGCTCCGCTACGCCCACGGCGAGGCGCACGTCCGCGCAGCGGTCGAAGCGGCGGGGCTTGAGTTGCGCCATCTGGCTCCGGTTTCGACCCGCAAGGAGAAGGGCCACCCGGTGCCGGGACTGGTGGCGGTCGCCTCGGCGCTGCCATCGTCCGCTGCCAGGGTCGGATCGTGACCGCGCTCGAACGCCCCGCCGATCCGCCGCTGCTGCCGGAGACGTTCACGCGCTGGTTCGCGCAGCGCGGCTGGACTCCGCGCGCGCATCAGCTCGAATTGCTGTCGCGCGCCCGCGATGGACGCTCGGTGCTGCTGATCGCGCCGACCGGCGGCGGCAAGACGCTGGCGGGTTTCCTGCCAAGCTTGGTGGAGTTGTCTTCGCTTTACCTATCCCCGCAAAAGCGGGGAGAGGGAAAAAAAACGGGCCTGCACACGCTCTATATCTCGCCGCTCAAGGCGCTCGCCGTCGATATCGCGCGAAACCTGGAGACACCCGTTGCCGAGATGGGGTTGCCGGTCCGGATCGAAACCCGCACCGGCGACACGCCGACCTCGAAACGCCAGCGCCAGCGCCGCGATCCGCCCGACATCCTGCTGACCACGCCCGAGCAGCTTGCGCTGCTGTTGGCGTCCGCCGATGCGCCGTATCTGTTTGGTACGCTCAAACGCGTCATCCTCGACGAACTGCACGCATTGGTCACCAGCAAGCGCGGCGATCTGCTCTCGCTCGGCCTCGCGCGGCTGTTCCGTCTCGCGCCGGGTCTCGCCACCGTCGGACTGTCCGCCACGGTGGCCGAGCCGGAGGACCTCTCGCGCTTCCTGGTGCCGCAGCCCGAACACGGCGAGGCACGCGCCGACCTCGTGATCGCCGATGGCGGCGCCGAGCCGCGCGTCACCATGATGGAGCCCGGCGAGCACCTTCCGTGGGCCGGTCATTCCGCGCGGCATGCATTCCCGCAGATCTACGAGCTGATCAAGCAGCACAAGATGACGCTGGTGTTCGTCAACACCCGCAGCCAGGCCGAGATGATCTTCCACGCGCTGTGGCACTTGAACGAGGATACTCTCGCCATCGCGCTGCATCACGGCTCGCTCGATGTGGAGCAGCGCCGCAAGGTGGAGACCGCCATGGCGGGCGGCAAGCTGCGCGCGGTGGTGTGCACCTCGTCGCTCGACCTCGGCATCGACTGGGGCGACATCGATCTCGTTGTCAACGTCGGTGCGCCAAAAGGCGCATCGCGGCTGCTGCAGCGCATCGGCCGCGCCAATCACCGCCTCGACGAGCCGTCGCGCGGCATCCTGGTGCCGGCCAACCGCTTCGAGGTGCTGGAGTGCCGCGCCGCCATCGGCGCCGTTGCCGATCGTGCCCAGGACACGCCGCCGCTGCGCATCGGCGCGCTCGACGTGCTGGCGCAGCATGTCCTCGGTGCAGCCTGCGGCGAAGCGTTTCTCTCCGACGAGCTCTATCGCGAAGTGAGAACGGCTGCGCCCTATAATGGTCTTACCCGTACGGACTTCGATGCGACGGTGGACTTCGTCGCGACCGGCGGCTACGCGCTCAAGGCCTACGAGCGCTTCGCCAAGATCCGGCAGAACAAGGATGGCCGCTGGCGCGTCAGTCATCCGATGGTGGCGCAACGCTACCGCATGAACGTCGGCACCATCGTCGAAGCCGACATGCTGAAGGTCCGTCTGGTGCGCTCACGCAGCGGCGGCGCGGGCCGGACCGGTCCGATCGCGCGCGGCGGCCGGGTGCTCGGCGAGGTGGAGGAATACTTCGTCGAGATGCTGACGCCGGGCGATACTTTCGTGTTCGCCGGTGAAATCCTGAAATACGAGGCCCTGGTCGAGAACGAAGTGTATGTCTCGCGATCCACCGCCACCGATCCCAAGGTGCCGTCCTACGAGGGCGGCAAGTTCCCGCTGTCCACATATCTGGCGGACCGCGTGCGCGGCATCATGGCGGAGCCGAAGCAATGGTCTGTGTTGCCGGAGCCGGTGCGGCAGTGGCTGGAAATCCAGCAATTGCGCTCCCGCGTGCCGGCCCGCCATGAACTCCTGGTCGAGACCTTCCCGCGCGCCGGCAAGCATTACCTGGTGTGCTATCCGTTCGAGGGTCGGCTCGCCCACGTCACGCTTGGCATGCTGCTGACCCGCAGACTGGAACGCGCGGGGCTCAAGCCGCTTGGTTTCGTTGCCAACGAATATGCGCTCGCGGTCTGGGGGCTGGGCGACATCGGCCTTCGGATTTCTCGCAGAGAACTGTCGCTGCCGGCGCTGTTCGATCAGGACATGCTGGGCGACGACCTGGAAGCATGGCTGCTGGAATCCTCGTTGATGAAGCGCACCTTCCGGACCTGCGCCATCATCGCGGGCCTCATCGAGCGCCGCTTTCCAGGCGAGGAAAAGTCGCGCCGGCAGGTCACCATCTCAACCGATCTCATCTACGACGTGTTGCGCAAACACCAGCCTGACCATGTGTTATTGCGCGCGGCCCGCGCCGACGCGGCCACTGGCTTGCTCGACATTAAGCGACTGGGCGAAATGCTGTCGCGCGTCAGGGGACGAATCATCCATAAGAGCCTAGAATGTGTTTCTCCGCTCGCAGTGCCGGTGATGCTGGAAATCGGCCGCGAGGCCGTTTTTGGTGAAGCGTCGGAGACCATCATGGCGGAGGCGGCGGACGATCTCATTAGAGAGGCGATGGAATGATACGCATTCTGGCAACTTTGTTTCTTACATTGGCATCGTCGATCCCAGCCGTGGCTCAGGACTCGTCGCGCAAATTTCCCGTCGGCAAATCGTTCAAGGTTGTTTCGATCAGCGGCTTCGACGTGCAGAAGGCGGGCATGACGTTCACCGTTGCGCCGGGAGCGCAGAGCGGAGACATGAAGGGGAACGGCAGCGCCGGATGCAACACATGGACCGCGGGCGTCATGCTGCGCGACGACCAGATCGAATTCACCAACATCGCGGCGACCCGGAAGCTTTGCCCCAAGCCTCGCATGACGTCCGAAGAGGCGTTCCTGACGACGCTGAAGTCGGCACAGCGCTGGCGCATCGACGACAAGGGCCGGTTGATCGTGGAGGGCGAGGCGGCGCGCTTGCTGTTGACGGCGGGCGCCGCGGACAAGCCGGCCGGCAAGAAATAGGGTAACAAATTCAGGCTGAAGCCCGCGCAACTGCGGCCAGCAGACAACGGAAATTCCTTGCCAGCCTTCGCGCAACAATCCAACCAGGTTCCGGTGGCTCCGGCTGCGACGCTGACAGTCGCTGGCGTCGATTTTGTCGCCGATCCGGCCGGTGCGATCTATTGGCCGGAGCAGGGATTGCTCGCGGTCGCCGACTTGCATCTCGAAAAGGGATCGAGCTTCGCGGAGCGCCGCGTGCTGCTGCCGCCGTATGACACGGCCGCGACGCTGGCGCGGTTGGCCCAACTCGTCGCCCGCTATACGCCCAGAACAGTGACAGCACTTGGCGACAGCTTCCACGACCGGCGTGGCCCGTCGCGGCTCGAAGACGGCGATCGCGCCTCGCTCACCGCCATGCAGCACGGCCGCGATTGGATCTGGATCACCGGCAATCACGACCCCGACCCGGCCGAAGGCATCGGCGGCGAGTTCATGGACGTCTTGAAGCTTGGTGCAATCACGTTCCGTCACCAGCCGGAAAGCGGGGCCGGCGGCGAGATCGCCGGTCATCTGCACCCGGTCGCGAGGGTCGCCGGCCGCGGCCGCGCGGTCAGCCGGCGCTGCTTTGCCCGCGATGAAACGCGGATGGTGATGCCGGCGTTCGGCTCCTACGCGGGCGGCCTTAACGTGCGGAATCGTGCGTTCGCCTCGGTGTTCGAAACGCTGGACTTCACGGCGCACATGCTGGGCGAGCGGCGCATCTACGCCGTGGCGGCCAGGCAGTGCCTGCCTGATTAGTTGTTTGAGCATGATCTTTTCCGAAAACCGGTTCCACTTTTCGGGATCATGCTTTAGTCGCGGCGGAACACCACGCTGGCAAGCCAGCCGGTGGCCAGCGCCATCATCACCGTGACGATGCCATAGAGCAGGCCGAAATCGCGCGCGGCGCTGGCGACGAACTGCTCAAAGCCCACCTTCACCACTTCGAAAGCCGAGGTCGTGCGAACCAGAAGATTTCCAGCGGCCAGCAGCTTGATATCGGCCTCGTAGCTGCCGAACGGCGCTTCGGCTGGAAGTTCGATCTCCGCCCGGAACAGGGTGGGTGTCAGGAACGTGACGCCGTTGGTTCGCTGGCCGTAAAGGCGGTGTTCGGTTTTGAGCCTGATGAAATTGACCCGGTAAGGGTCGTCGCGGACCACGTCGGCGACGTCGGGGCCGATCTGCTGCGGCAGCTGGAAATAGTCGAGCCCGATCTGCAGCCGCCGCAAAGTGTCGGTGTTTCCGATTTCGTTGAACGGCCGGTTGGCCAGCACGACCAGGTAGGACGGCACGTTGACGAAGGTCCGCGATGCGGCGTTCACCCAGATGCCCAGCATTCGTTCCTTGCGCCGCGTCACCAAGGCCTGCCGCGGACCGGTGACGGTGATGACGATGTCATAGGCATCGCGCAGCCGCCCGGTCGGCGTGTCGGGCTCCACCGTTCCGAACAGGACGATCGAGGTGCCGGTGAAGCTGGAGTTCACCATCACCTGATGGCGCGAAATCGACGCGATCAGACGCTCGGCGTGCGCAGGCGAGGCCCAGGCCGTCGAAACGGCGGCCAGCATTGCCGTTGTGAAGGCGCGGATGCCCATCATAACACCCCGATCAGGCGGACCGAGTAGAGATCGCCCGGCTGCACGATGATCTGGTAGGCGAAGCGCAGGCCGACGGCGAACACCAGCAACCCGAGCAGCAGACGCAGCCGCTCGCCGCGCATGTTCTGTCCGGCGCGAGCGCCGAACTGCGCGCCGATCACGCCACCCACCATGAGCATGAGCGCGAGCACGGCGTCCACCAGGTGGTTGGTGGCGGCGTGCATGACGGTGGCCGACGCCATCGTGACCAGCGTGAGCACCATCGATGTGCCGATTACGGTCGCGGTCGGCACCCGCAGGAAATAGATCAGCATCGGCACCAGCAGGAAGCCGCCGCCGATGCCCATCAGCGCGCCGACGAAGCCGATGATGAATCCGATCATCCAGACCGGGATCGCGGATACGTAGATCTTCGAACGCTTGAACCTCATCTTGAGCGGCAGGCCGTGGATCCAGGTGTGGGCACCGCCGCGCCGCGGCGTCACCGGGCGGCCCTTCTGTTCGCGGATGATCGCGCGCACGCTTTCGGCGATCATCAACCCGCCTACCACCGTCAGCAGCGCGACGTAACAGAGCGCGATGGTGAGATCGAGCTGGTCGAGCGAACGCAGCACGGCGAACAGCCAGACGCCGGCCGCGGTGCCCAATATGCCGCCCGCCAGCAACATCAGCGCAAGCGGGACATCGACGGCTTTGCGCCGCCAGTAGGCCATCGCCCCCGACATCGAGGACGCAGCCACATGGCTTGCGACGCTGGCCACCACCACCGCGGGTGAGATGCCGACGAAAATCAGCAGCGGCGTCATCAGGAAGCCGCCGCCGATGCCGAACATCCCGGAAATGAAGCCGACCGCCAGACCCATGCCCAGGATGAGGAAAATGTTGACGGGCAGGTCTGCGATGGGGAGATAAATTTGCACGCGTGCGATCCGGCCGTTTTTAGATCAACCCCGAAGCGTCAGGTTGCCTCCCGCGGCGAACCGACGCGCCCGGTATAGGCTCGAACAATAAAATCTGCACGCGTTTGTCGCCGCGGCCGCCCGGCCGGTTCGGCGAAATTGTCACGGCGCTGCAGGCGCGCGCGGGCGGGGTTTCGGCTTGGCCGGCTGCACGGTTGCGGTGTTGCGATCCCAGCCGCCCGGCGGGGTCCTGACAGCGGTGGCCTCTTCGGGCTCGCGTTGGGCGGTGAAGGTCTGCACCGAGAGCTTGGCTGCCATCATGGTCTGCGGATCGAGACGGGTCGCCACTTCGTCGCGCTTGCGGGACGAGTCGTGGTCACCGGAATTCGCGGCCAGCGCGAACCACTTGTAGGATTCGGCCAGGTTCTGCTCGACGCCGATGCCGCGCGCATAGAGGATTGCCAGGTTGAATTGGCTGTCGGCGACCCCGTGGGCGGCGGCGCGGCGGAACCACTGCGCGGCAACGGTGTAATCCGGCTTGCCCTCGATGCCTTCGGCATAGAGCACCGCGAGATTGTGCATGGCCTTGGCGTGGCCCTTTTCGGCTGCGGCCACGTAGAGGCGCTGCGCCGCGCGGACGTCCTTCTTGATGCCTTCGCCCTTTTCGTGGATGCCGGCGAGGCGGAACTGGGCGGGCACGAAGCCTGCCTTGGCGCCGCGCTCAAGCCAGCGCACGGCCTCTTCCATGTTGCGGGGGACGCCGCGGCCTTCCGTGTACCGTGCCGCGATCTCGTAGCCGGCGCTGTGGTCGTTCTCCGCGGCTGCGGTGCGCAGCGCCGGGCCGAACGAGGCCGGCAGCGCGTTGATCGCTGCGTCGCCTGTGGCCGGATTCTGGCCGGGCGTTTGCCGGGGTATCGCTCCGGTGACGTCGGAGTTCGCCGGAGGCTGCCTGGCCGCGAGCACGGTGGAGGGATCGAACAGCGCCGACCTGCGGCCGATGCTGTTGGTCGAGCCGGGATCGCTGCTCGGCGCGGGCACTCCGCCGTCGGGTGTCGGCATCGGGCGGCTCGGCACCGTGCCCGGAGCGGACGCCTCGGGCGGGGCCGAGGATGTTGAAGGCGTCGCGGCGTTGTCGTCGTCCGCTTCAGGCTGCACCTCGGTCTGTGCCGGCGCCATGAAGAAATCCATGGCGGTCTGCAGCGTGCCGAGCACGATGATGACGACGCTGGTGGCGATCACCAGTGTCTTGACGTGTTTGATGACCTGCTGGCGAAGGGTCGGCGTGGGCGCGTCCGGATCGATGATCTTGGCGACCTTCGATGCCTTGGGCGGCTTGGGCGGCTTCGGAACCTTCGGTTTGCTGGATTTGAAGAGCGCGAACAGGCTTTTCCGAGGCTTGTCCTCAGGAACGTCGCCTTGATAGGTCGCCGCGGCATTGCGAGCGGCCGCGATCGCGGCGGATTTGCCGCTCTTCTCGGACATCGCCGGTCGGACGCCGTTTAGCGCCGCTTCGGAGGCGGCGATGCGGGCAGCGGGCGAGCCTGGCTTGCTGCGCGGCGCGCCGGAGCCAGGCTCCAGCGGCGTATCGGGCGGCAGATGCGGATCGATCGGGCGCCGTTCGGCGCGCTGCGGCGCGGGCCGTTGCGGGGGCGGAGCGTGTGAAACAGCAGGCGCCGGTTCGAATGCGGCGGCGGGGGCCGCGAGCGCAGGCGGCGTGTACAATTGCGGAGCAGGCGGGATCGGCTCCGGCTGCGGCGCGACCTCGGGAGCCGCTTCCGCCAACGCCGGGGCCGGGCGCGGGCCGCGGGCGTTGGACTTTTTCATCTCTTCGAGATGCACGAGCAAGTCGGCCATGCCGCGCTCGATCGCACCGAGGTTGCCGAGCCGCTGGTCGTAGGCGTCGAGCCGTTCCACCAGCTTGACGATACGATCTTCAAGGCCGCCCAGCGCGAGGTGGTCGCCTTGCGAGAGCTGCATGCGGTCGAGCCGCTCGCTGAGCGAGCGCATCGACTCTTCGAGATCGGGCGGCACCGAACGGCCGCTTTCCATCAGTGCCGAAATCCGCGATTCCAGCCGATGCATCGCTTCGTTGCTGCCGCTCTCCTGGGTCGCCTGCTCGAACCGGCTGGCGAGCCCATGCACCTCGGCGGCAAGTTGGGCCAGAGCGCCGTCGGATGCGACATGCGAGCCGACGTGGCGCATCGCCGCGATGGCCTCTTCGAGTTGTTGCACGACCGCGGGCTCCGGCATTGGAGCGCTGCCGCCGCCGCTTGAGGCAAGCTGGTCGATCTTGTGCGACAGGCCGCGCACGGCATCCTCGAAGCCGATCAGGTTTTCCGCCGGCGCCAGGCTGCGCAGCGCGTCGCGCACCTCGGCGAGGCCTTGCTCCAGATTGGTCAGTGCGGCCGGATCGCCGCCGGCCTGCCGGCTGCGTCCGATTCGGTCCGAGAGGGTGCGCACTTCGGTTTCGAGAGTCTCGACCGCCTGGCGCGGCATCGCGTCCTTCAGCGTGCGGCCGACCTCGGCGAGGTCGCCGCGCAGCGCCGTCAGCGCATCTTCATACGGCTGGTGCAGCGTGGCGATCTGCGCGGTGATATGGCGAAGGTGATTCTCAAGCGCCGACAGATCCTGGCTCGGCGCCGGAGCCGGGGCATAGGCTTGAGCCTGGGCCTGACCTTGGCCCTGCCAGGCGGGGGCGCGCTTCGGCGCTGCGCCGCGGCCATCGAGCGCGCGCTGGCGGGCGGAAATCTCGGCCGCCCAGTTCGGCGCGGCCGGTGGCGGCGGCGGCGGCGGCGCCGGCATTGGAGCCGCGATCGGCGCGGGCATCGGCGCCAGCATGTGCGCGGGGATGGCAGCCGGCATCGGCTGCGGCGTGACGTGAATGGTGCGGCGCTGCGCCTCGATGGGCGCGCTGCGGGCCTCGGCAATAACCTGGTCAAGCCGCCGGTCGAGCCGCGCCAATGCGTCGGCGACGCGGTCGGAACCCGGCTCGTCTGGGTCGCGGGCGGGCGCGCGCCGGGTTGGGGTCACGCGTTCGAGCTGGCGCGTCAGATCGTCGAGACGATCGTTGATCGCGGCAAGATCGTCGCCGATCGACTCTTCGTCGTCGGTGTAATCGCGTTGTGATCTGCGTTTGTACCGCACGTTATTCGATCGCTGAAATCATGACGCCGCCGGCTGCCCCGGACGACGGCGCGCATGAAGGGAAGGTGGAAACGGCGCAGTCCGATGTCCCGGGAACGACTTTTGGTCATTACGGTAAACAAGCGGTTAACCCGCTGGCATTCTTGGCGGATTTGCTGTCATCGAGGCTCAAAGTATCTTGGCAGAGCGCGCCTTGCTGCACCGCAACAAAGCCCATCCTCGCCATCCGGTGCCCTGGTACCGCATGACCGGGCCGAGAGCGGGTTCCCGTGCTCCGCCTCGGGCTCGCTTAATCCGGCGTGCAAGATCACCTAAAAGGTCATGCAAGGCTTGGCCGAATCGAGAGCTGGGGATCGCACCACATGCCGACCTACAAGGCGCCCGTCGATGACGTGCTGTTTCTCCTCAACGACGTGTTCCACATCGAGCGCTACGCCAACCTGCCCGGCTTTGCCGATGCCTCGCCGGATATCGTCGAGGCTATTCTCGGCGAGGCCGCGAAGTTCAGCGAAGATGTGCTGACGCCGCTCAACAGGGTCGGCGACATCGAAGGCTGTACGCGCAACGCCGACGGCAGCGTGACGGCGCCAAAGGGATTCAAGGAGGCCTTTCGTACAATCGTCGAAGGCGGCTGGATCGGCATTTCCGCGCCCACCGAGTTCGGCGGCCAGGGCCTGCCGATGTTCATGACCCAGCAGGTCAACGAGTTCATGTCCTCGGCCAACCTCGCGTTCGCGATGTACCCCGGCCTGACGCAAGGGGCGATCGCGGCATTGCTGGTGCATGGTTCGCCGGAACTGAAGAAGACCTATCTGCCGAAGATGGTGGCGGGCGAATGGACCGGCACCATGAACCTGACCGAGCCGCATTGCGGCACCGATCTCGGCATGATCCGCACCAAGGCGGTCAAGCAGGCCGACGGCAGCTACAAGATCACCGGCACCAAGATATTCATTTCCGCAGGCGAGCACGATCTGTCGGAGAACATTGTTCATCTGGTGCTGGCGCGGATCGAGGGAGCGCCGGAAGGCACCCGCGGTATCTCGCTGTTCGTCGCTCCCAAGATATTGCCCAACGCCGACGGCTCGCTGGGCGCGCGCAACGCGCTGAGCTGCGGCTCGCTTGAAGAGAAGATGGGAATCCACGGCAACGCGACGTGCGTGATGAACTACGACGGCGCCACCGCGTGGCTGGTCGCCGAGGAGAACCGCGGCCTGCATGCCATGTTCACGATGATGAACGAGGCGCGGCTTGCGGTGGGTCTGCAGGGGCTTGCGATCTCCGAGGTCGCTTATCAGAACGCTGTGGCCTACGCCAAGGAGCGCCTGCAGGGCCGCGCGTTATCCGGCGCGAAGTCCAAGGACAAGCCGGCCGATCCCATCATCGTGCATCCCGACGTGCGGCGCACGCTGATGACCATCAGGTCGATCAACGAGGCTGGACGCGCCCTGGTGGTCTGGACGGCGCTCGCGTCCGACCTGCATCACCGGTCGCCCGACGAAAAGACGAGGCAGGCCGCCGAGGATCATATGGGGCTGCTCACGCCGGTCATCAAAGGCGTGCTGACCGACGTAGGCTTTAACAACACCGTGATGGCGCAGCAGATGTTCGGGGGGCACGGCTACATCGCCGAGCATGGCATGGAGCAGTTCGTGCGCGATGCGCGCATCACCATGATGTACGAGGGCGCAAACGGCATCCAGGCGCTCGACCTGGTCGGGCGCAAGCTCCCAAAGGATGGCGGCCGCGCGCTACAGGCGTTCTTCGGCGAGGTGCAGGGCTTCATCAAGGAGCACGGCTCCGACGACGGGATGAAAGTTTTTGCCGAGCCGCTCAGCAAGGCGCTTGGCCATCTGGAGCAGGCCACGATGTGGTTCATGCAGAACGCCATCGCCAAGCCGGACAATGCCGGCGCGGGTTCGACCGACTACATGCACCTGTTCGGTCTGGTCGCGCTCGGCTACATGTGGTGCCGCATGGCGGCCGCAGCGCAGAGCAAGCTCAAGGCCGGCGGAAACGGCGCGGCCGAGCGCATGAACGCCAAGCTCGTCACCGGACGCTTCTTCATGGAGCGCGTGCTGCCGGAGACCGGCGCGCACCTCGCGCGCATTCAGGCTGGTGCTGCGAGCACAATGGAATTGCCGGCCGAGGCGTTCTAGGCCGGAGGACAAGAGCGGATATCGTGACGGCGTTTTTATCCGCACACGTCTTGGCTAGTTGCGTGGACCCGGTCCGCCGATGTCACCCATCTCCGGCTCTGCAGGCTCAAGTCCGGTCGCGCGGTTGACGAGTACCGTCACCACCCACAACAAGATTCCGACTCCGAGCAGGACACCTGCGATCTTGTATTGAACCGGATCGCGGCCGGTCCACGGGCCAACCAGGAACGCGCAGCAGATGGCGCCGAGCACCGGAAGGAATGTAGGGGTGCGGAAATGCGCATGCTTGACGGGATCCTTGCGAAGTATAAGCACGGCGACGTTCACCACGGTGAACACGCAGAGCAGCAGCAGGGCGGTGGTGCCGCCGAGTGCGGGCACTTCGCCCACAAACGTGATCAGGGCGAACGCCAGCAGCGTGGTGAAGCCGATCGCGATGTAGGGCGTGCGGCGGGTGGGATGGACCTTGCCCAAAATCGCGGGGAGCACGCGTTCGCGGCTCATGCCGTAAACGAGACGGCTCGCCATCAGCATGTTGATCAGGGCGCTGTTGGCCACCGCGAACATGGTGATGAAGCCGAAAATCTCGACCGGGAAATTCGGCGCGCCGGCCTGCACGACCTTCAACAGCGGCGTCTCGCCTTCGCCAAGTTGCTCGGGCGAAACGAGTGTGATCGCCGAGATCGAAACCAGCACGTAAATCAAGCCGGTGATGAAGAGGCCAAGCAGAAGGATTTTTGGAAATGTGCGGGTCGGGTCTTCGGTCTCCTCTGCCATGTTGACCGAATCTTCGAACCCGACCATGGCGAAGAACGCGAGTGTGGTGGCGGCAATCACCGGCCAGATCATGCTTCCGTCGGTTGCCGTCTTGAACTGCATGACGCGCGACACGTCACCCTGGCCCAGTCCGATCGCCCACAGGCCGATCACGATGATGATCAGAAGGCCGGTCAACTCGACGCAGGTCAGGACGACGTTGGCCTTCACGCTTTCGCCGACGCCGCGGAAGTTGACGATGGCCACCAGGGCCATGAAGGCCAGTCCCACGAGGGTGATTCCAATTCCGCCCGCAAGGCTCAGGTTGAACGCGTTTGACAGGTTCGCCGCAAAGGCACGCGAGGCCGTCGATGCGGAGGTGATCCCTGAGCACATCACGGCGAAGGCAACGATGAACGTCACGAAATGGATGCCGAACGCGCGGTGGGTGTAGAGCGCGGCGCCGGCGGCTCTCGGATACTTCGTGACCAGTTCGAGATAGCTGAACGCCGTCATCAGCGCCACGATGAATGCGACCAGAAACGGCAGCCACACCACG
Organism: Hyphomicrobiales bacterium; assembly: GCA_021730985.1. Lineage (GTDB taxonomy): Bacteria > Pseudomonadota > Alphaproteobacteria > Rhizobiales > Xanthobacteraceae > Z2-YC6860. The sequence goes on along the minus strand of JAKFYI010000004.1, from coordinate 139,447 downwards.
CCACCGACCTGCTTGGCGACCTGACCGGTCAGCGCGTAGATGCCGGTGCCGAGAATATCCCCGACGATGAACAGGAGAAGCAGCCACGGGCCCATCACCCGGTGCAGGCTTGGTTCAATGGGCGTCGCCGGGCCGCCTTTGCCAACGGAAACATCGGTCATGGGGAGTGCCTCCACTGCGTGGCCTGTCGAGACATCATCCCGCAGATTGGCCGGGCGTGGCAATGTGATGCTGCGGGCGCGATAGCTGAATTGTGCGTGCAGGTTTGGCGTTCAGGCCGCGGCCCATCCTATGGGCCTCGCGCCTTGCAGGAATGGGGCCTATCCTGTGGGTCCGACACCGATTGTCCGCCAAGAACAGCCATGATCGACCTGAATTTTCCGCGCCCGGCCTGGATGACCGAAGACCTCGTCCTGCTTGAGGAGCAGTCGCGCCGCTTTCTTGCGTCGGAGTTCGTGCCGCATCTCGACAAGTGGCATGACGACCACATGTATCCCCGTGAGGTGTGGACCAAAGCGGGCGAGGCGGGGCTGCTCTGTGCTTCGATGCCCGAAGAATACGGCGGCTCGGGCGGCACGTTCGCCCATGAAGCGGTGATCAATCGCGAGTTCAGCCTGGCCGGGTTCGACACGTTCGGCGCACCGCTGCATTCCGGCATCGTCGCGCCCTACATCCTGCACTACGGCACCGAGGAGCAGAAGAAGCGCTGGCTGCCGAAGCTTGCGACGGGCGAACTGGTCGGTGCCATCGCCATGACCGAGCCCGGCACCGGTTCGGACCTGCAGGGCGTTCGCGCCACCGCGGTGAAGTCCGGCAATCGCTATGTGCTCAACGGGTCCAAAACCTTCATCACCAACGGCCAGCACGCCAACCTCATCGTCGTGGTCGCCAAGACCGATCCGAAGGAGCGGGCCAAGGGCATCTCGCTCATGGTGGTGGAAACCGGCGATGCTCCCGGGTTCCGGCGCGGCCGCAAGCTCAAGAAGCTCGGCATGGATTCGGCCGATACGTCGGAGTTGTTCTTCGACGACGTTTCGCTGCCGACGGAAAACTTGCTCGGCACCGAAGAGGGTCAAGGCTTCGCTCAACTGATGAAAGAGCTGCCGCAGGAGCGCCTGATCGTGGCGCTGCACGCCATCGCGATGATCGAGCGCGCCGTCGCGCTCACCATCGACTACGTCAAGCAGCGCAAGGCGTTCGGCAAGGCGGTCATCGAGTTCCAGAACACCCAGTTCGAGTTGGCCGACTGCAAGACCGAGGCCGCGGTCGGCAAGGTGTTCATCGATTATTGCATCGAGCGTCATGTCGCGGGCCAGCTCGACACCGTGACGGCGTCGATGGCGAAGGCCTGGTCGACTGACCTGCTCGGAAAAGTGACCGACCGCTGCCTGCAACTGTTCGGCGGCTATGGCTATATGGACGAATATCCGATCTCGCGGCTCTACCGCGACGCCCGGGTGATGCGCATCTATGCTGGAACCAACGAGATCATGAAGCTGGTGATTGCGCGGAGTTTATAGTTGGGTGTCATTCCGGCGCGCGCGAAGCGCGAACCCGGATACAGACTGGATTCCGGATCGCCGCGCTACGCTCGGCGTCCGGAATGACGACTGAGAGGCCGGAGAAGAAAAATGACCGAAGCCTTCATCTACGACCATGTGCGCACCCCGCGCGGCCGCGGCAAGGCGGACGGCGCATTGCACGAGGTCACCGCGCTCAATCTGGCGTCGCAACCGCTCGCTGCTCTCAGGGAGCGCAACAAGCTCGATCCCAAGCTGATCGATGACGTGGTGCTGGGCTGCGTCGATCCGGTCGGCGAGGCCGGTGGCGATATCGCGCGGGTGGCTGCGATCATGGCGGGCTACGGCGATGAGGTCCCGGGCATCCAGATCAACCGGTTCTGCGCGTCCGGCCTCGATGCGGTGAACTTCGCGGCCGCCGAGGTGATGGCGGGTCAGCACGATATGACGATCGGCGGCGGCGTCGAGTCGATGAGCCGGGTCGGGATCGGGGCTGCGGGCGGCGCATGGCCGGTCGATCCTTCGATCGCACTCAAGTCCTACTTCGTGCCGCAAGGCATCTCGGCCGACCTGATCGCCACCAAGTACGGCTTCTCGCGCGACGACGTTGACGCTTACGCGGTCGAAAGCCAGCAGCGTGCCGGCAAGGCGTGGGACGAGGGCCGCTTCAAGAATTCGGTGCTGACCGTACGCGACGTCAACGGCATCGCGCTGCTCGCAAAAGACGAGCACATGCGCCCGACGACGACCATGCAGACTCTGGCCCAGCTCAATCCGTCTTTCGTGCAGATGGGCGAGATGGCGGGGTTCGATGCGGTCGCGGTGCAGCGCTATCCGGAATTGGAATCGATCAATCACGTTCACACGCCGGGCAATTCGTCGGGCATCGTCGATGGCGCGGCGGCTGTGCTGATCGGCAACAAGGAGGCCGGCAAGTCGGCGGGCCTCAAGCCGCGCGCCCGCATCCGGCAGTTCGCCAACATTGGGTCGGAGCCGGCGATCATGCTGACCGGGCCGGTGCCGGTGACCGAGAAGGTGCTCCGCAAGGCCGGCATGACGGTGAAGGACATCGATCTCTGGGAGCTCAATGAAGCGTTCGCCTCGGTGGTGCTGCGCTACATGCAGGCGTTCGACATTCCGCGCGACAAGATCAACGTCAACGGCGGCGCCATCGCGATGGGCCATCCGCTCGGCGCGACCGGCGCGATGATCCTCGGCACCGTGCTCGATGAGTTGGAGCGGCGCAATCTCAACACCGCGCTGGTGACGCTTTGCATCGGCGTCGGCATGGGTACCGCGACCATCATCGAGCGGGTGTAGACGCATGCCCAAGATCGAAATCTCCAGCTTGCCGGTCGATACCGTCAACATGTATCCCGACCCATTCTGGCAGGCCGTGGTTGGCCGCGAGCGCAAGCGGCTCGGCAATGCTGCGGGTTTGAGCCAGTTCGGGGTCAACCTCACCACGCTCAAACCCGGCGCATGGTCATCGCAACGACACTGGCATCGCAATGAAGACGAGTTCATCTACGTGCTGTCCGGTGAGATCGTTATGGCCGAAGACGGCGGGGAAACTGTGCTCAGGCCCGGCGATGCAGCGGGTTTCAAGGCCGACAGCGGCAATGGGCATTGCCTGATCAATCGGACAGACCGCGATGCGGTCTATATCGAGGTCGGGACGCGGTCGGTGGACGAGCGCGTGGTCTATTCCGACATCGACATGGTGCTCGAACGCGACAAGGACGGCTCGCGCTACATGCGCAAGTCGGGCGAGCGTTATCCGAAGCGAGCGGTGTAGGCCGCTATGCCGAAGATCGACATCTCCAAGATCCCTTTCACGAACACAGCCTCCTATCCGAAGGAGTTCGCTCACGCGATCGCCGGCCGCGAGAAGCAGAAGCTCGGCGATGCGGCGGGCCTGACCCAGTTCGGGGTGAATATCGCGCGCGTCAAGGCGGGTGGCGCGTCGGCGCTGCGGCACTGGCATGAGGGCGAGGACGAATTCATCTATGTGCTGGAAGGCGATCTGATCCTTCAGGAGAACGACGGCGAGATCGTGCTGAAGCCCGGCGATGCGGCCGGCTGGCGCGCGAACGGCGGCGTCGGCCACTGTCTGCTCAACCGCGGCACGCGCGATGCCCTGTATCTGGAAGTCGGCACCCGCTCGAAGGATGAGCGCGTGCATTATCCCGACGTCGATTTCTATATGGAACGCGATGACAAGGCGCGCCGCTGGATGCGCAAGAACGGCGAACCGATCAAGGAGTGACGGCGATGGCGATCAACGGACAGGCTCCGAAAACTCCGGCCAACTTCACGCTGGAGGTGGACGGCGACGGCATTGCCCTGATCACCTGGGACATGCCGGGCCGTTCGATGAACCTGATCGACGTGGCGATGATGACGGAGCTCGCCGCCATCGTCGAAAAGGTCGCAACCGATGCCGCGATCAAGGGTGCGGTCATCACCTCCACGAAGGACACATTCAGCGGCGGGGCCGACCTGACGCTGCTCGAAGGCCTGGGCCGCACCTTCGCGGAACTTGCCAAGTCGCAAGGCCATGAGGCCGCGGTCACCCGCCTGTTCGAGGAAAGCCGCAAGCTGTCGCAGCTCTACCGGCGGCTGGAAACGTCCGGCAAGCCCTGGGCCGCGGCAATCAACGGCACGGCGCTCGGTGGCGGATTGGAGCTGTGTCTCGCCTGCCACCAGCGCTTCGCCGCAGACAACGACAAGACCCGCGTCGGTCTGCCGGAGGTGAAGATCGGGCTGTTCCCGGGCGCTGGCGGCACCACGCGCATTGGCCGTATGATCCAGCCGAGCGACGCGCTGCAGTTTCTGCTCAAGGGCGATCAGCTCCGGCTCAACCGCGCCAAGGCGATGAAGCTGGTCGATGCCGTGGTGCCCGCTGCCGATCTCATCAAGACCGCCAAGGAATGGGTGAAGGCCAATCCGAAAGCCAAGGCGCCGTGGGACGGCGACGGGTTCCGGCTGCCGGGAGGGCAGGTTTACTCGAAGGCCGGGATGATGACGTTCCCGGCGGCGAACGCGATCTATCGGCGCGAGACCTACGACAATTATCCCGCCGCGCGCGCCATCATGCAGGTGTTCTACGAGGGCCTGCTGCTGCCGTTCGACCGCGCGCTCACCGTCGAGTCCCGCTATTTCGCCAATGTCCTGCAGACGCCCGAGGCAGCGGCCATGATCCGCTCGCTGTTCGTCTCGATGCAGGATCTCAACAGGGGCGCCAGGCGGCCGGCTGGCGTGCCGCCCGTTTCTATAAAAAAGGTCGGCGTGATCGGTGCGGGCTTCATGGGCGCGGGCATCGCTTCGGTCAGCGCGCAGGCCGGGATCGACGTGGTGTTGATCGACCGCGACCAGGAGAGCGCCGACAAGGGCAAGGCCGGTATCCACAAGAGCCTCACTGATCAGGTGAACAAGGGCCGCATGGTTGGCGCCGCGCGCGATGCCGTGCTGGCGCGCATCGCGGCGACCGCGGACTACGCGGCGTTGGCCGGTTGCGACCTCGTCGTTGAGGCCGTGTTCGAGGACCGCAAGGTGAAGGCTGAGACCACTGCGAAGGCGCAGGCGGTGTTGCCCGATGCGGTGTTCGGCTCCAACACCTCGACGCTGCCGATCTCCTCGCTTGCCGAAACGGCGAAGGATACGACGAAATTCATCGGCATCCACTTTTTCTCCCCGGTCGAGCGCATGATGCTGGTCGAGATCATCATGGGCAAGAAAACCGGTGATCTTGCGCTCGCCACCGCGCTGGATTTCGTCCGCCTGATCCGCAAGACGCCGATCGTCGTCAACGACACGCGCGGCTTTTACGCCAACCGCTGCGTGCTCAACTACATCCAGGAGGGCCACCTGATGTTGTTGGAAGGCATCCCTGCGGCGATGGTCGAGAACGCCGCGCGCATGGCCGGCATGCCGGTCGGTCCGCTCTCGCTCAACGACGAGACCGCGCTCGACCTGGGACTGAGGATCGTACGCGCCGCCGAGGCCGACCTTGGTGCCGGCGCGGTGAACCCGGCTCAGAAGAAGCTTCTGGAAGACATGGTGGAGAAGAACGCCCGCCTGGGACGCAAGAACGGCAAGGGCTTCTACGACTATCCGCAAGGCCAGCCGAAGCGGCTTTGGCCAGGGCTGTCGGACCTGCTGCCGAAAGCGCTCAGCCGCGAGCAGGTCGAAGCGATCGACATCGAGGAGCTCAAGCACCGCATTCTGGTGGTGATGGCGGTCGAAGCCGCACGCACCTTCGAGGAGGGCGTGGTCACCGACGTACGCGAGGCCGACGTGGGCTCGATCCTGGGTTTCGGCTTCGCGCCTTATTCCGGCGGAACGCTGTCGTACATCGATATGATGGGCACGAAAAAGTTTGTCGAATTGTGCGAGCGGCTGGAGAAGAAGCACGGTCCACGCTTCAAGCCGTCGAAGCTGCTGATCGACATGGCGAAGACCGACGACCGGTTCTACCGGCGCTTTGCACCCGGAAAGAAGGCGGCGTAGGGCAGGGAAATCGTCATTTCATGGCGCCGCTTTCTCGCATGTCCGGCCCATCATTGCCCTTTCAACCGGCCCGTGCTTAAGGTCGCGACCTTTTTTTCCGGCAGTCCGAATGGCCCGCGACCAAGTCGATATGACCCCGATCGAAACGCGCGACGAACTCGTCGCGTGGTTCTCGGCAGGCTGCAAGCCGAAGGACAAATTTCGCGTCGGCACGGAGCATGAGAAGTTCGCGTTTGCGATCGAAAGCAACCGGCCGGTGCCCTATTTCGGCCCGCACGGCATCCGCGCCTTGCTGGACGGCATGCAACACATGCTCGGCTGGGAACCGATCATGGAGGGCGAGAACATCATCGGTCTTGCCGATGTGACCGGTGGCGGCGCGATCTCGCTGGAGCCCGGCGGACAATTCGAGCTTTCAGGTGCGCCGCTGGAAACCGTGCACCAGACCTGCAACGAGCTGATGGCTCATTTGGCACAGGTTCGCGAGGTGGCGCGGCCGCTGGGCATCGGCTTTGTCGGTATCGGCATGACGCCGAACTGGAGCCGTTCGGACATCCATGTGATGCCCAAGGGCCGCTACAAGATCATGACCGAATACATGCCGAAGGTCGGCAAGCTCGGCCTCGACATGATGTACCGGACCTGCACGGTTCAGACCAACCACGATTTCTCCTCCGAAGCCGACATGGTGAAAAAGTTGCGGGTCGGCCTCGCACTTCAGCCGGTCGCGACGGCGTTGTTTGCCAATTCGCCCTTCACCGAAGGCAAGCCCAACGGCTTCGTTTCGTTTCGCTCCGAGATATGGCGCGATACCGACAACGCGCGCTCCGGAATGCTGCCCTGGGCGTTCGAGTCCGGCATGGGCTTCGAACGCTACACCGACTACGCGCTCGACGTGCCGATGTATTTCGTCAAGCGCGGCGACAGGTACATCGATGTTTCGGGGCGTTCGTTCCGCGATCATTTGGCCGGAAAACTCCTGCCGGGCGAGCGGGCGACCATCTCGGACTGGGCGAATCACATCTCAACGATTTTCCCCGAGGTGCGGCTCAAGCGCTACCTCGAGATGCGCGGCTCGGATGGCGGACCGTGGCGCGTGTTGCCGTCGCTGCCAGCCTTCTGGTGCGGAATTCTCTACGACGAGGATAGCCTCACCGCGGCCTGGGACATCGCCAAGGACTGGACCGCCGAGGAGCGCCAGAAGCTGCGCGACGACGTGCCGAGGCTCGGCTTCAAGGCGACGATCCGCGATCGCGATCTGCTCAACATTTCCATCGATCTGCTTCGCATTTCCCGCAAAGGTCTGACGCGCCGCAACCGGCTCGACCCCACCGGCCGCGACGAGACGCGCTATCTCCGTCCGCTGGAGGAGATCGTGGCGCGCGGCATGACGCCTGCGGAGGCGATGCTCGCCCGGTTTCATGGCGTGTGGAACGGCTCGGTCGAGCCGATCTACACGGAATACGCCTACTGATCGGGGCCGAGCTAGAGCCATGGCGAAAGGCACGCCCGCCACCGTCTCGCTGGAGAAGGCCGGCGTCGCCTTCAAGCTGCACGAATACGACTTCGATCCGAACGCCGCGCGCATCGGCATGCAGGCGGCCGATGCGCTCGGTGTCTCTCCATCGCGGCTGCTCAAGACGCTGATGGCCAGGGCCGGCGGCGCGGTGGTCTGCGTTCTGATCGCCAGCGATCGCGAGGTCAGCCTGAAAAAGCTCGCCGCGGCTGCAGGCACAAAAGATGCCGCCATGCTTCCAGCGGCGGAGGCCGAGCGGCTCACCGGTTATCATGTCGGCGGCATCTCGGCATTCGGTCAACGCAAGCGGGTGAAGACCTTTGTCGAAGCCGCTGCGCTCTCGCACGCGACTGTCATCGTCAACGGCGGACGTCGCGGCCTGCAGATCGAAATTGCTCCGGCCGAGCTCGTGCGGGTGCTCGACGCAACCGCCGCGGAATTGTGACGCTGCTATTCGGCGGCGCGGCTTGAGTCCGACAGGTTGTCCAGCGACGAGATGATGTGCTCGGCGAGCGCATCCGCCAGCGCCAGGCTCTCATGCGGATTGCGGATCAGGCCGACGCGGCACGCCGGCAATGCGGGAAAGCCGTCGCCCGGATTGAGGACGCGCATGCCCGGCCGCAACGCCGATTCCGGAAACACCGAGACCGCGAGCCCGGCCAGCACGGCGGCCGAAACCGCGCCGACATTCACGCTGGAATAGAGCAGCCGGTAGGGCCGCCCGATCGTGTCGAGCGCCTCGATCGCCGCGCGCCGCCAGCCGCAACTGGCGCGGCCGAGCGCGAGGGGCAGCGGTTGTTCGGTGTGGGTGGAGTGCCGCGCCGACGTAATCCACAGCAGCCGCTCGCGGCGGAACGTCTCCGACGGACGGCTGCTTTCGCAGTCGGTGACAATGGCGAGATCGAGCTGGTTGCTGTCGATCCGTCCGAACAGTTCGACGGACGGCTCGCAGAGAATGGTCAGTTCGACGCCGGGATAGGCGCGAGAGAATCGCGCCATGATCTCCGGCAGGTAACGGTCGGCGTAGTCGTCCGGCAGCCCGAGCCGGACTCTCCCGGTGAGTCCTGCGTCGTTGAATGCCGCCAGCGCTTCAACGTTGAGCTTCACGATGCGCCGCGCGTAGTCGAGCAGCCGCTCGCCGTCCTCGGTGAGCTTGGAGGCGCGGCCATCGCGCGCGAAGATCGGCCGGTCCAGCCGCTCCTCCAGACGCTTCATCTGCATCGACACCGCCGACTGCGTCTTGTGAACGACATCGGCGGCCTTGGTGAAGCTCCCGGTTTCGACGATGGCGATGAAGGTGCGCAGCTGGTCGACGTCGATGAGCGCGCTCATGGCAGGTTCCTATGCCGGGGAAACTCGGGGAGCTTACATCATCATTCGTGATCAAAAATATTACAAACATTCGTTTCACTTATCAATTGGGCGGCTCCATATTCAGCTTCGTCAGTGCAAATCGAACGAGTGATGAGGCGGCGCAGCGGGCATTCCGCGGGCTGTGAATGTCTTTTCCTTCGATCTGCCAATGCCTTGGAGGCCACTATGGTTGCGATCCTGAGCTATTCGATGGTTGGAGCGATGCACGCCGGGCGCGGGCTCGCCAAGGTTGGCGGAGGCCTGATCCGCGGGTTCGCCGCTGCCGGCCGGGCCATCCGAAATCGCCGTGTTGCAGCCAGTCTCGCCGGCTTGGACGACCACATGCTGGCGGACATCGGCCTGACGCGCAGCGATCTGCGCGACGCCTATTCAGAGCCGTTGTGGCACGACCCGACCGACGTGCTCGCCGCTCGTGCGGCGGAGCGTCGCGCGGCGAGGCCATATGACGACATGCCGAAGCTGCCGTGGCTGGCCTGTGAAACGGCGGCCTGTCGCTAGCCAGCCGCCCAACAATTCCATCCCCATCCGGATTTGCGATATCCCCTCTCGCGCTCCGGATGTTGCGCCCGCCGGTCCCCCGGCGGGCGCACTCGTTTGCGGTCAATCTCTCTGCACCAGATGCGGCTGGGTGATCGCGCGCCGGTCCTTGATGACGGCAATCGGCACGCCGAGCCGTTCGATCGTGAGGATCACCTTGCCATCGACCGCGCTGTCGCAGCCCTGATGGGTCGGCGCGATGAAGAAATCGGCGGGGTCATCCCCTTCCGCCCATCGCAGTCGGCCATGATGCGCCTCGGCTTCTTTCTCGAACGGCAGGCGCTCGCCGCAGACCGCGACGAAGTACCATCGCGGCCGGCTGGCATTCTCACGATCCAGATGATTCTCCAGCATGACCACCATCTCGTGCATGGCGTTGACCCAGTAGTCGGTGTCGTAGCGCTGGGCCGCGCCCTGCAGTCCGCCGACCAGGGCATTGAAGTACAGCGACTCGTAAGGATGCAGGCGCACCAGTATGCTGGCCGGCCAGGCAAGCCAGACCGCAAGCACGACTGACGCGGCCGCCGCAAAGACGCGCCGCCGCATCTCCAGCCAGTGCAGCATGGCGTCGAAGCCGACGCCGGCGAGGACCGCGATCGGCGGCAGCATGAACAGGAAATGCCGCATACCGCTGAACGCCGGGCCGTGCAGGATCACCTGGCAGGTCAGCGGGAACAGGGCGGTGAGCGCGATGAACGCCGTCTCGCGCGAGCGCAGCGTGCGGGTGCATGCCGCCGCCAACAGACCGAGCGCCGCACCCAATAGCACCACCAGCGGCAGCTTGATCGCGAGATAGACCGGCACGTACCAGCGCGGCACGTCCGCCATCATAAATGTTTCGCCGGAGAGCAGCGTCTTGATCGGATAGTGAAAGTGGGCGAACGCGAACAAACCCCGCACCGGATTGAACGGGTTGAGCGCCGCCCACGGCCATGCCGCGATCATGATCAGGTAGCCGAGCGCAAGTGCCGGCACGAACAGCAGCAGCGACCGCGCCAGGAGTCTTGCCGCGTTCGCAGACGTCACCGGCTGCGGCAGGTACAGCAGGATGGCGATGGGAAGATAGAACAGCAGCATCAGCGCCAGTGCGCGCTGGCCCAGCGCCATGCCGAGCAGGAGGCCGAAGAACAGCAGATGCAGCAGGCGCGGCCGGGGCAAGTCGTGCGCCACGCGCAGCATGAAGTAGTTCGCGCCGATCATGGCCGTGCCAAACGGGATGTCCTTGGTGTGGTTGAACATCGATCCGAACCACGGGCCGCAGACCGCGAGCGCTGCCAGCGCGATGAGGGCTGCGCGCGGCCCCGCGATCAGCCGCGCCGTTGCCCAGGTCGCGGCCAGGCCACCGACCCCGATGATCGCGCAGAGCACATGGCGGATGGTGAAGACATCGACCGGAACGACGCGGGCGAGCAACACCGCGGTGACATCGAACAGGCCGCCGTAGAGATAGAGGTTCTTGTATCCGAACACCGACCGGTCGGTCATGCCGCTGGTATAGTAGGAGAGGATCAATTCGCCGTAGCGGTGCTGGACCTCTTCGTCGTTCGAGATCGCGTAATCGCGGAACACGAACAGCGCGGCGGCGAACAGGACGGCGATCAGCAGCCACGACGCGCGGTCGAAGGAGACGTGCGAAAGCATCCGCGGCAAAAGCGGTTGAGGCCCCCCGGGGGGACTGGTGGATGGAAGCCAACCCGGCATGGCCTCACCGCGAAAAAGCCATTGTGCGCGGGACGCGGCGCATTGGACATGCGGCATGAATGCAACGGCGGCCGGTTTATCTTGTGCAGTGCCCACCGGTCTGCGCGGATCGGGACCCCAAACTCTCTCGCGTAACGTCCCTGCCTTGACTAAGATGAGGCAGTGTCACTCGCATCGATCGGAAGGCCACGAAATTGATGCGATTTTTCCTGAACCCTCTGCACCGCACAATAGTGGCGCTCGTTCTGGTCGCGGGGGCTGCCACGGCGGCGTTCGCGCAAGGCGGCTTCGACCGGCCGGGCGGCGATTACACCCGGTTCGTTGTGCCGTCCGGGGATCCGGCCGTCTGCGCGGCGCGTTGCGAGCGGGAAGGCCGTTGCCGCGCTTGGACCTTCGCCTATCCGGGCACCAGCGGCGGCACCAGCGCGATGTGCTGGCTCAAGAGCGAGGTGAAGCCGGCGGTGGAGAATCAATGCTGCGTGTCCGGCATCAAAGGCGCGGGCCTGGTGGAGAAGAAAAGCGGCCCGGTCGAAATGTCGATCGACCGCACCGGCGGCGACTACCGCCACTTCGACCTCTCCGCCGACCCCACCGGCGAGTCCTGCAAGAAGGTCTGCGAGGACGAAAAGAAATGCCGGGCGTGGACCTATGTGCGGCCCGGCTATCTCGGCTCGGATGTGTCGCGCTGCTATCTCAAGGACAAGCTGACGAGGCCGCGCCGCAAGCCGTGCTGCATGTCCGGCGTGGTGCGCTGAACGTCCGGCGCTAGCCTGTGCCGCCGACCGTGATGCGGTCCATCCGCAGCGTCGGCTGACCGACGCCGACCGGCACGCCCTGGCCGTTCTTGCCGCAGGTGCCGACGCCGGTGTCGAGCGACAGGTCGTTGCCGACCATGCTGACGCGGTTGAGGTCGGTCGGCCCGTTGCCGATCAGCATCGCGCCCTTGAGCGGTGCGCCGAGCTTGCCGTTCTCGATCCTGTAGGCCTCGGTCACCTGGAACACGTATTTGCCCGACGTGATCTCGACCTGCCCGCCGCCGAAATTGACCGCGTAGATGCCGTTCTTCACCGACGCGATGATCTCGCCCGGGTCGCGGTCGCCCGCCAACATGTAGGTGTTGGTCATGCGCGGCATCGGAACATGGGCGTGGCTCTCGCGCCGCCCGTTGCCGGTCGGCTTCATGTTCATCAGTCGCGCGTTCTGGCGATCCTGCATGTAGCCGACCAGGATGCCATCCTCGATCAATGGGGTGCGGTTGGTGGGGGTGCCCTCGTCGTCGATCGACAGCGAGCCGCGGCGGCTGGCGATGGTGCCGTCGTCGACCACGGTGACGCCCTTGGCCGCAACCTGCTGTCCCATCAGACCGGCGAATGCGGACGATCCCTTGCGGTTGAAGTCGCCTTCCAGCCCGTGGCCGATCGCCTCATGCAGCATGACGCCCGGCCAGCCCGGGCCCAGCACCACGTCCATTTCGCCCGCGGGCGCGGGAATCGATTCCAGATTGGTCAGCGCCTGGCGCACCGCCTCGTCGGCGGCGTGCTGCCAGGACTTCGACTCGATGAAGCGCTGATAGCCCTCGCGGCCGCCGAACCCGTGCGAGCCGGATTCCTGCCGGTCGCCGGAGCCGGCCACCACGGAGATGTTGACGCGAACCAGCGGACGGATGTCGCGGTAGATCTCGCCGTCCGGGCGCACGATCTCGACCACCTGCCACGACGCGCCGAGGCTCGCGGTGACCTGGCGCACCCGCTGGTCCTTGGCGCGGACATAGGCGTCGATCGTTTCCAGCAGCTTCACCTTGGCGTCGAAGCCCGGCGCTTCCATCGGATTCTCGTCGCTGTAGAGCTTGCGGTTGGTGCGGGCAGGGGCCGCGGCGAAATTGCCTGAGTGGCCGCTCTTCACCGCGCGCACCGCATCGGCGGCGCGGCTGATCGCGGCCTCCGACACGTCGGAGGCGTGCGCGTAGCCGACCGCCTCGTCCTTCACGGCGCGTAGTCCGAAGCCCTGGTTGGTGTCGTAGGTGGCTTGCTTGAGACGGCCGTTGTCGAACACCAGCATCTCGGACTGCTTGTATTCGAGGAACAGTTCGCCGTCGTCCGCGCCCTCCAGGCCGCGATCCATCAGCTTGCCGATGCGAACACGGTCGAGGCCGGCGCGATCGATCAGCGAGGAATTCGGGTTCATCGGATGCTCCGTGCGGCTGCTTCCTAGATAGGAAGCCTGATTTGTGGCGAAAGGCCAGTCTGTATTTCCCGAAGGCCCCCGACTGTCGTCCCCGCGAAAGCGGGGACCTAGTAACCACCGCTCTCTCGATAGACCTCGGGTACTGGTTCCCCGCGTTCGCGGGGATGACAATGGAGTTCGCCGCGCTTGTTCGGCAACTCTCACGTTCAGACATGCGTCATCGTCCGCGGACTTTGAGGCGCCGCGGAGCCCTCCTTCGAATCCCTTCCCGCTTTCACGGGGAGCCGTCCCCCTCGGAAAGTCCGAGGGGATGGAGCGCCGACCGGCGCAACCTTGGATGCCGCGCCATATCGGGGCACGGCGCGCGTCCGGCGGGACGCGCACGCCTTTCGGCGCTCCATCGCGGCGTTTTTTGGCGCTCGGGACCGTAACTTTCAGGACCGTCTGGGTGGGCCTTCCACCTCTGGATCGGTGCGGCTTTCGCCGCTCCTTCCTCCGGTCCCCACCAGCCCATTGAAGGGCAGCCCCGCGTAGTCGGGACGGACGGTGACCCGGGCCTCCCGGGGCCGGTCTTGCGAGGACCAACCGCAGGCGCCGCACCCCGCTCCGCCAGCACGACGCCTCATGACAGCGCCCTCGGATAAGCAAGGCGCGGCAAACATAAGTGCGCCAGGAGCACCCGGGGATAAGTTTTTTTCAGAGAGATTGGGGGGAAACGTAGTGCCGCCAGTCCGTCGAATTGCCTTGCTCAGGAGGCGCAATGAAGCGCCTCCTGGCCGCCGTCGATGGTTCGTTGTTGAAAGCGTGGTCCGCGTCGATGCCGCCGAGACCCGGCGATCAGCCGAGCCGCGTTTCCAAACCGCTGTGCCGGAAACCCGCGGCTGCGGAGTTTTTATGAACCCGCTTCACGGTGGGCTCTTTTTTGTCCTTCCGCAGCTCCTCGATCCACATCGCGACCCGGGACCAGTGCAGGGCGCGGGCTGCTCTGCGGCGCTTGCGTGCCTCCCGCATCAGCGACGCGGCCCGAGCCGTGGCGCAATCGCCGTGCTCCGCCAGGAACGCAGCCGCGACCTTTCGCGACTGCACCTTGCCGTCGAGCATCACCGCTTTCCATTTGTCCATGATCGCACCCCCTGCCATCGGGCAGGAGACAAGCGTAGCCTCAGTTCTTGCGCGTGCGAGCGCGACTGCGACTTATCGTTAACGCCGGACCCCAACCGGCGGGCAGCGGTCTAAAGTAGACAGTCGATGGTTGAGGCACCGGCGGATTGCGCGGGAACATCATGAGCTTGTTTGAGCGCCTGAAGGCAGCGGCCTCCGCCGAGTGGCGCGCCTACACCGAACACGCTTTCACCGCCGGGCTGGCGGATGGAACGTTGCCCGAGGCGGCGTTCCGTCACTACCTTGTTCAGGACTATCTGTTCCTGATCGAGTTTGCGCGCGCCTATGCGCTCGCCGTCTATAAATCGCCGCAGCTCGCAGACATGCGCGAAGCCGCGTCCGGCTTGTCGGCCATCCTCGACGTCGAAATGAATCTCCATGTGAAGCTGTGTGCGGGCTGGGGTCTTTCGCCTCGCGACCTGGAGCAGGCACAGCCCGCCTCCGAGACGCTGGCCTACACGCGCTATGTGCTCGATGCGGGAATGCGCGGCGATCTGCTGACGCTCCGGGTGGCGCTGGCGCCCTGCGTGATCGGCTATGCGGAGATCGCCACACGGCTCGCCGCGCGGCCTGGGGCGCAGGTGCCGCCGAACCGCTATCGCGTCTGGATCGAGGAGTATGCCGGGGCGCCATATCAGGAGGTGGCGGCGAAGGCGCGCGCGCACCTCGACAGGCTCGCCGATCTTTACGTCACGCCGGCGCGCGAGGCCGAGCTGGTTGCGGTGTTCAAGGAAGCGACGCGGCTTGAAGCCGATTTCTGGGAGATGGGCTGGCGCGCCGGGCTGCGTTGAACAGAGCAGGGCGCCGTGTGGCGCCTACACCGGCACCCCTTTTCTCCGCCGGGCGGCTCGCCCGAGGCGGCGTTCGTCACGTTCTTGTCGCCACTGTCTGTCTTATGGAATACTCGCCCATCCGATTGTGGGACTGACACGCTTCGCTTGTCGTCGGTCCAAATGATTTCAGGGGCGCATTGATATGCTTAGGACCGGCACGACGTTTCTCTCGCTTGCAGTTGTCCTGGCGCTCGTAGGCGCAACGGCGCAGGCGGCCGAACGCCAAACGCAAATGTTTGCGCAAGCAGCCCCAGCACCGGCGGAGGCATCCAGTCCGCCGTCCGCTCCCGCGGCGCCGGCCATGCCTGCGCCGGCTGCGGCACCGCCCGCGTCACCGGCACCTGCTGCGGCTCCCGCAGCACCGCCGCCCGCAGCGGCAATGCCCGCGGCGCCAGCCGCCGCCGCAGCGCCAGCCGCACCGGCACCCGCCGCGGCCGCGCCTGCCAGATTGACCGGCTTGGCGGCATGGTCCGCGCTCGTCGGCAACTCGATCTCGGGAATGGACGACGGCAAGCCGCTGGTGGAGCATTACGCGGCCGACGGCACCACAAAGTCGATGAGCGGCAACGAAATCAGCCGTGGAACGTGGGCGCTGGTCGGCGAGACCGTCTGCTTCAAGTACGATTCCGACCCGGAGTGCTACCGGATCGAAGTGATCGAAAACACGGTGACGTTCACCGACGCCAAGGGCGGCGGGATGCGCTACGACATCTTGAAGGGCAATCCCAAGAACCTCTAGCAAGTACGTCTCGGGCGCGTTCGGAACGCGTCAGAAACACCCGGCCTGCCTCGCTGTCATCGCCCGGCTTGACCGGGCGATCCAGTAACCGAGAGAGCAGGGGCTACCGGATCACCCGCTTGCGCGGGTGATGACAATCCCGCCGGCGCAGATGCGGCTGCGTTACCCCGTAAACCGCACCGAGATCGCGCCCACCGGGTCGAGCGTATAGTCGACGCCCGTCTCGCCTGGTTCGAGGAACATCGGCCCGGTGATCGCGCCGCAGATGATGAACTGCCCGGCGCGCAGGCCATCGCCCAATGCGGCCGTGACATCGGCAACGTGGCGGACGGTGTCGAGAATTTTGCCGGTGCCGCTTTCGAGATCGGCCGGCACAGGGGCGTCCTTGCCGTTGCGGACCAGTTTTGCCGTGAGTCCGTCGAGCTTGGCGCCCGCGCGGGAGGCGTCCTTCGGCCCGAGGATGACATGGCGCTGCCAGATGTCGCGCGCGAGCAGGCCCTCGACGTCGTCCATCGCGCTGTCGAGGTCAGCGAGTTCGATGGCGGGGCCGAGCGCGCCGATTGCGGCGCGCACCGTGGCGTCGTCCGCGTTGGCGGGAAGGTCGCGCGTCATGTATGCGGCGATCTCGATTTCCGCGACGGGCTTGGTCCAGCCCTTCAGCGAAACCGTGGCGCCGGAATTGAGCTGCGCGCGGTCGAGCAGGAATCCGACCACGGGCTTGGTGAGCTTGCAGCGTTCCAATGCGCCCGGTGCGCCGAGGCCGACCTTCCAGCCGATCTGCTTTGCGCCTGCGTCGAGCTGTTGCTTCCGGAATTCGAACTGCCGGCGCATGCCGGCCGCGATGCGCGGATCGTTCAGCGTCGCGCTCACTTGTGGCCGCCTTCCGGAACCTCGTAGCCCGAGTCTACGATCGAGCCCGCGCCCATCCAGCCCCACACCAGGACGACGTCCTCCTGCGACGTGTTGTTGAAGCCGTGCCAGACTCCGCGGGGCGAAAAGACCACGTCGCCTTCGCCGGACGGCTCGAGTCCCTTGTCGGTGATGATGTGGCCCTTGCCCTTCAGCACGATGAAGAATTCGTCGCAGTTGCGGTGCAGATGCGCCTCATGACTTGCGCCGGGCTTGAGCACGGTCCAGCCGACGACGTTGTCGGTGCCCGCGGACTTCTTGTCGATCAGGAATTGCACCTGCATGTCGATCCAACCGTCGTCGCGCTTGAGGCCCTCGACCTTCGGCACGTCCTTGATGTTGGTGCGGTACATCTTGGCCCCGAGCTGCGCCGACGTGATGCCGGTGGTGGCCTTCACGGCTTTCGCCAATGCTGCGCCGATCTTCTCTGCCGTGGATGTCATGATTGTCCTCCCAACTTTCGATAGACCTGATGCGCGACGACAAAGTCATTCGCATCGATGCCCAGTCCCCGGCACGCATTCATGATTTCGTTCGCTGCGGCGGCGAGCGGCACCGGACTGCCGAGCTTGCGGCCGAGGTTGAGCGCCAGCACCATGTCTTTCTGCTGCAGCGTCACGTCGGCCAGCGGCACCTCGGGCATCTTGCCCTCCAGGATAAACGGCCCGCGATAGCCGAGCACGGGGGAGGCCGCGACGCTTTTGAGAATCGCGTCCACCGCCGCTTCGCGCGACACGCCGCCCTTCTCGGCGAGCGCGACCGCTTCGCCGAAGCAGATCACCTCCACCATCAGCAGCAGGTTGACCGCGATCTTCATCTGGCAGGCGAGGCCGTTGCCGCCGATCCGCGTCACCTTGGGACCGATCGCCAGCAGCACGGGCTTGGCGCGCTCGAACGCGGCCTCATCGCCGCCGATCATCACCGACGCATTGCCGGCCTTGACGGTGACGGGGCTGCCGGAGAGGGGGCCGTCCAGCATGGTCAGACCGACTTTGACGAACTGCGCCGCGATCTCGCGGCTCACGTCCGGCTCGATCGTGCTCATGTCGATGTAGATGCCGCCCTTGGGCAGGCCTGCGATGACGCCGTCAGCGCCGAGCGCCACGGATTTGACCGCGGGCGAATCGGTGACGATCGAGAACACGATCTCGGAGGCCTGCGCCACCTCGCGCGGGGTTGCCGCAAACGCCATGCCCTGGGCGATCAGCGGCTCGGCCTTGGCGCGCGTTCTGTTCCAGCCGGTGACCTTATGTCCGGCCGCCATCAGCCGCGGCACGATCAACTCGCCCATGGCGCCGAGGCCGACAAAGCCAATGTTCACGAAAGCGCCTCCCCATACACCGGTGTCATGCCCGCGAAAGCGAGCATCCAGTATCCACTGTAGAGGATGCTATGGCGAGGCGGTGCTTGCTTTACAGGTCGGCGATTACTGGATCGCCCGCTTTCGCGGGCGATGACACCGAGGGAAGGCGATGACGGCGTGGGAGTGGGCGATGCCCAACTCAAATCAGGGCAGCTTGTCGAAGCCCTCGCCGAATCCCTTGAGGCTCATCGGGAAGCCGATGCCCTCTTCCGGAGTCTGGAAGATGATGTAGGTGGCAGTCTGGCCGGTCCGCAACTTGCCGATCAGGGTATCGTCCATGATCACCTCGGCGACGCAGCCGTTGGGCACGCAGCGGACAAAGCCGGCGCGGCCGACCTCGGTGTTGTCGATCTTGAGACCGAGGCCGGAGGGAAGCAGCACGCCGGGCGGCGCGATCACCCGCATCAGCCGGGTCTTGCGGTCGGCGGTCTTCAGGACGATCACGGTCAAGCCGATATTGGGCCGGTCCTCGGCGGTGACGCTCTGGATCAGCGAGCACTGCTCGCCCTGCGCGCCGGGCGGGGTATCGCAGCGGATCTGCCAGTCGTTGTGGACGGAGCGGACCGCGCCCTGCGCGCCCGCTTCGCCGGTCAATCCCCAGAGCACGGCGAAGGCCAGCGGAACCATCCGCACGGACCAGCGCATCAGGCGATATCGGCTGAGTTTGCCCATGATCCAGTCCTCTGGCTGGCCGGTTCCGCGGGACCGCGCTTGAAGCCGCGGGCGCGGACACGGCCGGTGGTTGGAATGTCCGTACATGGCGGTTCTGCCATGTCAAGGACGCCCGGTTTTAGGCCGCCCCCGGCCCCAAAACCCGATTCGCCGGTATAAACAGATTGTCGCATCGGACAACCGTCCAGGCACATTGCGAGTGCGCCGGAATTATGGTTTGAGAAACCAGGGAAACTCCCTCCCGCCGCACCGCACGCCGACGAGCGCGGCCCCCGACGGGCGCCTTTTCGGAAGCGGTATCGACCTGAATCAACGCTTTCCGGTGCGGCTCGGACGCGACTGATTTCGCCGAAGGAGCGAAGACGACGATGCGGATGCTCAAGCGGTTGGCGGCCGTATTCGCCGCGACGATGTTCCTCGCTGCGGCGGGTGGCTTGTCGGTGGGAGGCCTTGCGATGGCTGCCACGGGGCAGCCTTTGCCCTGGCAGATGGGCCTGCAGCCGGCCGCGACCCCGGTGATGGAGAACATCATCTGGTTCCACGATTTCCTGCTCTATCTGATCACTGCGATCACGCTGTTCGTGCTGGTCCTGCTGCTGATCGTGATTTTCCGCTTCAACTCGAAGGCCAACCCGGTCCCGACCAAGACCACGCACAACACCCTGCTCGAGGTGGCGTGGACGCTCATTCCGGTGGTGATCCTGACCGCGATCGCGGTGCCGTCCTTCAAGCTGCTGTTCCTGCAGACGACCATTCCGCAGGCCGACCTGACGGTGAAGGCGACCGGCAAGCAGTGGTACTGGACCTACAACTACCCGGACAGCAAGTTCGAGTTTGATTCGCTGCTGGCTTGCGATGCGCAGCGCATCAAATGCGAGCAGCCGCGCCTGCTGGCGGTCGACAACGACATGGTGGTCCCGGTCAACAAGGTGGTCCGCGTCCAGGTGATCGGCGCGGAGGTGATCCACGCCTTTGCGGTGCCTGCTTTCGGCATCAAGATCGACGCGGTTCCGGGCCGCCTCAACGAGACCTGGTTCAAGGCGACCCGCGAGGGCGTGTACTACGGGCAGTGTTCCGAACTTTGCGGCAAGGATCACGCCTACATGCCGATCGCGGTTCGCGTGGTGAATGACAAGGACTACGCCGCCTGGCTCGAACAGGCGCGCAAGAAGTTCGCCGTCAACGACGGCGAGAAGTCGATCACGGTCGCCGCTTCGGCCGAGTGAGGCTGCGAATCAGCGGGCGATAACGAAACGTCGAAGGGTTTGACGATGGCAACGGCTCACGGCGCACACGACCACGCACACGGTGATCACGCGCACGACGATCATGCGCACCATACCCCGACCGGGTGGCGCCGCTTCGTGTATTCGACCAACCACAAGGACATCGGCACGATGTACCTTGTGTTCGCCATTGTCGGCGGCGTGATCGGCGCGTTCATGTCGATTGCGATGCGTATGGAGCTGCAGTTCCCGGGGCTGCAGATTTTCCACGACGCCCATCAATTCAACGTGTTCACCACCGCGCACGGCCTGATCATGATCTTCTTCATGGTGATGCCGGCGATGATCGGCGGCTTCGGCAATTGGATGGTGCCGCTGATGATCGGCGCGCCGGACATGGCATTCCCGCGCCTGAACAACATCTCGTTCTGGCTGTTGCCGGTCGCCTTCATCCTGCTGCTGACCTCGGCGTTTGTCGAAGGCGAGCCCGGTGCGCCGGGAGTCGGCGCCGGCTGGACGATCTACGCGCCGCTGTCGTCGAGCGGCCACCCGGGGCCCGCGGTGGACTTCGCGATTTTATCGCTGCACGTCGCGGGCGCCTCGTCGATCCTCGGCGCCATCAACTTCATCACCACCATCTTCAACATGCGCGCGCCCGGCATGACGCTGCACAAGATGCCGCTGTTCGTGTGGTCGCAGCTCGTCACCGTGTTTCTGCTGCTGCTGTCGCTGCCGGTTCTGGCCGGCGCGATCACCATGCTGCTGACCGACCGCAACTTCGGCACCACGTTCTTCACCGCCGACGGCGGCGGCGATCCGATCCTGTTCCAGCACCTGTTCTGGTTCTTCGGTCACCCCGAGGTGTACATCCTGATCCTGCCGGGCTTCGGCATCGTCAGCCAGATCGTGGCGACGTTCTCCAAGAAGCCGGTGTTCGGCTATCTCGGCATGGCCTACGCGATGGTCGCGATCGGCGGCATCGGCTTCGTGGTGTGGGCGCATCACATGTACACGGTCGGCATGTCGACCGGCGCGCAGGCCTACTTCATCGCGGCCACGATGGTGATCGCGGTGCCGACCGGCGTGAAGATATTCTCGTGGATCGCCACGATGTGGGGCGGCTCCATCGAGTTCAAGACGCCGATGCTATGGGCGGTCGGGCTGATCTTCCTGTTCACCCTCGGCGGCGTCACCGGCGTCGTGCTGGCCAACGCCGGCGTGGACCGCGTGATGCAGGACACCTACTACGTCGTCGCGCACTTCCACTACGTGCTGTCGCTCGGCGCCGTGTTCGCGGTGTTTGCCGGCTGGTACTACTGGTTCCCGAAGATCACCGGCTACATGTACCCAGAGTTCTGGGGCAAGGTGCACTTCTGGACGACGTTCGTCGGCGTCAACATCGTGTTTTTCCCGCAGCACTTCCTCGGCCTTGCCGGCATGCCGCGCCGCGTCGCCGATTACCCTGATGCGTTTGCGGGCTGGAACTACGTGTCGTCGATCGGCTCCTACATCTCCGCCATTGGCCTGGTGACGTTCTTCATCGGCATGGCGATTGCCTTCTCGCGCAAAGAGAAGGCCGCGGACAATCCGTGGGGCCCCGGCGCCACGACGCTGGAATGGACGCTGCCGTCGCCGCCGCCGTTCCATCAATTCAACGTGCTGCCTCGGGTCAAGTAATGTCGTTGCTGAGCGAAGGCGCCGGTCTCGCCCGCCCGTTGCGGGACGAGGACGCTCGCGCCGAGCCGAGCCTGGCGGGTGCGGGCGATTACCTTGCGCTGATGAAGCCGCGGGTGATGTCGCTCGTTGTCTTCACCGCGCTGACCGGCATGCTGATCGCGCCGGGCCATCTGCATCCGGTGCTGGGCTTCACCGCGCTGCTCTGCATCGCGGTGGGCGCCGGCGCCGCCGGCGCGCTCAACATGTGGTACGACGCCGATATCGACGCGGTGATGAGCCGCACGGTGACGCGTCCGGTGCCGTCGGGCCGCGTTGCGCCTGGCGAGGCACTGGCGTTCGGCATGACGCTCGCTGTCGGCTCGGTCGTCATGCTCGGCCTGATGATCAACGTGCTGGCCGCGGGCCTGCTCGCCTTTACCATCGTGTTCTACGTCGCGGTCTACACGATGTGGCTCAAGCGCTGGACGCCGCAGAACATCGTGATCGGCGGCGCCGCGGGCGCCTTCCCGCCGATGATCGGCTGGGCCGCAACGACCAACGCGATCGGCATCGAGTCGGTGCTGTTGTTCCTGATCATCTTCTTCTGGACGCCCCCGCATTTCTGGGCGCTGTCGCTGCTGCGCACCGAGGAATACGCGCGCGCCGGCGTTCCGATGCTGCCGGTGGTGGCCGGACCTGAGGAAACCCGCCGGCAGATCCTGATCTATTCGCTGGTGCTGGCGCCGGTCGGCGCCTCGCCCTGGCTGTTCGGCTACGCCGGGCTGGCGTTCGGCCTGTCCGCCATCGTCGGCGGCGCGCTGATGATCGCGCTGTCCTGGCAGTTGTTGCGCACGCCGTCCGATCACGCCGCGAGGCGGCTGTTCGGCTTCTCGATCCTCTATCTTTTCGCCCTGTTCGCGGTTCTCCTGGCTGAGTGGGGACTGGGCGGCCTGTTCGCCCGGGCCTTCGCATGAGGCATGCCATGGCCGAAAAACCGAACGAGCCCGGTGTGGTGCTCACCGACGAGCAGAAGCGGCAGCGCCGCAGCCGCTCGATCGCGCTCGCGCTGGTGCTTGGAGGATTGGTGCTGCTGATCTACGTGGTGACCGTGGTCAAACTCGGCCCCGGCGTCCTGAGCCGTCCGTTGTGAACATGACAGACCGCGACGAACCGACCATCCGCCGCCGCGACCTCATGGTCGCTGGCAGCGCGGCTGCGTTCGCGGCGTGCATGGTTGGGATGGCTTACGCGGCGGTGCCGTTTTACGACTGGTTCTGCCGCACCACCGGCTTCGGCGGCACCACCCAGGTCGCGGTCGCGGCTCCAGGCCAGGTGCTGGACCGCAAGATCACCGTGCGGTTCGACGCCAACATCGGCGCAGGCCTGCCGTGGCGCTTCGAGCCGGAGCGGACCTCGATCGAGGCGCGGCTCGGCGAGGTCGTCACCGTTCACTATCGCGCCGTCAATCTGACCGCGCGCGAAACCCACGGTATCGCGGGCTACAACGTGACCCCGCTGAGCATGGGAATCTTCTTCCAGAAGATCAATTGTTTCTGCTTTACCGACCAGACGCTCAAGGCCGGCGAGAAGCGCGACATGGCGGTCGTGTTCTACATCGACCCCAAGATGGCGCAGGACGCCGACGGCAAGGAGGTCGATACCATCACACTGTCCTACACCTTCCATCCGCAGCGCGATGTGCAGCGGCCGGTGGCGGACAGCGCCTCGGCGGGACGGCCGGGACGAATTTGAGCATGACCCCGAAAAGTGGAAGCCGGTTTTCGGACAAGGTCATGCTCCAAGGAATAGAAATCTAACGGAGACCAGCAATGGCCGACGCGCACGCCAAACCGCAACACGACTACCACCTCGTCGATCCGAGCCCGTGGCCGATCATCGGCTCGATCTCGGTGTTTTTCATGGCGATCGGCGCGATCTCCTGGATGCACCACATGTTCGCGGTGGCGCCGCTGATCTTCTTCGCAGGCGCGATCGGCGTGCTCTACACCATGGCGAGTTGGTGGCGCGACGTGATCCGCGAGGCCGAGTACGACGGCTATCACACCCGCGTGGTGCAGATCTCCCACCGCTACGGCATGATCCTGTTCATCGCCTCGGAGGTGATGTTCTTCGTCGCCTGGTTCTGGGCCTACTTCGACGTCGCGCTGTTTCCCAGCGATGTTTACCAGTTCGCGCGCACGGAGCTGATCGGCGGCCAGTGGCCGCCGGCGCCGAGCGCCGACGGCGTCAAGTTCCGCGGCACGTTCGATCCGTGGCACCTGCCGCTGCTCAACACGCTGATCCTGCTCACCTCCGGCACCACCGTGACCTGGGCGCACCACGCGCTGCTGCACGGCGACCGCAAGGGTTTGATCCAGGGCCTCTGGCTCACCGTGATCCTGGGCGCGCTGTTCACCTGCGTGCAGGCCTACGAGTACGCGCACGCGGCCTTCACCTATTCCGGCCATATCTACGGCGCGA
The DNA here is from genome assembly GCA_021730985.1 of Hyphomicrobiales bacterium. Taxonomy (GTDB): domain Bacteria; phylum Pseudomonadota; class Alphaproteobacteria; order Rhizobiales; family Xanthobacteraceae; genus Z2-YC6860. Next base: position 115,063 of record JAKFYI010000004.1, on the reverse strand, counting down.
CGTTCTTCATGGCGACCGGCTTCCACGGCGCGCATGTGCTGATCGGAACGATCTTCCTGATCGTGTGCCTGGGCCGCGCCTACAAGGGCCACTTCACGCCGACCCACCATCTCGGCTTCGAGTTTGCCGCCTGGTATTGGCACTTCGTCGACGTGGTGTGGCTGTTCCTGTTCGTCTGCATTTACGTGTGGGGTGGCGGAACGCCGCTGCCGCACTGACGCGGACTGGATTTGATGCAAAGGGGCAGCGCAAGCTGCCCCTTTTGCGTTCGAGCATGATCCTGAAAAGTGGGAACCGGTTTTCGGACAAGATCATGCTCAAATGCACTAAGAAGATTGTATGAGCGACATCCAGCCTTCACCAGTCCTGGCAGGCCTGACCTGCCGCTGTCCGCGCTGCGGCAAGGGGCGGCTGCTGAGCGGGTTTCTTGAGATCAGGCCGAACTGCGAGGCCTGCGGTTTGGACTACGGTTTCGCCGATGCGGGCGACGGGCCCGCGATCTTCGTCATTCTGCTGGCCGGCTTCGTGGTGGTCGGCAGCGCTCTTCTCGTCGAGGTCAAGTACGAGCCGCCGCTGTGGCTGCACGCGGTGCTGTGGACGCCGCTGATCCTCGCCACCACATTGCTGCCCCTGCGCGCGCTGAAGGGACTGATGATCGTGCTGCAGTACCATCACAGGGCCGCCGAAGGCCGCCGCGAGCGAGACGAGCCGTGACTCTGGACCGCAAGGGACTGCTGATCCCGATCCTGTTTCTGCTGGCGGGGCTGGCCTTGCTGCTGTCGCTCGGGACCTGGCAGCTTGAGCGCAAAGCATGGAAAGAATCGCTGATCGCGACACTCGACGAACGGCTCAAGGCCGCACCCGCCGAACTTCCGCCGCCGGCCGAATGGAGCAGGCTCACCGCGGCCGAGGCGGAATTCCGCCGCGTCCGGGTGCGTGCCGATTTCCGCGGCGATGCCGCGCTGGTGTTCACCAGCGGCTCGGCGCTGCGCGACGACGTGAAGGCGCCGGGATATTTCGTGCTGATGGCGGGACGGCTTCCGGGCGGCGAGCACATCGTCGTCAACCGCGGCTACGCGAAGGACCGGCCCGGCGCTCTGCCGTCAGGTCCGCAGGAGATCGTCGGCGTGCTGCGCTGGCCCGATCAAACGTCGTGGTTCGTCGCCGACCACGACCGCGCCAACGATATCTGGTACGTGCGCGATCCGCTCAAGATGGCGCGCGTCCGGCCTTGGGGCTCCGTCGCGCCGTTCTACATCGAGCAGGAGTCGCCGGTTCCGCCCGGCGGGGTGCCGCATCCGGCGCCGCTGCGGGTCAATTTGCCGAACCACCATCTGCAATATGCGATGACCTGGTACGGCTTGGCGCTGGTGCTGGTGGGCGTATTTGCCGCCTGGCTGCTGCATCGCAGGCGTCAGCAAGGCCTCGCGGATGACGCACAGGCATGAATATTTTTGCCGTGTTATCAGTTGGTTAGACCTAATTCGGCAGTTGCGCCGCATTCCTTGTTAAAGCCGAACCTTGCCTCTAGTGTCCGCTCGACGCGCAAGGATTCCTCGTTGCAATACGTTTCGACCCGCGGCGAAGCCCCTCCGCTCGGCTTCATCGATGTCACGCTCGCGGGGCTTGCCCGCGACGGCGGACTTTATGTGCCCGAAACCTGGCCGCGCCTGTCGCCACAGACCATCGCGGGCTTCGCCGGGCGGCCCTACGCCGAGGTGGCCGTTGAGGTGATCCGGCCGTTCGTCGGCACCGCGATCTCCGAAGCCGAGCTTTCGAAAATGGCGACCGAAGCCTACGGCGCGTTCCGCCATCCGGCGGTGGCGCCGCTCATGCAGCTCAGCGCGTCGAGCTTCCTGCTGGAGCTGTTCCACGGGCCGACGCTGGCGTTCAAGGACGTCGCCATGCAGTTGCTGGCGCGCCTGATGGATCATGCGCTGGCCGCGCGCGGCGAACGCACCACCGTGGTGGTCGCGACCTCCGGGGACACCGGCGGCGCCGCCGTCGAAGCGCTGCGCGGACGCTCGCGCGCCGACCTGTTCGTGCTGTTCCCGTCCGGGCGTATCTCCGATGTGCAGCGCCGGATGATGACCACGGCGTCCGACGACAATATCCATGCGCTCGCGATCGACGGCACGTTCGACGATTGCCAGGCGGTGCTGAAGGGGCTGTTCAACCATCACGCATTCCGCGACCGGGTGCGGCTGTCGGGCGTCAACTCGATCAACTGGGCGCGCATCGTCGCGCAGACCGTCTACTACTTCACCGCGGCGGTGGCGCTCGGCGCGCCGCATCGCAAGGTGGCGTTCACGGTGCCGACCGGAAACTTCGGCGACATTTTCGCGGGCTACGTCGCCGAGCGCATGGGCCTGCCGGTTGATCGCCTGGTGGTCGCGACCAACGTCAACGACGTGCTGGTGCGCACGCTCGCCACCGGCGTCAGCGAATTGCGCGAGGTCACGGCGACGTCGTCGCCCTCGATGGACATCCAAGTGTCGTCGAATTTCGAGCGGCTGCTGTTCGAGGCCTATGGCCGTGACGCCGGAGCCGTGCGCGGCCTGATGGCGTCATTGGCGCAGTCGCGGCGCTTTTCGGTATCGAGCGAGGCGTTGTCCGCGATCCGCGCCCAATTCGGTGCCGGCCGCGCCGACGAGCAGGAGGTCGCCGCCTGCATCCGCACCGTGCTGCGCGAGACCGGGCGCTGCATCGATCCGCACACCGCGGTGGGCATCGCGGTGGCCGAGAAAGAGGTTCGCGACCCCTCGATCCCGATGATCGTGCTCGGCACCGCCCATGCGGCCAAGTTCCCGGATGCGGTCGAGGCGGCGTGCGGACACCGGCCGGGATTGCCGGACTGGCTTTCGGACCTAAATACACGCCCCGAGCGCGTGACGGCCATGGCCGCCGATCAGGGCGCGGTGGAACGATTCATCCTGGCGGCAAGCCGTGCCGCCCGTGAAGGAGCTGCGGCATGAGCGTTGAAGTCACCAAGCTGCCGTCGGGCATCACGATCGTGACCGACAGCATGCCGCATCTGCAGACCGTCACGCTCGGCGTCTGGGTGGGCGCAGGCAGCCGCGACGAACTGCCGGACGAGCACGGCATCTCGCATCTGCTGGAGCACATGGCGTTTAAGGGCACCAAGCGCCGCACCTCGCGCCAGATCGCAGAGTCCATCGAGGCGGTGGGCGGCGACATCAACGCCGCGACCAGCACGGAAGCCACGGCCTATTTCGCCAGCGTTCTGAAGACCGACGTGCCGCTCGCGCTCGACGTGCTGTCCGACATTCTGTCGAATCCGCTGTTCGATCCGGCCGAGCTCAAACGCGAGCAGAACGTGATCGTGCAGGAGATCGGCGCGACCGAAGACGCGCCGGACGACCTGGTGTTCGATTTTCTGCAATCCACCGCGTTCCCCAGCCAGCCGATGGGCCGCTCGATCCTCGGCACACCGGAAACGGTGTGCTCGTTCCAGGACGTCAACCTGCGCGCCTATCTCGACCGCAACTACCGGGCGCCGGGCATGGTGATCTCGGCGGCCGGCGCGGTCGATCACGCCGTCATCGTCGATGAGGCCGGGCGCCTGTTCGGCCGGTTCGTCGGCCCTGCGAAGGTTGCGCCGCAGTCCGCCAAGTTCGGCGGCGGCACCAAGCTGGAAACGCGCGAACTGGAGCAGGTCCACATCGCATTCGCGCTCGAGGGCGTGCCGCAGCGCGACCCCTCGCTCTACAGCCTTCAGGTGTTCACCAGCCTGCTCGGCGGCGGAATGTCGTCCCGGCTGTTCCAGGAGGTCCGCGAGAAGCGCGGTCTCTGCTACACGATCTCATCGTTCCACGCGCCGTATTCCGACACCGGCATGTTCGGCATCTACGCCGGCACCGACGCGGGCGACGTCAACGAACTGGTGAAGGTCGCGATCGAGGAGACGGCGCGCGCCGCAGCCGGCATCACCGAGGCCGAGGTGGACAAGGCCAAGGCGCAGATGAAGGTGGGCCTGCTGATGGCGCTGGAAAGCTCCGGCGCCCGCGCCCGCCAGCTTGCCAACCAGATCATGACCTGGGGCCGGCCGGTGCCGATCGCCGAGATCGTCGCCAAGGTCGAGGCGGTGACGGTCGAAAGCGCGCGCGCCGCGGGCCGCGCCTTGCTCGGCCGCAGCAGCCCGGCGATCGCAGCGCTCGGGCCCGGCAACAGCCTTGAAGGCGCCGCGACCATCATCGGCGATTTGGCGCGCCGCGCCGCGTAACCGTCATGGCGCTGTTCCGCACCATCAACTCGCCCGAGCCGCTGCCGCCGATCGTCGGCGACGGTGTGGTGCTGCGAACGCCGCAGATGTCCGATCACGCCGCCTGGGCCGCGGTGCGCGAGGCGAGCCGCGCGTTCCTCACGCCGTGGGAGCCGATCTGGCCCGCCGACGATCTGACGCGCGGCGCGTTCCGCCTGCGCATGCGCCGCTACGCCGAGGATCTGCGCACCGATCAGGCCTATCCGTTCTTCCTGTTTCGCCAGGAGGACAACGCCCTGGTCGGCGGTCTGGCGCTGGCCAACGTGAGGCGCGGTGTCGCCCAGGCCGGCAGCCTCGGCTACTGGGTCGGCGCGCCCTATGTCCGCATGGGCTACATGTCTGCCGCGGTGCGCGCGCTGGTGCCGGCGGCGTTCGATCTGCTGCGGTTGCATCGCGTCGAGGCGGCGTGCATCCCGACCAACATTGCCTCGATCCGCCTGCTGGAAAAATCCGGTTTCCGGCGCGAGGGTTACGCGCGGTCGTACCTCTGCATCAACGGCCTGTGGCAGGATCATCTGCTTTACGCACGGCTGCGGACCGACCCGAATTCTTGAGCAAATCGAGGCCGTTCGTGCCCGGGCTCATGCCTTGGGGATGCCACGGTCGCCCTGCTATACAGGCGGGCCATTTACCGGCCATTAGCCATTGCGGACCTAAGCGTTGAGCATGGGTGGAGTGACGGTGCGTCAAACCTGGACAGGGCGTGGTTTGCCTGTTGCGGCGGCTATTGTGCTTGCCGCGGCGGTATCTGGCTGTTCCTCGTCGCTCTCGACGCCCGCGCCGACCATGTCGGCCTTCTTCAATTCGGTGACAACCACCGCAACCGGCAAACCCGATGCTCCGACGGCCGACGACATCACCTGTCCGGACGTTGGCGTTCGCGCCGGCGCCTCGACGTTGAGCGTATCGTCGAACGTGTCCGACGATGCGGCCATGAACCTGCGCTATCAGGTCGGCATCGGCCAGACCGCGCGCGAATGCAAGCTCGTCGGTAACACGGTGACGATGCGGGTCGGCGTGCAGGGCCGCGTGATCCTGGGTCCGGCCGGCGGGCCGGGACAGATCGACGTGCCGGTCCGCCTCGCCGTCGTTCACGAGGGGCCCAACCCGAAGACCATTCTCACCAAGCTCAACCGGGTGTCGGTGACCGTTCCGGAGGGCGGCGGCAACGTTCAATTCACGATGGTGGAGGACGAGGTCAGCTTCCCCATGCCGCGCGGCGGCGCGATCGACGAATACATCGTCTATGTCGGCTTCGACGCCATGGGCATGCGCGAGCCGCCAAAATCGCGTCAGCAGCAGCGCCCGCCGAAGCGGCCTCCGGCCTGATCTCGCATCAGTTTTGCCGGACTACCAGCCGCGCAGCGCGACGACGGCGCCCTTGAGTGCGCGCATGTCGGCGATCACCGTGCGGGCGCCGGCACTGGTCAGATAGGCGCCGAGATTGGGCCCGGTGTGGGTGCCGCCGATGAAGCCGATCGCGGTCATGCCGGCGGCGGTCGCGGCGGAAACGCCGGCGGGCGAATCCTCGACCACGATGCAGTCGGCCGGCTGCACGTTCATCTTGCGGGCGGCATGCAGAAACAGGTCCGGCGCCGGCTTGCCCTTCGGAACGTCGCTCGCCGAGAACACGTAGGGATCGAAGAAGCGGAACAGGCTGGTGCTCTCCAGGCTCATCCGGATCCGGTTGTGCGGCGAGGATGACGCCACGCACTTCGGCCCGCGCAGCCAAGTCAGCGCGTATTCCATGTGGGGTGTGGCGCGCACCTCGGCGCGCAGCCGCCGCATCATGGTGGCGGCGAGGTGCTCGGCGAAGTCGGGCGGCAGCTTGCGCTTGGTCGCGGCCTCGACGTCGGCAATCATGTCGCTGGGTCGGCGGCCTGCGAAAAATCGAGATACGATCTCCGGCGAAACCTTGAAACCGGCGCGCGTCAACTCCTGCGATGCCACGGTTGCGGCAAGCGCTTCGCTGTCCACCAGGACGCCGTTGCAGTCAAAGATCAACACGAACGAGGCCCCCGATCCGGCCACCGTATGGCGATCACCCACGCCCCCTGTGAAGTGATTCGCGTGGCAAGATTATGGACGCAGAGCGCCGCCCCAAGAAGCGTGGGTCAAGCAAGTCCAGCCTGGATCACAAATTCTGCACAGGCTTTTACCGGTGTTGTCCTGGGGTGGATGCCGCACCGGACGAACAAATCCCGCCGATGCCGCAGCGGGTATAGAATGCCGAGGACATGACCGATCCGGCTTCGCCCCGTGGAGTGACGACGCTTTCGCCCGAAGGCGCCATTGCGCCGACCGGCCCCTGGAGCGTGGGCGCGCGGGCCGGCGACTTCGTTTTCGTGGCCGGCATGCGCGGCATCGATCCCGCGACCAACACGCTGATGAAGGGCGACGAGGCGCGCATCCGCCGGGCCTTCCTCAACATGAAGCTGATTGCCGAATCGGAGAGGGCCTCCCTGCACGATGCGGTCCGCATCGTCGTCTATGTGACCGACATGGCGCGGCTGCGTCCGCTGGTGAACAAGGTCCAGGAGGAATTGTGGGGCGGAAGGCCCGGTCCGCCGCGCACCATCATCGAGGTGGCGCGGCTCAACCAGGACGACATTTTCGAGGTCGAGGGGACGTTCTACGCGCCGCGCGGCAACCCGCCGCCCGTATCGCGTTGAGCTGCGGTCCCGGTCGGGGTTTGCACGTCGCCGAATTTCCGCAGCCAGACGAGGGCGCCGAGCACGGCAACAAGCTCCAGGGCCGGTATGGCCGGCACGGTGAAGCGTGTCTCGACGCTGTTGGTGCAGGCGAGGAACAGGGTGCGCGCCGCCACAAAGGCGGCGACCGTCCAGATCAATTCGCGATGACCGCGGAAGCGTTTGAGCGGCGAAAGCAGCAAGACAATCAAGAAGCCCCCGATCAGAAGGTAGCGGTAGCCGGCGGTCATGGCCTTTGACGCCGCACGGAAGGGGTACTCGCGGGCCAGTTCCAGCATGCCGGACCAGTTGCGCCTCAAATCCAGGCGCTGCTGATACTGCAGCGGAATTTCATTGGGCCAGGCGAAGCTGGTCAAAGGATTGCTCCACAGCGCCAAGGCGCGCTTGGCCGGCAGCGTGACATAAGTCCGCAACGGGTCGCGGCCGGTCCGTTCGCGCGCCAGCGCCGCAAACTCGGCGTCGATCGCCGGCGGGAACGGCCGGCCTTCATGGCTTGCGAGTTTGCCAAGCAGCGCCATGACGCGCTCGCGCTCCGCGGCGCTGTCGAACGCCTTGGCGTCGATGTCGAGCTGCTTGTACTCCATGAACGTCAGGGGCCAGCCCCAGCCCATGCGCTGGTACTCCTCGCTGATCCATGTGGCACCCCACGCGGCGTATCCGTAGGGCGACGGCGCGATTTGCGGCGTCATCACCAGATGGGGCGGCATCAGGGGCAGTCCGGCCCGGTTGTTCCGCACCAGCCAGGCGGTGAGCGGCAACACCACGATCAGGGCTGCGACCGCGCCGCGCCGGATGGCCTCGACAGGCCCATGCAGGATGAAGGCTGCGATGGCGACGGGGATGCAGAGCGTCAGACCGTCCCAGCGCAGCCAGATCGCGGCGGCTGTCGCCAGGCCTAGCGGCACCGCGCGCAGCCGCCGTTCCGCGAACGAGCCCACCAGTTCGGCCAGGAACCACACCGTGATCGTGATCGAGAGCGCCTCGGTCTGCGTGAGCCTGAACCAGGCGACCTGAAGCGGCGACAAGGCCATCACGAGGCCTATGGCCAAGGCGGCTTTGACCGATCGAGAATAGGACGCGACCGCGGACATCAGCCGCGCCAGCGCCAGACAAAACAGCAGGATCTGCGCAACGCGGATGGCGGCAAGCGAATGTTCGAACACCAACCAGATCAGCGCGATGAACGCCGGATGTCCGGGCAGGTGGTTGCCGCCGAAATGCGGAATGCACGCTTCGCCGCCGGGGGAGGACAGCGATACGCCGCAGCCGCGCAGGATGTTGAGGGCGACGGTGGAGTATGTCGCCCAGTCACCGCCGCCGGATGGGAACGCGATGGCAAATGCGAGGCGAACGCAGAACGCGATGGGGATGACGATCAGGAATGCGCGCCGCAATGACATCTGAGCTTCCGAAGCCCGGCCATGCCAGGTTGCCGGAGCTTAGTTCAGCTTCGCCTTCACGTCGGCGATGCCGCGGGCGATCAGATCCTCGGCAACCTTGCCCTTGGCACTGGCGGTGAGGATGGTCTCGGCGGCGGCGACGGCGGCGTCGGCGGCCGCCGAGCGAACGTCGGCCAGCGCCTGTGCCTCGGCCTGACCGATCTTGGTCTCGGCCATCTTGGTGCGGCGCGCGACGAAATCTTCCATCTTGGTCTTGGCTTCGGCTGCGACCCGTTCCGCCTCGGCGCGGGCTTCGGCGACAATCGCCTGGGCCTCGCGTTCGGCCTCGCCCTGCTTGCGCTTGTATTCGGCCAGCAGCTTCTCGGCCTCGTCGCGCAGGCGTCGTGCCTCATCGAGCTCGGCCTTGATGGCGGCGCTGCGCGCGTCGAGCGCGTCGGTCACCTTCTTGTGGGCGCCGACGTAGAACAGCAGCAGCACAAACAGCAGGAATGCGACGGCGACCCAGAATTCAGCTTCGAACATGGGCCCTCCTACCGCTTCAACACTTGAGCGACCGCGTCCTGCGCCGTCTTGGCGCTGGGCGCGGTGCCGATCAGCCGCTCGACGATCGCGATCGCGGTGTCGGTCGCCACCGACTCGATGTTCGACATGGCGGACGTCTTGGTCGCGGCGATGGTCTTGTCGGCCTCAGCCAGCTTGGCGTTGAGTTTGCCCTCGATCGTCTTGCGGAGCTGTTCGGCTTCGGCATTGAGCTTGTCGCGAGTCTCGTTCGCCAGGGCCTGGGCCCGGTTGCGGGCGTCGGCGAGCGCCTTCTCGTAGGCCGCGAGAGCTGCGTCCGACTGTTCCTTGAGCCTGTTCGCCTCGGCGAGATCGTCGGCGACGCGCTGGCTGCGTGCCGCCATGATGCCGCCGATCTGCGGGATCGCGAGCTTGGCGATGATCACGTAGAGCGTAACAAAGGCAATCGCGAACCAGATCGCCTGGGACGCGAAATACTCCTTGTTGAACGGCGGAAAGGGGGGCTTGGCGCCGCCCGGTGCCGTGGTGTGCGCGCTCGTGGCCATCGCTTGCGTCCCGTGAGCTGTCGTTGCGCCTTACAGCGCGAACAGCAGCAGCAGCGCGATCAGCAGCGAGAAGATGCCGAGCGCCTCGGTCACGGCGAACCCGAAGATCAGGTTGCCGAACTGGCCCTGCGCGGCCGACGGGTTGCGCACCGCGGCTGCGAGATAGTTGCCGAAAATGATGCCGACGCCGGCGCCGGCGCCACCCATGCCGATGCAGGCAATGCCGGCACCGATGTACTTTGCTGCGATTGGATCCATGGTGAACTCCTCTTTGGATGTTTGAAGGTTGGAAAGGGCGTCAGTGCCCCGGGTGAATGGCGTCGTTGAGATAGATGCAGGTGAGGATCGCGAACACGTAGGCCTGAAGGAACGCGACCAGCACTTCGAGCGCGGTGATCGCAACGACCAGGCCGAGCGGCAGCACTGCTCCAAGCCAACCCGCGATGCCGAAGCCGCCGAGCATCGTGACGAAGCTGGCCAGAACCTTGAGCGTGATGTGGCCCGCCAGCATGTTGGCGAACAGTCGCACGCTGTGCGAGATCGGCCGCGAGATGAACGACAGCACCTCGATGAATACGATCAGCGGCAGGATGTAGATCGGAATTCCGCTCGGCACGAACAGCCGGAAGAAGCCCAGGCCATTCTTGTAGAAGCCGTAGATGATGACGGTGAAGAACACGAGCAGCGCCATCATGGCGGTGACGATGATGTGGCTCGTGACCGTGAAGGTGTACGGAATGATGCCGATCATGTTCGAAACCAGGATGAACATGAACAGCGTGAACACCAGCGGGAAGAACTTCATGCCGGCCTTGCCGGCGGTGCTTTGTATGGTGTTGGCGACGAATTCGTAGGTCATCTCGGCGACCGACTGCATCCGGCCCGGCACCAGCGCCCGCGCCGAGCTGCCGCCGATCAGCAGCGCCGCGACCCCGACCACGGTGATCGCCATGAACAGCGCCGAGTTGGTGACCGCGATCTCATGACCGCCAATGTTGGCGATCGTCGCGTACTTGGTGATTTCGAATTGATGAATCGGATCGGCCATCGCCGGTCGCTTCCCGTATCTAGTGGCCTGAGCCCGGTCCCGTGGAGATCCCCGCCGCGCGTATCACGTTGACCACTCCGGCGGCAAAACCGAGCAAGAGAAAAACAATCATCCCCCACGGCGAAATTCCAAGCCACCAATCGAGCGCCCAGCCGATGGCGGCGCCGACCAGGACACCGGCGACCAGCTCGGTTGAGAGCCGGAAGCCGCGGGCCAGCGCCGAAGCGTTTTGACCCGCGTCCTGTTGCGGTGGACCAGCCCCGACTTTGCGGCTCTCAGCCTGTTGGCCGAGCCGTTCGCCGAGACGCTGGAGCCTCGCGGAGAGAGCGGCCTCTTCGGCTGACCGGTTGCTGTCCTTGCCCGCCTTGCTGGTGTCTTCGGCCATGTCAGTGGGCCTTACGTTCGACACCGCGTCGCTGCGAGCCAATCCAGAAAATTCCTGCCGTCCTCAAAGCCGCGCGGACCATACTGACGGGGAATAAGCGAGTCAAGAATCGGCACGCAGCCTGTGACCTCGTGAAAACCCAGTGCCATCAATGCTTTCCAGAGAATCCACAGGCGCCGTGGAGCGGCTGTTCCGCGCGGTTCGCCGCACTGCACCGCGATGCTACGTTCGAGTCTGTCCGGGCGGGCCCCAGGCCTTCCCAGAGCCGCCGCAAATCCGTGGTCCAGTCGCGCGATCCGAGTCGCTTGGAGACCATCATGCCGCGCCATTGCCACGCCGTTCCGGTTGCCGCTTTCGTGCTGGCCTGCGGCTTGATCGCCTGCGGATCGGTCATTGCGCAGGACCAAACCGCGCCGGCCACGGTCCCGGGCTCCGACGATGCTCGCTATTCCTTTCACCGCATCCAGGACAGCTTCGTCCGGCTCGATGGCCGGACCGGCCAGGTCTCGGTGTGCGGCCGCGAGACGGCAGGCTGGGCGTGCCGTGCCGTCCCCGACGAACGGCTGGCGCTGGAGGAGGCGATCGGGCGGCTCCAGAACGACAACGCCGTGTTGAAGAAGGAACTGTTGGCGAAGGGCCTGCCGCTGCCGTCCAGCGTGAAGCCCGATGCCCCCGTGGCCGGCGGCGGCGACAAGGCGAAGTCCACTGAGACGGCGAAGACGCCGAGCGCCGCCGAATTGGACCGCGCGCTCGGTTTCGTTGAGAAGGTTTGGCGGCGGCTGTTGGAGATCATGGTCGAGTTCCAGCGCGACTTGCAGCGCAAGAGCTGACGGAGGGGCTGCGTGGCGAGCCGTCTGTCGGCGATCGAGAGCGTGACAGCCGACCTGGTTTCCACCGCCGAACTGGTGGTGGAGACGCCGGGCGAAGGCTTCACCGAGATCACGCGGGACGTGGTCCGCTTTGTCGAGCAGAGCGGCGGGCGCGACGGCGCGTTGTTCGCCTACCTGCGGCACACCTCGGCGTCGCTGACCATCCAGGAGAACGCCGACCCGGACGTTCAGACCGACCTGACCGCGGCGTTGCGGACCCTGGCGCCGGAGGACGCGCCGTGGGTCCACACCGTGGAGGGTCCGGATGACATGCCGGCCCACGTCAAAGGCATGCTGACCGGGGTTTCGCTGCACATCCCGGTGCGCGGCGGCGTGCTCGCGCTCGGCACCTGGCAGGGCCTGTATCTGGTGGAGCACCGCGCCCGGCCGCACCGCCGCGAGGTCATCCTGCAGTTCGTCGGCAGCCGGACGTAGCTGCGGCGGCGGGACGCGGCGTGCCTGCTTTGCGTGCACCCGGCGGCCTAAATGCGCTAGGCTTTGAGCGTGCCCACGACGAGGACGCCTTGACCGACACGCTTTACCGGCTCGTCATTGCGGACGATCATCCGCTGTTTCGCGGCGCGCTTCGCGAGGCCGTCTCCGGCCTGTTCGAGCGGGCCGAGATCGCTGAAGCCGGCACGTTCGACGAGGTGTCGAAGCTGCTGGAGAAGGGCGCCGATGTGGACCTCGTGCTGCTCGATCTCACCATGCCCGGCGCGCGCGGGTTCTCCGGGCTGATGTATCTGCGCGCCCAGTATCCCAGCGTGCCGGTGGTGGTCGTATCGGCCAACGACGATCCCGCCGTGATCCGCCGCTGCATGAGCTTCGGCGCCTCGGGCTTCATCCCAAAGACGCTCGGCACCGACGACATGCGTCAGGCGATCGCACGCGTGCTCAAGGGCGGCGTCTGGACCCCGCCGGATGTCGATCTCGGCGCCGGCTCGGATGCTGAGGCGACCGAGTTGATGGCAAGGCTCTCCACGCTGACGCCGCAGCAGGTGCGCGTGCTGATGATGCTGTCGGAAGGCCTGCTCAACAAGCAGATCGCGTTCGAACTTTCCGTGTCCGAGGCCACGGTGAAGGCTCACGTCTCGGCGATCCTGCAGAAGCTCGGCGTCGAGAGCCGCACTCAGGCGGTGATCGCCGCGGCCAAGATCGAGATCGGGCACCGGCCGCCGCCGGCGGCGTAGCTACTTCTTCTTGCGCACTTCCTTCTTGGCCTTGCGCTTGATGTCGGCGCCATGCGCGCGCTTGTAGCTCTGGATGTCCTTGAACTTTCCGTCCTTGTCGCGCACGGCGTAGAGCTTGGTGCCTTTGGAACTGCGGTGCGTGGTGCGCTTGGCCATGACAATTCTCCCCCGTTTGAATCTGACGCCGGCAATCTTAGCGCAAGATCGGCCGCACACAACTACTCGGCCGCTGCGACTTTTTGGATCCGCCACTGCGCCATCAGCGCGCGCAGCGCAGCCGGCTTGATCGGCTTGTTGAGCACCTGGATGTCGCGCGCCCGCGCATCGTCGCGCACATGCGGCGAGCGGTCGGCGGTGATGAGGATGGCGGGCAGGTCGGCGCCGAACCGGCGGCGCAATTCCGCGATGGCATCGACGCCGTTGCCCTTGTCGAGATGGTAGTCGATCAGCAGGCCGTTGACCGGGCGCTGTGACTCGGTGATGGCGGCGATCGCAACGTCCAGGTCCGGCGCCTTCAACACATGGCAGCCCCAGCCGCCGAGCAGCGTATCCATGCCGTCGAGAATGGTAGGCTCGTTATCGATGCACAGCACCGTGGTGCCGAGCAATTGGCTGCGGTCGATGCTGAGCGCGCCCTGCTGCGGCTGGCTGGCGGGTGCTGCGGCGGTGATCGGCACCTCGACGGAGAACTTGGAGCCGCGTCCCGACACCGACCGCACGTCGAGCCGGTGGGACAGCACGCGCGCGATGCGCTCCACGATCGATAGCCCGAGCCCCAGGCCGCGCGCCACCTTGGCGCCTTCGTCGAGCCGCTGGAACTCCTGGAAAATCACGCGTTTCTTCGACTGCGGCACGCCGAGGCCGGTATCGTAGACGTCGATCCGCAGCTTGCCGCGCATGCGCCGGCAGCCGATCAGCACCCGGCCCCTCGGCGTGTATTTCACCGCGTTCGACACCAGGTTCTGCAACACACGGCGCAGCAGGCGGCGGTCCGAGCGAACGCTGAGCGAGCAGGGCACGAATGTCAGCTTGAGCCCCTTCTCGCGCGCCAGCGGGGTGAACTCGACCTCGAGCTGACGCAGCAGTTCGTCGATCCGGAAGCTGACCGGTTCGGGCCGCATCGCGCCCGCGTCGAGCCGTGAAATCTCCAGCAGTGCGCCGAAAATCTCCTCAACCGCTTCCAGAGACGCATCGATGTTGCCGATCAGCGGCGCATCCTCGCTCGCGCTCTGGCGCTCGATCAGCGACGTGATGTAGAGCCGCGCGGCGTTGAGCGGCTGCAGAATGTCGTGGCTTGCGGCGGCAAGGAAGCGCGTCTTGGAGATGTTGGCCTCTTCGGCGTCGGCCTTGGCGCGTGCAAGTTCGGCATTCAGGCGGGTGAGTTCCGCGGTGCGGTCGCGCACCCGGCCTTCCAGCGTGGTGTTGGCGCGTTCGAGCTGCTCGGCAGCCTGCACGCTCGGGGTAATGTCGGTGACGGTGGTGACCAGCCCGCCGTCCGGCATGCGGTTGGACCGCACCTCCACCACCAGGCCGCGTTCGGCGAAGCGCTCCAGAACAGGTTCGGTGCTTCGCGTGTAGCTCAAGAGCCGGTCGTGAACGATGGCCTCGACCGGACCGGGCCCTAGCGCGCCCAATTGCGCATTGCTGCGCAGCATCTCTTCGAGCCCGACGCCGACGCGGGTCAATTCGGGCGGCAGGTCGAGGATGTCGCCGAACTGCCGGTTCCAGCAGACCAGTTGCAGGTCTTTGTCGAACACCGCGATGCCCTGGCGCACATGATCCAGCGCGTTCTGGAGAATTTCGCGGTTGTAGTGGATCGCGGCGCTGGCGTCGTCGAGCAGCTTGAGCGCGGCCTTGGTCGAGACGTTGCGCTTGCGCAGCAGCAGCGACAGCACGAGGCGCGACGACGCAGCGCCGATCGCCGACGCAAGCAGATGCTCCGCGTACCGCACCAGTTGAAAGTCCGCTTCGTGCTGCGGGTCGAGGCTGATGCGCCGCGCGGTCGCGAAGCTTTCGAACGACGAGCGGGTGCGATCCTGGCCGAGATAGCGCGCGACCGCGATGGTGAGTTCCTCGACCGTCACCGAGGAGCGCCACAGCCGGAAGCTCGGCGCCGGCGCCAGCCGCGCCGGCGCGAACAGGTCGGCCTGGATACGCTCGATCGAGGTCGGCTCGCGGTGCAACGAGAAGCCGATGTAGGCCAGCAGGTTGAGCGTCAGGCTCCAGACCACGCCGTGCACCAGCGGGTGCATGTCGAGCCCGAACAGCGCCTGCGGCCGTAGCATCACTAGGCCCCAAGGACCGTCGGTGAGGATCTGGCGTCCGATGATGCCGAGGTCGGCGATGCTGGGCAGCAGCAACGTATAGCCCCAGGCCATGATGCCGAATGCCATGCCGCCGATGGCGCCGCGCGCGGTGGCGCGCCGCCAGAACAGGCCGCCGAAGAAGGCTGGCGCAAGCTGCGCCACCGCGGCGAACGCCAGCAGGCCGATCGCGGCAAGCTGCGCCTCGCCGGCGGACCGGTAGTAGGCGTAAGCCAACAGCAGAATCACCACGATCGCGGCGCGGCGAACCATCAGCAGCAGTCCGCCGGCGTCGGCGCGGCTGGTGAGCAGCGCCTCGCGGCGTTGCAACACCCAGGGCATCACGATGTCGTTCGACACCATGATGGCGAGAGCGACTGTCTCGACGATCACCATCGCGGTCGCGGCCGACAGTCCGCCGATGAATGCGATCAGGGTGAAGGTGTCGGACTTCGCGACCAGCGGCAGCGCCAGCACGAACATGTCGCTATCGACGCCGCCGGCGGGGAATGTCAGCAGACCGGCCATCGCGATCGGCAGCACGAACAGGTTGATCAATACGAGATAGAGCGGGAACAGCCAGGCCGCGCGCTTGATCTCGGCTTCGCTTTTGTTCTCGACCACGGTGACGTGGAATTGCCGCGGCAACATCAGGATCGCGACGAACGACAACAGCGTCATCGCGACCAGTGTGGCAACCGGCGGTTCGCGGGTCAGTACGGCTGCCGCGGCGGGCAGTTCCATCGCCTTGGAAAACAGGGCGGTCGGGCCGTCGAACATCCAGAACGTCACGAACACGCCGACCGCAAGGAAGGCGACCAGCTTGACGATCGATTCGGCGGCGATCGCCAGCATCAAGCCGTCCTGGTGCTCGGTGGCATCGATGTGGCGAGTGCCGAACAGCACGGCGAACGCCGCCATCGACAGCGCGACGAACAGCGCGATGTCGCCGAGCACCGGGTGGGTCGAGCCGAAATCGGTGGAGGTGTGGGCGAGGATGGTGCTGAGCGATGCCGACACCGCTTTGAGCTGCAGCGCGATGTAGGGGATGGTGCCAAGAATTGCGATCAGCGCGACGGTGGCGGCAACGGCTTGCCCCTTGCCATAGCGCGCGGCGATGAAGTCGGCGATCGAGGTGATGTTCTGCGCCTTGGCGAGCCGCACGATGCGCAGGATCAGCGGCAGGCCGAGCCCGATCATCAGCACCGGACCGACGTAGATGGTGAGGAAGTCGAAACCGGTGCGCGAGGCGAGGCCGACCGACCCGAAGAACGTCCACGAGGTGCAATAGATCGCGAGCGACAGCGGATAGATCAGCAGCCGCGCGCGGCCGAACTCGCGCAGCCGGTCGCCGTAGCTCGCCACAACGAACAGCAGCCCGATGTAGCCGAGCGCCACCGCGACGACGACCCAGCCCTGCAGCATGCCGGCTCCTTGCGCCGCTCCTCCCAGGACCCTCAGCGGACCATGATCGTGCAGGGTTGTCCACCCGGCCCGACACGCCGGCATCGCGGCACGGAGATAGTAAGCTATTGAAATTTATACCGATCCAGGCTTGATGGCATTCGTTGCGCGGACCTGGCAGCGTCGGCGCGTCGCGCAGGCTAGGATGCCGGGCTACGGACCACGTAAACGTTTCGAGGGGGCAGGCATGTTGAAGAAATTCCGCGACTTCGCGATGCGGGGCAACGTCGTCGATCTGGCGGTCGGCGTCATCATCGGCGTTGCGTTCGGCAAGATCGTCGACTCCATGGTCGGCGACATCTTCATGCCGATCATCGGTGCGATCACCGGCGGCCTCGACTTCTCAAACTACTTCACCGGCCTGTCGAAGGCGGTGACTGCGGGCAGCCTGGCCGACGCGAAGAAGCAGGGCGCCGTGCTGGCGTGGGGCAATTTCATCACCATCACGATCAATTTCATCATCATCGCGGGCGTGCTGTTCCTGGTGGTCAATGCCATACAGAAGATGAGACAGAAGGAGGAGGCCAAGCCGTCGGCGCCTCCGCGCTCCGAGCAACTGCTCGAAGAGATTCGAGACCTGCTGAAGAAATAGCTTATTGTCGAGCGTCCAGCGCCGCGCCCAAAAGGCGCGGCGGCCAACATCGCGCACGCCATGACGGGTTCCGTTTCGCAAAGCACCGCCCAGCGCGGCGACGTGAATTTTCCGGGCTCCGAACGGCTGACCCCGCGCGAGCGCGAGGTGCTCAAGCTGATCGTCGCCGGCGCCTCCAACAAGGAAACCGGGCGCAAGCTTGGCATCAGCCCGCGCACCATCGAGGTGCATCGCGCGCGCATCATGGCGAAGCTTGGCGCCAGGAACGCCGCCGATCTGGTGCGGATCGTGCTCAGCCAGGATCGCGGCGGCTGAACTGTCCGCGGCGGCGAGACCGTCAGCACGAAACGTCATTTGACGCCTCAAGGCCGGCGCGGCATTGATCGCGCGATGGTGCTTTCCGCAGCCACGCGGCGAACGACGCTGCGCACCGCCGAGACGCTGCTGATCGCGGCGGCCGGCGGCGCTGCGTTCACTTGGGCGGGATTTCCCGCGGGCCTCATTTCGGGATCGCTCTTGTCGGTTGCGGGCGCGGCGCTGGCCGGGCGGCCGCTGATGGTGCCTGCGCCGCTGTCGCGCGCGATTTCCGTGCTGGTCGGCATCTCGCTCGGCGCGGTGGTGACGCCCGAGACGCTACAGGGCATCGCCGCGTTCCCGGTCAGCATCGCGCTGCTGCTGATTGCGACCGTGGTGATGACGGCCGCAACCACCTCCTATCTCCGCGTCGTGCACGGCTGGGACTGGCAGTCGGCGCTGTTCGGCGCGAGTCCCGGCGCGCTGGCGCAGGTGATGGTGCTGGCCGCCGAGCAACGCGCGGACCTGCGCGCCATCGCGATCGTGCAGGTGATGCGCGTGGTGATCCTGACGATCGGCATCCCGGCCGGTCTCGCATTATTTGGCCTGACCGCCACCGGCGCGTTCCTGCCGAAATCCAGCGCGGGGATCACGTCGGTTCCGGAGCTCGCCATCCTGATCGGGGTTTCGACCGCGGCGGCCGTGTTCCTGCGGACGATCCGGTTTCCCGGCGGCCTGATGTTCGGCGCCATGCTGGCGTCGGCGGTGCTGCACGGCAGCGGATACCTTGATGCGGTGCTGCCGTGGTGGGCGGCGGCGGCCGCGGTGATCGGGATCGGCGCCGTGACCGGTGCGCGCTTCGCCAACACCGATCCGATCACGCTGCTGCGCTATCTGGGCGCCGCGCTCGGCTCGTTCGCGGTGGCGATCTCGGTTGCTTCGCTGTTCGTGGTGGCGCTGACCGCGATGCTGCCGCTGCGGATCGCCGACGTGGTGGTGGCGTATGCGCCCGGCGCGCAGGACACCATGATGGTGATGGCGCTGGCGCTGCACCTCGACCCGATCTTCATCGGGGCGCACCACCTTTCGCGCTACATGCTGGTGTCGCTGACGGTTCCGCTGCTGGCCCGCTGGCTCGGGCCGCCTCCGCCGCCCATGACTGTCGAATCGCAGCCTTCGCCGCGCCTGGATACCCCGGAGCGATAGATTATTCGGCGGCCAGCGAGCGCTGCTTCAGCGGCATTCCGAGCTTTTCCCAGACATCCACCATGGCGCCGGCGAGGGCATCGATCAGCCCATCGTCGTGATAGGGCGACGGCGCGATGCGCAGCCGCTCGGTGCCGGCCGGAACGGTCGGATAGTTGATCGGCTGGATGTAGATGCCGTGCTCGTTGAGCAGCAGGTCGCTCGCCGCCTTGCACTTCTCCGCATCGCCGACCATCACCGGGACGATGTGGGTCGGCGTTTCCATCACCGGCAGGCCGGCCATGGTGAGCACCGACTTGAGCCGCGCGGCGCGATCCTGGTGGCGCTCGCGCTCCCAGGTCGAAGTCTTGAGATGGCGGATCGCGGCGGTCGCGGCCGCGCACACCGCGGGCGGCAGCGCGGTGGTGAAGATGAAGCCCGGCGCGTAGGAACGCACGGCGTCGCACAGCGTGCTGTTGGCTGCGATGTAGCCGCCCAGCGCGCCGAACGCCTTGCCGAGCGTGCCTTCGATCACATCGACGCGGTGCATCGCGCCGTCGCGCTCGGCGATGCCGGCGCCGCGCGGGCCATACATGCCGACCGCGTGAACCTCGTCGAGATAGGTCAGCGCGCCGTAACGCTCCGCCAGATCGCAGATCGTGTTGATCGGGCCGACGTCGCCGTCCATCGAGTAGATGCTCTCAAAGGCGATTAGCTTCGGGCGGTCGCCCGCGGCGATCAGCAGTTCCTCGAGATGCGCCATGTCGTTGTGGCGGAAAATCTGCTTGTCGCAGCCCGCATTGCGGATGCCCGCGATCATCGAATTGTGATTGTAGGCGTCCGACAGGATCAGGCAGTTCGGGATCAGCCGGGCGATGGTCGAGATGCCGGTTTCGTTCGAAACGTAGCCGGAGGTGAAGACCAGGGCCGAGTCTTTGCCGTGCAGGTCGGCGAGTTCGCGCTCCAGCGCGACCAGCGGGAAATTGGTGCCGGCGATGTTGCGGGTTCCGCCCGCGCCGGTTCCCATCCGGGTGGCGGTCTCGACCATGGCGCCGATCACCTTGGGGTGCTGGCCCATGCCGAGGTAGTCGTTGGAGCACCAGATCACGACATCGCGCGGCCCCTGCGGGGTGTGCCAGATGGCGTGAGGAAAGCGACCGGCGACCCGTTCCAGCTCGGCAAACACCCGGTAACGGCGCTCATCGTGCAGTCTGCCGAGCGCATCCGCGAAAAAACGGTCATAATTCATGACAAAAGGCCTTAGCAGAGCCGCATTTGGTCGGGTTCTTTGTTTTAGAAGACTTCAATGTTGTTTGTCGAGGTGGTTAACCCCGGCAACTCCCGCCGTTCCTGGATTTGAGCGCGCCGCCCTGTCACCCCAGAGGCACAGTCGCGCGCTGTCCACCGCCGGCGGTTGCTCAACCATCGTCCTGGCCGCATAATTCGGCTTCTGTCGGCGGATAGGTTGCGATGCACAAAGTCTCGATTCCCCAAACGGTTATCGACCGCGTGACGACTCGCCATGGACGCGAGCACGTTCATGCCGATCTCGACCCGAGGCGCACCGCGCTGGTCGTGGTCGATATGCAGAACGCCTTCATGTTGCCGAGCGTGGCGCACGCGCCGTGCCTGATGGCGCAGGAGATCGTCCCCAATATCAACCGGCTGGCCCAGGCCGTTCGTGACACCGGCGGCGCCGTGGTCTGGATCAAGACCGCCTACACCGACGAGACGCTCAAGGACTGGTCGACGCTGTACGACATGCTCGGTTCGCGCGGCACCAGCCGCCGCGCCGAGGCACTGGCGCGCGGAAGCAAGGGCTATGAAATCTGGCCCGAACTCGACGTCCGGGCGGACGACATCACCGTCGAGAAGAACCGCTACAGCGCGTTCATCCAGGGCTCATCGGACCTGGCCGGCGTGCTGCGCGCGCGCGGCCTCGACACCGTGCTGATCACCGGCACGGTGACCAACGTGTGCTGCGAATCCACCGCGCGCGACGCCATGATGCTCAACTTCAAGACCGTGATGATCACCGACGGCAATGCCGCGGTGACCGACGAGGACCACAACGCCTCGCTGATCGGTTTCTATCTGATCTTCGGCGACATCATGTCGACCGACTTCGCCATCGAATGCCTCAAGCGCAACGCGCAGAAGGGCCTCGCGGCGGCGGAGTAGCGGAATACGTCTCAGTAGTTGGTGTCGGTTGGGGTCAGTTGTCCGGTGAGGTTGCGTTTCTCCCACGTTGTGGCGTGCGGTCTGCGTTCTTGCGTTCGCAGCAGCAGCGCGGCGTTGCGCCCGATTCTGGCGGCGCTTGCGATTCTGTGCATCGCGCAGGAGGCGTTCGCGCAGATCCCGGGCGGCGCGTTGCCGGGCCGCGAGCGCGACCAGATCGTCGATCCGCGCACGGCACCCCGGGCACGCCCGAGCGGCGGGGCGATTTCGCTGCCCAGCACCGAGGCGCCGGCCGGCGCCGCGCAGACCATGCTGACCATCCGCAGCATCCAGGTGGTCGGCTCGACCGTGTACGGCGAGCAGGAATTCGCGCCGATCTATCGCGACCTGCTGAATCGTCAAGTGTCGCTCGAAGCCGTTTATGACATCGCCAAGCGCATCACCGCGAAATACGGCGCGGACGGCTACGTGCTGTCGCGCGCCATCATCCCGCCGCAGGAGTTGACCCCGGGCGGCGCCACGATCCGCATCCAGGTGATCGAGGGCTACGTCAGCCGGGTCGAGTGGCCGCGCGACAAGCTCGCCCGCTATCGCGACTTCTTCACCGACTATTCCGCCAAGATCGTGCGCGACCGTCCGGCCAACATCCGCACCCTCGAGCGCTACCTGCTGCTCGCCAACGACCTGCCGGGCCTGAAGTTCTCCACCACGCTGCAGGCGTCAAAGACCGAGCAGGGCGCGTCGGTGCTGGTCGTCGAGGTCACCGAGAAGCGCTACGACTTCAACGGCCGCATCGACAACCGTGGCACGCAGGCGCGCGGGCCGTACCAGTTCATGGCTGCGCCGACCATCAACAACGTGTTTGGCACCCATGAATCGTTCACCCTGGCTTACGCCGGCGTGACCGATTTCAAGGAGCTGATGTTTTTTTCCGGCAACTATCGCCACGTCGTCAACAGCGAGGGTCTGACCGGCTTCGTCAACGCCACCTACAGCGACGGAAAGCCGGGCACCCCGCTGCTGCAGTTGCTGGATTACCGGACCCAGACCACGACCGTCGAGTTCGGCATGTACCAGTCGATCGTGCGGTCCCGTGAACGCAATCTGACCCTGACCGGGCTCGCGTTCATCACCGACAGCTACAGCAAGATCAATCTGACCGCGCCGGACCCCTTCCAGGCCGACCGGTTGCGGGGATTCCGCGGCCGGGTCGATGGCGACATCGCCGACAAGTTCAGCGGCATCAACCAGGGCAGCATCACCGTAAGCCAGGGCATTCCGGGCTTCGGCAGCACCGAAAACGGCAATCCGCTGGCCACGCGCGCGGCCGGTAAGGTCAATTTTACCAAGGTTGAGCTGTCGGCCAGCCGGCTGCAGCCCCTGGGCGGGCAATTTTCCGCCTTGATTGGGTTCTACGGCCAATGGGCCGCAAGCCCATTGCTCGCCTCCGAGCAGTGCGGTTACGGCGGGCGCGTGTTCGGCCGCGCTTACGACCCGTCCGAACTGCTGGGGGATCACTGCTGGATGGCCAGCGGCGAACTCCGGTACGATTTCGTGAATAAGATGCCGCAGTCTCCGGACGCGCAGTTCTACGCCTTTGCGGACGTCGGCCAAGTCTTTACAATCGTGCCTGCTGTGGGGACAGCAGAAACAACGGCAGCATCAGCGGGCGGCGGGGTCCGGCTGAGGTGGCAGAATTTCGTCATGGTCGACGTGTCTGCCGCCAAAGGCATTGAGGGTCCCCGCGATGACTGGCGCTTCTTCTTCATATCCACGGTGCGGTACTAGCATGTCGAAGTGGCACCCACTCCGTCATCTGCTGCTCGCAACGTCGGCGCTTGTGCCGCTCGGCCTCACGGCGGTTCTCGCCAATCCGCTCGGCGGCACGGTGGTCGGCGGCGGCGCCACCATCAACGGCGGCGGCACCAACAACGTCATCATCAATCAGCACACCGACCGCGCCATCATCAACTGGCAGACCTTCAACATCGGGTCCGGCGATTCGGTGCGCTTCAACCAGCCGGGCTCGGGCTCGATCGCGCTCAATCGCGTCACCGGCGGCATGGGTCCGTCCAGCATCAACGGCGTGCTCGATGCCAACGGCCGCGTCTTCCTGGTCAATCCTGACGGACTGCTGATCGGCCGCGGCGCCACCATCAACACTGCGGGCTTCCTGGCGACCACCAGCGACATCTCCAACGAAAGCTTCATGGCGGGCCGCTACCAGTTCAACATTCCGGGCCGGCCGGACGCCTCGATCGTCAACCTCGGCACCATCAACTCGCACAGCCACGGCTTCGCGGCGCTGGTTGCGCCCGGCGTGCGCAACAGCGGCACCATCACGGCGCGCTTCGGCACCATCGGTCTCGCCTCCGCCAACACCTTCTCGCTCGACTTCTACGGCGACGAACTCATCAAGCTGTCGCCCGGCGACGCGATCTCGTCGACCGTCCGCGACGTCGAAACCGGCCTGCCGCTTAGTGCGCTGGTCAAGAACGAAGGCCTGCTGAGGGCCAATGGCGGCCGGGTCGAGCTGACCGCCGCTGCCGCGCGCACCGTGGTGGATTCCGTCATCAACAACACCGGTGTGATCGAGGCGCGCTCGGTCGGCCATCGCAACGGCAAGATCGTGCTCGGCGGCGCCACGTCGGACGCCGCGGGCTTCAAGCAGACCGTCAAGATTTCCGGCAAGCTCGACGTGTCGAGCAAGAAGGCCAAGGGCGGCAAGATCCAGGTCACCGGTCAGGCCATCGAGATCAAGGCCGCGACATTCGACGCCTCGGGCGCGACCGGCGGCGGCACGGTGCTGATCGGCGGCGACACTGGCGGCGGGCGCGGGCATGCGGGGACCATTCCGCAGGGCGCCCTTGAGCCGGGCACGTTGCCGAATGCGACCACGGTGAGCATCGATGCCGGGACGGTGATCAACGCTTCGGCTACCTCGGTGGGCTATGGCGGCAAGGTCGTCATCTGGGCCGATGGTACCACGCATTTCTCTGGACTGATTCTTGCGACCGGTGGCGCGGCCGGCGGTAACGGCGGCTTCGTCGAAGTGTCGGGCAAGGACACGCTCGACTTCCGCGGATTGGTCAACACGAGTGCGGCACAAGGCTCTTACGGCCAGTTGCTGCTCGATCCGTTCGACTTCACGGTGGGTGGTATCGACGGCGCAAATTCGATGTCGATTGCGACGATGCAATCGCAGTTGCTTCTCAACAACGTGACGATTGTGAACAACGCCGGCGCCGGCAATGGTGACATCTTCGTCACCCAGAGCCTGACGTGGAGTACCGGCACGACGCTGACACTCAACGCATTCCGGAATGTTCAATTCAACGACGGCGTCACCATTTCGAATACGGGCGCTGGCAGTTTGGTCGTGCGGGCAGACGTGACCGGTACCGGCGTCGGCAACATCATTTTCCAGCAGTTCACAACCGGAAGCCGGATCGACTGGACCAACAGCACCGGCCGGGTGGTGTTCTACGACAATCCGGTGAGCGGCACCTACGGCACGCCGACCAACTTCACCCCGAGCGGGCAGGGCGGCGGCACCCGGGGCGTGACGACCAACAACGCGGTGTCCGGCCAGTTCAATTACTTCATGCTGGTCAATAGCATCACCAATTTGCAGAGCATTGCGCTAAACGCTGGCCTTAAATACGCGCTCGGCCGCGACATCAACGCCGGCGGCGCGACGATGAACGGGCTCACCTTCACGTTCCAGGGCGAGTTCGACGGACTCGACCACACCATCTCCAATCTCATCATCAACGGTCCTTCGGCTCTCGCCGCCAACTCCGGCATCATCCGCAATCTCAATCTCACCAACCTCACGGTCAACGCGGGCGGCAACAACCAGTTGATAGGGTTGCTGGTCGGCCACAACCTCGCCGGCGGCCAGATCATCAAGGTCAACGTCAGTGGAACGGTGAACGGCGGCAGCTTTACCGGCATCACGGCGGGCGGTCTGGCCGGCGTGAACTCCGGAACCATCTCCGGCTCGAAGGCGATGGTGAATGTTTCGGTTGGCAGCGGCCTCGACGGAGTGGGCGGCTTCAATTTCGCCGGCGGTCTGGTCGGCACCAACACCGGCAACATCATCTCGTCCAGTGCAGGCGGCAACGTCACCGCCGGCTCCAATGCGTTTGCCGGCGGACTGGTCGGCTTCAACGCGGCCGGCCTGATCGATCTATCTTCGGCTACGGGCGACGTGAAAAGCTCCGGCAACAACGTGGCGCTGGGCGGCCTGGTCGGCATCAACAATTCGGGCGCGCGCATCCGGGATTCGTTCGCGGAGGGCAACGTCACCGGCGACGGCACGGTGGACGGCTGCACCGTCAATCAGGGCAACTGCCGTCCGATCGATGTCGGCGGCCTGGTCGGCGTCAACCGGGGCAGGGTGGAGAGCGTCCGCAACGCGTATCTCACTTATGCGATCGGCGATGTGTTCGTCGGCTCCGGTGGCAACGCCGGCGGCCTGGTCGGCTTGAACGCCGGCATCGTCTTGTGGGCGGAGGCGCTCGGAACCGTGACGGGCGCGGCGGGCTCAAGCACGCGGGAGACCGTGCTCGGTGGCCTTGTCGGGCATAACCTGGGCCTCGCTGCATATTCCATCGGCTATGGCGACGTGGGATCCTCCGGCGTAAACCATCTGATCGCGGGTGGCGCCATCGGCATCAACAGCGGCACCGCGATTGTTGCCAGCCTGGGCAACGTGAGAACCGGCGATTTCGGCTTTGCCGGCGGCGCGGTCGGCATCAACGAGACGAATTCCTGCCCGTCGGGATGCCAGACCGGCGAAGGCTCGCAGTACTTCAATACGGCCTCGATCTTTGCTTCGTTCGCGTTTGGAACGGTCACGGTCGGTTCGTCCAGCATCGCCGGCGGTCTGGTGGGCGGCAACAGCGGCGACATCTTCGACAGCGTCTCCTTCAGTCAGGTGACCGGCGGGGGAAATTCGATCCTCGGTGGGGTCGTTGGCGTGAACGATCTGTTCAGCACGATCGACAGCACGTTCGGGCTCGGAACGGTGATGTCCACCGGCTCCAACTCGTGGGTCGGCGGTTTCGTCGGCTTCAACGGCGGTCTGATCACGAATTCAGGTTTCTTCGGCGGGATTGCGGCAACCACGGCGAGCGTGGTCGGCGGCTTTGCGGGCGTGAACATCGGACAGGTTTCCGAATCGGTGGCGGTCACCGCCATCTCCACATCCGGCAGCGGCAACGTGATCGGCGGGTTCACCGGCGCGAACTTCGGTCTGATGAACAACGACACCGCGGCCGGCACAATCAATGCCACGGGCGTCAACGTCGTCGGCGGCCTTGTGGGCGTGAACGGCACCCTGACGCTGCCCGGCGGCTCTGGCAATGGAACTGGCGACTTTGCCAGCGCCCTCACTGGGCTTCCCTACACGAGCTTCCCGGTCGGCACCGTCAACGGCTCCAGCGCCGACGTCACGATCACCAGCGGCGCTGGCAGCACGATCGGCTCGCAGATCGCCAGCATCGACGGGTCGGTTCTGCCGACGGCGCCGTCGATCTTCCTGAATTGCGATGGCGATATCTGCACGCTGTTCAAGAACGGCAAGTTCACGACCGTATTGAAAGACAAGATTCCTGACGAAATCCTGGCTCCTCCGATGCCGCTGTGGTCGGACCGGTCGGTGAATCAGCCGGTCGAGGTGCTCATCAAGCTCAGCGAACCGACTCCGCCTGGGTCGCAGACCCCGGGGAGCGTCACCGGCGGCGACAACAAGCCTGCAGGCTCGCAGACGCCCGGCACGCCGCCGCGTTCGGTGGCGCCGCCGCCGGCGTATATCCGCGACAACGGCCTGCCCAGCGGCTTGCCGCCGGTCACCGAGACGCGATTCAACCAGTCTCAGGTGCTGGTGCAGTTTCCGTCGAACATTTCCCAGGCTGAGCTGAATCGCATCGCGCAACAGTTCGGGCTGACCATCCTGTCGACCACAAACACCGGCGGCGTCATCACGGTTCAATTCCAGCTCGGCGGCCGGCAGAACCTGCGCAACACGATCCGCGCGATGGAGCGGCTGCGCGAACTTGGCCTCGTGCAGCCGAACTACAGCTATCGGATCATGCAGGAGCAGACCGTCGCCCAGGCGACGCCGCAGGCCATCCCGCCGACCGCCACGACGGTTCCGCGCGGCGATCCGGCGCAGTACATGATGGGCAAGCTCAACCTGACCGACGCTCACCGTGTCGCCTCGGGCAGCAACGTGATCGTCGCGGTCATCGACTCCGAGGTGGACCGCGAGCACGCCGAACTGGCCGGCACGGTCGTGGAGCGGTTCGACGCCACGGATTCGCCGGCGCGCGCCCACTCGCACGGCACCGCCATGGCCGGCGCCATCGTGTCGCGCGACCGCCTGCTCGGCGTGGCGCCTGGTGCCCGCATCCTCGCGATCCGTGCCTTCAGCGAAACCCAGACCTCCGCGGAGAGCACGTCGTTCACCATCCTCAAGAGCATCGAGTGGGCGGTGAGCCGCGGCGCGCGCGTGATCAACATGAGCTTCGCCGGGCCTTACGATCCCTCGCTCGAGCGCGCGCTCAAGGATGCCGCCGCCAAGGGCGTCATCATGATCGCGGCCTCCGGCAACGCCGGTCCGAAGTCACCGCCGCTGTGGCCCAGCGCCGACCCGAACGTGATCGCGGTGACCGCGACCGACAGCAGCGACCGGCTGTTCAAGCAGGCCAACCGCGGGCCTTACGTATCCGTGGCGTCGCCGGGCGTCGAGATCCTCGCGCCGGCTCCGCAGGCCGGTTACCAGATGTCGACCGGCACCTCGATCGCCACCGCCCACGTCAGCGGCATCGTCGCTCTGATGCTGGAGCGCGACCCGACGCTGACGCCGCGCGACGTGCGCCTGATCCTGGAGTCGACCGCGGCCGACCTCGGGCCGAAGGGCCGCGACACCCAGTACGGCTGGGGACTGGTCAGCCCGCAGCGCGCGCTGGCAATGGTGGACGAGCGCAAGCGTCAACGCGGCGGTGCCACGACCACGCCGGCGCAGACGCCGACCCAGCGTTGAGCGGTGCTTCGATGTCGGATCGGCGGGCCAGGGATGGTGCTGCCGGAAAGGATTGAACTTTCGACCTCTCCATTACCAATGGAGTGCTCTACCACTGAGCTACGGCAGCAATGATGGGAGCGAATATCCGATCGGAATGGCGATGTCGAGCCATCCCTCCCGGCCCGCGCTGCTCGCCGGAGGGCTGTTGCCGGTGACCGCATGACCGAAGGAAAATCGGCGCAAGTCGAGCGCCGCAAAAACCGGCTCGGCGCGGCGCTGCGGGAAAATCTCAAGCGCCGCAAGGCGCAGATCAGGGCGCGGCGGCAGGGGGAGGCCAAACCTCACGATTCCGCCGGAATTGCCCCCGACAAGCCGAAGGTCTAGCGTTCGGCAGCGGACGGGCAGGAGCGGGCATGGATCGCATACGCATCGTCGGCGGGCGGCGCCTTGAGGGCACGATCCCGATATCGGGCGCCAAGAACGCCACGCTGCCGCTTATGATAGCGAGCCTGCTCACCGATCAGACGCTGATCCTCGACAACGTGCCCAGGCTCGCCGACGTGGGCCTGCTGCAGCGCATCCTGTCCAACCACGGCGTCGATATGATGGTGCCGGGCAAGCGGCCGGGCGAGAGTCAGCAGAACGGCCACACGCTGCATATCGTGGCGTCGCGCATTGTGGACACCACCGCGCCCTACGATCTTGTGTCCAAGATGCGGGCGAGCTTCTGGGTGATCGCGCCGTTGTTGGCGCGGATGGGTGAGGCCAAGGTCTCGCTGCCCGGCGGCTGCGCGATCGGCACCCGGCCGGTGGACCTGCTCATCATGGCGCTGGAGAAGCTTGGCGCCAACATCGAGATCGAAAGCGGCTACGTGATCGCGCGGGCCAAGAACGGCCTCAAAGGTGCCGAGATCAAGTTCCCCAAGGTGACGGTGAGCGGCACCCACACCGCACTGATGGCGTCGGTGCTGGCGCATGGCACCACCGTGATCGAGAACGCCGCGCAGGAGCCGGAGATCGGCGATGTCGCGGATTGCCTCAACAAGATGGGCGCGCGCATTTCCGGCATTGGCACCTCGCGGCTGATCGTGGAGGGCGTTTCAAGGCTCGGCGGCGCGCGCCACAGTGTGCTGCCCGACCGCATCGAGACCGGCACCTACGCGATGGCGGTGGCGATGACCGGCGGCGACGTGCTGCTGCAGGGCGCGCGGCCGGAGCTGCTCCAGGCCGGGCTCGATGTGATTGCCCAGACCGGCGCGGAGATCACCGCGAGCAACGAGGGCATCCGCGTCAAGCGCAATGGCAGCGCCATCGAGCCGATCGATGTGACGACCGATCCGTTCCCGGGCTTCCCGACCGACCTGCAAGCGCAGCTCATGGCGCTGGTGAGCAAGGCCAAGGGCACGTCGCGGATCACCGAGACGATCTTCGAGAACCGTTTCATGCATGTGCAAGAACTGGTGCGGCTCGGCGCGCGAATCCAGCTCGACGGCGAGACCGCGACGATCGAAGGTGTTGCGACCCTTAAGGGCGCGCCGGTGATGGCGACCGACCTGCGCGCCTCGGTGTCGCTGGTGATCGCGGCGCTCGCGGCCGAAGGCGAGACCATGGTGCACCGGGTCTATCACCTCGACCGCGGCTTCGAGCGGCTCGAGGACAAGCTCGCCCACTGCGGCGCGGCGATCGAGCGGGTCAGCGGCTAGGCCGCGTCCCGCGGCATTCTCCCATATCCCTTGCGGACAATCGCCGTGGTGGCTGATACTGGCGCGTCCGTACGCGCGCGGCGTGCGACAGCGTAACCGGCCGCGGGAAAATTGAATGGATCGGCGGCTGAGATCTGCGTTTTCGGTGTTATCCAGCATGCAAACGGGGACATCATTGATGGGCCAGACATTCATGGGCCGGCTTCAGGCTGCCGGGACGTTGCGTAACCTCTCCGTCGGCTTGGCCTTGATGCTGGCGTCTGCCGGCACTGCCGCCGCGCAGGATGGCCCGCGGCTCGACGTCATCTTTGTGCCTACGCCGATGCATGTGGTGGACCGCATGCTGGAACTCGCCGAGGTCAAGAAGGGCGAATTCCTGATCGATCTCGGATCGGGCGATGGCCGTATCCCGGTCACCGCAGCGAAGAAATATGGTGCGCGCGGGCTCGGCGTCGATCTCGATCCGGACCGCATCAAGGAAGCCCATGCCAACGTCAAAAAGGAAAACGTCGGCGACATGGTGGAGATCCGCCAGCAGAACCTGTTCGAGACCGACATCACCAAGGCCGATGTCATCTCGATGTATCTGCTCACCGACCTCAATCTGAGGCTGCGTCCCAAGCTGCTCGACCTGAAGCCCGGCACGCGGCTCGTGTCGCATGCGTTCAGCATGGGCGACTGGATCCCGGAGCGGAAGGAAACGCTGGCGCCGCGCTACGACGTGTTTCTGTGGATCGTCCCGGCCAAGGTCGAAGGCCGCTGGGACGTTCAACGCGGCGAGAAGCAGTTCACCGTCGAGTTCAAGCAGAAGTACCAGATGCTCGAAGGCACCGCCCAGGTGAACGGCAAGACGGTCCCGGTGCAGAACGGCAGGCTGCGCGGCAAGGACATCACGTTCGATGTCGAGGTCGAAGGCCAGTCCGGCACGTTCCGCGGTGAGGTCGATGGCGGCATCATCAAGGGCACGGCCGGCTGGCAGGCCAAGCGGGCCGGCTGACCGCAGCCGTTCGAATCCCAATCCTCAAAATCGAAGTGTGAGTACCGCCATGTCGACACAGCAGAACGCGGCGCCGCGCCCGAGCCTCTCGGTGGGTGACGGCATCGCCATGATGATCGGGCTGATCATTGGCGTCGGCATATTCAAGCTGCCGCAGCTTGTCGCGCTCAACACCGACAGCGGCGCCGAGTTCATCGGCATGTGGGTGCTCGGCGGCTTAATCACGCTGATCGGCGCGCTGGTTTATGCCGAGCTGGCGGCTGCCTATCCCTCGACCGGCGGCGAATATCACTTCCTCAACCGGGCGCTCGGCAGCGACGTGGCGCTGCTGTTCGCCTGGGCGCGCACGACGGTGATCCAGACCGGCGCCATTGCCGCGGTCGCGTTCGTGTTCGGTGACTATGCGCAACAGCTCTGGCCGCTTGGCATCTACGGTCCGTCGATCTACGCGGCGGCCTCGCTGATCTTTCTCACCTTGATCAATCTTGCCGGCACCTACGAGAGCAAAAACGCGCAGATTCTCTTCACGATCCTCGAGGTCGGCGCGCTGTTGTGCGTCTCCTTCATCGGGTTTGCGCTGGCGAGCCCGGCGCCGTCTGCATCGGTCGTGCCTGCGGCGAGCGGCGGCGCGCTCGGTCTGGCAATCGTTTTCATCCTGTTCACCTACGGCGGCTGGAACGAGGCGGCTTACCTTTCGAAAGATGTCCGCGATGTCGACCGCAACATGGTGCGGATCCTGGCGGTCGGTACGCTCACCGTGATGGCGCTCTATCTGCTGATCAATCTCGCCTACCTGCACGTTCTCGGCCTCGACGGCATGCGCAAGAGCAGCGCGATCGCCGCCGACGTGATGCGGGCGGGCCTGGGTTCGGGCGGTGCCGTCCTGCTCAGCCTGTTTGTATGCTGCGCGGCACTGAGCACCATCAATGGAAGCATCTTCACCGGTGCGCGGGTCTATCACGCGCTTGGCGAGGACCTCTCGGTGCGATCCCTGAGCCTGTGGAGCGGAACCGGCAACAATCCGCGCAATGCCATTTATCTGCAAAGCGCCATCGCGCTGGCGCTCGTCGCTTTTGGGGCCAGCACGAAGGAAGGTTTCGAGGCGATGATCAACTACACCGCGCCGGTGTTCTGGTTCTTCCTGTTCCTGGTCGGTGTGTCGTCGATTGTGCTGCGCCAGCGTGAGCCTGGTCACGCGCGGCCGTTCCGAATGCCGCTTTATCCGCTGACGCCGGCGCTGTTCTGCCTGACCTGTCTTTATCTGCTGTATTCGAGCATTGCCTATGCGGGGAAGGGCGCGCTGGTCGGCGTCGCCGTGCTGCTGCTCGGCATTCCGCTGCTGATCGTCGCTCGCATCAAGGCGAAGGCGTAAACGAAACGGCCGCCGCGAAACCGCGGCGGCCGCCGATTGAACCTTAGAGCGGGCGACTAGCCCTTCGTCGCCTTCCATGTGCCGGAGACGATGCTGCCTTCCATGGCGTTGCCGTCCACCTTGCCCTTGTACTCGACGCCGTTGGCCTTGAAGCTGATCTGGTCGCCGGTCATCTTGCCGTCGGTGATCTGCGTCGTGCTGGTGCCGGACTTCAGCGATCCGGTCAGCATCTGATACTTCTGCTCCAGCGTCAGTTCGCCCTGCGGCAGCTTCCAAGTGCCCGCGACCTTGGCCGGGACGATCCAGAAGTTGGCCCGGCAATAGGACGTGCAGCCATCGACCGCATTGGCGACCTCGTCCGGGGTCCAATCGCCCATGTCGAACGAGTTCGACACGATGCGGGTGCCGGGCTTCATGTCGAGAACCTTCGGACGAAGCCGCAGGTTGATGTCCGGCAGCAGGAACATCGTGATCACGGTGGCCTTCGAGAAATCGGTCTCGAACAGGTCGGCCTTCATGAAGGTGGCCTTGGTCACGCCTTCCTTGGCGGCGTTCTTCTTCGACAGTTCGACCATGTCCGGGTTGTATTCGATGCCCAACGCGGTGGCGCCGCGCTTCGCCGCGGTGATGACGGTGCGGCCGTCGCCGGAGCCGAGGTCGTAAACGGTATCGGCGGCCGTGACCTTGGCCATCTCCATCATCTTATCGACCAGCGCCTGGGGCGTAGGCACCCAGATCACGTCCTTGCCGGCCTGGCCGACCTGAGGCTCAAACGGCTTGTCCTGCGCCGCCGCGACGTTGAACGACAGCATCACAGCCAGGCACGACACGGCTGCGGGCCGCGTGAACGATTGCAACAAACTCATACTTTCCTCCGATGAAAACACGACGGGCTCCAGCCTATCGGCCAGGGTCGGGATGACTTTACCCAAGGCGGGGGGCCGTTGTCAGTAACGTCACGCGGTTGGGATGGTGAAGGAATGGCAGCATGGCGGTGCGGTCTGCGAGGAATAAAATGCGACCTGGCAGCCAGAGCCCCTCGGCCCGGTTCCGTACCCAGCGGGCTTGCGCCTCGCAAAGGCCTTGCCTAACTACGGAACACGCTTTCAAAACCGAGGCCGGGTCATGGACCTTCTAAGGCTGATCGCCCTCGACGGCGAAGATATGCAAGTCGTGTCCGCGCATCTCCAGGATGCGCTGGTCCGCACCGCTGACATCCGCTGGCGCCCGTCCGAAAAGCGGGTGGTGGTCGCGCTGAACCGGTTCGACTGGGAATCCGTGGCAGGCCAGGGGCCAGAGTACCGGCGATGCCGGTCGGCGCTGCGTTTCGAGCGGGTTCTGTCGTGCAAGTGCCGCAACGTCGAGCACGGCGACGGCAAGAGCGAGGCTCTGAACCTGCTGGCGGTCGGCTTCTCCCAGACCGATGCCCCGGCCGGCTTCGTCGATCTCACCTTCTCCGGTGGCGCGGTGCTGCGCCTGGAGGTCGAATGCCTGGAGGCTGAACTGGCCGATCTCGGCCCGGCCTGGGGCGCCGAAATCTGCCCGGACCACCCCCTCGACGCCGACGCCGATGTCAGGGTGCTGGCGCGGCCCCAACAGGGTTGACGCGCCCGCGGCCTCGCGCCATTCACCCTCCACCGGGACAGGTCCCGGCCGGATAGTGCAATGCCGAGCCGCCTCGACAGCCAATCCGCCGATTTCCCGGCGCGCTTTGCCGAACTGCTTGCCGCCAAGCGCGAGACCGCGCAGGACGTCGAGCACGCGGCGCGCGCGATTATCGCCGACGTGCGCGCGCGCGGCGACCGGGCGCTGGCCGAGCTGACCCTGAAGTTCGACCGGCTCGATCTGGACAAGGTCGGGCTGCGCGTCTCCGCCGATGAGATCGACAGCGCCGCCGCGGCGTGCGATCGCCCGGCGCTCGATGCGCTCGCGTTGGCGCGCGACCGGATCGAGGCCTATCACCGGCGCCAGAAACCGGCCGACGACCGATACACCGATCCGCTCGGCGTCGAGCTTGGCCATCGCTGGAGCGCCATCGAGGCGGTCGGCCTCTATGTGCCGGGCGGCACCGCGGCCTATCCGTCGTCGGTGCTGATGAACGCGGTGCCCGCCAAGGTGGCGGGCTGCGAGCGCGTCGTCATGGTGGTGCCTGCGCTCGACGGTATGCTCAATCCCCTCGTGCTCGCTGCGGCGAAGCTTGCCGGCGTCGATGAGGTCTATCGCATCGGCGGCGCACAGGCGGTGGCGGCGCTCGCCTACGGCACGCAGACCATCAAGCCGGTGTCGAAGATCGTCGGGCCCGGCAACGCCTACGTGGCCGCGGCCAAGCGGCTGGTGTTCGGCACCGTCGGCATCGACATGATCGCAGGCCCCTCCGAGGTGCTGATCCTTGCCGACAAGGACGCCAACCCCGATTGGATCGCCGCCGACTTGCTGGCGCAGGCCGAGCACGATACGGCCGCGCAGTCGATCCTCATCACCGACAACAGCGCTCTGGCGGACGCCGTGGAGCGCGCGGTGACCGTGCAACTGGCCACGCTGCCGCGCGCCGCGGTGGCGGGTGCGTCGTGGCGCGACTTCGGCGCCGTGATCGTGGTGCGCTCGCTCGACGATGCCATTCCGCTGGTGGACGCGGTTGCTCCCGAGCATCTGGAGATCGAGACCGCCGATCCGGAGCGGCTGGCCGGCAGGATACGAAACGCGGGCGCGATCTTTCTCGGCGCGCACACGCCGGAGGCAATCGGCGACTACGTCGCAGGCTCCAACCATGTGCTGCCGACCGCGCGCTCAGCGCGCTTCTCGTCGGGGCTGGGCGTGCTCGACTTCATGAAGCGCACCTCGATCCTCAAGTGCGGACCGGACCAGCTTGCGGCGCTGGGGCCTGCCGCCATTGCGCTCGGCGAGGCGGAAGGGCTGACCGCCCACGCCCGCTCGGTGGCAATCCGCCTCAACCGGCGATGACCGGCGAAAAGACAGCGGGCGCCAAGCGCCTCGTCGCGGTGACGCTGGACGAGAAGACCATCGGCCGCTCCAACGCGGACATCGAGCATGAGCGCGCGGTCGCGATCTACGACCTGATCGAGGAGAATTCGTTTGCGCCGTTCGGCCACGATGGCGGGCCCTATGCGCTTCACCTGAGCCTCTCCGACAATCGCCTGGTGTTCGATATCCGGCTTGAGGACGGCCAGCCGGTGGTGGCGCATCACCTGTCGATCAGCCGCTTCCGCAAGATCGTGAAGGACTACTTCCTGATTTGCGACAGCTACTACGCGGCGATCCGCACCGCGACTCCCGACCGCATCGAGGCGATCGACATGGGCCGCCGCGGCTTGCACGACGAGGGCTCGCGCATCCTGCAGGACAGCATCAAGCGCAAGCTGGAGATCGATTTCGACACCGCGCGGCGGTTGTTCACGCTGATCTGCGTGCTGCACTGGAAGGGGTGACCTCTTATGGCCCCGCCTGGCAGCAAACGGCCGCTGGCGGTGCTGTTCGCCTGCGGCCTGAATTCGGTGCGCTCGCCGATGGCGATGGGTCTTTTCCGCCAGATCGTCGGCCCGGGGACGTACGTCTGCTCGGCCGGCGTCCGCAAGGACGAGCTCGACCCGTTCGCGGTGGTGGCGCTGCAGGAGGTCGGCGCCGACATCGCCAAGCACCGGCCGATGACGTTCGAGGAGCTGGATGAGTGGGAGGGTTTGAACTTCGATCTGATCGTCACCCTGGCGCCCGAGGCGCACCACAAGGCGCTGGAACTGACCCGCACGCTCGCGGCCGACGTCGAATACTGGCCGACCGCCGATCCGACCGCGGTGGAGGGCAGCCGCGAGCAGCGCCTCAACGCCTACCGGGAGGTGCGCGACCAGTTGGCCGCGCGGATCAAGCAGCGTTTCGGCGGGCGCCCGGCCGGCAATGAGTAGCGGCGGCACCGCCGCCTGTTGTCGAACCGCTCCGATTCCGCTATCCGCCTGCATTCAATGATCATCGGCCGCCCCAAATTCGTCCTCGCCTCCGGCTCGCCGCGAAGGCTCACGCTGGTCAACCAGATCGGCATCGAGCCTGACGCGCTGCGTCCTGCCGATATCGACGAGATGCCC
The DNA here is from genome assembly GCA_021730985.1 of Hyphomicrobiales bacterium. Classification (GTDB taxonomy): domain Bacteria; phylum Pseudomonadota; class Alphaproteobacteria; order Rhizobiales; family Xanthobacteraceae; genus Z2-YC6860. The sequence goes on along the minus strand of JAKFYI010000004.1, from coordinate 78,899 downwards.
AAGAAGGGCGAGCTGCCGCGGGCCTGTGCCAATCGGCTCGCCCGGGGCAAGGCCGAGACCGCGCTGTCCGCGGTGAAGCTCGACGACGAGATTTCCGGCTCCTATATCCTTGCCGCCGACACCGTGGTCGCGGTGGGCCGGCGCATCCTGCCCAAAGCCGAACTGCTGGACGAGGCGGCGCAGTGCCTGCGGCTGCTGTCGGGCCGCAATCACCGGGTCCACACCGCGATCTGCCTGGTGACGCCGAAGGAGGCGTTCCGCCAGCGGCTAGTCGAGACGCGGGTGCGCTTCAAGCGGCTGTCCGAACAGGACATCGAGGCCTATCTCGCCTCCGGCGAATGGCGCGGCAAGGCCGGCGGCTACGCGGCGCAGGGGCTGGCCGGCAGCTTCATCGTCAAGATCGTCGGCTCCTACACCAACATCGTGGGGCTGCCGCTGTACGAGACCGCGGCTCTGCTGGCCGGTGAGGGCTATCCGATCCATTTCGGCTGGCTCAACGCGGTATAGTCCGCTCCCATCACATCGCGAAGCGAGGACGGCTGGACCAAATTCGGCCGTGACGAAGGTTAGGGCATGAATCTCGCGCTCTGGCTGGAACGGGCGGGCAGGGAGGACGGTGGGCGTCCGGCGCTGGGCCTCGGCGCGCGCGTGCTGCGCGACTATTCCGGAACGGCGGGCCGCGCCGCCTGTCTGGCCGGCGCGCTGCAGCAGCAATTCAAGCTCGCGGCGGGCGACCGCGTCGCCATCGCGGCACCCAACTGCCCCGACTATGTCGAGCTTCTGTTCGCGATCTGGCACGCGGGGCTCGCGGCGGTGCCGATCAACGCCAAGCTGCACGGCGCGGAGTTCGGCCATATCCTGGACAACTCCGGCGCGCGTGTCTGCTTTACGTCAACGGCGCTCGAAGGCGGGATCGGAGCGCACGCGCCGCGCACGCTGGAGCGGCTGGTGACGATCGGCGGCGCGGACTACGCGCGCATGCTGGCTTGCGATCCCATACCCGTCGCTGCGCGCAGTCCCGATGATCTGGCTTGGCTGTTCTACACCTCGGGCACCACCGGCCGTCCGAAGGGCGCGATGCTGACGCACAAGGTGCTGGCGGCCGAGAGCGAGGCCTATCTCAACGAAGTCGATGCAGCGCTGCCGGGCGATGCGATCCTGCACGCGGCGCCAATGAGCCACGGCTCGGGGCTCTACATCGCGGCGCATGTGATGCGGCGCGCCGTCAATGTCGTGCCGGAGTTCGGCGGCTTCGAGGCGGACGAAATCTTCCGCGCCATCGACGCATGGCCGCGCACTTCGATGTTCGCCGCGCCCACGATGGTGAAGCGGCTGGTCGAAAGCTCCGCAGAATGCGACCCGCGCAACATCCGCACCATCATTTGGGGCGGCGCGCCGATGTATGTCGAGGATGCGCTCAGGGCGCTCGACCGGTTCGGCCCGCGGCTCGCGCAGATCTACGGACTGGGCGAGAGTCCGATGACGATCACCACACTGTCGAAGGCCGACATCGCCAACCGCGATCACCCGCGCTGGCTGGAGCGGCTGGCGTCGGCCGGGCGCGCCTTCACTTGCGTCGATGTGAAGGTGGCGGACGCCGACGACAGCGGGTTGCCGCAGGGCGAGGCCGGCGAAATCCTGTGCCGCGGCGACGTCGTGATGGCCGGCTACTGGCAGAATCCGGAGGCGAGCGCAGCCACGCTCAAGGGCGGCTGGCTGCACACCGGCGACATCGGTGCGTTCGACGCCGACGGCTATCTCACGCTCAAGGACCGCTCCAAGGACCTGATCATCTCCGGCGGCTCCAACATCTATCCGCGCGAGGTCGAGGAGGTGCTGCTCAAGCATCCGAAGGTGCGCGAGGTGTCGGTGATAGGGCGGCCCGACCGTGAATGGGGCGAGGCGGTGGTGGCCTATGTGGTGGGCGAGGCGCCGCAGGCCGAACTCGACACGCTGTGCCTCGGCGCCATCGCGCGCTTCAAGCGGCCCAAGCATTATGTCTTTGTCGATGCGCTGCCGAAGAACAACTACGGCAAGATCCTGAAAACCGAATTGCGCGCGCTGGATGAAAGCCGTCGCACCGCGGGCTGAAAGCCGTTAGAGAAACGCCATGATCGAACCCGGCAAGTCCGAGCCCGCCAAGTGTCCAACCTGCGGCAAGCCCGCGACGCAAACGCACCGGCCGTTCTGCTGCAAGCGCTGCGCCGACGTCGATCTCCACCGCTGGCTGGCCGGCGTCTATGCCGTTCCGGCGGTCGAGGACGATGATGAGGACGGCGACGCACAGAACAGCGGGCCGTCTCCCGGGGAACGCTAAGCATGATCCCGAAAAGTGGGAACCGGTTTTCGGAAAAGATCATGCTCAAGCAATCACTATAAGGCCGTTGCGCCCGTTGCCGCCGCCGCACCGCCTCTCTAAGCTTGCATAAAAGCAAAGAGACGAGGGAGGAGCGCGTGACGATCGATCGCCGCAGCTTGATCGCTCTGGCGGGTGCATCCGCAGCGGCACCGCTGCTGCCCTGCGCGGCGCGCGCGCAGTCTCAAGCGTGGCCGAACCGTCCCGTCCGCCTGATCGTTCCGTTTGCCCCGGGCGGCGGCACCGATGGCGTCGCCCGCATCCTTTCCGCCCGGCTCTCCGACAAGTGGGGCCAGCAGATGGTGATCGAGAACAGGGGCGGCGCCGGCAGCAACATCGGCATCGAGCACGTCGCCCGCTCCGACGCCGACGGCTACACCGTGCTGATCGCCTCGCTGCCGTTCGCGATCAACCGCTACGTCTATCCGGCGCTGGGCTACGACTGTTTCACCGACTTCGCGCCGGTGACGCTGATCTGCCTCTATCCCAACCTGATGATCGTGCCGAATTCCTCGCCGGTGAAATCGGTGATGGAGTTCATCGAATACGCCAAGGCCAACAAGGGCAAGATCACCTACGGCTCGTCCGGCACCGGAACCTCGCCGCATCTGTCCGGCGAACTGTTCAAGCGCATGACCGGGATCGAGATGACGCATATTCCGTACCGCGGCGTGGCGCCTGCGCTCAACGACCTGATCCCCGGCCGCATCGACGTGATGTTCAACACCATCGGCGGCACGCTGCAGCAGGCGCGAGCCGGCCAGGTGCGCGGCATCGCGGTGTCCACGGCGGAGCGCTTTCCGACCGCGCCGGAATTCCCGACCGTCGCCGAATCCGGCGTGCCGGGCTTCAACGTGTCGGCGTGGTACTCGCTGTTCGTGCCGGCCAAGACGCCGCCCGCGGTGATCGCCAGGATCCACCAGGACACCGTGGACGTTCTGCAGGAGCCGCCGGTGCGCGAGCGGCTCGGCAATCTCGGCGTGGGAATCGTCGCCTCGACGCCCGCGGAACTGGGCCGGCACCTGAAATCGGAATCCGATCTGTGGGCTCCGGTCATCAAGGCGGCCGGCATCAAGAGCGAGGGCTAGCCATGTGGGATCGTCGCGATTTCCTGGGTTACGCCGGCGCTTCGGCGCTGGCTCCCATGCTGACGCCGATGCTGGCGCCGGGCGCGGCGCTGGCCCAGCAGGCGAACTGGCCCAACCGCTTCGTCCGCCTGATCGTGCCGTTCCCGCCGGGCGGCGGCACCGATGCGATCGCGCGCGTGATGTCGGCGAGGCTCTCGGCGATGTGGGGTCATCAGCTGGTGGTCGAGAACCGCGGCGGCGGCGCCACCAACATCGGTTCGGAAATGGTCGCCCGTGCCGATCCCGACGGCTACACCATGATGCTGCACTCCATGCCGCTCGCGGTGAACCAGTATCTATTCTCGTCGCTGCCCTACGATCCGGTGGCGGATTTCGCGCCGGTCAGCATGATCTGCGACTACCCCAACGTGATGGCGGTGCCGGCCGACTCCAAGGCGAGGACAGTTCGCGAGTTCATTGCGCTCGCCAAGGCCAACCCCGGCAAGATGACCTACGCCTCGTCCGGCCACGGCACGTCGGTTCACCTTTCGGGCGAGCTGTTCAAGCGCCTGGCCGGCGTCGATATGCTGCACATCCCGTATCGCGGCGCGGGGCCCGCGCTGAACGATCTCATTCCGGGCCGTGTCGATGTGATGTTCAACAACATCGGCGCGGTGATGCCGCTGATCATGACCGGCAAGCTGCGCGCGCTGGGCGTGACCACGCTGAAGCGTGCGAGCGCGCTGCCCGACGTGCCGCCGGTGGCGGAGGAGGGCGTGCCGGGCTTCGACGTGTCGTCCTGGTACGTGTTCCTGGCGCCGGCCAAGACCCCCCAGGCGATCGTCCGGAAGTTCCATGCCGACACGGTGACGGCGCTCGCCGACCACGCGGTCAAATCGCGGCTTGAGCAGCTTGGCGTGGTGATCGTCGGCTCCTCGCCCGAGGAGCTCGCGGCCCATCTCAAGCGCGAAATGGACAAATGGGGCCCGCTCATCAAGGAGGCGGGAATCAAGGGCGAGGGTTGAGGGACGCGGCCGGGGAGCGCTTCTGGACAGGCCGAAATCGGCGCTTTATAACCGCCGCGCTCTGCTCAAAAGCCCGCCTCCGGCGGGCTTCGGCGCCCAGGTAGCTCAGTTGGTAGAGCATGCGATTGAAAATCGCAGTGTCGGCGGTTCAATTCCGTCCCTGGGCACCATTCCAAAATTTGCGCGCGATGTTCAGTTCTTCAACTTCGGAATGATATCGCCGACGATGCGGATGACCCGGTCGCGGTCCTTCGGATCCTGCGTGTGGGGGATGAGCGCGATTTCATCGACCAGCCCCGAGGACGCCAGCCGCTGGAGCTGCTCGCGGGCTTCGTCCGGCGTGCCGGCGATGGCAAAGCGCTCGACCAGTTCATCGGGGACGGCGTCGCCGTGCGCCGTGCCGACCACCATGTGCTCGTAATATTCGTACTGCTTACGAATCTTCTCGACCACTTCCATTGTCGCGGCGTCGAGCTCGAACGGCAGCTTGCGCTTGAGAATGCGCGAGACATGCGCCTTCACCGCGCCCCGCGCCGCCTTGCCGTCGTCCAGAATCGAGATCGGCGTCCAGCACACCACCCGGAATTTCTTGGCCTTGAGGGTGGTGCCGGCTTCGCCCGCGCCCGCTTCAAGCGCCTCGCGAGAAGCCTTGAGAAAGTTCGGGTCGACGCCGACCAGCACAATAGCGCCGTCGCCGACCTTGCCGGCCAGACGATGGATCTTCGGGCTGCTGACCGCCGGATAGACCGGGATATAGGTGCCTTCCTTGGCGTAGGTCAGCCGGATCGACGCGTTGGTCTCGGGCGATGCGATCGTCCTGCCGCCGATCAGGTCGCGCAGGATGCCGATGGACTTTTCCAGATTGGCCAGCGTCGATGGCTTCTTGCCGAGCGTTTCCACGGAACTGTCGCCCGAGCCGATGCCGAGTAGTAGCCGGTCGCCGACCATCTCGCGCAGCGACACCCAGCCGGCCGCAATCACGCCGAGATCGCGCGTGATCGGATTGGTGACGCCGGTTGCGAGCGTGATGTGCTTGGTCACCATCGCTGCGGCGCCGAGCAGCACGTAGGGCTCGCGCCAGATCATCTGGGAATCGCCGATGTAGGCGCAGGTGAACCCCACGTCCTCCGCCAGTTTGATGAGCTCCAGCATCCGCGGCAGCGGCTCCGTCGGAAACAACCCCACTCCAAACTTCACGCCGCTCATTTGTTTTCCTTCCAGCTTGAATTGAGATTGCGGTCCGGCAGGCGGCCTAGTCGCCGCGCGCCTCGAATTGTCCGGTGCTGCAGCAGCAGAAGAACGCGCGCTTGGTCGGTGGCGGGGTCTGCTGGCTGCGGTCGGTGACGACGAATTTCCCGTCGATCAGGATATGCGTGATGCCGGGCAGGTCGCCGTGGGCGATGGCATCGCTCAACGTCGAGCCGGCCGATCCGGTGATCGAGCCGCACACCACAATGTCCGCGGGCCGGCCGACCTCGAGAAAGCCGACATCGACGCCGTGGGCGCGCGCGGTGTTGCCGGTCGCCACCGCGACGGCCTGGCCCGCCGTCAGGTTGCACATCGACGCGAAGTACAGAACGTTGCGCAGCATGCCGCGCGGAATGACGCCGGTGCCACCGGGCGTGTCGGTTCCGAGCGTCAGGCGGTCGAGCTGGTTGCGTTCGATCAGCCGCGCCACCAGACGGGCGGTGGACCGGTAGTTCTGCGACGAACACACCTCCAGCGCGAAATTGGTGTTATCGACCACGAGGTCGATGTCCTCGTCGCTCATCGGGATCGGGCCGCCGCTGACGTGCGCCGCGATGTCGGGCTGCAGCCAGGACAGGATGTTGTAGCCGCAGACGACGCTCGCGCCCGAGCGCGACACGCCGCCGGTGTGGACCTTCACGCGCATGCCGCGCGCACGCGCCCAGGTGACGTAGTTGCGCGCCTCGGTGGTGTCGTCCTTGAACGGATAGAACAGGAACTTGACCCATTTGACGCCGGCCGCGGCCAGACGGTCGAAATGCGCTTCGGTCATTCCGGCGACGACAAGCACCGTGCCGGCATAGAGCTTCACGCCGCTCCAGCGCACCCGGCCGGTGGTCGCTGCGGTCACGACCGCGAGCGACGTCACCAGTTCAGGCGAAAGGTTGTCGTAGTCGATGCCGGGGAAGTGGAGCTCGCCTGCCGAAATCATGCTGGTGGTGCCGCCGTGCAGGTAATTGCCGATCCAGCCGATGGTGTCCTGTGCGGGCGTCCATTCGCCGAACATCGGATGCACATGGCCGTCCACCAGCCCGGGCATCACCGCGCCGCCGGCGGCGTCCAGCACGGTGTCGGCCTTGTCGGTGGAGGGATCGAGGGCCACGATCTTGCCGCCGTCGATCAGGATGCTTTTGACTGATGCGACCGGCCGCGCGAGGTCGCCGGTGAAGAACTCGCCGATGTTCTTGATCAGAGTGGTCATTTCATCTCGCTTTGCAACATCATCATAAATGCGGAATTGCGTGTCAAACAGCGCACGATGCGAATGCTTACGTGCCATGCATTCGCGCCGCTCCGGCCTACGCGCCGCCGTCCGCCGACGCGGCGCGGTCCGTAAACCAGGTCAGCCGTCCGGTGGGTTGGACCAGAGCAGCCGGCAGCGCGCGATCTCCCGACTGAGCCCTCGTCACCATCGGCCGCTTTGCTTTTCCCGCCGCGAGGAAAGCGACGTCCCGGCTGCTGCCGAGCACGGGGAATGTCAGCGTGATGCGAGCTTCAGGTTTGACGCCGATCACGGGAACCGCCCAGCGGTGGCGTTCGCCGAGCGCGGAATGGCCGGGGAACAGCGAGGCGGTGTGGCCGTCCTCGCCGATCCCGAGCAGCGTGACATCGAACAGCGGGCGCGCCGGATCAAGCCCGTCCGCTCCGTAGAACGCTTTCAGCGTCTTCTCGTATTCGGCTGCGGCCAACTCGGGCGAGGGCAGGCGCGTCGGGACCGGATGGACGTTGCCGTCCGGAACTTCGACTCGAGACAGCATCGCCTCATGGGTCGCGCGGCAATTGCTATCGGCATGATCGCGCGGCACGAAACGCTCGTCGCCCCAGAACCAATGCACTCGTGTCCACGGAAAGCGCGCCGCCGTACCTGGCTCTGCCAGCAGTTCGTACAGCCGCTTCGGTGTCGAGCCGCCCGAGCAGCAGATCGCAAAGCGTCCGGTGCTGCTCACAGCGAGGCTGCAGAGCCACTCGGCTGCGTCGCGCGCCAGCGCTTCGGCGTCGCTTGATATCCGATGAGCCACGCGTGCGGCATCCGCCATCAGTCGCGGCTCTTCGGCTCGACATGGCCGCCGAACTGGTGGCGCATCGCCGACAGCACCTTGTCCGAAAAGCCTTCCTGGTCGCGCGAGCGAAACCGCGCGTAGAGGGCGGCGGACAGCACATGAGCCGGCACGGCTTCCTCGATCGCGGCCATGATGGTCCAGCGGCCCTCTCCGGAATCCTCGACGAATCCCGAATAATTCTTGAGCTCCGGATCCTGCGCCAGAGCGATAGCGGTGAGATCGAGCAGCCAGGATCCGACCACGCTGCCGCGGCGCCAGACCTCGGCGATGTCGGGCAGGTCGAAATCGTAGCGCTGCTCCTGCGGCAGCTTTTCCGAATCGGCGCCGCGCAGGATGTTGAAGCCCTCGGCGAACGCCTGCATCAGTCCGTATTCGATGCCGTTGTGGATCATCTTGACGAAATGTCCGGCGCCGGCCGGGCCGCAGTGCAGATAGCCCCGCTCGACGCGCGGATCGCGGCCTTCTCGCCCCGGCGTCTGCGGGATGGTTCCGGGGCCGGGCGCCAGGGCGTCGAACAACGGGTCGAGGCCGGCCACCACGCTCTTGTCGCCGCCGATCATCATGCAGTAGCCGCGCTCAAGCCCCCAGACGCCGCCGCTGGTGCCGCAATCGACGTAGTGGATGCCCTTGGCCTTCAGCGTCTGCGCGCGCCGGATGTCGTCCTTGTAGAACGTGTTGCCACCGTCGATGACCGTGTCGCCCTTCTCGAGAAGCTCGCCGAGCTGCGCCACGGCCTGCTCGGTGGTCTCTCCCGCCGGCAGCATGACCCAGACGACGCGCGGCCGCTCGAGGCGTTTGACGAGGTCGGCAAGATCGGCTCCGCCCGCTGCGCCTTCCGCGACGATGGCCTGGATCGCCGCCGGACTTTGGTCGAAAACGACGCAAGTGTGGCCCTTGCGTGTCAAGCGCCGAACGATGTTACCTCCCATGCGTCCCAGGCCCACCATTCCGAGCTTCATCAAGCGTCTCCTTGACCTATCATCGTGCGGGCTGCTGCCGGACAGCCGCTAAAACCAACAAGCCGATGAGAGAAAATCCAATCGGCGAAGCAAAGTGACATGCATCAGGCACCGTTGCATAATCCAAATTCCCACCGGGGCCGTCGCGGCGTCAATCGCCGCCTGCGCTGCTTATAGCAGCCGGTGGAACTCGGAGCGGGGTCAACTCGGTCTTTGTGCCGGTAGGAGTTCAGGTTGCTCAAGATTGGGTACAAGGCGTCGGCCGAACAGTTCGGCCCGAATGAGTTGCTCGATTTTTCCTGTGCCGCCGAGGACGCCGGCTTCGACTCGGTGTTCATCAGCGATCATTTCCAGCCCTGGAAGCACACCGGCGGGCATGCGCCCGCTTCGATTCCGTGGCTCGGCGCGCTCGGCGCCCGCACCAGGCGGATCGTCATGGGCACGAGCGTGATGACGCCGACGTTTCGCTATCACCCCTCGATCGTGGCGCAGGCCTTCGCGACGCTTGCGGTGATGTTTCCCGGCCGCGTCGTGCTGGGTCTCGGCAGCGGTGAATCGCTCAACGACGTGCCGGCGCTGGGCTTCAAGTGGCCGGGGTTCAAGGAGCGCACCGCGCGGCTGCTGGAATCGGTCACGCTGATGCGTCGGCTCTGGAGCGAAGAGCGCGTCACGTTCGAGGGTCAGTATTACAAGACCGAAAAGGCGACGCTCTACGATCGCCCGTCCACGCGCGTTCCGATTTATCTTGCGGCGTCCGGCCCGACGGTAGCGAAGATGGCCGGTGAGCTCGCCGAGGGCTACATCTGCACCAGCGGCAAGGCGCGCGAACTCTACACCGAAACGCTGCTGCCGAATGTCGCAGCGGGTCTGCAGGCCGCCGGCCGGGCGCCCGATGCGATCGAGCGCATGATCGAGATGAAGGTTTCGTTCGACACCGATCGTGAGCGTGCCCTTCAGAACACCAAGGAGTGGGCCGCGCTGGCGCTGTCGCCGGAAGAGAAGATGTCGGTCGAAGACCCGGTCGAGATGGAGAAGCTTGCCGACGCGCTTCCGGTCGAACGCACCGCCAAGCGCTGGATCGTATCGACCGACCCGGATGAGCATGTTGCGAAGATCAAGGAATATTTCGATCTTGGATTCCGGCATTTGGTCTTTCACGCGCCGGGCCGCGATCAGAAGCGCTTCTTGAATCTCTACGGTGAACAGGTGTTGCCGCGATTGCGCGCGTTGGGTTGATTGATGAAGCTGCCCAAACGGCTCGTGCTGAGCGTTGTTCCCGATATCCCGATGATCAAGTCGGGTGACGACCTCGGCGCGATTGTCATCGCTGCGATGGAAAAGGCCAAGCTGGCGCCAGTCGATGGTGATGTCGTCGTTATTGCCCAGAAGGTGGTGTCGAAGGCTCAGGGCCGCTTTGTCGATTTGACAACGGTGGTGCCATCGGCGCGCGCGCGTCAGCTCGCAGAGCGGGTCAACAAGGACGCGCGGCTGGTCGAGGTGATCCTGTCGGAGTCCGTGCGCGTGGTTCGCGAGCATCCCAACGTGCTGATTGTCGAACATCGAGCCGGCTTCATCGTTGCCAATGCGGGTGTCGACCGCTCCAATGTGACGGCGTCGCCGGAGCGGGACGTTGTGCTGCTGCTGCCGGAAGCGCCGGATTCGGCCGCGCAGGCTCTGCGCGCCCGGTTGGAGGGACACTTCCGAAAATCTCTCGGCGTGATCGTGAGCGACAGCTTCGGCCGTCCGTGGCGCCAGGGCACCGTCGGGGTGGCGCTCGGCGCAGCCGGTGTCGCCGCGCTCCGCGATCTGCGCGGCCAACCGGACCTGTTCGGCAACGTGCTGGAGGTGAGCGAAACCGCCATGGCGGACGAGATCGCATCCGCGGCGTCGCTGCTGATGGGGCAGGGCAACGAGGGCCATCCGGTCGTCATTGTTTCGGGCTTCGATGTTTCGCCGTCGCAGGTCTCTGCTCGCGCGCTGATCCGGCCGGCATCGCAAGACCTGTTCCGGTGAGTGATCCCGCCTCATGAGTTCAGAGAAAACCAAGGACGCAAGGCCGGTGCTGGCGCTGTCGGGTGGCGTCGGCGGCGCCAAGCTGGCGCTCGGCCTGGCGCGCGTTCTCAGCCCGGGCGCGCTGACCGTGGTGGCGAACACCGGCGACGACTTCGTGCACCTGGGACTTCACATCGCGCCCGACATCGACACGCTGACCTACACGCTGGCCGGAATCCAGAACCGCGACACCGGCTGGGGCCGCGACGACGAGACGTGGTCGTTCATGGCGGCGCTCGGCGAACTCGGCGGCGAGACATGGTTCAAGCTGGGTGACCGCGATCTCGCGGTTCATGTCGAGCGAACGCGGCAACTGCGAGAGGGCGAGCCGCTGTCGGCGATCACCGCCGGCATCGCGCGCTCGCTCGGCATCGCGAGCCGCATCCTGCCGATGACCGACGATCCGGTGCGGACACGCGTGATGACGCCAGACGGCCCGATGGATTTCCAGCGCTACTTTGTCGAGGCGCAATGCGCGCCACAGGTGACCGGATTTCATTTTGCCGGCGCCGCGGACGCCGAACCGCATCCCGAGATCCTTGCCGCGCTCGGCGATCCGGAATTGCGGGCAGTCATCATCTGTCCGTCCAATCCGTACATCAGCATCGATCCGATGCTGGCACTGCCCAGGCTGCGCGCGGCGCTGGCGGCCTGCGCCGCGCCGGTGATCGCGATCTCGCCGATCATTGGCAAGCAGGCGGTGAAAGGCCCGACGGCGAAAATGATGGCGGAACTCGGCCACGCGGTCGATGCCGTCACCGTCGCCGAGCACTATGGCGATTTGATCGACGGCTTCGTCGTCGATACGGTCGATGCCTCAGCGGCAACCCGGATCGCAGTGCCTGTCATGGTTCGTCCCATCCTGATGCGGAGCATGTCCGACCGCGAGCAACTGGCGGCCGCGGCGCTCGAGTTTGCGGATCGCCTCACAGCGGGAAGGGCGTAGGCCGTGGCGGCGGACAACACCGGCATCTGGGCGGTCATTCCGGTCAAGGAGACGCCGGGCGCGAAGCAGCGGCTTTGGTCCGGGGTTCCGGCGCATCTGCGCGAGCCGCTCGTGCTGACGATGCTGGAAGACGTGCTACGGGCCGTGTCGAACGCCTCCGGTCTGGCCGGGTTCGCTCTGGTGACGCTGGATGCCAGGGCAGGCGCCCTGGGGCAGCGCTATGGCGCTCGCATTCTGACGGACGACGCGCGCGGCGGTCACACCGCTGCGGTCGCAGGTGCCGCGCGCACGCTCGCAGCGGAGGGCGCGGCGGGCATGATGCAACTCCCGGGCGATATTCCGCTGGCCACAGCGGACGAAATATCGCACGTCCTTTCTATGCATCGGACACGGCCGTCGTTCACCATTGTGCCGTCGCACGACGATTTCGGCTCCAACACCATCGTCGTGTCGCCGCCTACGGCGGTGCCGCTGAAATTCGGCGACGACAGTTTCTTCCCGCATTTGGAAACCGCCCGGAAATGCGGCATCGAGCCTCAAATCATACGCTTGCCAGGGATCGGCCGTGACATCGACAATGCCGTTGACCTGCAGGCGTTCGCGCGTGCCGGATCCAACACGCTGACGCAGTCCTTCCTGGACAACAATGAATTCGCGAACTGGGGCCGTGCCAAAAGCGCGGCCGCGCAAGGAAGTTGACGGACGATGATGACGGCGCACGACCTGGCCCAACTGGTTCGAGACGGCGCCGAGCCGAGCGCCGCGCAGGCGCTTGCGCTCGCGGCATTCGACGATCTTCCAGCGTTGATGACGGCTGCCGCCGAACTGCGGGATCGCGGGCACGGCTCCGTCATTTCCTATTCGAAGAAGGTCTTCATTCCGCTGACTAAGCTGTGCCGCGATTCCTGCCACTACTGCACCTTCGCCCAGCCGCCGCGGCGAGCGCACGAAGCCTATTTGCCGCCCGAGCAGGTGCTGACAATCGCGCGGGCCGGTGAAAAGGCCGGCTGTCGCGAGGCGTTGTTCACGCTGGGCGACAAGCCTGAGTTGCGATACCGCGCGGCGCGGGAAGCGCTCGACAGGCTCGGATATGCGACCACCATCGACTATCTCGAAGCGATGGCCGCGCTGGTTTTCAAGGAGACCGGCCTGCTGCCGCATCTCAATCCGGGCGTGATGAGCTTGGACGATCTGAAGCGACTGCGCGCGGTGTCGGTGTCCCAGGGCATCATGCTGGAGAGTGCCGCCGGCCGGTTGTCGCGCAAGGGCGGACCGCATTTCGGCTCGCCGGACAAGGCGCCGGCGGTGCGGCTTGCGACCATCGACGCGGCGGGGGAAGCGTCGATCCCGTTCACCTCCGGCATCCTGATCGGCATCGGCGAGACACGGCAGGAGCGCATCGAAGCCCTGCTGGCGCTTCGCGAACTGCATCGGCGCCACGGCCATATCCAGGAAATCATCGTCCAGAACTTCCGCGCCAAGCCCGCCACCCGAATGGCGCATGCGCCCGAGCCCAGCGCCGCGGATCACCTGTGGACCATCGCCGTGGCGCGAATCCTGTTCGGGCCAGCGATGAACATTCAGGCGCCGCCCAATCTCAGCGGCGGCCCGCTGATCGACGTGGTCAAAGCCGGAATCAACGACTGGGGCGGCGTCTCGCCTGTCACCATCGATCACGTTAACCCGGAGGCGCCGTGGCCCGAACTGGCCGCGCTTGCGGAGCAGACCGAACGGGCCGGCAAGGTTCTGACTGCAAGGCTTGCGGTCTACCCGCAGTTCGTTGCAAAGCCGGGCCGTTGGCTCGATGCGGCGTTCCACACCGCCGTGCTGAGGGCCAGCGACTCCGAAGGCTTTGCGCGAACCGACGACTGGGTGCCGGGGACTGGGAAGCCCATTCCCTTTGCTCCGCCCTCAAAGACGCGACGCCGGGCGCACGGCGCAGACCGCCTGCAAGATATTCTCGATCGCGCCAAAGGCGGCGGCGAATTGCCCGAGACGGACATCGCGGCCTTGTTCTCCGCTCGCGGAAACGATTTTCGGCGGGTGTGCGAGGCGGCGGACACGTTGCGCGCGGAGATGTGCGGCGATCGCGTGACCTACGTGGTCAACCGCAACATCAACTACACCAACATCTGCTCGTTCCACTGCAAGTTCTGCGCGTTCTCGAAGGGCAAGCTCGCCGTCAATCTGCGGGGGCGTCCGTACGATCTCGACCTGAAGGAAATCCAGCGCCGCAGCAGCGAGGCATGGACGCGCGGCGCGACCGAGGTCTGCCTGCAGGGCGGCATTCATCCGGACTATACGGGCGCCACTTACATTGCGATCTGCGATGCCATCAAGGCTTCCGCGCCCGAAATCCATATCCACGCGTTCTCGCCGCTGGAGATCTGGCAGGGCGCGGCAACGCTGAGCATTCCGGTCGAGACGTTTCTGAAGCAGCTCAAGGCGGCAGGCCTCGGCACGCTTCCGGGCACCGCCGCGGAAATCCTGCACGACGATGTCAGGGCGGTGATCTGTCCCGACAAACTGACCACGCAGCAGTGGCTGGAGGTGATCGAAACCGCCCATTCGGTTGGGCTCCGGACCACCTCGACCATCATGTACGGCCACGTCGATGCGCCGGAACACTGGGCGCGTCACCTGACGCATTTGCGGCGGCTGCAGCAACGAACCGGTGGCATCACCGAATTCGTGCCGCTGCCGTTCGTGCCGATGGAGACGCCGATCTACCTGCACGGAAAGTCGCGGTCCGGCCCGACATTCCGCGAGGCTGTGCTGATGCACGCGGTGGCGCGGCTCGCTTTGCATCCGCTCATCACCAACATCCAGGCGTCCTGGGTGAAGATGGGATCGGGCGGCCTGAAGGCTTGCCTGACCGCGGGCGTCAACGACATCGGCGGCACGCTGATGAACGAAAGCATCACGCGGGCCGCCGGCGCCACCCACGGCGAGGAATTGCCTCCAGCCGACATGGAGTCGCTGGTCCGCTCGATCGGGCGGTCGCCGCAGCAGCGCACCACGCTGTACGGGACACCGCCGGACGAACGCAGAGCCGCGTCGCTCGCGGCGCCTGCGCTGGAGATCGCCGAATGGATCGTCCGCGCTTCGCCCGCGCCGGCACTCATTAGAATGGTGTGCCAATAGGCTACATCGGCATCGCTTACTCGATGACCTCGTCGGCGCGCACCAGAAACGAGTCCGAGATCGTCAGCCCAAGCGCCCGTGCGGTCGCCAGATTTATCACGAGATCGAATTTGACCGGCTGCTCGACCGGCAGTTCCGCAGGCTTCGTCCCGCGCAGAATCCTATCGACGAAGTCGGCAGCGCGCCGGAAATTGCCCGAAAAGTTTGGCCCGTAGCAGATCAGCCCGCCGGTCTCGACGTATTCCCGATTGCCGTGCATGGTCGGTAGACGCACAGCCAGCGCTGACGCGTTGAGGTGAGCGCGATTGGTGTTCACAAGCGGGTCGGACACGACATACAGCGCGTCAACGCTATTCTTCATTTTCTCGATCGCAGGTGAGATATCTTCCGCTCGCCGGATTTCGAATATGGCGACCTCGAGCCCAAGCAGTTTCGCCGCTCTTTGCAGTTCTTGGATGTCCAGCGCGAGGTTCGGGTTGCTGCCATTGCCCAAAATCGCCAGCCGACGGAAATTGGGGACAATCTCTCGCAAGAGTTCAATTCGCTTGGCTGCAAGGTCCGGGGACTGGAGCGAGAGACCGGTCACGTTGCCGCCGGGCCGCGCAAGATTCGCGACCAGACCGGCGCCGAGCGGGTCAACGGCTATGGCGAACACGATCGGGATCGTGGATGTGGCGTGTTTTGCTGCCGGTACCGCCGTCCCCGACGTGACGATGACATCGACCTTGAGCCCGACGAGTTCGGCTGCAATCTCGGCATAGCGCTCGCTTCGTCCATCCGCCCAGCGATACTCGATCGCAACGGTCTGGCCCTCGATCCAGCGAAGCTCGCGCAACCGCCCGGCAAATGCCGCGGCCCATTGGCCCCACGACGAAGCAGAGCCAGTTCCCAGGAACCCGACGGTCGGCAATTTCGGCTGCTGTGCGCGCGCCGCGAGCGGCCATGCAGCCGCCGCGCCGCCGAGCCCCGCGATGAATTCCCGCCGCCTCATGTCCGCCCTCAGGCTCAGGAGACGGCATCGTATCGGCTCAGGCAAGGGGACCGGAAGGGGTCGCGGGCTGTCAGGCCGAAGTCTGCTTGGATCACTTTCGACTGTGACGAGCCTGGTAGCAGTCCCGGCCATGTCGGCTATGCCCATGAAAGCGGGTCGATCGACTTGCTCGCCGCCTTCAGGCCGCGGTGCGGCCCTGCATCAGCTTGTAAAGGCCGGCCGGCGTCACCGGATATTCGCTGATCTGCACGCCGAACGGCGTCAGCGCATTCTCGATGGCGGAAATGATCGCGCCGGCCGCCGGCACGCACCCGGTTTCGCCGACGCCCTTCACCCCCAGCGGATTGAGCGTTGACGGGTATTCGACAAACGTCACGTCGATCTGCGGGATTTCCGTCGCGCTGACCAGCAGGTAGTCGGCGAAGTTGGTCGTCAGCGGCTGCGCCTCGTCGTTGTAGGCCATCAGCTCGAATAGAGAATTGCCGATGGCGTGGACGACGCCGCCGACGATCTGACCCTCGACGATCATCGGATTGATGATGCGGCCGCTGTCGTTCACCACCGCGTAGCGCAGCAGGCGGATGCCGCAGGTGTCGACATCGACCTCGACCTCGACCGCGTGACAGCCGATGCCGTAGGTCAGCGCGCCGGGGATGAAGTTCTGCAGGCTCTCGAGCCCGGGCTCGAAGCCGCCCGGCAGCGGATAGCCGGGCACACCCGACACCGCCTCCGCCACGGTCTTCAGCGTGATGCGGTGATCCGTGCCGGCGATCGAAACCTGGCCGTCCTTGATCTCCAGATCCTGCGGGCTCGCCTCCAGCAGATGGGCCGCGACCGACAGCACCTTCTCGCGCACGGCGACGGCTGCCATGTGCACCGCCGATCCGGCGGTGATGGTCTGGCGGCTGGCGAAGCCGCCTTGCCCATGCGGAATGACCGCGGTGTCGCCTGCGACGACCGTGATGTCGGCCGGTGCGACGTTGAACTGCTCGGCGCAGATCTGCGCCAGCGCGGTGCGGATGCCCTGACCCATCGGCATCGCGCCGGTGTAGACCGAGATGCGGCCCGAGCGGCCGACCCGCACGATGCCCGACTCGAACGGGCCGCGGCCGGTGCCCTTGACGCCGTTGCCGATGCCGATGCCGACGTAGCGTCCCTCGGCGCGCGCCTTGGCCTGGCGGGCCGGGAAGTTCGCGTAGCCGATGGCGTCGAGCACCAGTTGCTGGCAGTGCGGAAAGTCGCCGCTGTCGATGGTGATCGACGAGCCGGAGCGCGCCTTCAGCGGCGTGGTGTAGGGAATCATTTCGGCGGGCACGAGATTGCGCCGCCGCACTTCGGCGCGATCGAGATTGAGTTTCAGCGCAATCGCATCGAGCACGCGCTCCATGGCGAACGCGCCTTCGGGATAGCCGGCGCCGCGCACCGGCATGGTCGCGACCTTGTTGGTCTCGACCACCTGGACCAGAAGCTCATAGGCCGGAAGGATGTAAGGGCCCGGCAGCGCCGTCGAAGCGTTGTACGGCAGGTTGATGCCCTGCGGCGTGTAGGCGCCCTGGTCGTGGACCATGCGGCCGCGCACACCACGCAGCTTGCCATCGGTTTCGAACGCGGCTTCGAGAGCCCAATACTCGTCGCGCTCCTGAACGGCGGAGAGGAAGTGCTCCCGGCGGTCCTCCACCCATTTGATCGGACGGCGCAATTTCAGGCCGGCGGCGGCGACCGCCACCTCCTCGGGATACATCACGAACTTGGCGCCGAATCCGCCGCCGACGTCGGGCGCCACCACGCGGATCTGGTTCTCGTCGAGGCTGAGGAGATCCATCAGGAAGGCACGGACCTCGTGCGCCAGTTGGGTCGAGGTCCAGAGCGTCAGGCGGGAATCGTTCGAGTCATATGACGCCAGCACGCCGCGGCCTTCGAGCGAATGGGCGCCGCCGCGGTGCTGCTTGAGATCGACGCTGAGCCGCCCCGCCGCGCCGGCAAAGGCCGCGGCAACGTCGCCGTAGGATTGCCGGATCTCGGTCATGACGTTGCTGTTGCGTCCGCGGTGCGCCAGCGCCGCGCCGGGCTCGGCCGCGATCCGGCAGTCGGACACGGCCGGCAGAATTTCGTAATCGACATCGACCAGCGCGGTGGCGTCTTCCGCGAGATAACGCGAGTCGGCGATCACCACGGCGACGGCTTCGCCGACGTAGGCCACCTCGTCCTTGGCGAGCACGAACGGCGTGATATCGGGCGGCAGCTTCGCGCCGCGAAATTGCAGGGGCAGCCGCTCGTTCGACAATTGCGGCAAAATGTCCGCCAGCGTCAGAACGGCATGCACGCCGGGCATGCCGGCGGCGGCACCGGCATCGATGCCGCGGATCAGCGCGTGGGCGTGAGGGCTTCGCACGAACGCGGCGTGCAGCATGTTCGGAAACTGCAGGTCGTCGAGGAAGCGCCCGTGCCCCCTAATGAGGGGGTCGTCCTCGATCCGCTTGACCGGCTTGCCGACGTAAAAGGATTGGTTCACGCCGGGCGCGTTGTGCGTTGGCACGTCGGTCAGTTCGGAAGGTCGCGCGGCGGGCGCGGAGCTTGCGGCGAGGCCGGCTCGACCCGCGCTGCCGCGCTTCCGGATGTGGCGGGGACCGCCGATGTGGTTTCGACCGGCCGCTGGTGATCCCGGTTGGTCGCCAGGAACAGGCTCGCCTCGTGGGGGCGGTGCCGATAGCCGAAGCCGAAGTCGAGACGGTTTTCCGGGCCCTTCTGGTGAAGCTCTTTCAGCTTCGGCTGGTGATACTCCGGGAAAATTCCGATCGGGGTCACGTTGCGGCCGAAGGTGCGAAGCGCCCATTTCTGCGAGTCGAACCGGGCGAGCGGAATGCCGGAGTCGTCCTGCAGGATCGTGGCGCTGCGATTGACAATGAAGTCGCGGACCTGGGTAAAGCCGCTTTGGTGCGGCAGGTAGGACGCGCTCTTGAGGAAGCTGTCGCCTACGCCAAGGCTTTCGCAGAACGCCGCGAAGCCGCTGCGCCGGAAACCGTCGTTGGCGATGTTGGTGGTGAAGTAATACAGCGTCTGCGCCCGGCCTTCGCCGCCGGCGAACACGATGCGGACGCCGCGCGCACCGCTCTTGGCGGAATCGCCGGGCTGCACGTTGCCCTTCTCGTCCAGGCTCACCAGCGCGACCTCGCGGATCGTCTTGCCGGAGCGCGCCAGGTACACATAGAGGATCGGCAGCGTTCCCTTCAGCCCGGAGGCGCTGAGCTCCTCGCGCATCTCCTTGGTGATGAAGAAGCTGAAGGCGAGCGACGACCGCAGCGTGCTGCGCAGGTGTCCGAGCACGCCCGAGATCGAGCTGAGCGGAATTTTCTGCAAGTCAGGGATGGTGCCGGTCGGCTCCAGGGCGGCCAGCACATAGGTGTCGGCGTCGGGGAAGAAGGCGTTGGCGTGCAGGAAGTCCGGCCCGCTGAACATGTAGAACAGCACCGGCTGGCGAACGGTCACATTGGCCGCGGACCAGGCGCGCATCTTCGACAACTGCCGCGCCTCGACGTTGCGGAACGCCGCATCGAACTGGCCGTGGTGCTGCTGCCAGCTTGGCTCCTTGGTCAGCGGCGCCAGGGGGGAATCGGCGGAAACCGGCATGCTGGCCAGGAACCGCGCGGTGTCGTCGGCGGTCGCCGCGGCCTGGCTCAGGGCCGAGGTGGCGGTGAAAGCCAGCAGGCCGGTCAGCAGAATCGCCCGCTTTGCCGCATTGAACACGATGGCTGCCGGCCCCGTATTGCCCGCGTATGCCATTGAAACGCCACCCCTACCCAAAAACAGCCTTCCCAGACCCCATACTGCGTCCGATCTGCGCTTTTGCAACTATTATCGCGGCTGTGCGGTAACTCCTTAAAAACCATATCGATTTACCTTGTGAATCACGGGTGAAACGCCCCTTGGCCGGGCTTTCCGAAGGCTTCGCCAGCCCACGGCCAGGTTCCTTGGGCAGGACAGGCCTCTTATGGTATGTCGAAGGCGGTCGGCGGGCTCCAAACCCGCCAGCCATATGGGTTCGCAACGGCGGCCAGGGGAATTGGCGGCGGCCGGCGGGCCCGGGAAGCTTCATCGCTCAGGGGATCGTTTCTGACATGAGGCGCAGTCAGGCAGAGCAGCCGAAGCGCAGAACCTGGCACGGTGTCCGTGCCGGCGTGCTGATCGCCGCTTCGACCAGCCTGTTGACCCTCGTCATGTTCGCAGCCGTCGCCAAGGTGGTGTCGCAGGACCACGGCTGGCTGTCGGCCTCCGACGTGCCCAGCGCGCGCGTTGCGCAGGTCCATGACCTCGCCGGGCAAAATCCTTTGTTGAACAACGGCAATGCGGCGGACGCGGACGCTGTAGAGCCGAAGACGCGCGTCGCCTCGGCCCATGCGGCGGTGATGCAGAGCCCGTGGAAGAAAATCGCCAACGAGATGACGGATGCCATTCTGCCCGGCTATCGCACCGGGCGGGCCGATGGCGCGTTGGGCGTGATCAAGACCAAGCTGGTCGAATTCGACTCCGCGCCGTTTCCCTACGACGGTCCGGTGACCGGCAGAGCCACGTCCTACGCCGCCGAGGACGGCGAGATGCGAAAGCGCGCCGCGCGCGGCCGCCTGTTCCGCCAGAAGAACGCCTACGACGACCGGCGCGTGCTGCTGCACATTCCCAAGTCGTTCGACGCCGGCCGTCCAGCCGTGATGGTGGTGTTCTTCCACGGCCATCGCGCCACGCTGACGCGCGATGTGTTGAACCGGCAGCAGGTCGCGGCGCAGATCTCGTCCTCCGGCGTCAACGCGGTCCTGGTGGCACCGCAGTTCGCGGTGGCGGCGTCGGACTCGAGCCCCGGCAATCTCGGTGAGCCGGGCGGGTTCAAGCGCTTCATCGACGAGGCCGGCAAGCAACTGACGCGCCTGCATGGCAACGCGGCGTCCGGGCGCGCGTTCAACAACATGCCGGTGGTGATCGTGGCGTACAGCGGCGGCTATCTCGCCTCGGCGTGGAGCCTGCACCACGGCGGTGTGAAAAATCGCGTTCGCGGCCTTGTGCTGCTCGACGCGCTGTACGGCGACCTCGACAAGTTCGCGGCCTGGATCGCCGGCAACAAGCAGGCGTTCTTCGTCAGCGCCTACACCGGTTCCACCCGGCGCCGGAACGGCGAGCTGATGAAGATGCTGGAAGAGCGCGACGTGGCCTACGTCACCGAAATGACGCCGCGCAACCGGCGGGACAACGTTTTCTTCCTGGCAACCGGGCCTGACGTCAATCACACCGACTTCGTCACCCACGCCTGGGCCGCCAATCCGATCGCGGACGTGCTGCAAAGGCACGCCGGCCGTGTGATGGGCACCGGCCCCGTTGCGCGCACGTCAACGGGCGCCGCTGCGTTGCGCTGAAATCGCCGCCGCCGTGCTGGCGTGTCGCGCCCGCGACCGATAACTTCCCACTCGAGAAACACCGCAGGAGGAGGGCTTGCCATGCCAAGCTTCGCGCCGCGTTTCGCCGCAATCGCTAGCGCCATTGCGATGGCCGCCGCCTCGCCAGCCCTGGCGCAAACCTATCCTTCGGCTCCGGTCAAAGTCGTGGTGCCATTCGGCGCCGGCGGTGCGACTGACATCCTGGCGCGGGTCTTTTCCGAGCGCCTGCAGGCGGCGCTCGGCCAATCGTTCACGGTGGAAAATCGTGGTGGCGCTGCGGGTCAGATCGCGGCCGCTGCGGTGGCCCGCTCGCCGGCCGACGGCGGCACCCTGATGTTCACCACCGCGGCGCCGATCACCGTCGCGCCGCTGATGAACGACAAGGTGCAATACGACCCGCGCAAGGACTTCGTGCCGATTGCGGTCGTCGCGGTGATGCCGGTGTGGCTGCTGGTCAACGCGGAATCGCCGATCAAGTCGCTGGCCGACATCGTCAAGAATGCCAAGGAAAGCCCGGGCAAGCTCACCTACGGCACGTCGGGGGTCGGCACCGAACTGCATTTGGCAGCCGAGGCGGTGGCGCGCTCGGCCGGCATCCAGATGGTGCATGTGCCGTTCCGCGGCGGCGGCGAGGTGATCACCGCGCTGCTCGGCAAGCAGATCGACTTTGCGGCGCTCAGCACCGCGTCGATCGCGGGCGCATTGAAGCAGGGCAGCCTGCGCGCCATTGCGGTGTCGTCGCCCACCCGCATGGCCGACTTCCCGGACGTTCCGACCTTTGCCGATCTCGGCTATCCCGAAGCATCGATGATGCCGTGGTGGGGCATGATGGCGCCCACAGGCACGCCGCAGGCTACGCTCGGCCGGCTCACCGACGCGCTGCAGACGATCACCAAGGAAGACGCGGTGCGCGAACGGTTGAAGGCGACCTTCGTGCAGATCGATTTCGCCGGTCCGCTGGAATTCGCGAAGCGTCTCGAAACCGAGACCAAGCTGTATGGTGAGATCATCCAGGCCGCCAAGATCAAGATGGAACCTCCGAAGTGAAACGCAGCACCGATCGCATCCGTACCACGCACGCCGGGCGGCTGCCGAATTCGCCGGGCTGCGAGGATTTGCCGTTCCGGCTGTTTCGCGGCGAGACCATCGACCCCGCGGCAATCGAGGCCGGGCTGGTGCATGTGGTGCAACGCCAACTCGACATCGGCATCGACTGCATCGGTGATGGCGAGTTCTGGAAGTCGCGCAACTTTGCCTACTACGGCCGCCATCTCACCGGCATCGAGACGCGCCCGCTGAAGCCGGGCGAAACCGCCTCGACGCGATCGTTTACGCGCGAGCGCGACGCGTTCGCAGGGTTCTACAAGGACCTCGACGGCACCGGCACGATCTTCCACGTCCCCGGTGAGAAGCCGATGCCGCCCGAGCGGGTGCGCATGATCGCGACCGGGCCGGTCAAGTCGAAGGGCACGGCGGCGGCGCTGGCGCTGGAGATCGAGACGTTCAAGGCCGCGGTCGCCAAGGCCGGACGCCCGGTCGATGAGACGTTCTTCTGCGTGATCGCGCCGGGCTGGCTCGATCACTTCATCTACAACGAATATTACAAGACCGACGAGGAATACATCTTTGCGCTCGCGGAAGCGTTGCGCGAGGAATACCTCGCCATCGTCGATGCCGGCTTCGTTCTGCAGATCGACGATCCGGGCGTGGTGGACTGGTGGGACATGCTCAAGCCGGCGCTCAGCGTCGAGGACTACGTCAACAAGTTCGCGCGAATGCGGATCGAGGCGGTCAATCACGCGATCAAGGGCATCCCGGCGGACCGCGTGCGCTATCACCTGTGCTGGGGCTCCTGGCACGGACCGCACACCCACGATCTGCCGTTCGAGCACGTCATCGACCTGATGCTGCAGGTCAACGCGCAGGCCTACTCGTTCGAGGCCGCCAACGTGCGCCACGAGCACGAGTGGGCGCTGTGGAAGAACGTGAAGCTGCCCGACGGCAAGATCATCCTGCCGGGCGTCGTCAGCCACTCCACCAACCTGGTCGAGCACCCGGAACTGGTTGCCTCCCGCATCCGGCGCTTTGCGGACTGCGTCGGCCGCGAGAACGTGCTGGCCGGCACCGATTGCGGGCTGGGCGGCAGGGTTCATCCGGAGATCGCCTGGGCGAAGCTTGAGGCGCTGGTGGATGGGGCCGCGATTGCCTCCCGGGCGCTCTGGCGGTAGCCGGCCGTTCCGGGCCCGCCGGGCGTAAGCCGTTGATTTTGGCTGTATCCAGCGCCGGTTTTAGGTGTTTCTGACCTGCCGCGGCGGGCGACAATTGCGCCGCGTCCCGCTACTTTACGCGCCATGGGGATTCTAGACCGCCTTCGCCGGAGGAAGAGCCCGCGCGGCGCCGAGGTTGCAAGTCTCGCCGCGTCCGGCGACGCGGGGCCGGCCATCAAAATCGGCAGCCGGCTGTTCACGAAATACGTCGGCCTGTTCGTGCTGGTGGTGAGCGTCGCGCTGCTCTCCAACGGCATTTTCGAGGTCTATTTCTATTACCAGGAGCACAAGGCGTCGCTGGTCCGCATCCAGCGCGAGCAGGCGGAAGCGGCATCCGCGAAGATCAGCCAGTTCATCAAGGAAATCGAGAGCCAGCTCGGCTGGACCACACAACTGCCGTGGTCGGCCAGTTCGATCGAGCAGCGCCGCTTCGACGCGCTTCGTCTGTTGCGCCAGGTCCCCGCCATCACCGAACTGGCGCAGGTCGATTCAGCCGGCAAGGAGCGCCTGCGCGTGTCCCGCCTGGCGATGGACGTGGTTGGCAGCGGCATCGACTTCTCCAAGGAGCCGAAGTTCGCTGAAGCTGCCGCCAACAAAATCTACTACGGCCCGGTTTATTTCCGCCGCGAGTCCGAGCCCTACATGACGCTGTCGCTCGCCGGCACACGACGCGACGCCGGCGTCAGCATCGCGGAGGTCAACCTCAAGCTGATCTGGGACGTGGTGTCCCAGATCAAGGTCGGCGAGAAGGGCAGTGCCTATGTCATCGACCGTCAGGGCCGGCTGATCGCGCACCCCGACATCAGTTTGGTTTTGCGAAACACGGATATGTCGCGGCTGCCGCAGGTGCGGGCGGCGCGCAACACGCCGGACGACCCGGCTGACGATCTCCAGGTCGCGCAGAATATCCAGGGCCGCGAAGTGCTCACGGCTTCGGCGCCGATCGATCCGCTCGGCTGGCGGATGTTCGTCGAGCTGCCGGTCCAGGAGGCTTATGCCTCGCTGTATGAGGCGCTGTACCGGCTGGCGTATGTGCTGCTGGCGGCGCTGGTTTTCGCGGTGCTGGCCGGCGTGTTCCTCGCCCGCCGCATGGTGGTGCCGATCCAGGCGCTGCGGGCGGGAGCGGCGCGGATCGGCAGCGGCGACTTCGCGCAGCGCATCTCGATCAAGACAGGCGACGAACTGGAAGGTCTCGCCGATCAGTTCAACGACATGGGCGCCAGGCTTCAGGAGTCCTATGCCGACCTGGAAAACAAGGTCGAGCTGCGCACCAGCGAGTTGGCGCAATCGGTCGCCGAGCTGCGCGCGCTGGGCGAGGTCTCGCAGGCGGTCAATTCGACGCTCGATCTGGAGCAGGTGCTGTCCGCCGTCGTCACCAAGGCGACGCAGCTCTCCAACACCGAGGCCGGCGCCATTTATGTGTTCGACGAGCTGTCGGCCGAGTTCCGGCTGCGCGCCACCTATGGCATGAGCGATGAGATGATCGCCGCGCTGCGCGATCAGCACGTCAGCCTGTCGGAGGCGGTCGGTGAGGCCACCGAGCGGGGCGAGCCCACGCAAGTCGCAGATATGCGCAACGAGCCTCCGTCACCGGTCAACGACATCATCCTGCATGAGGGATATCGGGCGCGGCTGCTGGTTCCGCTGATGCGCTCGGACGAGACTTTCGGCGCCCTTGTGGTGCGCCGCAAGGAGCCGGGCGAGTTCCCCCGAAGCACGGTCGATCTGCTTCGCACCTTCGCCTCGCAGTCGGTGCTGGCGATTCAAAACGCGCGGCTGTTCCTGGAGATCGAAGAGAAGGGCCGCCAGCTCGCCGAGGCGAGCAAGCACAAGTCGCAGTTCCTCGCCAACATGAGCCACGAGCTGCGCACGCCGATGAACGCCATCCTCGGCTACACCGAGTTGATCCTCGACGGCATCTACGGCGAGCCGACGGAAAAGATGAACGGCGTGCTGACCCGCGTGCAGGCCAACGGCAAGCATCTGCTCGGGTTGATCAACGACGTGCTCGATCTGTCGAAGATCGAGGCCGGCCAGCTCACGCTCTCGCTCGCCGATTATTCGATCAAGGATATGGTCCACAACGTGTTCGGCACCGTCGAATCGATCGCTAAAAACAAGAAACTCGACCTCAAG
This sequence comes from Hyphomicrobiales bacterium, assembly GCA_021730985.1. Taxonomy (GTDB): domain Bacteria; phylum Pseudomonadota; class Alphaproteobacteria; order Rhizobiales; family Xanthobacteraceae; genus Z2-YC6860. The sequence continues at coordinate 53,228 of JAKFYI010000004.1, read as the reverse complement.
GTGGAGATGCCCGCGCAGTTGCCTCCGGCGCACGGCGACGAGCGCCGCCTGACCCAAGTGCTGCTCAACATGGTCGGCAATGCGTTGAAGTTCACCGATCACGGCAGCGTCACGATCACCACCGCGGCCGATCAGGACACCGTCACCGTCTCGGTGACCGACACCGGGCCCGGGATCGCTCCGGCCGATCAGGCCAAGATCTTCGAGGAGTTCCAGCAGGCGGATTCTTCGACCACCAAGGAAAAGGGCGGCACCGGTCTCGGCCTCGCGATTGCCAGGCAGATCGTCGAAATGCACGGCGGGCGGATGTGGGTCGAGTCGGAGGTGGGCAAGGGCGCCACCTTCCTGTTCTCGATACCGGTCAACGTCGAGCGCCAGGCCCAGGCCGCGCAATGAAGAAGGCGCGCCGCATACCGGCCAAGCAGCGCCGTCCAGCGCCGGTCAAGGCTCGCGCGCGCCGGGCCCCTGCCGCCAAAGCGGACACGGCCGCGCAGCTTCGCCGCGAGCGCGACGAGGCGCTGGCGCAGCAAAGGGCGACGGCGGAGGTGCTTGAAATCATCGCCAGTTCGCCGGGACGGCTGGAGCTGATTTTCAGCGCCATCCTGGAGAAGGCGACCGAAATCTGCGGCGCCAAGTTCGGCGTGATGACGCTTCACGAGGACGGCGCCTTCCGCGCGGTGGCGCTGCACAACGTGCCGCTCAAGCTGTTCAAGGCGCGGCAGCGGCAGCCGGTTTTCCGCCCGCCCGAGCACAACCCGCTGGGCCGCGTCGCCAAGACCAGGCAGGTCTCCCACACCGAGGATATCCGGAAAGAGGCGGCCTATCTCGCCGGCGATCGGGACGCCGTCATTCTCGCCGACGACGGCGGCGCCCGCAGCGTGGTCAATGTGCCGATGCTCAAGGACGGCGCGCTGATGGGCGTCATCGGCATCTACCGCAAGGAGGTGCGGCCGTTCACGGCCCGGCAGATCGAACTGGTCTCGGCGTTCGCAGCCCAGGCGGTGATCGCCATCGAAAACGCGCGGCTGCTGAACGAACTGCGCCAACGCACCGATGATCTCACCGAGTCGCTGGAGCAGCAGACCGCGACCTCGGAGGTGCTCAAAGTCATCTCCAGTTCTCCGGGCGAGCTGGAGCCTGTGTTTCAGACCATGCTGCAGAATGCGACGCATATCTGTGAAGCGAGTTACGGAATGCTGTTTCGCTTTGAGGATGGTGTGGTCCGTGCAGCAGCGACGCTCGGCGTGCCGCCGGAATTTGCAGAATTCTGGCGACTTGGGCAGCAGCCAAGCGGGCGAACCGCTATGGGCCGCGCCGCGGAGACGATGCAGACGGTTCATATTGCCGATGTCACGACCGAGCCGGCTTACGTCGAGGGCGATCCGGTCTTCGTGGCCGCCGTCAACCTTGGACGGTTCCGGACAATCCTTACCGTTCCTATGATCAAGGACGACAAGGTGATTGGTCTCCTCGCCATCTATCGCCAGGAGGTCCGCCCGTTTACCGGCAAGCAGATCGAGCTGGTGCAGAACTTCGCCGCGCAGGCCGTGATCGCGATCGAGAACACGCGCCTGCTCAATGAGCTGCGCCAGCGCACCGGCGATCTCTCCGAGTCGCTGGAGCAGCAGACCGCGACCTCGGAGGTGTTGAACGTCATCTCAAGCTCGCTCAGCGACGCCCAGCCGGTGTTCGACGCCATCGTGCAAAGCGGCATGCGCCTTTTCCCTAGCGCCGCAATTTTTATCGCGTTGCCGGAGAACGGCATGATCAAGCCTGCGGCAATGGCGGAAAAGGATCCCGCCCGGGCAGCGGTGTGGCGGCAGCGATTCCCGTTCCCGCTTTCCCGCGAATATCTGCATGGCGTCGCCATTCTCGACCGGGCACTGGTGGACGTTCCAGACGTGCGGAAAGCGCCGTCCGAACTTGCCGTTGGCGCCAAGAATTTTCTTGCGAGCGGCTATCGCGCCGTCACCATCGTGCCGATGATGCGCGGCGGCACAGCGATCGGCGCGCTCAGCGTGGTACGGCTCGCACCCGGGCCGCTGCCGGACAAGCAGATCGAACTGCTCAAAAATTTCGCCGCCCAGGCGGTGATTGCCATCGAGAACGCGCGGCTGCTCAACGAACTGCGCCAGCGCACCGACGACCTCACCGAGTCGCTGGAGCAACAGACCGCGACGAGTGAGGTGTTGAAGGTCATCTCAAGCTCGCCGGGCGAGCTCGACCCGGTGTTTCGTGCGCTGCTTGAAAACGCGACGCGAATCTGCGGCGCTCAGTACGGCATGTTGTGGTTGAGCGAAGGCGAGGGATTCCGCTCTTCCTCCATGTACAACCTGCCGCCAGCCCTGGTCGATGAACGCCATCGCGAGCAGATGATCTATCCTGGCGGCGACGAGAACATCCCTTTGGCCCGGCTGGCGCGCCGCAAGGAACTCGTCCACATCGCCGATCTGCGGACCGATCCGGGCTATCTCAACGGCTTCCGGCCGCTCGTGGCGCTGGTCGAGCAGGGCGGCGCGCGCACCTTCATTCTCGTGCCGTTGCTGAAAGACGATCAACTGATCGGGGCCTACGCGATCTACCGCCAGGAGGTCCGGCCCTTCTCGGACAAGCAGATCGAACTGGTCAAAAACTTCGCCGCGCAGGCTGTGATCGCGATCGAGAACACGCGCCTGCTCAAGGAACTGCGCCAGCGCACTGACGATCTCACCGAGTCGCTGGAGCAGCAGACCGCGACCGCCGAAATTCTCGCCTCGATCAGCGGTTCGATGACCGACACCAAGCCGGTGTTCGACGCCATCGTCCGCAACCTGCTGCGGCTGTTCGGGACGGGCTTCGCCGTGGTCCAGACGGTGCGCGACGGCATGGTGGAGGTGCCCGCGGTGGGCGGGGTGGCGGGATTCGAGAATTTCGTCCGCCACTACCCGCGCCCGGTCGACGACACGACGGCCGGCGGCGTCGCCATGCTCCGCAAGGAAACGGTGCAGTACACGCCGGTTCTCGAAAACCCGGAGGCGCCGACGGCCACGCGCAAGTTCTCGCAGGAGTTCGGCTTCAACTCCGTTATTTTCGCGCCGATGCTGCATGGCGGCAAGGTGATCGGGGCGGTCGGTGTCGCGTGTCACGAGGCCAAGCCTTTCGATGACAAGCAAGTGGCGCTGATCAAGTCGTTTGCCGACCAGGCTGTGATCGCAATTGAGAACTCACGGCTGTTCAACGCGCTGCAGCAGCGCACCGACGATCTCGCGGAATCGCTGCAGCAGCAAACCGCGACCGCCGACGTGCTCAAGGTGATCAGCCGCTCGACGTTCGACCTGCAGACCGTGCTGGATACACTGACCGAGTCGGCGGCGCGGCTTTGTGAAGCAGATATGGCGGCGATGACGAGGGACGATGGCACGGGATACCGGCACGTCACCAACTTCGGCTATTCGCCGGATTGGGTGGAGTACAACAAAACGATACGCATGCAACCCGGGCGGGGCAGCGTGGTGGGCCGTGTGCTGCAACAAGGGAAAGCGGTGCAGGTGGCCGACGTGCTGGCCGATCCTGAGTACACCTATCTGGAGCCGCAGAAGAAGGCCGGGTACCGGACATTCCTCGGTGTTCCCTTGCTGCGCGAGGGCAAGCCGATCGGCGTGCTGACGCTCGCAAGGCGCGCCATCGCGCCGTTCACCGACAAGCAGATCGAACTGGTTTCGACCTTCGCCGACCAGGCCGTGATCGCCATCGAGAACGTCCGTCTGTTCGACGAGATCCAGGACAAGAGCCGCCAGCTCGCCGAGGCGAGCCAGCACAAGTCGCAGTTCCTCGCCAACATGAGCCACGAGCTGCGCACGCCGCTCAACGCCATCCTCGGCTACACCGAATTGATTCTCGACAACATCTACGGCGACACGCCGGACAGGATGCGCGCAACGCTGGAGCGGGTGCAGCGCAACGGCCGCCATCTGCTCGGGCTGATCAACGATGTGCTCGATCTTTCCAAGATCGAGGCCGGCCAGCTCTCGCTCACGATCGGCGACTATTCGCTCCGGCAGGTCGTGCACGACGTGTTCGGCGCGGTGGAGTCGCTGGCGAAGGAGAAGCGCATCGGCTTCAAGGTGGAGATGCCGGCCGATCTGCCGCAGGGCCGCGGCGACGAGCGGCGGCTCACCCAGGTGCTGCTCAATCTGGTGGGCAATGCCATCAAGTTCACCGACCAGGGCGAGGTGGTGATCGAGGCGACGCAGGCCAACGGGGCCTTCAAGGTCGCCGTGCGCGACACCGGTCCCGGCATCTCGCCGATCGATCAAGGCAGGATTTTCGAGGAGTTCCAGCAGGCCGACAATTCGATTACCAAAACGAAGGGCGGCACCGGTCTCGGCCTTGCGATCGCGCGCCGCATTATGGAAATGCACGGCGGCCAGCTTTGGGTCGAATCCGAGGTCGGCGCGGGGTCCAGGTTCACCTTCACACTTCCGGTCCAGGTCGAACAGCAAGAGAGACAGACATGAAAAAGTGTATCTTGGTGGTCGAAGACCAGGAGGACAATCGGCAGATCCTGCGCGACCTGCTGTCCAGCACCGACTACGACATGGTCGAGGCCGAGAACGGCCAGGAGGCGATCGACGCGGTCGCCAAAAGCAAGCCGGACCTGATCCTGATGGACATCCAGCTTCCGGTCATGGACGGCTACGAGGCCACGCGCCGCATCAAGGCCAATCCCGACTGGAAGGCCATCCCGATTATTGTGGTGACCTCCTACGCGCTCAGCGGCGACGCCGAGAAGGCGCGCGCGGCGGGTTGCGACGACTACGTGACCAAGCCGTACAGCCCGCGGCAGTTGCTGGCGAAGATCAGGGAATATCTGAAGTAACCGGGTTCGTTTCTCCTCATGCACAATCCGCCGCGTATCCTGATCGTCGACGACAACGAGACCAACCGCGACATCCTGGTCACGCGGCTCGGTGTGCACGGCTATGAGCTGCTGCAGGCCGCCGACGGCGAAGAGGCGCTCGCCGCCAACCTGCAATACAAGCCCGACCTGATCCTACTCGACATCATGATGCCGAAGCTCGACGGCATCGAGGTGACCAAGCGCATCAAGGGCGACAAGAGCATGCCGTTCACGCCGATCATCCTGGTGACGGCGAAGGCCGACAGCAAGGACATCGTCGCGGGGCTGGAGGCCGGCGCCGACGAATACCTCACCAAGCCGGTCGATCAGATGTCGCTCGTCGCCCGCGTCAAGTCGGTGCTGCGCATCAAGGAGCTGCACGACACCGTCATCGACTGGAACAAGACCCTGGAGCAGCGCGTCAGCGACCAGGTCGGCGAGCTCGACCGCGTCGGCCGGCTCAAGCGCTTTCTCGCGCCGCAGGTGGCCGAGCTGCTGGTCGGCGCCGGCGAGGACGTCATCAAGAGCCACCGCCGCGACATCAGCGTGGTGTTCTGCGATCTGCGCGGCTTCACGGCGTTTGCCGAAACCGCGGAGCCCGAGGAGGTGATGGGCGTGCTGGCCGAATATCACGCCTGTCTCGGTGCGCTGATCCACAAGCACGAGGGCACGCTGGACAAGTTTGCCGGCGACGGCCTGATGGTGCTGTTCAACGATCCGGTGAAGGTCGATCAGCCGGTGCTGCGCGCGGTCAGCATGGCCATCGAGATGCAGCAGGCGGTGGCCCAACTCGCCGTCAAATGGCGAAAGTTCGGCCACCAGCTCGGCTTCGGCATGGGGATCGCGCACGGCTACGCCACCATCGGCCAGATCGGCTTCGAGGGGCGTTACGACTATTCGGCGATCGGCTCGGTGGTGAACCTGTCGGCGCGGCTGTGCGGCGAGGCGCTGGCCGGCCAGATTCTCGTCGATGCCAAGGCCTTCGCCGCCATCGAGGATCTCACCGAGGCGGACGAGATCGGCGAACTGACGCTGAAGGGCTTTCACCGGCCGGTGTTCACCTACAACGTCAAGAGCCTGAAGGGCTAGACCGGGTGCCCAAAAAGATCATGGCCGGAAAAGCCCGGCCATGAACAACGCTGCTCTCGGAAGCCCCTAGTTGCGCGATGCGGCGCGCTGGTTGCGCGGCGGCTTCGGCGGAGGCGTGGTCGCCGCAGGCGCCCCGAACAGGCGGTCGAAGAACGACGGACCGCCGCCATCCGAACCGCTGCCGTAGGTGCCGGGCGCGACCCGCACCGGAGCCGCGAAGTTGGGCTTCGGCCGGTCCATCGGGATGTCGGCCACGCGGCGCTCGGAGCCCTTCAAGGCCGCCAGCACCCGGGCGTCACGGCCGTAGACGTCCTCGCGGATCACCAGCTTGCCGGCGTCATCGACGTAGGCACTCTGATAGGTGAGGTGGACCGGGATGTTGAACGGGAAGTTGATGTTGACCTCGGAGCCGCCGAACATCTTGCGCAGGCGCTCGGCGGTGTAGTTCTCGTTCGGCAGCACCAGCGAAAGCAGCTTCTCGCCGTACATCAGCGGATCGTTCACCCGCATGCAGCCGTGGCTGTAGGCGCGCTTGTCGTGCGCGAACAACTGCTTGTCCGGCGTGTCGTGCTGATAGACCAGGAACTTGTTCGGGAAGTTGAAGCGGATGCGGCCGAGCGCATTGCGGTCGCCCGGCGGCTGCCAGATGCGGACGGTGCCGTCCGGAGCCTGCTGGATCTTCAGGCCCATACGCTCCAGCACCGTCGGGTCCTGGGCCATTGCCGGCAGGTACTCGTTCTGGATGATCGACGGCGGCACGTTCCAGGTCGGGTTGACGGTGATGAACTTCATCTCCGCGCTGGTGATCGGTGTCGCCTGGCTCGGCTTGCCGACCACGATCTTGGTCTGCCAGTAGGTCGAGCCGTTGTGGACGATCTTCAGCGTGTAGTCCGGAACGTTGACGATGACGTGGGTCTTGCCGAGGTCGCGCGGTATCCAGCGCCAGCGCTCCATGTTGGCCAGGATCACGTCGGCGTCGCGGTCGCGGCGCGGCCCGTTGATCGCTTCGAGCGTTGCGGCGTTCAACTGGCCGTTGGCATTCAGCTTGTTGGACTTCTGGAATTTCGTAACCGCGTCGGCCAGCGCCTTGTCGTAGGTCTTGTTGTCCGCATCGCCCTCAATCACGCCCAGCCGCTCGCGCAGCACGGGAACGCGCGGGTCGTACATCAGGACTTCGGCGCCCTTCTTGTCCTTGCTGTACTTCAGCGTCAGACCGCCGGGGATGCGTGCCGGGCCGGTGTCGTCCACCTTGCGCGCCTTGGCCAACTGCGCCTTGAGCGCGCGGTAGGCGGCGTGCGGCGGATGGAAACTGTCCAGCGCCTCGACAGCGGTCGGGGCCTTGGCGATCTTGTTCAAGATATCGGCCGGCTCCGGGCGATCCAGTTCGTACAGGATGTCGGAGGCAATGCGGCTGTAGTGCACGCGGCCGGTCTGGGCATGGCGCGCGAACGTGACCACCGCCTGGGTGAACTTGAGTTCGGCCTCGGCCAGCGCGTCGGCATCTGCGCCCGCGCGAATGTCCGGCGTCGCGTAATCGGCCGGATCGAGGCCGTGGTCGTCGATGTGCATCAGATAGTTGATGGCGGCCTTGCCGCGCTCGCTGGCGGCGCCATTGGCGATCCAGAGCGGGGCGAAGTTGCGCTCGCTGTAGAACGTCTCGATGGCGGCGCGGTCCTTGCGGCCGCCGAGCAGCCGGTCGAATTTTCCGGCGCTCAACTCGCGGAGCTTTTCGCTCACGGCGCTGTTCGAATCGACGGACGCGGTCTGGTAGCCGACCGCGCCGGTGCTGGCCGGGGCTGCTGCGGGAGCGGCCGTTGCGGGCGCCGCGGCAGTGGCCGGCTGAGCCGGTGCGGCGGTCTCGGAGCCCGGCGTCGCGGTCGCGGCGGGCTCGTTGGAGGCAAAAGCGCTGTTCAATGAAGGGGATAGGGCAAGAACGGCTGCCACGGCCACGCCGGCCAGCAGATGATCGACGCGCCGCTTAATCATTGATTTGTCTCCGGAAATTCCAGAACCTGCGCCCAATATGGGAGCAGCCCCAGCATTAGCAAATTCCAGCAACGCTGTTTACTGAAACCCGCGTGATCTACGGGCCGCCGCTGCTTTATGTCGCTGGGTGTGTTTTTTCGCCACGCTTTGAGGCGGTTTCGGGGTCGATTTCTGCGTTTTTCGCAGCCCCGCTGTCAACTTATCCCCGAAAGCACGGATCGGCGGGCTGCCGTCATCCGGGCCCGTCAGGGCGGCCGCCGGTCAGTACGGCGCGCCGTAGGATCGCCGCGGGTAGAAGGTCGATCCGCCCAGTTCGAAGCGGCGGGCGACGCGCTCGCTGCCCTGGTTGAAATGGCCATCGAGCCGCCGGTCCTGGTCGTCCTGGCGAGTCGGTGCCCGGGCGGCGACCGGCTTGCTGCTCGAATGGGTGTTGCGGGCGATGGGTGTGTCGGCGCCACGGCCGCCGCGCAGCAGATCGGTGATGGTGCGGTCGTGACCGTAGAGGTCGGGCCGCGTCTGGAACTGGCCCGCATCGTCGAAGAACGCGGTCTGATAGGTCAGGTGCACGGGGATGTGGGTCTTCAGATTGATGTTGCGCTCGGCGCTGCCGTACATCTTTTGCACGCGCTCGGCGGTGTAGCGCTCGTCGGGCTGCGTGATCGACAGCAGGACCTCGGCATACTGCTCGGGATTCTGCACCCGCATGCAGCCGTGGCTGTAGGCGCGCTGCGCCTGGGCGAACAGGTGCTTCTGCGGCGTGTCGTGCTGATAGACCAGGAACCGGTTCGGGAAATTGAAGCGGATGCGGCCGAGCGCATTCTTCTCGCCGGGCGGCTGGTAGATGCGAACCGTGCCGTCGGCCTTGTGCGTGATCTTGAGGCCGATCCGGTCGAGCGCGCCGGGATCCCGCGCCAGCGCCGGCAGATATTCGTTGCGGATGATCGACGGCGGCACGTTCCAGGTCGGGTTGACCGTGATGAACTTCATCGTCTCGCTGAGCAGCGGGGTGGCTTGCTCTCCCACCTTGCCGACCACGATGCGTGTCGTCCACGCGGTCTTGCCCCGATCGACCACCTTCAGCGTGTAGTCGGGAATGTTGACGACGACATGCGCTTTGCCGAGCTCGCGCGGCACCCAGCGCCAGCGTTCCATGTTGGCGATCAGTGTGTCGGCGAGCGCTGCGCTCTTCTTGTCGGCGCGCACCTCCGCAAGCTTGGCCTTGAGCGCCTGATAGGCGGCGTGCTGCGGATGATACGAATTGAGGGCGTCGCGCAGGTCGTCGGCGTTCGCCATGTTCGCCAGAACATCGGCCGCCTGCGGCGCGGGCAGTTCGTAGAAGATCGCGCCGCTGACCCGCGAGAAGCTGACCCGGCCGGTGCGGGCATGCCGCGCGAACGACAGAACCGAATTGGTCATGGCCAGTTCGTCCTGTACCAGCTTGTCGGTTTCGGGCCCGCTCAAGCGCGGCGCCGGATAGTCCGCGGGATCGAGACCGTCCGCATCGGCGCGGCTCAGGAACGCAGCGGCGGCCTTGGCGCGGGGCGATATCGCGCCATCGGCGCTCCAGAGCGGTGCGAAACCGCGGGCGCGATAGAACGCCTCGACGCCGGCGCGGTCTGACTTGCGCTCGATCGGCCGGCCCAGGCCCGCGATGACGAGATCGCGCAACTTGGCGGCAACCGCTGCATCGGCTCCGGTCAGGCCGGGTGCGAGCGCATTGGTTTCCGCCGCAGGCTTTGCTTCAAGCGTGGCCGGTGCGGCCGGTGCCGCTTCGCTGGGCGGTGCCGCAACCTGCGGCTCCGCGGCTTGCGGCCCGGAAATTTGCGGCTCGGGAGCTTGCGGCTCCGGCGTGGCCGATTGCGCGGATGCTCCACCGGTCAACGCCAGCAAAACCGCTGTGACCGAAAGGTACTGATGGAACGTGCCGCGCATTCAATGATCTCCCTCGTCAGAGCGATCATCAACGCGGATTACTACAAATTCGTTCCTGTTTTGCGCGTGCTTGAGACAAAGTTCTGGCACGCGTCAGCGATTTGTTAACGCTAAACCGACGGGATCACCTTCAGTGCGGGAAACCATTGCCCGAGCAGCGTCGGCGGCCAGGGGATCGACATGAACCGGTCGAACACGAAGTAAATCATGATCGCCAGGACGCCGGCATAGATCAGGGTCAGTTTCCATCGCTCCTGGCCTTCGAGCCGCATGAATACGACCACGAATATCGCCGCGGTCGGGATCAGGCCGATCACCGCCATCGATCCCATGAACGCCAGCAGATAGCCGAAGAACCGCGCCGCCCGCTCCGCGACCACGCGCATCGGCAGGTGATCGGTGTCCGACGTCAGGTCCATGTGAATGGCTTCTCCGACTTCACGCTGGGCCTGTTCGCCCAGGCCCGTGGGGACGGTCTCGGGCTTGCGGAACATCTCATTGAAGAGACTGAGGCCTGCGGCGGTGAGTGCCACGGTCCCGACCACCAGCGGCACCAGCTTGGCGCTGAAATGCCACGGCAGCGCGGCAATCACCATCGTCCCGATCACGGCGATGAAGAACACTGTGAACAATTGCGACAGCTTGAACGTCGGCGCTTGGAAGCTCGCAGCCATTCTCAAGACGCCACCCTGGCGGCGGATGTCGGCGATCAGCGGCCGCACCAGTCCGATGATCGCGATGATCAGGAGCACGGCAACGACCGGGCGCCACAACCAGGTGAAGCCGTAACGCTCGACCGAGATGAACATGTAGCGCTCGATCGAGTCGCCCAGCACCAAGCCGAGCACCAGTGGCGGCCGCGGCCACTTGTTCTGCTTCATGATCCAGCCGAGCAGGCCGAACGCAAGCAGAGCGATCAGGTCGCCCCAGCTTCGGTTGGCCTCGAATGCGCCGATGTAAACGACGCCCAGCACGGCGGGCAGGATCAGCGTGTAGCGCAGCGTGGCGAGCCGCGCGAACTGCGGGCTGAACGCGTAGCACAGGCCGGCGCCCAGGATGTTGGCGAGCGCCACCGACCACACCATCGTGTAGGTGATGTCGAGGTGCTTGCCCAGCATGTCCGGGCCCGGCACCAGGCCGTGGATCAGGAACGCGCCGAGCAGGATCGCCATGGTGGCGCTGCCGGGCACGCCGAACGCGATGGTCGGCACCAGCGCGCCGCCCTCCTTGGCGTTGTTCGAACTCTCCGATGCGATGACGCCGCGCACGTCGCCCTTGCCGAACGTTTCGCGCGCGCCCTTCTCGGTCTTGAGCGCATGGCCGTATGCCAGCCAGTCGATCACCGACGCGCTGATGCCGGGGATCGAGCCGATGCCGCCGCCGATCCACGAGCAGCGCATGATCAGCCACCAGTTGTCGAAGCAGTCCTTCACGCCCTGCCACTGGCCTTTGTAGATGTTCTTCTTGTCGATCACCTTGGAGATGGTGGTGCGGCCGATCAGCAGATCGCACAACTCCGGAAGCGCGAAGATGCCGAGCAGCAGCGGCGTCAGGCGCAGACCGTCCCACAGGTAGAGGCTGTCCATGGTCCAGCGCAGCGTGCCGGTCTGCGGATCGGAGCCGATCATTGCGATCATCACGCCGAGGCAGGCCGCGGCGACGCCGCGCAGCGGTGCACTGCCGGACAGCACGGCCACCATGGATATTCCCAATATGGAAAAGGCGAGCAGCTCCGGCGATCCGAGATAGAGCATCACCGGGCGCAGAATCGGGATCGATACGGCGAGCAGCGCCGCGCCGAAGATGCCGCCCATCAGCGACGACATGTAGGCCGCGCTCAGCGCACGGCCTGCCTCGCCGCGCTTGGCCATCGGGAAGCCGTCGAGAACAGTGGCAGCGGAGGCGGCACCTCCGGGCACGCCGAACAGAATGGCCGGGATCGGATCACCGGTGGAGGTGGTGGAGCCGAGGCCCAGCAGCAGCGCGAACGCGGAGTAGGGGTCCATCGCGAAGGTGAAGGGCAGCAGCATAGCCGTGCCGGTCAATCCGCCGATGCCGGGCACGATGCCGAGTATGAGGCCCATCATGCAGCCCAGCGCCAGGAACATCAGCCGGTGCGGCTCCATCAGCGTGAAGAACGCCTTGCCGGCCGCCGTCGCCATGAACGCAGCTTCTGCCCCAAACGCTTCCATCGCTCAGCCGCCCTCCCCAGGCCTTTGCATGCAGACAATCACCGCAATGGCTTGACGGTCAACGCCTGCTTGGCGCGCTCGACCACGTTCGCGGGGGTGGCGTAGAGCCGGCCGACCAGCATTTGCACGTCTTCCCCCGACATCGGCTCGACGTCGAAATTCATTTTTTTGGCCTCGGCAAGCAGCCTTGGATCGGCGAAAGCGCTCATGAACGCCTTGCGGAGCGCATTGACGCGATCCAGGGGGGTGCCCGGCGGCAGCACGAATGGCCGGCCGAACACGCCCTGGCTGTAGATCAGTTCCATCACCGCGCGTTCATCGTCGTTGCGGGCGAATGCGAGCGTGGTTGGCACCTTCCGCGCGTGCAGGTCGCGATGGCCTTTGACGCTGAGTTGCACCAGCGGCTTGATCGTGCCTTTGGCGAACCATTCCGGGTAGAGGATCTCGATGCCGGTCCAGCCGATGCCGCAGACGCCCTGCACCTCGCCGCGCTCCATCGCCAGATTGATCTCGCGGCTGCCGGGATAGCCCATCACCAGCTTGAATTTCGCGCCCAGCAGATTGTTGAGCATGACCGGAAAATCGCGCGTGGTGGCGCCGTCGCCGCTGGCGCCCACGATCAGCTCGGTGGCGAGCGCATCCTTGAACTCCTTCACCGGCGCGTCGGCCCGCACGAAGCAGACATAGACGTCGCTGTTGGCGTTGCCGAGGTAGAGAAACTTCGCGGGCTCGTGCTGCACCGGCGCGCCGCCCAACAGCGGCTGCAGGATCGCGCCCGGAAAGATGGCGCCGATCGCGGTGCCGTCCTTCGGCGCGACCGAATAGATGTAACCCGCCGCGCGGTTCGATCCGGCGCCGCTCATGTTCTGCACCACGACCGTGGGTTGGCCAGGAATGTACTCGCCGAGATATCGCGCCAGCAGCCGCGCATAGGTGTCGTAGCCGCCGCCGGCCGAGGAGCCGACCACGAGCTGGATCTGCTTGCCCCTGTAAAACTGCTCGACGGTTTCCTGCGCGGCCGCTGTGCCGCTTGCGATCAGCACACAACAGGCGGCGAGTTGCGCGCGCCGCAACCACGATCCGATCGGCATTGTCCCCGTCCCGCGACAGGCGGTGGCCACGACAGCCAATCCCCCGCACCCGCCCTGCCGGGGTAAATGTTTCAGGCGTTATGGGGGCTGAGTCAACCGCACAGGCCTTGGCCACGGGCATTGGCCGGAGGAGGCCGGACGGGTTAGGCTCGGCTCGCCGCGGCAAGCGGACGCTGGCCGTGGATGCGCAAGACCGCCGGCAACCGGCGGCATCAACAAGTGAGCGGTGAGGAACCCATGATCGATTTCTACGGACTGACCAGCCCGAACGTGCAGAAGATTTTCATTATGCTCGAGGAGTGCGGGCTGCAGTACAATTTCAAGGCGGTGGACGTCTGGGCTGCGGCCAACCACTCGGCGGAGTTCGAGAAGCTTAATCCGAACAAGAAAATCCCGGTGATCGTCGATCACGACGGCCCGGGCGGCAAGCCCTACACGGTGTTCGAGTCCGGCGCGATCCTGATGTATCTCGCCGAGAAGACCGGCAAGTTCATGTCGAAGGACATGCGCAAGAAGTACGACGAGATCCAGTGGCTGATGGTCCAGGTCACCGGCGTTGGCCCTGCGTTCGGCAATTTCACGCACTTCAACCTGTTCGCGCCGAAGCCCGGCAACGAATATTCGTTCGGCCGCTACAAGAGCGAGATGCTGCGGCTTTATGAGCTTCTCAACACGCGGCTCGGCCAGGCCAAGTATCTCGGCGGCGACGACTACTCGATCGCCGACATCGCGACGTTCCCGTGGACCCGTGCGCACGAGCAGCACGGCGCCAAGATGAACGAGAAGCCGAACCTCAAGCGCTGGTTCGACGAGATGAACGCGCGTCCCGCGGTGAAGGCGATGATCGCCAAGCAGGGCGACATCAAGTCGAGCCGCGAGACCGCGACCGACGACAACAAGGATCGGTTCTTCAATCGCGGCAAGTACGCCCGCGCCTGATCGGGCGATGACAAAGGCGGCGCGAGCGGCGGTCCCGGTGCGGACGCCGCTCGCGCGGCACGTTTGACAAGCCTGCGCCGCAATCCGGATCGATTTGGAGAGGAACCATGCAGAAGAACGCAGGCAAGCCCAAAGTGAAATGCAAGAATTGCGAAGGCAAAGGCCTTCTCAAGGTGGGCGACAAGAAGATGAAGTGCCAGCGTTGCGGCGGGACTGGGTTCAAGCCCTAGCCGCCAAAGCGGTCAGCGCGGTTATTTCTGGTCGCCGAACCGTTCCATCACGGCTTCAGCCACGAAGCGCTTGCGGCCTTCGCTGCCCGGGCGCGTGCCATTGGCCGCGCACCAGTCCGGAAATGTCTTGGGATCGATAGTGACCCGCAGCACGACATGGCCGTAGGCCTTGAGGCCGCGCTCCATTTCCTCGGCCATCTTCAGCCACTCGGTCCACGACCGCGGCATCTTGTGGCCGTCCTCGAAAATCTCCAGCAGCGCGGGGTAGTCGTCCTCCCTGATCCAAAAGGCTCCGACCGCGGGTGGCGGCCTGTCCTCTGATTGAGCCATTATGGAGTCCCGCGTCCGCTACGCCGCCTCGACTTCGGCCACCGGCTGCTTCCATTCCTTCAGCCGCGGCAGCACTTCCTTCGCGAACAGCGTGAGGTTGTCGACCGTGGCGTCGGGCTCGAGCGAGCCGGCATGGCCCATCATCAGCAGGTTGCCCATGCCGCCGCAGTATTCGCAGAAATCCACGATCTGCGCGTGAACCTGGTCGGGGGTGCCGCAGAACATCACGCCGGCGTCGATCAGGTCCTGCACGCTGCAATGGTAGATATCGACCAGCCGTCCGTCCTTGGCCTTGCCGCGCGGCTGGCTGAAGCCGCGCAGGATGCGCGCGTTGTCCTCGATCGACAGGTAGCCGGGCGGGTTGCGGTACGGCACATGAACGATCGCGGAGGTCCGCAGGTAGCCGGCGATCAGATCGCCACGGCGACGCGCCTCCGCCTCGTCGTTGGCGACGGCCACGAGGCCGAGATAGGCGAAACGGTCGGCGGCCGGCGCCTTGCGATGCGTTTTGAAATAGCCCTGGCGGTAAGCGTCGTACAGCGGGCGCGTGCCGTAGCCCGAGCCGAGCGTCGCGATCACATAGCCTCGCTCGCCGAGCGTGTATGCGTTGTTCTTGCTGTTGGTCGTGCTCCACAGCGGCGGATGCGGCTGCTGGATTGGGCGCGGCCAGATGTTGACCTGCCGATAGTGGAAGTGCTCGCCCTCCCAGTTGAACGGCTCGCCGCGGTGGGTCATGGCCTTGAGGATGAAGTCGTGCGCCTCCCAGAGGCGATCCATCACCCCGACCGGGTTCTGGTTCGATGCCGGGAATTCGTACGGCACGCCCTTCACGAATCCCATGTCGAGGCGTCCGCCCGACACCACGTCGATGGTGGACAGTTCTTCCGCGCAGCGCAGCGGGTCGGGCCGGTGCCCGAGTGGATAACCGAGCACCAGCAGCCGCGCCTTTTTGGTGATGCGCGCCATGATCGACAGTCCGACCACCACCGTCGATGACAGGCAGGTCGCGGTCTGGTGATGCTCGTTGAGCATGATGTCGAGGCCGACTTCGTCGGCGACCTGCCATTCGTCGTAATAGCGGTTGAGCAGTTGGCCCGCGAGCTTGGGGTCGAGCTTGCTGTTCGGCAGGTTGATGCGCAGCGAACCGTTGTGATCGTCCCAAGCCGGGTAATAAGCCTGCTCGGTGAACTGATAGACCCGCATGGTCCTGCTCCTGCGCTTAAGCCCGCGCCTTGGCTGGCTGCTTCTGCTCGGCGAAACCGAGCGCCGCGCGTGCGAACGATTCCGGCTGTTCGAGGTGGGGATAGTGTCCGGCGCGATCGAGGGTCTCGAAGCGCGCGCCCTTGATCATCGTGGCGAAGGCCCGTCCATAAGGTTCGGACAGAATGCGGTCCGCCGTGCCCCACAGGAACAGCGTGGGCACATCGATGCGATGCAGCCGCAGCTTGAGCTTGGGATTGTGCATGTACGGCGACCAGGCGACCCGCGCGTAGGCCTCGCGGTTGCGCGCGGCGGTGAGCGCGACGGATTCCGGCAGGTTCTTGTAGTCGCGCTTGCCAACACTCGGATCGGAGTACGCAAGCGCATCGACCTGGTCTGGCATCAGCGACCAGATGTCCACCTTGTCGCGGGTTTCGCGGTCGCCGTACTTGATGCCGACCGGATTGCCGAGCACGAGATGCGACATGCGCGCGGTGGTCTTGGCGGCGATATCGCACGCCAGCCAGCCGCCGAGGCCGACGCCGATCACCAGCACGTCGCGCAAGTCGAGCTGATCCATCAGGTCGAGATAGACGTAAGACATGTCATCGACCGAGTTCATGCCTTTCGGCAGGTCGGATGCGCCGAAGCCCGGATGCGACGGCGCGATCACGCGGCCGCCCTTGGCCAGCGCGTCGAGAACAGGCGCGTTCGCTTCGATGCCGATGCCGGGATGTAGAAACAGGACGGGGCGGCCTTTGCCGCGCTCGACGATCTCGAGCTTCACGCCGTGGACCATGAGCGACGAAGACGCGTCGGCGGTCCCGGACATTGCACAAAGCCCCTTGGTTTACTTCCCCCTCATCCCATTGCACGACCTTTGACGGTGTTTCAAGATCGCGCCGCAATGGGTTTGGGCTTGGAACGAGGGTGCCATGAATTCTGCCGGAAGTCAGAACGAAATCGAAACGCGCATGGGGCTCACCTATGCCACGCATGACAGCGTTGCACTTGGGGGCGACCTTTACCTGCCCAAGGGTGCCGGCCCATTCCCCGCGCTGGTCGGCATCCACGGCGGCGGCTGGGTGCAGGGCGCGCGGAACGCGCTGCAATATTGGGGGCCGTGGCTGGCATCGCGTGGAGTCGCGGTGTTCTCGGTCAGCTACCGGCTGGCGAAGACCGGGCAGAAGACATTTCCTCACGCCGTGCAGGACGTGCTGGCCGCGATCCAATTCGCGCGCGGCAACGCCAAGGACTGGCGCATCGATCCCGCCCGGATCGGCCTATTCGGCCATTCCGCAGGCGGCAACATCGGCGCGCTTGCGGCGCTGGCCGGACGCAGTCCGGTGTTCGCCAACGGCTATCCGAACGATCCGTTCGCGTCCGTCAGCACGGAGGTGAAGCTGTTTGCCGGCATCTACGGCGTCTATGACGTGCTGGAGATGTGGCACAAGTACAACCTGCGTCACCCGGGCCAGAACAACATCGAGAAATTCCTCGGCGCCTCGCCGCAGGAGAACCGTCAGCTTTATTTCGACGCTTCGCCGATCAGCTACGCCACCTTCGCCAACAACAAGGTGGCGGTGCATCTTTCGGTCGGCACCGAGGACGATCTGGTCGATCGGCGCGCCAACACCGACGCATTCGCGCTGGCGCTCAACCAGGCCGGCTTCTTTGTGCGCACCACCATCCTGCAGGGCGGGCCGCACTATTGGGGCAGCGACCCGATCGACGAGCCGAACAGCTTCTCGGGCTTCCTCGCCCCGCGCCTGATGCGGTTCCTGCAGGAAAAACTGTGATGAAGAAGCTGTGACCTCCGCGCGCAGCGCGCCGGCGGTCGCCCGCAACCGGGATCCGATCCTTGAGGTGCTGCGTCCCCTGATGCCTGAGAGGGGCGTCGTGCTCGAAATCGCGAGCGGCACCGGCGAGCATGCGGCGCATTTCGCAGCCGCGCTGCCGCACTTGAGCTGGCAGCCGACCGATCAGGACGACGCGGCGTTGAGCAGCATCGCGGCCTGGCGGGAGACCGCGAGGCTGCCCAACCTGCTGCCGCCGCTTCGTCTCGATGTGATGGCGCCGGTCTGGCCGATCGGCCGGGCCGGCAGCGTGGTCTGCATCAACATGATCCACATTTCGCCGTGGCGCGCGGCCGAAGCGCTGATCGTGGGGGCGGCGAAAGTGCTGGCGCCGAGCGGCGTGCTGTTTCTCTACGGTCCTTACAAGGAGGGCGGCCGCCATACGGCGCCGAGCAACGAGGCGTTCGATGCGGACTTGCGCGCCCGAAACCCCGAATGGGGCGTGCGCGACCTCGACGACGTGCGTGCGCTTGCGGACAAGCACGGCTTCACATTCGAGAAGCGCGTCGCGATGCCGGCCAACAATCTCAGCGTGGTGTTCCGCAGGCGCTGATCACTTGATCCCGACCAGATCGACGAGCGCCGACATGCCGGCGTGACCGGCGCCTTCGTTGACGACCGCGTCGTACTCCTTGATGTCGAGCGACGACATGTCCCCGAACGCCTGCTCCAGCATCGCGACGGTATAGAGCTGTTCGGGAATGGATGGTCCGCCGGTCTTGTATTCGAGCTGCTTGAGCCCGTAGCCCTCGATCAGCAGCAGGCCGCCGGGCTTGAGCGCGTGCTTCATGCCCGCAAAGCAGCGGCTTCGATCGGCTGGCGGCAGGAATTGGAAGAAGATTCCCACCACGACATCGAACGCGGCCTTCGGCCACGGCCAAGCGGTGAGATCGGCGCGCTCCAGGCGGATTTGGACGCCGCGATCCTTGGCGAGCGTGCGGGCCTTTTCCTGTGCGGCCACCGAACCGTCGAGCGAGAGCACGTCGAGGCCTTGCTTGGCCATGAACACGCCATTGCGCGCCTCGCCATCGGCGATCGACAGCGCCTTGCCCGGTGCCTTGGCCTTGAGCCGGTCGGCCTTGCTCTTGATGAAGGCGTTGGGCGCGGTGCCGAACAGATAGCCCGGCGCGGCGAAGCGGGCTTCCCAGCGTTCGATCTCTGACATGGGTGCTTTCACCGGAGGGAGGTGCGCCGTCTATTTGAACAAGGCAAGCGGCACGAGCGTGATGGCGGGCACGTAGGTGATCAGCATCAGCATCACCAGATAGATGGCCAGGAAGGGCAGGACGCCGCGGTACAGATCGGGCAGGGGTGTTTTGAACAATGCGTTGGCGGCGAACAGGTTGAGCCCAAAGGGCGGCATGAACATGCCGATCGCGAGGTTGACGGTGACGATGATGCCGAAGTGGATCGGATGGATTCCCATCGCGTAGGCGATCGGCGTGAGCAGCGGGGTGAGCAGCAGGATCGCCGCCGGCGGTTCGAGAATGCTGCCGACAAACAGCAGGATGATGTTGATGACGAGCAGCAGCATCCAGGGCGTCAGTTGCAGCCCTTCGACAAATCCAACCAGCTTGGCCGGATAGCCGCTGGTGGTGATCAGCCAGGCGAATGCGCCGGCGGCGGAGACGATGATCAGCACCTGCGCGCTCAGCATCGCCGACTCGACGGTGATGGTCCAAAGGTCGCCCCACGAGATCTCGCGATACACGAACATCGAGATGAGAATGGCGTAGATGCACGCGACGCCGGCCGCTTCGGTCGGCGTGAACAAGCCGCCGTAGATGCCGCCCAGGATCACGACCGGCGCGAAAATCGCCCAGACTGAATCTTTCACCGAGACTGCGACCTCGCCCCAGCTTGGCGATGGGCTCACCGGGATATTCTTGGCGCGCGCGTAGAAGTAGACGTAGATCGCCAGCGCCACGCCGATCAGGATGCCCGGCACGAAGCCGGCCAGGAACAGTTGCGGCACCGACTGCTGCGCGGCGATGCCGTAGATGATCATCGGAATCGACGGCGGAATGATCACGTCGATCACGCCGGTGGCGGTCACCAGGCTGACCGAGAAGGTGTCGCCGTAGCCGTTCTTCTTCAGCGACGGGATGGTGAGCTTGCCGATCGCCGCCACGCAGGCGACGCTCGACCCCGACATCACGCCGAACACCTCGCAGGCCGCGATGGTGGACAGCCCGAGCGATCCGCGCACGCCGCCGACGATGGCCAGGATCAGCTCGATCAGCCGCCGGGCGATGCCGCCGCGCGCCATGATGTCGCCGGCGTAGATGAACAGCGGCACCGCCAGCAGCGGGAAGATGTCCAGGCTGCCGAACATCGAGGAGTGCATGGCCTGGATGGGATTGGTGCTGAGCAGAATGCCGCCCAGCGTGGCGCCCATCAGGACAATGAAGATCGGCACTCCCATCAGCAGGAAGAGGGCCGGAAGAACGCCGACGACCAGTAGTGTCATGGCCGTTCTTTCGCGGAATCCGCGGGCGGCTCGGCGTAGAAGCGCGATGCCACCAACTTGACGGCCATGATCGCCGCCATGATTCCGAGCCCGACAGGCACGAAAGACTGCGGAAACCACACCGGCGCGTCCAGCGCCTCGCTGCGCTGGTCGTAGGAATACAGCAGCGTGACGATCCGCGCGCTGGCGAAGATCACGGTGATCATCACCACCAGCGACATGATGGTGCCGATATTCAGCGCGGCACGCCGCACCCCCGCCGGCGCCCTCTCGATGAAGGTGTCGATGCGGATGTGGAGATTGCGCCACGTTACTGCGATCGCGCCGGAGAACACCGACAGGATCATCAAGTACAGCATCATCTCTTCGGCCCAACTGAACGGCGCATTGAAGAGATAGCGCGCGACGACGTTGGTGCCGTTGATCGCGACAATGCAAATCAGCGCCACCGCCGCGATTCCCAAGCAGAGCTGCGTGAGACCTTCGCCAATCCGTTCGATCGATCGAGGCGGCGTTGGGCTGGGGTTGGAAGCTTGGCTCATGAATGACCGATTGAAGGCGTGTCGAACGATCTTGCCCGCGCGTGGTGGCGCGCGGGCAAGTGGTGGTGTGGCCGGTCTAGTTGACCTTGTCGGTGATCGCCTTCACGCCGGTGTAGAACGTCTTCAGATTGGCGTTCTTGTCCAGCACCGGGACCAGCGCGTCGATGACGCGCTTTTGTGCTTCGGCCTGTTCCGCAGCGGAGAGCGTCGTCATCTTGCCGTTGTTCTTCGCCCAGGCCGCCTTGTCGGCGGCGATCCGCTCGGTTTGCCAGGCGTGGTTCGGGGCCTCCAGCTTGGTGCCGAGATCCATCACGGCCTTCTGCAGGTCGGGCGGCAGGCGGTCGAGCCAAGGCTTATTGACGAGAACAAGAGACACCAGCGACCAAAGCTTGCTGTCCAGCAGGTGCGGTGCCGCGTCGTAGTAGCGCAGCGCCGCGTAAACGCCGAGCACCGAGGTCACGCCGTCGATCGTGCCCTGCTGCAACGCCGGGAGAACTTCCGGCAACGACATCGGCACTGAGTTCGCGCCGAGCGCACGGACCATGGCCTGTTCGCCATCCGACGCCAGCACGCGAATGCGCTTGTTGGCGAGGTCGGCGAGCTTGTTGACCGGCGTCTTGGTGTTGAACATCTGCGTGTCGTAGATCGTGTAGCCGACGGTTGCGAGCCCGCGCCCATCGCCGATGGTGGCGATCAGCTTGCGAAGGTCCGGATTGTCGAGCGCGCGGCGCGCATGCTCGCGATCCTTGAAGAGGCCGGCCATGGCCAGTGCCTGGAAGCGCGGATCGATGCCGACGAACAATTCGGCGGGTCCGATCGCGGCCTCGATGGTTCCGAGCCGGAGCCCCTCGCTCTGCCGCGGAGCGCCGCCGAGCTGGGCTGCGGGATAAAGTTCGACCTTGATCCGGCCGTTGGTGACCTTCTCCAGCTCTGCCTTATAGGCCTTCATATATTCGTGCTGGATGTCGTTGATGGTGAGCGTCGCGAATTTCATGGTGAATTCTTGGGCACTCGCCGGAGCGCCAAAGGTCACCAGGGCCGCGGCAACGGCAGCTAGAACTCCGGCCACCAGCCGCCCCAGAACAGTACGAACGTAAGTCATCTCAGTCCCTCCCTCGCATGTCAGATGCTAGACCGGCCGCAGCCGCCAGTTCAATCGCGCTTTCGTTGCCTTGAGGTTGCGGTGGTTGTGTGCTCTCGCTCTCGAAGCGCGATCTCGGCAATGGCGCGTTCGCTGTTGTTGGCGAAACCGCGCAAGAAATTCGAAACCGCGGCGAATTCGGCGCGCGGCACATCCGCAAACAGAAGATCGTTCACGTCCCTCACGAAAGGGGCAATCTGGAGCAGGCTGGCTTCGCCGCGGCGAGACAATTTGACCAGCACGCCGCGACGGTCGCTCGCATTGACGCGCTTGGTAAGCAAGCCCTTGCGGATCAGCCGGCCGACCTCGGTTGTGACATGGGTGGCGGCAAGCTGGACATGGTCGGCGAGGGCGCGGATCGAAACTCCGTCGGTGTGCTGGCAATACGCCGTGCCGATCAGCACGGCAAACTGCGATCCGGTCAGCGACATGGCGCGGCCAAAGGCCTCGCGGCAGGCCTGCAGGCGGCCGAATGCCAGGACCATGAGATAGAGCGTCTGCCGGAAAGGCTCGTCGCTGCCGTTCGCGAGCAGCGGAGCGTGCGACACCGTGCGCGGCATGGCGAAGTGCGCGTTGCCGGCCGGTGCGCCCGCGCCACGCCTGGTCCGCTTCAAGCCCATCGATCCAGCCTCCCGGACCGATCATGCGTCCGAATTGACGCCGGCGCAATAGCTACATATCGTAGCTAAATTCTGTAGCCAATTCCGGGCCGCTTGCGGCCCCAACAGGCGAGAAATCCCATGTCTTCAGGCAGTTCGATGCGGACCGGTGCGGACTATCTGCGCTCGCTCAACGACGGCCGGCAGGTGTTCGTCGAAGGCGAGCGGGTGAAGGACGTCAGCATGCACAAGGCGTTCCGCGAGGCGGCGCGGTCGGTGGCGCGGCTGTTCGACATCGCCGCGGCGCCCGAGAACCGCGAACTGATGACGTTCAAGTCGCCCAAGACGGGCAATCCGGTGTGGCGCGCGTATCAAATTCCAAAGACCCACGCCGACCTGCGCGAGCGGCGGCTGTTTTCCGAGAAATGGGCGGAGGCGAGCTTCGGCCTGATGGGGCGTTCGCCCGACCACGTCGCGAGCTTCTTCTCCGGCTACGCCGCGGTGCCGTCCGTGTTCGCGGCCGGCGGCCAGAAATACGCCGACAACCTGATCGCCTTCTACGAGCGCATGCGCGACGAGCATCTGTACCTGAGCTACGCGATTGTCCCGCCGCAGATCGACCGCAGCAAACCGGCGCACAAGCAGAGCGACCCGGCGCTCTATGCCGGCGTGGTCAAGGAGCGCGACGACGGCATCGTGATCTCGGGCGCGCAGCAGCTTGCCACCGGTGGACCGTTGTCCGACTGGATCCACCTGAGTTGCATCCATGCGCTACAGCCGGGCGACGAGAACTACGCGAATTGCGTCGCCATTCCGGTGGCGGCTCCGGGCGTCAAGCTCTACCCGCGCCGGCCGTTCGCGCTGCGGGCGGATAATTCGTTCGACTATCCGCTCTCGAGCCGGTTCGACGAGTCCGACGCCTATGCGGTGTTCGACAACGTGTTCGTGCCATGGGAACACGTCTTCATCTACCGCAACGTGGAGCTCAGCCGCGATCAATGGTGGAAGACCACCGCGCATTCGCTCGGCAACCATCAGGCGCAGGTGCGCTACGTGGTAAAACTGCGCTTCATGATGGGTCTCGCCAAGCGCATGAACGAAGTCACCGGCAACGAGGGCAATCCGGCGGTAATGATCATGATGGGCGAACTGGCGGCGCTCGCGTCGATCTACGAGTCGCTGCTGGTCTCGCACGAACTGATGGCGACGATCGACAAGGATGGCGTGCTGTGGCCGTCGCGCACCTCGCTCTACGCCGCTTCGGCGATGCAGTCGGAGTTCAACGGCCGGATGCTGGAAATCATTCGGGAACTGGCCGGCTCCGCATTCATCACGCTGCCGTCCTCGCTGGCGGATATCGAAAATCCGGAGACCGCGGCCGACATCGAACGCTACATGTGCTCGGGTTCGACCGACGCGAAGAGCCGTATCGCGCTGATGCGTATGTTGTGGGACTTCATCGGCTCGGAGTTCGGCAGCCGCCATCAGCAGTACGAGAAGTTCTACGGCGGCGCGTCGTTCGTGGTGAAGCAGAGCATGTACCGCAACTACGACTTCAAGCGCGCCACCGCGCTGGTGGATGCGGCGTTGGCGCTGCCGTCGGTCAAGGCCGGCTGATCAGAACTGGATGCCGAGCCGGGCTTTTACCAAGTGGCGCTCGAAGTTGGTCAGGTCGAGCGCGCCAAGGGCGCCCTCGGCGCGTCCTGCGATCTGTGCGTTCCACAGTGCGCTGATCCAGGCTTTATCATTGAGGCGGACGTACAGTCCGGGCCCTGCGAACACGGCGTGTCCGGCAAAGCGGTCCAGCGCGAGACCGTCATAGGCGCGTTCGTAACGGACCTCGCCGCTGAGAAACGTGCGCTCGCTCAACCGGACGCTGAGCGCTCCAGATCCGGCGAAGCTGGAATCCTGGCTCCATGATCTTGTGGTGTGCGAGCGGCTGGTACCCGGTGAGTAGGCGAAGTTGACCGCGGCGAACAGCTTGTCGGCGATCAGTTCCTTATCGGCCATCGCGGACAGGTTGACGCCGCCGCCATTGACGCGCTCGCCGCTCATTTCGTCCGAGCGCGCCCAATAGGGCGTCGCCGCGAGGGTGAGGCCGAACGGCGCGCGCTGACGGTCGAGCGCGCGGTATTTCATCTCGAAGGCGATTTCCGCCAGAGCCAATTGATTATGGTCGTCGATACCTGGCACGCCGCGAATCCGGTGATGGTCGAAGGCGACGACCGGCGCGATGCGAAAACTGTCGGTGAGCGTGAGTTTCAGTGCGCTCGCCTGCGACAGGACGCGATAGGCGCCGCCGCGCTTGCCGGCCCGCGCACCGAATTCGAGTTCGACTTCCCGCTCGCCCGCAGTGCCGATGTCGCTCCCCTCGGTGATCCCGAATAGGTGTTCGCTATCGACATCTGAAGCCTTCGCCAACGCAGGGAGGCAGCATAGGAGCGCGGCAACGGCCGCAATGGTGGTCTGACGCATTTTCACATTCGCGCGGCCAAGGGACGGCAGCCACAGTTCATATTCAAATGCAATTGCGAATGACTTGCAACAAGAATCGACGTGATTCCTTCACTTTTCTTGGCTTTCCGTGGTTGGTTTCAAAAAAAGGGGCGCCGGCTGGGCGCCCCGAAGGACTACTTTTTCTTGGGTTCGTCCAACCCGAGTTCCTTCCACCGCGCCGTCACGGCGTCGATGTCGGCCTGGTCGGGCCAGGCCTTTGGCGGGAAACGCGCGCCGCCGAAGTCAGGATCGGGGTCGTAGTCGAGGTTCATGGTGGCGTCGATCAGCACCCGGTTCCACTTGCCGGTGCCGAACAGCGTCGGGTTGCGGTCGCGCTTGCGCGTTGAAGGATCGAGCCCGAGCCCGAACGTGGACGGCATGATGATGATGTCGTCCTCACCGGCGTTGACCCGGTAGGCGATCGCCCAATCGACCGCGCCGTAGTCGTGGATGTCGATGTCGTCGTCCACCACGGTGATGTGCTTGTAGCGCACATGCGCCGCGGAACTTCCCCAGATCGCGTTCGCCGCCTGCTTGGCCTGGTTGCGGTAGCTCTGCTTCATCTGGATCAGCAGATTGATGCCGGCCTGCACCGGCTGGCACCACACGTCGGTGATGCCTGGAACGCCGGCGCGATCGAGCACGTTCCACGCCGTTGCCGCGCGCATGATCGACGATGTCACGGTGTTCTCGGAATAGCTCCCCGGCAGCGCGCCTTCGATGGTGCCGCGCAGGATCGGGTCTTTGCGGTGGGTGATGGCGGTGACGCGGATCGGCGGCTTTGGCGCCGGGTCGCCGGCGAGATAGCCGGTGAACTCGGCGAACGGGCCTTCCGGCAGATACTTCGCCGGATCGATCTGCAGGAAGCCTTCGATCACGATCTCGGCGTTCGCGGGAACCATGAGGTCTACGGTCTCGCATTTCACCAGTTCGACCGGAGCGCCGCGGATCGAGCCGGCCACGTCGTACTCGCAGATGCCTTTCGGCACCGGCGCGCCGGCGACGAACTCGACCGACGGTTCGACGCCGATGGCCACCGCGATCGGCACCTCGCTGGCGCCGCCGTTCTGCCAGGCGGTGACGTGGTGGCCGATGTGCTGGGCGCGCCACATCAGGATCGGTATGTGGTTCTTATTGTGGATCATGCCGCGATAGACGCCGACGTTCATGATCCCGTTCTCGGGATCCTTGGTGACGCAGCCGCCGTAGGTCATGAGATAGCGGCCGCCGTCGAGCCGATTCCAGAATGGCGCGGGGAATTCGTAGAGATCGACCGCGTCGCCCTTGACGATCACGTCTTTGCAGGGACCGGTCGGCACCACCTTCGGCGGAATCGCACCGGCCAGGATGTTGCGGCCGAGCTTCACCAGTTCGCGCGGATGCGTCTCCGGCGGCAGGCCCATCATCATCGCGATGCGGCGGTAGTTCGCGAGAGCGCCGGTGAACACCTTTTTGCAGCGGCTATCCGGCTTGTTGTAGTCCTTGATGTTGTTGAACAGCACCGACGGGCCGGTGGCCGGGCCCTGCAGCAGACGTGCGATGGTGCCGAGTTCGATATTCCAATCGACCTCGCCGTTGATCTGCTTCACCTCGCCCGCGGCTTCGAGCACCTTCAGCCATCCGCGCAGGCCGTCGTAGGCAACCGGCTTTCGTTCGACCGTCATCATTTTTCCCTTACAGCAAACCGTTCCGCCGGAGGGGCGATCTCGGTGACCAGGTCGCGCACCAGCTTCTTGTTGGACAGCGGGGTGAGCAGCATCTCGCGCGGCTCGAGCCGCGCGGTGCAGGCATAGACCGTCTCGCCGTCAACCTCCACCATGCATTCCTTGCAGGCGTTGGCGTTGATGCAGGAGAACCGGATCGCCAGCGTCGGATCGATCCGGGCCCGGACCCAGCGCAGCCCATCGAGCACCGATTGGCCGCGCTCGAACGGCACCTGGTGGCTGTCCCAGTGGCCGTTGGCCTTGTCGGAGCCGCGCCAGATTTTGAGGGTGGCGATTTCACTCATTGCGCAGCCGCTTTGCTGACCGAGGCCGGCTCACGGGCGATGGCGATATTCCCCCTCTCGAGACGAACGATCTGGTTGACGTTCCATTCCGGCAGCATGCCGGGGAAATCCTCGCGCTGGTGCGCGCCGCGGCTTTCGGTGCGGTTGAGCGCCGCCTGCGTCACCACATGGGCGACGGTGAGCATATTCCGTAGGTCGAACCAGTCCAGCCGTTGCATGTCGAAGGCGGCACCCGTGCCAAATGGCGTGGAGCCTATCGCGCCGGTCATGTCCTTGATGCGATGGAGCGCGCGGACCAGCCCGTCCCCGTTGCGAAACGGGCCGACGTCGTCGGCCATGGTCTGTTGCAAGGCCTCAAGCATCTCGGCTGTGTTCGGCGAATTCCCGGGGCCGTCCGAAGAAATGAGAGCGACCGCCTCGCGTGCCGTACCGGACGATGAGGGCAGGGCGCCCATCTCTTTGACGCGCTTGGCGGCAGTGCGGCCGGCCTCGCGGCCGAACACGAAGGCCTCGGTGATGGCGTTGCCGGACAGCCGGTTGGCGCCGTTCGCGCCGCCGACCGCTTCGCCGGCCACGAGCAATCCCGGCACCTCGGTGTTCATGCCGACGTCAGCCTGAACGCCGCCCATATGATAGTGCGCGATCGGCGCCACTTCGACCGCCTGCTTGGTCAGGTCGATGCCGTTCTCGGCAAGGCGGTCGATCACCGGGCCGAACGCCTCGCGTAGCTTCGCTTCCGGGACGTGCTGGAAGCTGAGATAGACGCCGCCGTGCGGCGAGCCGCGGCCGGCCCCGACCTCCTTGATGATCGCGTAGGTGGCGACATCGCGGGTGATGATGTACTTGCCGTCCTCCGTGACGCCGTAGCTTTGTGTGAAATCCTCGCCACGGTTGTTGAGCAGCTTGCCGCCGAGCTTGTAGCGGAACGGATCCCACATGATCGGGTCCATGCCGATCAGGCGGGGAGCCAGGTGCCCGATCGGGAAGAACTGCACGAATTCCATGTCGAGCAGCGGAGCGCCCGCGCGCAGCGCCAGCGCGTAGCCGTCGCCGCCCATGTTCGACGAGGCACTGTTGCGCCGGTACAGCCTGGTCAGTCCGCCGGTCGCGACGATGGTCGCCTTGGCCGAGATCGTCACCGGCGCGCCGGAGCCGAGATGCCACGCCACCGCGCCGGTCACGATGCCGTCCGCCTTGAGCAGATCGACGACGCAAAGATCGCCTTTGCGCGTGATCGATTTGGTCTTGTTCACCACGCCGCGCAACGTGCTCGACACGGCGGGCCCGGTGCTGAGAAAATCCACATAGACGCAGCGCGGCCGGTCGTGGCCCGGCGCAAAGGCTGACGTGATTTTGCCGTCCTTGCGCGCCCAGCCGACGCCCCAGGCGTCCATCTCCTTGATGCAGGCCGGACCTTCTTCGGTGAGCAGCCGCGCCAGCGCTTCGTTGCAGAGCCCGCGGCCTGCGGTCAGCGTGTCCTGATAGTGATGCGACCAATGGTCGGGCCCCTCATCGCCGAGCGCCACCGCCACCGTCATCTGTGCCATCACCGTGGCGCCGCCGCGCCCGATCAGGCTGCGGTCGATCAGAAACACGTTGCAGCCGGCGCGCGCCGCCTCGATCGCGGCGTACATGCCGGCAGCGCCCGAGCCGATCACCAGCACGTCGGTCTCGACTCGCATGGGTTCGGTCATGCCGCAGTCCCTGGGTTGTCATGCCCCGCGAAAGCGGGGCATCCAGTAAACATCGGTGGGTACTGGATCGCCCGCTTTCGCGGGCGATGACACCACCGATTTGGCCTAGCCGGCCTTCCGCTTCCTTGCCGCGAGCTTCACCGCCTCAATCACCTGCGGATAGGTCGCGCAACGGCAGAGGTTGCCGGTCAGGTAGTGCTTGATCTGGTCGTCGTCCGGATCGGGGTGCTGCTCGAGCAGCTGCGTCGTCATCAGCACGAAGCCGGGCGTACAGTAGCCGCACTGGAACGCGCTGGTTTCGACGAACGCCTCCTGCACCGGATGAAGCTTCTGCGGCGTGTCGAGGCTCTCCACCGTCACCACTTCGGCGCCTTCGACGAACGACGCGAGATAGAGGCAGCCCGACACCGCCTTGCCGTTCACGATCACGGTGCAGCAGCCGCACAGCCCCTGGCCGCAGGTCTCGCGCGCGCCGGTGAGGCTGAACTGGTTTTGCAGCAACTCGACCAGGTTGTGATGCGGCTTGACGTCCGCCGTCACGGGCAGGCCGTTGAGCGTGAAACTGATGGTGCGTGCCGCTGTCATTATTCGTCCTCCAGCGGCTTGCCGGCTTTGGCGCGGATGGCGCGGTACACCGACTCCGGGTTGAGCGGCAATTCCATCAGCCGCACGCCGACCGCGTCGTCGATCGCATTGGCGATCGCGGGCGACACGCAGAACGTCGAGACCTCGCCGACGCCCTTGGCGCCGAACGGGCCGTTCGACTGGTTGGTGTCGACGTGGGAGTTGTCCATCACCACCGGCACGTCATGGAAGCCCGGGATCTTGTAGTCGGCGAGCGAGGCGTTGGTGACCTGGCCGCCGTCGATGTGCATCTTCTCGAACATCGTGAACCCGAGCTGCATCAGCGCGGCACCCGAAATCTGCGTCTCGACGATCCGCGGATTGATCGCCTTGCCGACATCCACCACGTTGACCAGCTTGGTGATCTTGACGTGACCGGTCTCGGTATCGACCTCGACCTCGGCGCCGGCGCCCGACACCATCCAGAACGCCGTGACGTTCTCGGACAGCCCTGTTCCCGGAGCCGGCGGGATGTAGTCCGGCTTGAAGACGCCGGTGCCGATCACGTTGCCGGCCTGCATGCCGTATTTCTTCACGAACAGTTCGCGGACCGGGATGTTCGAGCCCTCCGGCTCGCCGACTTCGCGTGCCAGGGCCTTGAGCTGGTCGCGCGCGTGCTCGGCGGCGCGGCGCACCGCGTGCCCCATGTGGAACAGCGAGCGCGAGCCGAGTGTGCCCATGTCGTAGGGCGTCACGTCGGTGTCGCGCGGCACCACCCGCACGGATTCGGCCGAGACGTTGAGAATCTCGCCGACCATCTGCGCCATCGCGGTGTCCGAGCCCTGGCCCATGTCGATGGTGCCGCAATAGAGCGTGGCTGAGCCGTCGGCGCTGACGTTGACGATCGCGACCGAAGTGGTGGGCGTGATGACGGCCTTGATGGCGATGCCGAAGCCGCGGCCGCGCTTCACCACGCCGGTGCCCTTGTCGAACGGCTTCGACCAGTTCATCCGGTCGAGTACATGGTCCAGCACCTTCTCGACCGCGGCGTCCTTGATGATCGTGCCGGTGGGATGCGGCCGGCCTTCGCGCAGCAGGTTCTTGCGGCGGAACTCGACCGGGTCGAGCTTCAGCGCGCGCGCCATCATGTCGGTGTGGCTCTCGTAGGCCCATACGAGTTGCGGCACGCCGAAGCCGCGCAGCGCGCCGGCCGGCGTCACGTTGGTGTACAGCGCATAGGAATCGATCGAGACGTTGTCGATCTCGTAGGGGCCCGACGCGGTGAGGCCGGACTTCTGCGTCACGCGCGGGCCGATGTCGGCATAGGCGCCGCCGTTCCAGTACACCTCGCACTTGCGCGCGATGATGCGGCCGTCCTTGTCCACGCCGCTCTTGATGCGGAATGTCGAGGGGTGCTTGGTGATCTGGTAGAACAACTCCTCGAACGTCAGCGCCAGCTTGACCGGCCGCCGCGCGATCATCGACAGCGCGACCACCAGGGCTTCGAGCTTGATGTAGAGCTTGGCGCCGTATCCGGAGCCCAGGAACGGCACCTTGATGCGGACCTTGTTCTCCGGCCAGCCGAGCAGCCGCGCGATCTCGGTGCGGACGAACGACGGACCCTGCGAGCCGGTGTAGATGGTGACGCCGGTGTCCTTGTAGTCGGCGATGGACGCATGGGGCTCAAAGGGAAGATGCAGAACCTTCTGCGTCTTGAACTCGTGCTCGAACACATGGGCGGCCTGCGCGAACGCCTTGTCCACGTCGCCGCGGCGCAGCCGGTAGTCGAGCGCCATGTTGGTATCTTTGGCGTCCTTCAGATGCTTGAGGTCGGCGAAGGTGCCGGCCGGCTTCAGGACATCATGCACGTATGTCTTGGTGGTGAGCGCGTCCACCTCGTCATAGACCGCTGGCAGTTCTTCGTATTCCGCGCTGATGAGCTGGGCGGCCGCTTCCGCGACGTGCGGGTCGAATGCGAGCACCGCGGCCACCGGCTCGCCGACAAAGCGCACCTTCTCGTGGGCCAGGATCGGCTGATCGTGGAATGCCGGCCCGTAATACGGATCGGGGATCACCTTCATGACATCGTCGATGGTGATGACGGCGAACACGCCCGGCACTTTCCTCGCTTCGCTGACATCGACCGACTTGATGAGGCCGTGCGCCACCGTGCTGCGGAACAGCTTGCAATACAGCATCCCCGGCAGCCGCATGGTGTGGGTGTATTCGGCGCGGCCGGTGACCTTGTCGCGGCCTTCGAGCCGCGGCACCGAACGGCCGACCTGGCTGCCGGCCTTGGGGGCGTCGTGGGCCATCGTCATTGGACGCCTCCAGCGAGGGCTTGTTGAACGGCGCGCTTGATGTAGACGCGCAGCAGTTCGCGCTTGTACGGCACCGAGCCGCGCACGTCGGCGATGAACTCCGCCTCCTCGACCGCGGCATCGCCGGCCTGTGCCAAGAGTTTGTCATCGGCGGTCTTGCCGTTGAGCACTGTCTCCGCCGATTTCAGCCGTGTCGCCTTGGTCGTCGCGGCGCTGACCACGACGCGGGCCGACTCGATCGCCTTGCCGTCGGCTTCGATCACAACTGCGACGCCGAGCGCCGGCCAGTCGTCGGCCGAGCCGGTGGTGACCTTCATGTAGGCTGCGCGCTTCGTTCCCTGGGCCGGAATGTGCGCTTCCGCGATCAACTCGTTTTTCTCCAGCACGGTCTCGTAGTAACCGGTGAAGAAGTCATCCAGCGGGATGCTGCGCTCGCCGCTCGGCGAAACCACCGTGAGCGTTGCTCCGAGCGCCATCAGCACCGGCGGCAGGTCCATGTGCGGATCGCCGTGCGCCAGCGCGCCGCCTACCGTCGCGACGTTGCGGACCCGCACGTTCGAGAGCGTCAGCATGGTGCGGGTGATGAGCGGCGCAAGCTTGCGTACGTCGGCGGAGTGCTCCAGCGCCGACAGCGTGGTCATGGCGCCGAGCCGCAGGCCGTTCGCGTCGGCCGCGATGCCGGAATACTTCGCCTCGATGTTGCGCAGGCTGATGAGTTTCGCCGGGCGGAACACGCCGGCCTTCATCATCAGCATCAACGCGGTGCCGCCGGCGATCGGACGGATCGACGTGTCGTCCGGATCGAGCAGCTTGACCGCGGCGGAGAGCGATTTCGGTTCGGCGAGTTCAAACGGTGTCATGCGTTACTCCGCGGCGGCTTGCGCGAAACGCTCGCGCAACCGGCTGACGAATACCTTTTCCAAATCCTTGGCTTTGGATCGCATCACGGGCTGACCCATGCTGCCGAGCTTGCCGGCGAGCGCGGCATCGACCGAGTAGGCAATCTTTGTTTCGTCGCCTGTTTCGGTGAGGATGGTGCTTGTCGTCGCGGTGAGGCGGCCGACGACGCCCAGCGGCGTGCCCTCGATCCTGGCGGCGATCTCGCCGATGTCGAGCCTGATAACCTCGACCGTGACTTTGAACTTGAAATTCAGGTAGGCGATCTTGGTCTCGAACACCGCCTCGTAGTGGGTCGGGTCGATCTCTTTGAGATCCTTGATGCCGTCGACCAGCGAAATGAACGACTTCGGGTCGCGGATCGTGTCGAACACGGCCGCGCGCGGCGCCTTGATCGTGAATTCGCCTGATACGTTCATGGGTTACGCCAGCACATTGGAACCGAACAAAAGCGCATGGAAAGGGCGGCGTCAAAGGCTTTTGAACGCCGCTCCGCGCATGGATGCGATGCGGCTTTCAGGCCTTTTGCCGCAGCGCCAGCACCCGGTCCACCATTTCGCCGGCCTGGCCGAGGTAGTTCGCCGGATCGCACAGCTTGGCGAGTTCGGCCTTGCTCATGTGCTTGGCGATCTCCTCGTTCTCGGCCAGCAGATCGGCCAGCGGGCGCCCGGTCGCCACCACCTTGCGGCAGATGTCATAGACAAGGTCGTGCGCGTATTGCCGGCCGAGGTGGGGCCCGAGCCCCATCATCACCGCCTCCGAAACGATCAGGCCCTTGGTGATGTCGAGGTTGGCGCGCATGCGCTTCTCGTCGACCTGCAGTCCGGTCATCAGGAACTTGGTCTGCGCCAGGCAGCCCGCCGACAGCACGAAGATTTCCGGCAGTACGATCCACTCGATCTCCCACTGGCCGGTGGCGCGCTCGTGGTCCTGCTCCATGGCGTTGAGCAACGCGGCGACCTGCTGGCGCACCACCGCCGTCTGCGCGGTGATGTACACGCAGGAAATCGGGTTGCGCTTCTGCGGCATGGTGGACGACGAGCCGCGGCCCTCGTGGAACGGCTCGAACACCTCTTCCACTTCGGTCTGCATCATCAGCTTCACGTCGAATGCGATCTTGCCGCAGATGCCGGTGACGAGGCCCAGGAAGCAGCCGACCTCGGCGATGCGGTCGTGCACCGTGTGCCAGGCGATCTCCGGCTGCTTGAGGTCGAGCTCCTTCGCCAGCTCGACCTGGGTGCGCAGGCCGTCCTTGCCGAGAGAGGAGAGGGTGCCAGCCGCGCCACCGAACTCGAACACCAGCACGCGCTCGCGAAGCTGCTTCAGCCGCTCCTTATGACGCTCGAACGCGGCGAGGTAGGTCGCGCACTTGTAGCCGAAGGTGATCGGCACCGCCTGCTGCAGGTTGCTGCGGCCGGCCATCGGCGTGTCGCGGTATTTCTTGGCGAGCGCGGCCAGCGCATCGGAAATGTCGTTGATGTCTTTCTCGATGATCGTGAGACTGTCGCGAATCTGCATGATCGTCGCGGTGTCGGTGATGTCCTGCGTGGTGGCGCCCCAGTGGCACCATTCGCCGAGATCGCCCTCGCAGAGATCGACGAGCTGCGCGACGACCGGCAGCACCGGATAGCCAATCCGCTCGGTCTGCTTCTTCAGTTTCTCGATGTCGTACTGGTCGAACTTGCAGTGCTTGAGAATTTCGTCGCACGCTTCTTTCGGAATGATGCCGAGCTTGGCTTGCGCGCGGGCGAGGCCGGCCTCGAAGTCCAAGTACTTCTGGATGCGGTTGCCGTCGGACCACACCTGCCGCATGGCTTCGGTGCCGAAAATGTCGCGAAAGATGGCGGAGTCGATGGTGCCGGTGGGCATGGCGGGCCTTTCACTCAGGAGACAGGTGCGGGTTCATAGCAAGAGGCAAAGGGCGGCGTCAGCCTCTCTTTACCTCTCCCTGCCCTTGCGGGGAGAGGTCGGATCGCGAAGCGATCCGGGTGAGGGGCATGGCTCGGGCCCCTCACCCGGCTCGGTCCTTCGGACCTCGCCACCCTCTCCCCGCAAGAGCGGGGAGAGGGAAGCAAGCTACTCCGGCTTGATGCCGGTCTTGGCCACCAGCGAGCGCCATTTCTCGGTTTCGCTCTGGATGCGCTTGGCGACCGCCTCGGGCGGGCCTGGATCGGGCTCGAATCCCTGCTTGAGCAGCGCCTCGATTGTCTCGGCGTCGCCCAGGATGGCGCGCATCTCTGCGTTGAGCTTGTAGACGATCTCGTCCGGCGTTCCGGCCGGCATGGCGTAGGCCATCCACAGCGACACGTCGTAGTCCGGGATGCCGGCTTCGATCATCGTCGGCACGTCGGCCAGCACCGTCATGCGCCGGGTGCCGGTGGTCGCGAGCGCGCGAAGCTTGCCCTCGCGGATGTTGGCGAGCGTCGGCGCCACCGTCGCGAACTGCATGTCGAGCCGTCCGGTGATCATGTCGATCGAGGACTGCGCCGAACTGCGGTACGGCACATGCGTGAGTTCGATGCCCGATTGCGTGGCGAACAGCGCGCCTGCGAGATGCGCCAGACTGGCGAGGCCGGCGGAGCCATAGTTGAGCGTGCCGGGCTTCGACTTGGCGAGCGCCACCAGGTCGGCGACCGACTTCACCGGGATGCCGGGGTAAAGCACCAGCGCGTAGGGCGCTGCGACGATCATCGAAACCGGCTTGAAGTCCTTGGCGGTGTCGTAAGGCAGCTTGGTGCCGAGCGCGGGCGCCAGCGCGTGCGTGCTCGCGGTGATCAGGCCCATGGTGGTGCCGTCGGGCGCGGCCTTGGCAACGATATCGACGCCGATCGCGCCGCTGGCGCCGGCACGGTTCTCCACCACGAACTGCTGGCCGAGCCGCGCGCTGAGCTTCTGCGCCATCAGGCGGCTGACCACGTCGGTCGCGGAGCCTGCGGGGAACGGCACGATCAGCCGGACCGGCCGGTCGGGCCATGCGGTCTGCGCCGCGGCCGAAGCCGCCGCAAGC
Organism: Hyphomicrobiales bacterium; assembly: GCA_021730985.1. GTDB lineage: Bacteria > Pseudomonadota > Alphaproteobacteria > Rhizobiales > Xanthobacteraceae > Z2-YC6860. The sequence continues at coordinate 17,765 of JAKFYI010000004.1, read as the reverse complement.
GCGGTCAGCAGAACAGCAAATGCTGTGCGGATCATCCTCTTACCTCACGCGCGAGCCCGGTGATGAGCTCTTCGAAATCGTCCAGCCCGTTGTGGCGCGGCGATCCGGCCATGCGGGGAGTCAAAATGACGTTGGGCAGGCGGAGCAGCTCGTCGTCGTCCGCAAGCGGCTCCTGATACTGCACGTCGAGCGCAAATGCGCCGAGCCGGCCGCTCTTCAACGCATCGATTACGGCATCGCGGTTGACGATCGGCGCGTTCGCCACGTTGACGATGCAGGAGCCGCGCTTGATCTGCGCCAACTCCGCGCGGCCGATCAGATCGCGAGAGTTGGGCGAGGTCGGCACCTGGGGAACGATCCAATCGCTTTCGGCAAGCAGCGTCGCGAGCGGCACCTGAGTCGCCTTCAATTCGCGTTCTTCGGCATCCGGCGCGCGGGTGCGCTGGTGGTAGAGCACGCGCATTCCGAACGCCGTGGCGCGCAGCGCAATCTCGCGCCCGATCTCGCCCAGGCCAATGATGCCGATGGTCGCACCATAGAGCGCGCGCGTGCCGCCGACGCGCGGATAGTTGCCGCCTGGCGTATAGCGCCGGTCATACGGCCGCAGCTTTTGGCCCGTTTGCTCGATCCGTCCGGTCGTGACGAGTCCGCTGACGGTTTCGAGCTTGCGCGCCAGCATGAGCATCAGCGCGAAGGCATGCTCGGCGCAGGAGATGTTGGCGCGCCGGCGAATGGTGAGGAGCTTCAGTCCGTGCTTCGCGCAGGCCGCGGTGTCGATGTTGCGAAGTCCGGTGCCGAATTTCTGCACCACCTTGAGCGTGGGGGCGGCGGCCAGATCGTCCGGGCCGACCTGAAGCGACTCGACCACCACCGCGCAGGCGTCCTTGAGAGCGGCGCGCATCTCGTCCTGCGTCTCCACCATCCGCACCTCGGCGGGATAAAGTCCCGGCGAGCCATCCCGGACCCGCTTCACCCAGCCGCCGAAATCCGGCTCGTCGTGCGACATGAAGTCGGCGAACGCCGCCCGCCGCTCGTCTGGCGACGCCGGGTCGAGCACGATCGGTATGAGGCGAGTGAACGGATCGTCCTCGACGACGATGACAGGCGGGCGCGCCACGCTCAGACTTTCTTCGGCTGCAGATCGACCTTGAGCGCGGTGAAGACCCGGTTGTGCATGATGTAGACGCCGGTCAGCACGGTGAGTTCCACCACCTCGCGCTCGCTGTAGTGCTTGCGCACCGCATCGAACACGTCATCGGGCACGCCGGAGCCATCCCGGACGGCGTCGGAATAGGCCAGCGCCGCACGCTCGGCCTCGCTGAAGTGGCCGGAGGCGCGCCAGTCCTTCAGCGCCTCGCATTCTTCCAGCGAGACGCCGTCGGCCAGTGCGAGCGCCGGTACGTGCTGCTGCAGCGCGTAGCCGTAGCGCAACGCCTGCGCGGTGCGGACGGTGACAAGTTCGCGCAAACGCGGCGACAGCTTGGTGTTCCAGCGAACCGCGCCGATGTACTCGAACCAGCTCATGCAGACGGCGGGCGAGTGCAGCAGCAGCTTGTAGATGTTGAGCAGCGCGCCGCGCCCGCCCTTGATCTTGCCGATCTCGGCGGCGAGCTCGGGGTGATCCTGTTCCTCGATGTATGAAATACGGGCCATGATCATGCAGCCGAACGTTTGCGGATTCGCGTGTAGTTGTTTTCGTTTTCGGCCTTCGACAGATCATGCGCGGCCTGGAGGTTGAGCCAGAAACGAGCGTCGGTTCCGAAATACCGGCCAAGGCGAATGGCCGTGTCGGCTGAAACGTCACGCTCTCCCCTCATGATTTCCGTGATTCTGTTGGCGGGGACGTTGAGCACTTTCGCGAGCGCGCGTGCACTCATACCGAGAGGAGTAAGGTATTCCTCTCGCAAAACCTCACCCGGGTGAGTCCGCACACGAGCCATGACGACCTCCTCTAATGATAGTCAATGATAGTTACGGCTTCCGGCCCTTCAACTGTCCAACGGAAGCACAATCTCCATTGGCGATTGATTCGAATGCTGTGTTGTCCGGCCAGATCGCCCATTAGCGCCTCAAGCCGGTTGCCCGGTGGAGTCCTCAGATCGTCCAACCGCACGGCGGCGTCGAGCATATCGAGCTTCCGTAGCGCAACGGCTTCGAAGGACCGCCAGCGAGCAGGGCATTCGCCGTGACGAAATAGCCGCTCTGTTGCCTTGTCCGAGAAGCTCCGGATCATGCAATAGTATGCGTTACGGAACGCGTATCAGTCAAGTGCGAGGCTCTACGCCTCTCCGATCTCGCGCAGCACCTCGTCCGTATGCTCGCCCAGCATGGGCTGCGCGCGGTCGGCGGCGGCTCTCCGGCCGTTGATGGTCATCGGCGATCGCACGCCGGGGATCGAGCCGCCCTTGGCGTTCGGATGCGGCAGGTCGATCCGCATGCCGCGCGCGATCACCTGCGGGTCTGCGAACGCATCCGCGATGGTGTTGATGGGACCGGCCGGCACGCCGGCCTTCTCGAACTCGGCCGCGAGTTGCGCCTTGGTAAACTTTTCTGTCAGCTCGCAGAGGCGCGGGATCAGCGTGGCACGGTTCACCACGCGCGCGGCGTTGGTGGTGTAGCGGTCGTCCTTCGGCATCGAGGGGTCGCCCAGAATCGACATCATCTTCACGAACTGGCTGTCGTTGCCGCAGGCGATCAGTACGTGGCCGTCCGAGCAGGGGAAGGTCTGATACGGCACCACGGCGGGATGCGCGTTGCCCATGCGCTTCGGCGGCGTGCCGGACACGAGATAGAACAGCGCCTGGTTGGCGAGCACGCCGACCAGCGAGTCCATCAGCGCCATGTCGATGTGGCTGCCCTTGCCGGAGTGCTCGCGCTCCTTCAGCGCCGCGGTGATGGCGAGCGCGGAATAGACGCCAGTGAACACGTCGGCGAAAGCAACGCCGAGCCGCATCGGCTCGCCGTCGGCGGGGCCCGTGATGTCCATGATGCCGCTCATGCCCTGCACCAGCAGGTCGTAGCCGGCGCGGTGCGCATAGGGACCGTCCTGGCCGAAGCCGGTGATCGAGCAATAGATCAGCCGCGGATTGTCCGGCGCGAGGCTTTTGTAGTCGAGGCCGTACTTGGCGAGGCCGCCGAACTTGAAGTTCTCGATCAGCACGTCGGAGCGCGCCGCCAGCTTCTTGATGACGCGCTGGCCCTTTTCGGTCGCGAAGTCGAGCGCGACCGATCGTTTGCCGCGGTTGCAGGCGAGATTGTACGCGGAGCTCAGGGTGCCACCGTCCTTGTCCTCCATGAACGGCGGGCCCCAGCCGCGGGTGTCGTCGCCCGAGCCCGGCTGTTCGACCTTAATCACCTCGGCGCCGAGATCGGCCAGCGTCTGTCCGGCCCAGGGGCCTGCGAGAATCCGTGCCAGCTCCAGCACTCGAACGCCACTCAACGGCCCCGGCATAGGTTCACTCCCATTTTCGAGGCACTCTATAACAACCGCATTCACGCGCGAGCAATGCCGGGGAAAGCTGCCGGCGTGCGCTTTGCGTCATCGATTCGCGATGCCATCGCGTGGACGCACCCTCGCTGAGCCGCAACAGCCTCGACTTTGCCCAGGTGGAAGCGTAGCGTCGCCTTCGGTCGAACGCGGATATCGCGTTCGCAAGCCAAGCCTTGAAATTGCGAGCCGATCGGGTCCTCAGCCGGGGATCCGTTGCCGTCGCCCGACACGCTCGGGCCGAAAGGATTGGTCATGAATTTTTCGATGAAATTGACCCCGAAGATCGAGTCCACGCTTTGGGGCGCGGCCGGCGGCGCGGCCGCTCTGGCGTTGATCGGGTTCGTGTTCGGCGGCTGGGTCACGGGCGGGAAGGCGGCGGAGATGGCGCGTCAGCAGTCGGAAAAGGCTGTCATCACCGCGCTTGCGCCGATCTGCGCCGATAAATTCCGCCTCGCCAGCAACGCCAAAGAGAATCTCGGCAAGCTGAACGCCATCAGCTACTCGTGGGAAAAGGGCACCTACGTGAGCCAGGGCGGATGGGCGACGCTGCCGGGCAGTGCCGAGCCGAGCCAAGGCGTGGCGCAGGCCTGCGCCGAACTCCTGAGCACGCTGGCGAAGTAGCCATCGCCGAATTCGGTCGAGCACGCGCTCCTGCCTGCGGGCGGGCGGCGCGAATCGATTCCATCGATCCGGCGCCGCGCGCTCGCTCATCAAAGAGAAGGAACATCCATTGCAGGTCCTCGTCCGCGACAACAACATCGATCAGGCGCTTCGGTACCTGAAGAAGAAGATGCAGCGGGAAGGGGTTTTCCGGGAAATGAAGCAGCGGCGGTTCTACGAGAAGCCGTCCGAGCGAGCCAACCGGGAGAGAGACGAAGCCATCCGCCGCATGCGCAAGCTCGCGCGCAAGAAGCTGCAACGCGAGGGCCTGCTGCCCGATCCGCGCAAGAAGAAGCTCGAGGACGAGAAGAAGAAGGCTGCCGGGCGCGCCGGAGGTTCCGGAGGCTTCAATCAGGGTGCGCGGCCGCCGCGGTTCTGATGGTCAGCCGCCGGCTTTGCGGCGCCTGAATTTGTCCAGCAGGGCTGCGGCGGCGATCCCGGCGCAGGCGCCCAGCGCGTTGACCACGAAGTCACGGACGTTGGCGTGCCGGCCCGGCACCCACTGCTGCAGGATTTCCATCAGCCCGATGCCTGCGACCGCCGCCAGGACCAGCGCTATCCGGTGGCGCGCATAGCCCAGCCCGAACGCCAGACCGACCAGCGCAAACGCCAGGCCGTGTTCGAGATCGTGATCGATGCCGGTGGCGGGTCGCATCCTTTGCGGACCGAGCGTCAGGAATGCGGCGCCGAACACCAGAAGCCATGCGGCCACACGGGCTGCTTTCGCGATCATGGGGCCGGACCGATCTCAGTTGCGCCCGAATCAAAAGTCGGAAGCAGCCAGATCGTAGGAGCCTTTGTTGCCGCGTCGATAGGCTTTTGCCGCGACAGCGCAGATCGCGTCGCGGTTGGCATCGAAGGCGTTCAGAAGGCCGGGCTCGTCGGACGGCTGGTCCGCTCCGAAGCCGCGCAACGCATCGGCGAGGACGTAGAACGACATCTCCATCGGGCCGTCATGCCCCCAGAACCGGACGGCATGCCGCTTCGAATCGTAGCAGCGGCTCTGGTTGGGGAAGCTCAGCGACACTGTCGGCTGGCCGTTCTGTCGGAGGTGCGGCGATCAGGTGAAGGCGGATTCGGTTTCGTTGCGCGGGGTCATTTCGCTTTCGCGGACGACGCGCTCGTAGTTCTCGACCATGTTCTTGACGCGATAGGACGGATTCTTCGGATCGCTGTCGGAGGCGGGCATCAGGCGCTGGATCTTGTATTCGCCGGGCGCGGTCGGGCGCAGGATCGTGCGCGTGAGATCGACGGCCTGTCCGACGGTGTACTTGTGTGTCACGGGATTTCCCTTGTCCTGTTTAAGCGGCGGCTCGGAACGCCTGGCGCGTGAGTACAACCGGCAACGCAGACATCAGAAGTCGTGAAAGCCCCGAGAGTGGCTCAATTGCCGGCCAAGCAATTGTTCTTGTTTCCGCAATGTATTTTCGAAGTCATCATAACATATGGGCGCTAAGGCACAGAATTACAACAATTATTCTCAAGTGAAATTGAGTGCTTTGCAGGAAGAATCTTGATTTTTGGGCGCCTCAATTCTATATTCAATTCGGATTTAACGATCCCCATACGCCAAAACTGAAGATCGGATCGCGAGGCCGCTTCCGGCGGCCTCGATTGTTTCCGTTGCTTTGCAAGGAGAGCCCCATGTCCGCCGAAGTCCAGGTCGTCAATCGCGTTCGCGATCAGGCCCGCAACCGGGCCGAGGGCGTGGAGGGGTTTGACTACAACGCTCGCGCGGAACTGTTTCCGAGCCGCAGCAAGAAGGGCCGCAACCGCATCACCTACAAGCGGTTCGACACCGCAGCCGAGGCGATCCGATTCGTCGTGGAGGATGTGCCGCCGCCGGCGTTGCTCGGCGCCTACCTCGAGGTCGATGAGGCGCGCTACGGCCTGCCGGAAATCCAGTATCTCTACGAGCGTGCGGCTTATCCGTTGAAGCGCCGCGAAGTGGATCCCGCCGTTGCGGAGGCGGAAGCCGCCGCGGCTGCCGCGGCAGAGGCCGATCCGGCCGTCTGATTTCGAGTGTAGTCGGATCTCGTCAGCGGACGCGGAAACGCTCCACCGCGCGCTCATCCACATCGATGCCAAGGCCGGGACCGTCCGGCAGCGCGACCATGCCGTTCGCCAGCGGCAGCGGCCGCTTCACGATGTCCTCGGCCAGATAGAAGTGGGTGAGGCTGACGCCCCAGTCGGCCTTCGGCACCGCGCAGGCGAGATGCAGGGCCGCGGCGCTCGAGATGCTCGACTCGGCGATCTTGGCGGCGATGTTCACCGACAGTCCGAGACGCTGGCAGATTTTCCCCGCTTCGACCGCCGCGCTGATGCCGCCGAGCTTGATCAGCTTGAGCGAAACGCCACCCGCGCCGGCGCGCGCGCTTACGCCGATGTCGGCGAGCGAATGGATGCCCTCGTCGATGCCGATCGGCACCTTGGTCGATTTGGCGAGCTTCTTCAGGCCTTCGATGTCGTCGTGGGCGAGCGGTTGCTCGACGAACATCAAGCGCGCCTTGCGGGTCTTCTCGACGTAGGTCTTCGCCGCAGCCAGCGTGAGCCCGCAATTGGCGTCGGCGCACAGCGGCGTGTCGGGCAACGCCTCACGCACCGCGTGCGCGATGGTGATTTCCTTGGCGAGCGGCTTCACGCCGATCTTGAGCTTGAAGAGGTCGAAGCCTTGCTTCTGCTTGGCGTGCGCCTCGGCGACGTCGGCCTCGATGGTCGGGTTGCCGAGCAGCCACATTGGCTTGACGGCCTTTCGGCGCGGCTTGGCGATCAGATCGATCAGGCGTTGGCCGGTGACGCGGCCGACCAGATCGAGCAGCGCCATCTCCACGGCGGAGTGCGCCCCGCCGTTGCCGGCCAGCGCGCGGTGTAGAGACTTGCGCAGCGTCTCCCAGGCCCGCGCGTCCTGGCCGACGATGAGCGGCGCGAGATGATCGCGCACCGCCGCCACCAGTCCGCCCTGGGTGTCGCCGGTCATGGTCGGCGCCGAGGCCGCTTCGCCCCAGCCGACAGTCCCGTCAGCCGCCTCGATGCGGACGACGAGATTCTGCGCCGCGGTGATGGTCTCGGCCGCCATCTTCATCGGCGCCTTGAGCGGCAATGCCACCGGAATGGCATCGACGCGGCGGATGATGAGCGGCGCGGCATCTGTGCGATGCGGGCCGGCTATTCGGGCAAGGACATTCACGGCTCACACCTTGAAGCGTGGATCCAGGAAGTCTCGCATCGTCCGGCGGTGCTAGTCCACCTTGATGCCGGCCTCGGTCACGACCTTGCGCCAGCGCGCCACGTCGGCGCTCACCACCTTGGCGAACTCGCCGCCGCTGACGTCCGGCACGATTGAGCCGTTCCGTTCCCAGGCGGCCTGGATCGCGGGCAATGCCATCGCCGCCTTGACCTCCTTGATCATGCGGTCGATCGCCTCCTGCGGGGTGCCTCTCTTCGCGAGGATGCCGTACCAGGTCGAGAACTCGAATCCCGGCAGGCCCGCTTCGGCGGACGTAGGTACGTCCGGCAGCGCGGGCACGCGCTTCTGCGCTGTGACCGCGAGACCGCGCAGCTTGCCTCCGGCGATCTGCGGAGCCGATGTGCCGAGGCCGTCGAACGCCATCGGGACGTGACCGGCGAGCAGGTCCTGCATCAGCGGGCCGGCGCCACGGTAAGGCACATGGTTGAGCTTGGTCTTGGCCATCGAATTGAAGAACTCACCGGCAAGGTGATGCGTGGTGCCGGCGCCGGCCGAGCCGTAGTTGACCTGGTTGTTCTGGGTGTAGGTGATGAATTCCTTCAGCGTCTTGGCCTGTATCTTCTCCGGATTGACCGAGACGACGTGCGGCGGCTGCGCCAGCATGATGACCGGCACGAAATCCTTCTCGATGTCGTAGTCGAGCTTGTTATAGATCGACGGCGCGATGGTGTGATGCGCGGCGCCGATCAGGAACGTGTAGCCGTCGGCGGCCTGCTTGTTGGCGTAGGATGCGCCGATCGTTCCGCCGGCACCGGCCTTGTTGTCGATCAGGACGCGCTGGCCGAGCTGCGTGTCGAGCTGCGCCGCGAGCGGGCGGGCGAAGGCGTCGGTGCCGCCGCCTGGCGCGAACGGCACGACAAACATGATGGGCTTCTGGGGCCAGGACTGCGCCTGGGCACCGGCGGTCAGCAGCAACAGACCGGCCAGCGCGGCCAACGGCCTGCAAATCGGATTGATCGTCACGTCGGTTTCCTCCCTTGGACGGACCCGCTCGCCCCGGCGGTTCCTTGTAAGTATTGAACGTATTGCACTTGCCGAGCCAAAAAATGCAAGTCCCGGCGCGGGCGGCGGGCTGCGCATAGCGTCGCGCCGTCTGTCTGGCAGGAACAGTGCCACCGGCGTACTCTTGCCCCCGGTTTGCCATCTCGCAGAGCAGCAAAATGATCCTGATTTCCAACGGCGGCGGCAATATTCAAAGCTCGCAACAGCCTTCCGACACCATCGCGGTGGGGACCGTGGACGGCGTCGCGGTGCTCCAGCGCGACGGGCAGGGCTGGACGGTCAAGCATCGCGCGCTGGCCGGCTGTTTCGTCAGCGCGGTGACCGCGCTCGATGACGGCACGCTGTTCGCGGCGACCCACGGCGTCGGCGTCGCTCGGAGCGAAGACGGCGGCATGACCTGGACCTGGTGCAACCAAGGCTTGGCGCACTTCGATCTGTGGTCGGCGCGCGGCGGCAAGCTGCAAGGCCGCGATGTGGTGCTGGTCGGATCGCTGCCGGCGCACGTCTACATCAGCGAGAACAAGGGCAAGAGCTGGCGCGAGCTCACCGCGTTCCGCGAAACGCCGAACGTCGGTCAATGGTTCTTCCCGCCGCCGCCGCGCATCGGCCACGTCAAGGATATCGTGATCGACGGCGACCGCCTGCTGGTGGGCGTCGAGATCGGCTCGCTGTCGGTGTCGATGGACTTTGGCGAGACGTTCACCGAGCTTGAGGTCGATCCGGATGTGCGCGAGCGCGACATCCACCGCGTCCTGGTGCACCCGCAGCGGCCCGACCGCCTGATCGTCGCCAACGGCATCGTCGGACTGGTGACAAGCGACGATCGCGGCAAGACGTGGCGGCGCAACAAGATGCCGGACAAGGCGAACTATCCGGACGCGATCGTGCTGTCGCCGGCCGATCCCGACCTGGTATTCATGACGGCAGGCACCGGCTGGCCGTCGAACTGGTATGTCGCCGGGCGCGGGCGAGGAAAAATTTTGCGCAGCCGCGACGGCGGCGCGACCTGGACGCGGCTGCTTGGCGGCTTGCCGGACGGCCAGCGTGCGGTGTTCTCGGCGCTGACCATTGAAGTTTCTAAGGCCGGCACCGCGCTCTACGCCGCCGACACCGACGGCCAGGTGTTCGAGAGCCTGAACGAAGGCGAGACCTGGACGGTGATCGCCGACGTGCCGCCGGTTTCGAAAGGCGAGTTCTACCGCGCGCTGGTTCGCGACCGGCAGAAGATGGCGAACATCGACGACATCGCGATCAACGCAGCGCAGACGAAGCGGGTGCAGGAGGCGGCAGCGGGGGCGAGGTAGCTGCCGGGCTCTATTCGATTATCTCGTCGGCGCGGGCCAGCAGCGACTGCGGGACCTCGAGCCCGAATGCCTTGGCGGTCTTGAGGTTGATGATCAGCTCGACCTTGGTAGCCTGGATGACCGGCAGGTCGGCCGGCTTTTCACCTCTGAGAACCCGGCCGGTGTAGGCGCCAGCCTGACGGTACGAATCCGTATTGCTGCCCCCGTAGCTTATCAGGCCGCCGGCCGCGGCGAACGCGCGAAACTGGAAGATCGTAGGCACGGCATGGCGGATTGTCAGCGCCGCAAGCCGCTGGCTTTGGCTAATGAAGAATCCGTCAGCGGCGATCACAAGCCCACCGGCGCGCAATTGAGCCAAGCTTGCAAACACAGCATCGAAGTCGCGCTCATTGCTGGCGCGAAGGACATGGAGCTGCAGTCCCAGAGTGCGAGCCGCTGTCTGGGAGTCTCTCGCTATGGCGTCGGCATTCGGGTTGGATGGGTTGAGGAGGAGCCCGATGACGGTCGCGCTCGGGACCATTTCGCGCAGCAGTTCAAGCCGCTTCGGCGCAAGCTCGAGGCCCAGCGTGGTAACGCCAGTCGTGTTGCCGCCCGGCCGGTTGAGGCTGGCAACCAGTCCGAGCTTGACCGGGTCTGCGCCTGTCACGAAGACGATCGGAATCGCCGTCGTGGCCGCCTTTGCGGGTGGCACCGTAGGGCCATTGGCGGCGATCACGGCAACCTGCAAACGGACCAACTCAGCCGCCAGGGCCGGCAATCGATTGTATTGACCCTCCGCCCAGCGATATTCGATCGCCACGTTGCGGCCTTCGATATAGCCGGTTTCGCTCAAGCCTTGCCGGAACGCGCGGACTTGGTCTGCCCACAGGTCAGGCGACTGGCCGCCAAGGAACCCGATCACCGGCGTCGCCGGCTGCTGCGCGCGTATGGTGAGCGGCCACGCGGCCGCGGCGCTACCAAGAAGGCCGAGAAATTTCCGGCGTCTCATGTCCGCTCCCACGTTCAGGACACGCATCGTGCGGCTTGAATCTAACAGCTTAGCCGCCGGTGTCGAAGGGCGAGTTCTATCGGGCGGAGCGCATCGCGCGAATCGCTGGGGTGAGGTCATCGCCTATCCCGTCATACCGGACGGCGCGAAGCGGCGATCCGAAATCCAGATACACATGCCGGGGAGCAGAACTGGATTCCGGGTTCGCTCGCTTGCGCTCGCGCCCCGGAATGACGAGCCTCACGAACTGAACACGAACCTTGTCCCGACCGCGGAGTGGATCACCTTGTCGCCCATCGCGTCGCGGGCGAGATCGTAGAACCGGTCGCCGGCGCAATGGCCGGGGATCAGATAATCGGGGTCGATCCGTTTGAACTCCGCGATGGTATCGCGGATGTAGTCGTCGCCGAGCGGCGGCACGATGTGGAAGCCGCCGATCACCGCGTGCACCTTCTCGACGCCCGACACCTCCTGCGCCTGGCGCACCGCATTGATGACGCCGCGGTGGCTGCATGAGGTGAGCACGACGAGGCCTTTGCCCTTCACCACATAGTTGGTCGCGATCTCGTGGTCGAAATCGTCGGGAATATAGTCGCCGACATTCTTCTCCGGCGGCATCTTCTCCGGAAAGCAGCCGAAGCCGTCGAAGATGCCGACGATCTCCTTGGTCGGCAGCAGCGGCTTCTCGAACGAGCGCTGCGCGATCCGTCCGGTGGTGAAGGCGTGATCAGCGACGATCGCCGAGCCGTCCGCCATCATCAGCGAAAGGTCGGCGTCAAAGATGGCGCGGCGGTCCAGCGCGCCGAAATTGCCGCCGGGATTTTTGCGGAGGCAAAAGGCGTCCTCGCCGCCGACAAAGAACGGCAGCTTCGGCTTGAGCTTGCCCTTCGCCGCCTTCAGGAAGCCGACCATGCCGCCGAAATGATCGTAGTGGCCGTGGCTGAGCACGAGGGCGTCGATGACCGACGGATCGAACTTCAGCACGTCCATGTTGTTGAGCAGCACGTCCGGCGTGTAGCCGAAATCGATCAGCACATGGCGCGTCTGCGTGCCGATCTGCGACTCCGCGTGCATCGCCAGCCCCCATTCGCCGTGCAGGCCGGTGCGCGGCGGGGCATCCGGGCTGGTGTTGCTGCCGCGCCGCTCGATGGTGAGGCTGCCGCGTGTCTCATTGGGCAAGAACTGGATCACCACGTTGTCGGTGACGATGCGGACGGCGAGCTTGTCCACCTGCGGCACGCTGCGGCCCGGCGCGCGGGCCTCGCCGGTGCGCGCGGCCGCGACCATCGCGCCGACCATGGCGGAGATGAAGCCCGCGCCGCCGGAGCAGAGCGAGGCAAGGGAAGGGTCCGTGAGACAGTTGCAGCCGCCGAACAGCATGATGGCTTCTCCGGAAGCGGCGTGAAGGGCTCAATCCTCATGCGCGCGCGCCAAAAGAACTATATCGTCATGGTGTCGATGGGGCCAACCGAAGCAGTCGGCCCTAAGCGAAACAAAATCTGGGAGGTGTTTATGAAGCTTGCTTTGGTACCAGCCTTGTTGCTGGCTCTTGGGTCGCCGGTTTTCGCGCAGAGCGCTCCCGCCAATTCCAGTCTGATCGGTAACTACGTCGTCACAGGCACTGAGACCAGCGGGAGGAAGTACGACGTTCCGGCCCGCTCGCAGTCACGATGGACAAGAACGGCGCCCTCGAACTGAAGTGGGACGGCGGCCGCTACGTCGGTATCGGTCAAGTGGTCGGTGACAAGCTCGTCGTAGCTTCGTCTGCCGAGGGCCGCACCGTCATCGGCATCATGGACATCAAGGGCGACGGATCGTTGGAAGGGAAGTACTGGCGGCGCACCGACCCGGGAACGGGCGGAACTGAGGTCTGGAAAAAGAAGTAGCGATGCGGCCTGGGGGAGGGTCAGCCCTCCCCGATCTCCTTCAGTATCTCGGCCGTGTGCTGTCCCAGTCTCGGCGAGGGATGGCCTGAATCCATCGGCTTGCCGTCCACCACGATCGGGGTGCGGATGCCTGGGATGGTGCCGCCCTTGGCGTGGTCGCTCGGAATATCGAGCTTCATGCCGCGATGCTTCACATGCGGGTCCTCGAACACCTGATCGAGCGTGTTGATGGGGCCTGCCGGCACGCCGACCGCCTCGAGCTTGTCGGCGAGCTCCTGCATGTTGAACTTCGCGGTGAGCGCCGAAAGCTTGTCGACGATGTCCGCGCGGTTGGTGAGCCGCGCCTTGTTGTCGATGTAGTTCGGATGCTTGGCGAGTTCCGGCGCGCCGAGCACGCCGCACAGCTTCTGGTACTGGCTGTCGTTGCCGGTGGCGATGATGATGTAGCCGTCGGCCACCGGAAACACCTGGTAGGGCACGATGTTGGGATGCGCGTTGCCGATCCGCGCCGGAATCTTGCCGGAGGCGAGAAAATTCAGCCCCTGGTTGGCCAGCACGCCGACAGTGGTGTCGACCAATGCGGTGTCCACGAAGCCGCCCTGGCCGGTGCGCTCGCGGCGCTGCAGTGCTGCGAGGATTCCGATCACGGAGTACATGCCGGTCATGATGTCCGACACGGGAACGCCCGAACGTGTCGGCTCCCCGCCCGCCATTCCGGTCAGCGACATGAAGCCGCCCATGCCTTGTGCCATGAGATCGTAGCCGGCGCGCGTCGCGTAGGGCCCGTCCTGGCCGAAGCCCGTCACCGAGCAGTAGATGAGGCGAGGGCAGTCGGGCGCGAGACTCTTGTAGTCGAGCCCGAACTTGGCGAGCCCGCCGACCTTGAAGTTCTCGATCAGCACGTCGGAGCGCGCCGCGAGCTTCTTGACGATGCGCTTGCCCTCGTCGCTCTCGAAATCGCACTCGATCGAGCGCTTGCCGCGGTTGGTGGCATGAAAATAGGCGGCGCCGAGGTGATTGCCGTCGTTGCCCTCGATGAAGGGCGGGCCCCAGGCGCGGGTGTCGTCGCCGGTCTTGGAGCGTTCGACCTTGATGACGTCGGCGCCGAGGTCGGCCAGAACCTGACCCGCCCAGGGGCCGGCCAGGATGCGGGCGAGTTCGAGGACGCGAAGACCGGCCAATGGACCCGGCATGATCACTCCTTAGGCAACAAAAGGACCAGTTCTGGCGGAACCTGTGGCGTGCTGACGCGCTTTTGTCCAGGGCTCGGCTCGAACCCCGGGCGCCGGGGTCTGTGTCCACATGTCCTGTCGTTTTCTCTTCAAAGTTTCCGCTAGAATCACCATCTGATTGAGCAGGCAACGGGTTCCGGCCATGAACACTTCATTCTTTGGCGAGATGCTTTCGAGCATCACTGAGCGCGGTCGCGCGCTGCTTGACCTCGCGCGCGATCGCCGCGCCGCGCCGGCCGCCCGCTCGGAGAGCCTGGTCGATCTGTGCGAGGAGCTGCTCTCGATCCGGGGCGAGGCCTCCGGCGTGGCGCTGGCCGGCGAGATCTTCGACCGCTACTCCGAATTGACCGTTGGCCCGCGCATCGCGTTCTTCGAGGCGCTGGCGCACCGCTTCGGCCACGACAAGGCGAAGCTCGATGCCGCGGTCATCGACTGGCAGGCGAAGCCGTCCGACACGACGGCAGCCGCCGTTCATCACGCCGCCGAGCCGCGCCGCCAGGAGTTGTTCCGCCGCCTGAACTTGGCGCCGGGCGGCACCGCGGCGCTGGTTCGCATGCGCGAGCAGCTCATCGACGCGCAGGACCATCGCGACGATCTCGTGCAGGTCGATGCCGATTTCGTCCATCTGTTCTCGTCGTGGTTCAATCGCGGCTTCCTGGTGCTGCGGCGGATCGACTGGTCCACGCCCGCGATGATTCTGGAAAAGATCATCCGCTACGAGGCGGTGCATCGCATCCGAAGCTGGGACGACCTGCGCCGGCGCATCGATCCGGCAGACCGGCGCTGCTACGCATTCTTTCATCCGGCCCTGGTGGATGAGCCGCTGATCTTCGTCGAGATCGCGCTGACCCGTGAGATTCCCGATGCGGTCGCGCCGATCCTTTCGGTGCAGCGCGAGATGGAAACGCCGGACCGCACCAAGACCGCGGTGTTCTATTCGATCTCGAACTGCCAGCGCGGGCTGGCCGGCGTTTCGTTCGGCAACTTCCTCATCAAGCAGGTGGTGCAGGAGATCTGCCGCGAAAATCCGAAGATGCAGACCTTCGTCACGTTGTCGCCGGTGCCGGACTTCGCGCGCTGGCTCGACCGCGAGCGCAAGGACGAAAGCTCGTTGGCGATTTCGGCGGAGGACCGCGAGGCGCTGGCCGGCCTCGACAGCCAGGGCTGGTGGCAGTTGGCCGAGGCGCGCGAACTGCTGCGGGAGCCGCTGATGCGCGCCGCCGCGTGGTACTTCCTGCGCGCCAAGAACCGCCGCGGCATGCCTGCGGACTCGGTGGCGCGCTTTCATCTCGGCAACGGCGCGCGGCTAGAGCGGATCAACTGGCTGGCGGACGCGACCGACAAGGGCATCGGCCAGTCCCACGGGCTGATGGTCAATTACCTCTACGATCTCGACCACATCGAGAAGAACCACGAGGCCTTTGCCGAGCAGCGCACCGTGGTCGCCTCCAGCGCCGTGAAGCGGCTGCAGCGCAAGATCGAACTGGTCCCGGCGGCCAGTTCGGCCCACGCCGTTTTTTAGGCTTTCCCCGGTCCTCGCGCGGCCTCAGGATGTGAGGACAGGCGGAGCAAGGGAACAGCCATGACTGCAAAAGTGTCCGGCGAGGCGCTCGACGTGCTGCTGCGCGATGCGCGCAGCTATTCCGATTACAAGCCGGAGCCGGTGTCGGACGACACGCTGCGCGCGCTCTACGACGTGATGAAGTGGGGTCCGACCACCGCCAACTCGCAGCCGCAGCGCATCGTCTTCATTCGCAGCGAAAAGGCCAAGGACCGGCTCAGGCCGGCGCTGTCGTCCAGCAACGTCAAGAAAACCCTGAGCGCGCCCGTGGTCGCGCTGCTGGCCTACGATCTGCGCTTCTTCGAGCATCTGCCCAAGCTCTATTCCAATCCGCAGGCGCGGAGCTGGTACGAAACCACGCCGGAGGCGATCCGAACCACGGCGCTGCGCAATTCCACGCTGCAGGGCGCTTATTTCATGATGGCGGCGCGCGCGCTCGGGCTCGACTGCGGGCCGATGTCGGGCTTCGACAACGCCAAGGCCGATGCCGAGTTTTTCCCGGACGGCCGCTTCAAGTCGAACTTCCTATGCTGCCTGGGTTATGGCGATGCCACGAATCTGGAGCCGCGGCTTTATCGGTTCGCGTTCGATGAGGTGTGCCAGGTGCTTTAACGCGAATGCCGCCTCGGCGACGTCAGCCCCGCCCGCGCTTGGCGCGGGTGGGCAGCACCTGGCACTCGATCCAGTTCGCGACCTCGCCCACGCGCAGGGGCTTTTCCAGCACGTTCTTGCTGATGCCGTAACGCCATGCGAGCCGCTTGTTGGCCGGATCGGCGTCCAGCACGTCGAGGTCGCCGGCGAAAATGTTGATGTCGGCCTCGTCGAGGAAGAAGCCTTCGCTGATCAGGCGCTTGCCGATGCGCCGCACGATGGTCGCGACCTCGCGCAGCGGATATTCCGGATGGTACTGCACGCCCCATGCGATCGCGCCGTTGCAGCGGATCTCGGCGCTCTGCACGTCCGACACGGCGTTGGTTGAAAGTACGGTCATGCCCGGCGCCAGCGTCTCGACCTCGTCGAGATGCACGGTCGGCGCGTTGAACACGTTGTGCTTGCCGTTGTACATCGGATGCTTGCGGCCCGCCTCGGTGAGCGTGATGCTGCGGCCGAATCCGACCTCGCGGCCTTTCGGATTTTTGCGCACGACGCCGCCGGCCGCGACCGTCAGCACCTGAAGGCCCCAGCAGCTTCCGAACACCGGCGTGCTGGCCTTGAGCACCGCCTTGGCAAGTTCGATCTGCTGCGTGACCGCGGGGCCGCCCTCATAGACGTGCAGCGAGGAGCCGGTGATGGCGACGCCGTCGTAACCTTCGAGCGCCTGACCGTTCGGCAGGTTGACGCCGGCATCCGCCGGGAAACAGACATCGACGACAGCGCCGGGCAGAAGCTCCTGTAGCAGCGCAGAATAGCCCTGGCTCGACACGGCCCCACCGGCCGCGACGTGGGCGTCGCGCGCTTCAGGAGGATTGCCTTCCAGGACGAGCAGGCGAGGGGCGGGCATTGGCCTTCGAAGTCCTTCAATCGAATTTATATAGCGATATTGTGGGCAAAGGTAAGACCGGGGGCTGGCTGACGCGCGCGCGGGGGCGCAGAATTGGATGCAGAGTTAAGGAGACGTGGGTGCGCGCTCTTCGCCACATCGCAAGCCTCGCCGCTGCGGCAACGATGCTCATGGCATTCACCATGCCTGCGCCGCGCGCGCAGACCGCGCCGCAGGCGGGGTCGATCGAAGACCTCGTCTCTGCGGTGGTCCGCATCAAGACCTTCATCAATCCCGATGGCCGCTCGGTCGGCAACCTCGGCCGTGAGCGCGAAGGCAGCGGCATCCTGATCGACGACAGCGGGCTCATTCTCACCATCGGATATCTGATGGTCGAGGCGCATGCCGCCGAGGTGGTGACCAACGCGGGCCGCACCGTGCCGGCCAGTGTGGTCGGCTACGATCACGACACCGGCTTTGGGCTGCTGCGCACCATCGAGCCGCTGAAGATCAAGCCGCTGCCGTTCGGCAGCGCCGCTGTGCTCAAGGAAGGCGATCCCGCGCTGGTGGCGAGCTTCGGCGGCGTCAACATGCTGGCCGCGGTTCACGTCGCCAGCCGTCGCGTGTTCGCCGGCAGTTGGGAATACCTGGTCGATCAGGCGATCTTCACATCGCCGCCGCATCGCGCCTGGAGCGGCGCGGCGCTTATCAGCCGCGATGCCAAGCTGGTCGGGGTCGGTTCGCTGATCGTCGGCGATGCCTCCGGCGGCAAGACCAACACGCCCGGCAACATGTTCGTGCCGATCGATGGGCTGATGCCGATCCTGGGCGACCTGCTGTCGGGCGGGCGGGTGTCGGGTCCGGGCAAGCCGT
This sequence comes from Hyphomicrobiales bacterium, assembly GCA_021730985.1. Taxonomy (GTDB): domain Bacteria; phylum Pseudomonadota; class Alphaproteobacteria; order Rhizobiales; family Xanthobacteraceae; genus Z2-YC6860. The sequence goes on along the minus strand of JAKFYI010000004.1, from coordinate 42 downwards.
GGATCGGCGTCAACACCGAGGAGGTCGGCGGCCGCCTGCTCG
>JAKFYI010000002.1 GCA_021730985.1 Hyphomicrobiales bacterium | reverse complement strand
GCAGATGTCGCAGCCCCGCCTCGACGCGCAGGGCAAGCCGGTCAAGCTGGAAATACCGCCGCGCCCGGCCAAGCCCGACCCGAACGCAAGCAAGGGCGCGGAAGACGAAGCACCGGCTCCGGTTGCGCGCGATCCGAACCGCCCGGTGCGGCAGGTCGGCCCGAACTTCATCGCCCGCTGACACCGCCGATCAGACGTCGAACGCGTCGCCCTTGGCGCTGCCGCCGCTCTTGACCAGCGACGTGTCCGGCTCCGGCAACGGCCGGCCGGGATCGCGAAATCGATTGACGATCGGATAGCGCCGGTCACGGCCGAAGTTCTTCAACGTCACCTTGACGCCGGGCGCCGCCTGCCGGCGCTTGTACTCGGCGAGATTGAGCATGCGCTCGACGCGCATCACGGTGTCGCGATCGAAACCGGCCGCAACGATCGAGGCGATCGGCTCCTCGTGCTCGACCAGCCGCTCCAGCATCGCATCGAGCGCGTCGTAGGGCGGCAGCGTATCCTGGTCTTTCTGATTTTCGCGCAGTTCGGCGGTCGGAGCCTTGGTGACGATGTTGGCGGGGATGACCTCGCCGCCCGGCCCGAGCGCGCCGTCCGGCTTCCAGACATTGCGCAACTGCGACAGCCGGTAGACCTCGGTCTTGTAGAGATCCTTGATCGGGTTGAAGCCGCCGTTCATGTCGCCGTAAAGGGTGGCGTAGCCGACCGACATTTCCGACTTGTTGCCGGTCGTCACCACCATCACGCCGAACTTGTTGGAGATGGCCATCAGGATGGTGCCGCGGGCGCGCGCCTGCAGGTTCTCCTCGGTGACGTCGCGCTTCTGCCCTTCGAAGGCCGGCTTCAGCACGCTCTCAAGTCCGAGCACAGCTTGTTCGATCGGCAGGATATCGTAGGGCACGCCAAGCGCCTTGGCGCAGCGCGCGGCGTCATCGAGCGAATCCTGCGAGGTGAAGCGGTACGGCAGCATGATGCAGCGCACGCGCTGCGGCCCCAGCGCATCGGCAGCCATCGCGGCGCACAGCGCGGAATCGATGCCGCCCGAAAGTCCGAGCACGACACCCTTGAAGCCGTTCTTCTCGACGTAGTCGCGAAGCCCCAGAACGCAGGCGGTGTAGTCCGCCTTGTCGCCCTCCTCCACATGAGCCGGCACCTGTTCGCCTGAGCAGTGCCAGCCGCCGGCGTCGCGGCGCCACTTGGTGATCGCGATCTCCTCGCGGAATGCGGGAAGCTGCGCGCCCACCGTGCGGTCGGCATTGAGAACGAACGAGGCGCCGTCGAACACCAGTTCGTCCTGGCCGCCCACCATGTTGAGATAGACCAGCGGCAGGCGGGAATCGACGACGCGCGCCACCGCGATGTTGAGCCGGTGCTCGGTCTTGCCGCGCCAGTACGGCGAGCCGTTCGGCACCAGCAGGATTTCGCCGCCGGTTTCGCTCAGACACTCGACGACCTCGGGGCCCCAAATGTCCTCGCAGATCGGAATGCCGATCCGCACGCCCTTGAACAGGATCGGCCCCGGCATCGGGCCCGGCGCAAACACCCGCTTCTCGTCGAACACGCCGTAGTTCGGCAGATCGACCTTGAATCGCACGGCTTCGATCATGCCACCGTTGAGCAGCACATAGGCGTTGTAGAGCTTGCCGCCCTCGACCCACGGCGTGCCGACCAGCAAGGCCGGTCCGCTCTTGCTCTCGCGCGCCAGTTCCTCGATTGCGGTGCGGCAGGCCGCCTGGAACGCAGGCTTGAGCACCAGATCCTCGGGCGGATAGCCCGCCAGAAACAACTCCGGGAATGCCACGAGTTCCGCGCCAGCCGACGCAGCCTGATCGCGGGCGCGGCGTACTTTGGCCAGGTTACCAGCAACGTCGCCGACGGTCGGATTGAGCTGCGCCAGCGCAATGATGAGGCTGTCGGCGGGTCGCGTGTTCATGGGATCGATCTCATCACAGAATTCCGAACCGCTCACCCAGCGCAACAAGCCAGACCAGTCCGGCGAACAGCAGCGACAGCCCGACCGCCGCCGAGCCCATGTCCTTGACCCAACCGATGCCGGGATGATGGTCGCGTGTGATGACGTCGGCCAGCTTCTCGAGGCCTGTATTGAGCAGTTCGACGATCAGCAGCAGCACCAGCACTCCGATTAGCGCGACACGGCGCCAGTTGTCAGTGGCGACGAAGAAGGCGAGCGGAACGCCCACCATCAGGGCGACCAGCTCCTGCTGAAATGCCTTCTCGCTTTTGGTAATCGCCACCAGCCCGTTCCAGCTGTTGCGGGTGGCGTGCAGGAAATGGCCGAGGTGGCTCATCGGCTTCCCCGGCGCAAGCCGTCTAGAGCCCGGACACGGCCGGTAGCGGCTTGGCCTTGTTGGCGCGCTCCTGCTTGAGCAGATCGGCCATCAAGAACGCCATCTCGATCGCCTGCTCGGCGTTGAGCCGCGGATCGCACAGCGTGTGATAGCGCGCGTTGAGGCCCTCGTCGGTGATGGCGTGGGCCCCGCCGGTGCATTCGGTGACGTGCTGGCCGGTCATCTCCAGATGCACGCCGCCGGCGTGGGTGCCCTCCGAGGCGTGAACCGAGAAGAACGACTTCACTTCCTTCAAAATCAGATCGAACGGCCGGGTCTTGTAGCCGCTCTTGGAGGTGATCGTGTTGCCGTGCATCGGGTCGCACGACCAGACCACCGAGCGGCCCTCGCGCTGCACCGCGCGGATCATCGCAGGCAGCATGTCGCCGACCTTGTCGGCGCCAAGCCGCACGATCAGCGTCAGACGGCCGGGATCGTTCTCGGGATTGAGGATGTCGATCAACCGCAACAGTTCGTCCACCTTGCTGGACGGCCCGCACTTCAGGCCGAGCGGATTCATGATGCCGCGGCAGAAGTCGATGTGCGCGTGATCGGGCTGGCGGGTGCGGTCGCCGATCCAGACCATATGCGCCGACGTCGCGCACCAGGTGCCGGGATGGGTCGAATCCTCGCGCGTCAGCGCCTGCTCGAAGCCGAGCAGCAGCGCCTCATGGCTGGTGTAGAAGTCGGTGGTCTTGAGCTCGGGGTGGCGCTCCAAATCGAGGCCGCAGGCCTGCATGAAGGCGAGCGCCTCGGAAATACGGTCGGCAAGCTCCAGGTAGCGCTGCGCGCTGCGCGGATCGACCTCGAGCATCCATTGATGCACGCGGCCGAGACTGGCGTAGCCGCCGTGAGTCAACGCGCGAATGAGATTGAGCGTCGAGGCCGAGTGACGATACGCCTCGATCAGGCGCGCCGGATCGGGCGCGCGCGCCGTGGCGTTGAACTCCGGGCCATTGATGATGTCGCCGCGATAGCTCGGCAGCTCTTGGCCGTCCTTCTTCTCGGTCGGCGACGAACGCGGCTTGGCGAACTGGCCGGCGATGCGGCCGACCTTCACCACCGGCACCGATGCCGCATAGGTGAGCACCACCGCCATCTGCAGGAACACGCGCAGGAAGTCGCGGATGTTGTTGGCGCTGATGTTGTTGGCGCTCGGGTCGGTGAAGCTCTCGGCGCAATCCCCGCCTTGCAGCAGGAAACCCTCGCCCTGCGCCACCCGGCCGAGCGCGGCCTTGAGGTTGCGGGCTTCGCCGGCGAACACCAGCGGCGGATAGGAGGCGAGCTGCTGCTCGACGCTGGCGAGCGCCTGCTGGTCCGGATAATCGGGGACCTGGACGATCGGCTTCTTGCGCCAATTGTCACGCGTCCAACGCTCAGCCACGGCAATTTGCTCCTGTTCAGGGACGCCGGGCTTATACACCCAAGCCGCTGAAAAACAAACCTATTCAGCCGCCGCGGCGGCGCCCCGGACGTGGCTGGAGGCCTTTTCGCGCATGGTGACGAGCTCTTCGGCGGCGGTCGGATGCACCGCCATGGTGGCGTCGAAATCGGCCTTGGTGGCCTTCATTTTCACCGCAATGCCAACGAGCTGGATCATTTCGCCGGCATCCGGTCCGACAATGTGGCAGCCGACCACGCGGCCGTTTTCGCCATCGACCACCAGCTTCATGAAGGTGCGGGTGTCGCGCCCGGAGAGCGTGGCCTTCATCGGCCGGAACGACGATTTGTAGATATCGACCTTGGCGAGACGCTCGCACGCCTCCGCTTCGGTGAGCCCGATCACGCCGCACTCCGGCTCGGAGAACACTGCGGTCGGCACGTCGCGGTGATCGATCCGCGTCGGCTTGCCGCCGAACACGGTATCGGCGAAGGCATGGCCCTCGCGGATCGCAACCGGCGTGAGCGCGATGCGATCGGTGACGTCACCGACAGCATAGATATGCGGCACCGAGGTCTGCGAGAACTCGTTGACCTCGATCGCGCCCTTTTTGTCGAGCTTGACGCCCGCCACTTCGAGCCCGAGCCCGGCGACGTTGGGTCGGCGCCCGGTCGCGAACATCACCTTATCGACGACGACGTCCGCGTGGTCGGACAGCATCACGCACAATCCGTGATCGACCTTCTCGATACCCTCGACGATCGCCTTGGTGACGATCTTGATGCCGCGCTTCTCCATCTCGCCGCGCAGATGACTGCGCACGTCCTCGTCGAAGCCGCGCAGGATGTTGTCGCCGCGATAGACCAGCGTCACATCCGAACCGAGGCCGTTGAAAATTCCGGCGAACTCAACAGCGATGTAGCCGCCGCCCTGAATCAAAATCCGCTTCGGCAATTCGGTCAGGTGGAAGGCTTCGTTGGAGGAGATGATGTGCTCGTAGCCTTCGATCTCCTTGCCGAGCGAAGGCGTGCCGCCGGTCGCAATCAGGATGTGCTTGGCCTTCACCGTCTCGCCCGTCGCTTCGAGCCGGACGGTGTGAGGATCGACGATGACGGCGCGGCTTCGCACCGTCGCCACCTTGGCGCGCTCGAGCGTGCTCATGTAGGCCTTCTCAAGCCGGTCGATTTCCTTGTCCTTGTTGGCGATCAGTTTCGTCCAGTCGAAGCTTGGCTTGTCCAGGGTCCAGCCAAACCCGGCGGCGTCCTCGAATTCCTCGGCGAAGCGCGAGGCATAGACCAGCAGCTTCTTCGGCACGCAGCCGCGGATCACGCAAGTACCGCCGTAGCGATACTCCTCCGCGACCATCACCTTGGCGCCGTAACCGGATGCGATACGCGAGGCGCGCACGCCGCCGGAGCCCGCGCCGATAACGAACAGATCGACCTCTTGCGGCATCGTGAGTTCCTGGCGCGCTGGCCGGCGGGCGGCGCTAGAGGTTGTGGCCCTTCTTCTTCATCTCAGCACGAATCCTCACCAGCACATCCTCGGCATACTTCGAGGCCCATTGATCGACCCGCCTGGTGGCATCGTCCACGCCCTTGGGCTCTTCGACGATGAGCTTCTTGCCAAGCGGCGTCTTGTAGAAGGTCAGAATGTCCTTGAGCTCGGCTTCGGTGAAGCGGCTGGCGTAACCGCGCGCGATTTCCATCTGCACCTCGGTGCGGCGCGGCGCAAACTCCTGGGCCAGCCTGCCGCCAACCTCGTCCAAATCCCTCTGCAAATTCGGATTGGCGCTCATGATGATCTTCTTGTGATACTCGATCACGCCGGTGATGATGGTGTCGAACATCGCAGTCGCGCCCTTCAATTCCACGATCTCGCGGGCAATGGTCACCGCCGCCGCAGACGGCTGAGCGGCCGGCTGCGCATCGGCGGTCGGCGCAAGCGCCATCCAGGCGAGCGCTGCGGCACACACGGTGCGGACGAGAAACTTGGCATTCATGACATCACTCCGTTGACAGCTTCGGTCAGGGCCGCTCGACGACGCGGACACCGGTTTTGCCGGCCAGTATGGCCGCATGCGCCAGCCCGATAAAGAGACCGTGTTCGACCACGCCGGGGATGGCGGACAGCCCACGGGCCAGCGATTTCGGGTCGGTTATGCGGCCGAGCGCGGCATCCAGTATCCAGTGCCCCCCGTCCGTGACGAAAGCGTGGCCGTTCTTGTCCCGCCGAAGCGTCAGCGGACCGGACGTGCCGGCCGCGGCCGCCGCCGCCTCAATCGCCCGCTGCGTGGCGCCAAGCCCGAACGGCATCACTTCGATCGGCAGCGCAAAGGCGCCCAGCACCGGCACGCACTTGCTTTCATCGGCGATCACGATCATCGCAGCCGACGCCGCGGCCACGATCTTTTCCCGCAGCAGCGCTCCGCCGCCGCCCTTGATCAGCGTGAGGTCGGGCGAAATCTCGTCGGCGCCGTCGATCGTGAGGTCGAGCGCAGGGGTCTCATCGAGCGTGGTGAGAGGGATGTTGAGGCTCTGCGCCTGCGCGCGCGTCGCCTCCGAGGTCGGCACGCCGACCACGTTGAGGCCGCCGCGCACCCGCTCGGCGAGCAGATCGACGAAGTGCTTGGCGGTCGAGCCGGTGCCCAGACCAAGCCGCATGCCCGGCTTCACCCAGTCCAGCGCGCGAGCCGCGGCTTGACGTTTCTGCGCTTCGATGTCCATGAGTGCGGGGGCGCTGCTGCCAATAATGCGCCTATCTAGCCGCGATCCCGCCGCCAGCATAGCCAAAAAGCATGTCAGCCCTCACCATCGTTTTCGACCTCGACGGCACCTTGATCGACACCGCGCCCGATCTGGCCGAGACCTTGAATGTCATTCTGGGCCGGCAAGGCCTGGCGCCGGTGCCCTACGACAAGGCGCGAGCCATGATCGGCTTCGGCGCCCGGCACATGATCGAGACCGCACTGGCGCACGAGCGGCGCGCCGCGAGCACGGGCGAAATCGACCGGATGTTCAACGATTTCATCGTCCACTACGCAGCCCACGTCGCCGACCGCTCGCAGCCGTTTCCAGGCCTCACCGAAGCCCTCGACCACCTCGCCGCCAAGGGCTTCATTCTGGCGGTCTGCACCAACAAGCTGGAGGGACTGTCGCGCCTGCTGCTCGATGCACTGGGGCTCACGCAGCGCTTCGCCGCGATCTGCGGCCAGGACACCTTCGGCATCCAGAAGCCGGACCCCGAGGTGCTGCGGCGGACAATCGCCATGGCCGGCGGCAACCCGGCGCGCGCGATCATGGTTGGCGACTCCGCGACCGACATCAACACCGCCAAGGCGGCCGGCATCCCGGTCATCACGGTCGACTTTGGCTACACCGATATACCCGTCGCCCAGCTCGGCCCGGATCGCGTGATCGGCCACTACCGGGAACTCGCGGACGCGGTGTCCGCCCTCAGCGGCCGACAGCCGTAAAGCCGACATATTTGCGGAACGCCAGCATTAACGGGCCGTTTACCCTACTCAGGGCACATTTGGCCGGAATTCTATCCGCAACGCCGGAGCCCTACGGCATTCCCATGTGGGAGCGGCCACGGACCGCCGCGAAGAACGGATGATGCTACCCATGAAACGAGCCGCCGCCATCGCCGCTTTTGGATTCAGCCTGGCTGGCTGCTCCGGCATGCCTGAAATGCCGAGCCTTTCGCTGAGTGGTTTCGGATCGCCAAGCGCAACCACCGTTCAGTTCGAATCCGAGCCGTCCGGCGCCGAAGCGCGGACCTCCACCGGGCAGACCTGCCGCACGCCCTGCGCCCAGGCGATTGCATCCAGCGAATTCACAGTGACGTTCACGTTGAACGGCTATCAGACCCAGACCGTCCCGGTCCGCATCGCCGCGTCCGACGAACCGATCGACCCCAACACCGGCAGCATGTCCGCACCCCGGCTGGTTCCCAATCCGGTGTTCGCCGAACTGCAGCCCGCGGCGGCGCCTCCGCCGGCGCGGCGGCGGACCACACCGCCAAAGCCCCGGCCGCAACCGGTGGCGCAGCAGCAGCAACCGCAGCGAACGGCGGCTCCGCCCCCGCCGCCCGCAGCTCAGGCGCCGGCCCCGGCGCCCGCGGCCGCCTGGCCGCCGCCGCCCAGCCGATAATTGCCGGCTCGCGTTCCTTGACTCTGCATGGAGGCGGATCGTAAATCCGCGATATCCCGGGCGCTTAGCTCAGCGGGAGAGCGTTCCCTTCACACGGGAGAGGTCATAGGTTCAATCCCTATAGCGCCCACCATTTTTCTGTCTCAGACGCCCCCATCTCAGGCCATTTCAGCGACACGCAGGGCCAACCCTTTGCCCATCGGGGGCCGATCCTCCTTGCTCAAGCCGATTGCCCTAAAACCGCCCAGCGTATCATTTCTTGATACACCCACTTGTGTTTTGTATCATTAATTGATACATTCACATGTGATCAAGAGCTTCAAGAACCGGGTGACGGAAGCCGTATTCGAGGGCCAAAGTCCAAAAGGCTTCCCGGCCGATCTCGTGAAAGTGGCTCGACGAAAGCTCGGCTATCTCGATGCTGCGATTGACTTGAACGACTTGCGCTCGCCTCCGGGAAACAGACTGGAGGCATTGACCCGAGATCGTCTTGGACAGCATTCGATCCGCGTCAACGATCAGTTCAGGGTATGCTTTGTTTGGACCAAGGAAGGTCCGAGGGACGTCGAGATCACCGACTACCACTAGCGTTTCATGGCGACGAATAGGGAATGAAAAGAATGGCCAAGAAGCTTGCTCCCATGCATCCCGGAGAAGTTCTGCGGGAAGAATTTCTTGTGCCGCTCGATCTTTCCGCCGGTGCGCTTGCCAAGGCGTGCGGCCTGCCCCGCACTCGCATTGAGCGTATCGTTTCGGAAACAACCGGGATCACCGCCGACACGGCGCTGCGTCTCAGCAAGGCTTTTGGCACGTCCGCCCAACTCTGGATGAACCTACAGAACCGCTACGATGTGGAAGTCGCCAAGCTGCAGATCGGCAAGCAACTCGACAAGATTGCTCCGATCGTCTCCAACGCGGCTGCCTGAATCGACAAGCCTCTTGCGGCGACGCGCCCCACGGCACCCGCCATTTTTCTACAAATTCGCACCCACCTGCTGCGTCCGCTGGACGCCGTGGCGCTCGCGCCGAGCCACTTCCGAAAACACCCGGCCGATCATGACCAGCACCGGGCCGGGAAGCCCGGCCTCGGCCAACTGCACCACCAGTCCTGAAATCGGACCGGCGACGGTCTGCTCGTCGCTGCGCGTGGCGCGCGACACCGCAACCGCGGGCGTCGAAGGATCGAGGCCGTGCGCGATGGCCGCGTCCGCGAATTCGGCCAGCGTCCGCGTCGGCATGTAGATCACGGTGGTGGCCGACGCATCCGCGAGGCTTCGCCAGTCGAGATCGCGCGGCAGCCCATTGCCGGAATGGCCAGTGACGTATTGCACGCGACGCACATCGCTGCGCTGCGTCAGCGAAACGCCGAGCCGGCTTGCCGCGCCTTGCGCCGCCGAGATTCCCGGCACGACTTCGATCGCAATGCCGGCGTTGCGGCACGCTTCGATCTCCTCTCCGGCGCGGCCGAAGATCATCGGATCGCCGCCCTTCAGGCGCACCACGCGTTTGCCGGCCCGCGCCAGATCGACCATCAGCGTGTTGATCTCGGATTGCTTGCACGACGGGCCGTGCCCGGTCTTGCCGACCAGCATCTTCTTCGCTTCGCGGCGCGCGAAGTCGAGCACCTCGGGCGACACCAGATCGTCGAACAGGATGATGTCGGCGGATTGCAGCGCGCGCACCGCGCGCAGCGTCAGCAACTCTGGATCGCCGGGCCCCGCGCCGACCAGCGTCACCGAGCCCTGCTCGACCTTCGCGCCTTCGGCCCACGTCGCATCGATGAAGGATTTGAAATCGGCCTGCGACGGCTCCTGATCGGGATACTTGACCGCATGGGCGGTGAACATCTGCCAGAACCGCCGGCGGCCCGCGAACGACAGGCCCGACGCCTGCACCGCGCTGCGCCAGCGCCGCGCGGCATCGGCCCAGTGCGTGAAGCCGCGCGGGATCAGCGCTTCGAGCTTGGCGCGGATCGCCTGCGCGAACACCGGAGCGGCGCCGTCGGTCGAAATACTGATCACGAGCGGCGAGCGGTTCACGATCGAGCCGAACGAGAAATCGCAGAACGCCGGCTTGTCGATCACGTTGACCGGCACGCCGGCGGCTCGCGCCGCGGCGGCAAAGCGCCCGGCCTCGCCATTGTCCTCAAAAGCGCCGACCGCGATCGCAACGCCTGCAAAATCCTCAGCCTCCCAGCAGCGCAAATGCAGATGGATCGCTCCGCCGGGCGGCGACGCGGTCAGCGCGCGCATTTCGTCGGACAGTTCGTCGGCAAACACATGCACGTCAGCGCCTGCGGCGGACAGCAGTTCCGCCTTCCAGGCCGCGGCCGGCGTCCCGCCTGCCAGCACGGCGCGGCGATCGGTGAGCGCGAAGAACACCGGCAGCCTCGCCAGCCGCTCCATGCGCGGCTCGCGGGTTTCAGTGGGCGTGCGCGTTGTGTTCATGAATGATCCTCTTGAGCTCAGGCAGGCAGGAGCCGCAATTCGTCCCGGCGCGCAGCGTCTGGCCGATCTCCGCCAGCGTCCGCGCCGATCCGCAGGCCACCGCGTCGCGCACGGTTTCGAGGCCGACGCTGAAGCAGGCGCAGATCACCGTCTCGGTTTCGATGGCGTGACCATCGAAAATCCGGGCCACCGGCCCCTCGCCGCTGTCGGAGACATCGGCGGCAGAGAAATCCAGCAGTTGTGACGGCTGCGGCGCGCCGGCCGGTCCCATGAAGATGCAGGCATCGACCGCGCCATCGACGAACGACGCCGCGCGGTAGTGCCCGCCGTCGAGACGCTCGGCGAGCGGCCCATCGGCGGCGAGATAGCGGAATGCGAAGTCGTGCCAGATCATCGGCCCGTGGCTAGCGGCAAGGCGATACTCGGTGCCGCCCGCTGTCGCCACGCGCGCCCACCAGGTGCCATGCGGCAGGTCGATGGCGCGATGCGTCCGCGTGAAGCCACGCCATTCATAAGCGACCGGCTCGACCGCGGCCGGTGTCGCCTTGGCCTCCGGCTGGCCGGAGTACGGATCGACCTGCGGGGACACCAGGTCGCCGACACAGGCCGCCGACGCCGTCTCGCCGCTCCAGTGGATCGGCACGAACAGCGAGCCCGGTCGCTGGCCCTTGCTCACGATCGCCTTCACAACGCAGGCACCGTGCGCGGTCGAGACCCGCGCAAACCCGCCGTCGATGACACCCGCGGCCTCGGCGTCGTCCGGATGGATCTCGACGAACGGCTCCGGCAGATGCGAGGCCAGCCGCGGGCTCATGCCCGATCGCGTCATGGTGTGCCATTGATCGCGGATGCGCCCGGTGTTGAGCCGCAGCGGAAACGCCTCGGACGTCTGCTCCCGCATGGCGGGCCGCTCCACCGCGACCAGACGCGCCTTGCGGTCGGGCGTGAAGAAGCCGCCCGCGCCGAAGAACCGGCTCTCGGTCATAAGCTCGCCCGCACGCACCGGCCATTGCACCGGCTCGAGCGCGTCGAAGTCCTCGTCCGAAATTTCCGCGAGACCGCTGATGTCGAAGTCGCGCGTGCCCTCGTTCTCGAACGCCGACAACGCGGCATGCTCGCGAAACACGTCCGCCGCCGACCGGTAGCTGAACGTCTCCGAAAATCCCATGCGTTGCGCGACCTGGCCGACCATCCACCAGTCCGGCTTGGCTTCGCCCGGCAGCGGCAGAAACGCGCGCTGGCGCGAGATGCGCCGCTCCGAATTGGTGACGGTGCCGTCCTTCTCGCCCCAGGCCGCGGCAGGCAACAGCACATGCGCGCCCGCGTTGACAGTGTCGTTGGAACGGACATTCTCGGAGACGACGAACAGATCGAGCTTGCCCAGCGCCGCGCGGACCCCACTCGCCCGCGGCAGCGACACCGCCGGATTGGTCGCCATCACCCACAGCGCCTTGATCTCGCCGCGCTCGATCGCCTCGAACATCTGCACGGCCTTGAGGCCCTCGCGCTGCGCCATGTGCGGCGCGTTCCAGAACCGGCCGACGCGATCTATTTCCGGCGGCGAAAATCCCATGTGTGCGGCAAGCTGGTTGGCGAGCCCGCCAACCTCGCGTCCGCCCATGGCGTTCGGCTGGCCGGTCAGCGAGAACGGCCCCATGCCGGGCCGGCCGATGCGTCCGGTCGCCAGATGGCAGTTGAGGATCGCGTTGACCTTGTCGGTGCCCTGCGCCGACTGGTTCACGCCCTGCGAATAGCAGGTGACCGCGTTCTCGGTCGCAATGAACAGATCGAAGAAGCGCCGGACATCCGCCTCGTCCAGTCCGGTGATGCGGGCGGTTGCTTCGATATCCGGCGCGATCTCCCTCGCCCGTGCCAGCGCCGCCGCAAATCCGGCGGTGTGGGCCGAAAGATAACGATCGTCGAGCGCACATCGATCGGCAAGCTGCACCAGCAGGCCGCTGAACAGCGCCACGTCCATGCCCGGCGCGATCGGAAGAAAGAGATCGGCCTCCTCGGCGGTGACGGTGGAGCGCGGATCGATGACCACGATGCGCGCACCGCGCTCCGCTTTGTTCTTCACCATGCGCTGGAACAGCACCGGATGGCACCATGCGGCGTTGGAGCCGACCAGCACGATCAAGTCCGCCTCGTCGAGGTCGGCGTAACTGCCGGGCACTGTGTCGGCGCCGAACGCGCGCCGATGGCCGGCGACGGACGACGCCATGCACAGCCGCGAATTGGTATCGACGTTGGCCGAGCCGAGAAAACCCTTCATCAGCTTGTTGGCGACGTAATAGTCCTCGGTCAGGAGCTGGCCGGACAGATAGAACGCGATGGATTCAGGTCCGTGTTGGGCCGCGATCTCCGCAAATCCCTTCGCGACCTTGTCCAGCGCCACATCCCACGACGCAGGCTCAAGCGCGCCGTCCGGCTGCCGCAGCATCGGATGCAGAAGCCGGCCTTCCAGGCCGACCGTCTCACCAAGTGCCGCCCCCTTCGAGCAGATGCGCCCAAGATTGGCCGGGTGCGCCGGGTCGGCTTCGATCGCCGCGCCGCCACGTCCGTCCGGACGCGCCAGAATTCCGCAGCCGACCCCGCAATACGGGCAGGCCGTGCGGACCGCCGGACCGATGGGCTGCGGGGCGTGCATCGCTCAGTACACGTCTTGCTGATAGCGGCCGTTCTTTTTCATGTCGGCGATGAAGGCCACGGCATCGTTCGAGGAGCGCACGCCGAACGCCGTCACCACGTCGATCAGCGCCACTTCGACATCCTTGGCCATGCGCTTGGCATCGCCGCAGACGTAGACGTGCGCGCCCTCGGCGATCCACGCCCACAGGTCGCGGCCGACCTCGCGCATGCGGTCCTGCACGTAGATTTTCTGGTCGCCATCGCGCGACCACGCCAGCGTCAGGCGCGTCAGCACGCGCGACGCCTTCATCGCCGTCAGTTCGTCTTCGTAAAAAAAATCGCAGCCGCTGCGCTGATGGCCGAAGAACAGCCAGTTGCGGCCCGGGGCCTGGGTGGCCGCGCGCTCGTGAAGGAAGGCGCGGAACGGCGCGACGCCGGTTCCGGGGCCGATCATGATGATCGGCACCGACGGATCGGACGGAAGGCCGAAGGCGTGCGCCTTCTGGACATAGACCCTGGTCTTGTCGCCCAGATTGATGCGGCCGCCCAGGAACGTGGAGGCGACGCCGTAGCGGGTGCGCTTGCCGATGTCGTAGCGCACCGTATCGACGGTCAGCGATAGCCGGCTGCCGTGCGCCTTGGGCGATGACGAGATCGAGTAGAGGCGCGGCTGCAGCGGATCGAGCGCCTCGACGAACGCTTCAGGATCCGGCCGCACGCCGGGAAACTTCTCGACCGCGGCCAGCACGTCGAGGCTCGCCGCATCGCCGTCCGGGTCCTCGCCGGTCGAGAGCGCCTTGGCCTTCTGCCTGCGCTCGCCGCCGGTGATGTAGGAGTAAAGCTGGAACAGCATGTCGGGCGCCGCACCCAGCGAGACGCCGTCGATCAGCACGTCGCGCAGCGTCCTGCCGCCGATCGGGAAATCGGGCGGCGCGTCGAGTGCGGCGATCACCGCGTCGGCCAGTGCCGGGTCGTTGGTGGGAAACAGACCGAATGCATCGCCCACCGAATAGTCGAGCTTGCTCTCGGCGAGATCGAACTCGACGTGCCAGGTTTCCTTCTCGGAGCCCGTCTTGTTGAGCAGCCGGCGCGACACGAAGGTCGCAGGCACCGGATTGTCGCGCGAGCGGCCGGCTTCGCTCGCCGCAGGAGGAAGAACTTCAGCAGTCGCAGAAGAAGACGGATGAACAACGGAAGAAGCCCCTATATCGGCGGCGAGCTGCTTCAGTACTCGGGCGGTTTCCTTGCCGCCGGGCACGCACAGGTTGAGCCGCACCTCCTTCTTCCCGAATAGCGCGTCGGCGTATTGCTCGCAGTTGTAGCCGCACTGGCCGCAGTCCTGCTGGCCCATCGCCGCCATCATCTTGCGGCGTAAGGGTTTTCCTTCGGCGAGCTGCATCCGCTCGGCGAGCGGCAGCGACTGGTCGTGCCAGGGCGCGCCGTCATCGGCCTCCTCGGACGTGACGGTGACGCCTGGCAAAAGCGCCGCCGCATCCTGCGTCGACAGCGCGGCGACATCGCTCTCCAGAAGCCCGGCAAAAAATCCGTTCAGCCAGACGCGCTGCTCTGACGTAAACGGCGCATTGTCCGGGATGATCGTTGTGGGCTGACGGACCGGCTGGTTCACGGCGCGGCCTCCGCGAACACCACCTTCAGCGATTGATCGTCATGCCGCCGCGCAAAATCCTGGAACGTCTCCGCGCTCGAATTTCGCTGCGTGAGATAGCTTCGCAGCATGCCCTCGACCACCCGAGGCGCATCCTCCGCCTTCACATTCTCGAACAGTTCGCGCGCGAGGCTGGCGCCTTCGCCGGAACCGCCGCCGACGAGGACGTGATAGCCCTCGACAGTGTCCTCCTCGGAAACCGAGACCTTGCAAGCAATCAACCCGATGTCGCCAATGTAATGCTGCGCGCACGAGTGATGGCAGCCGGTGAGATGGATGTTGACCGCCGTGTCCATCTCCACGCGGGGCTCGCACCAGCGCGCGATGTCCTCGGCGTGCTTCTTCGTGTTGGACGCGGCAAAGCGGCAACCGACGTTGCCGGTGCAGGCGACGAGACCTGCGCGGATCGCGGTGGCCTTGGTGGTCAGCCCCAATGCTTCGATGGCCGCCTCTGCGAGCGCCACTTTTTCGGTCGGCACGCCGGAGACGATGAGGTTCTGCCAGACCGTAAGCCGGATATCGCCGTCGCCCAGGTCCTGCGCGATCTTCGCAAGCCCGGCCATCTGCGCCGATGTCAGTTTACCGACCGGGAGAACCACGCCGATCCAGTTTAGGCCGTCTTGCTTTTGCGGGTGCACACCGATGTGAGCCGAGCGATCCGCCTTCGCGCGCGTTGCAACCGCTTCAGGCGGCAGACGAGTGAATTTTGCACCGAGCTTCTCCTCCACCAGGGAAAGGAACTTCTCGAAACCCATCGCGTCGAGCACGTACTTCAATCGCGCCTTGTTGCGATCGGTGCGGTTGCCGTGCGCGCTGAACACGCGGACGATGGCGTCCGCCACCTTGGTCGCATCGTCCGGCTTCAACACCACGCCGGTGTCGCGCGCCAAATCCTTGTGGCCGGTGATGCCACCGAGCGCGAGCCGGAACCAGACCCCCGCCTCCGCGCCGAACCCCTCCTTCACCTGCACCGCCTGAAAGCCGATGTCGTTGGTGTCCTCGAGCGCAGCGATGCGGCCCGCGCCATCGAACGCGACGTTGAACTTGCGCGGCAGCCCGTAGAGCCCGCGCTCGTTGAGAATATGGAAGTGCCAGGACCGCGCGTAGGGCCGCGTGTCCAGCAATTCCTGCGGATCGATGCCAGCGGTCGGCGTGCCGGTGACGTTGCGGATGTTGTCCGCGCCCGTGCCCTTCGAGCACAGGCCAAGATCGAGAATGGCGTCGAGCAGCAGCACCGCGTTCTTCGGCTCGATTTCCCGAATCTGGAAGTTCGCCCGCGTGGTGACATGGGAATAACCGCCGCCATAGCGATCTGCGAGATCGGCCAGACCGGCCAATTGCCAATGCTTGACGATCCCATTCGGAATCCGCAGCCGGCACATGTAGGAGTTCTGCGCCGGCGCCACGTAGAACAGGCCGTAGTAGCGCCAACGGAAATTGTCCGCGGGCTTGGGAAATTCGTTCTTCGCAGCCTGGTCTTGAAGACGCGCATAGGCATCGAACGGATGCTGCTCGCGCTTGAACTTCTCCTGATCGGCCAGCTTGCCGCCAGCCGCGATCACGCGATCCTGCGCCTCGATATGTTCGGCGTCCGGCCCGCTCGGCTTCGCAGGCGCGGCCTTGCCGATCCCGCGCCCCAGCCGCGCGATCTGCAGGCCGGAGGTGAAACCTTCGAGATAGCGTTTCTGTTCAGGCGTGAAGTCGCTGGACATTGCTACTCCGCGGCCGCCGTCGGTCCGTAGGCTTCACCGATCATGAAGCCGGACAATGTTGTGTAGGCATTGGTCCAGGCCGCCGCGAGCGGCTGTGTCCACGCCGGGCCGAGCCCGCGCTCAAGCGTCCAAAGCAGGGCGGCGCCGACCGGCGCGTAGTGCGCCGGCTTCACACCGTAGCCGACGTGCTTCTTTGCAAGCGCGCTGGCCGCCGGCAGGATCGATGGCAGATTGTCGAGCCCGTTCACGACCACCGCGAGCGTTGTCATCAACTTGCGGCCCTGCTCGGACATGTCGCCCTTGAACAACGGCTTCACCTCGGGCGCGATCTCGAACAGCCGGCCATAGAACAGCGCGGCCGCGTCGGCTGCGATCGGCTTGACCTTGTCGAACGACGATTTCACCAGTGCGGCGTCGGCGGGAGTCATGTCGATCCCTACGCGGCTTCGACGAAGCTGTGACGCTCGTAGAGGAATTCCAGCACCCGCTGCCGGCACTTGAGGTAGGTCGGATCGGCTGCGAGCGCGAGACGCTTGCGCGGGCGCACCAGAGGCACGTCCAGCACCTCGCCGATCGCCGCGGCCGGACCGTTGGTCATCATCACGATACGGTCGGAAAGCAGCACGGCCTCGTCCACGTCGTGGGTGATCATCATCACGGTGTTGCCGAGCTTGGAATGGATCGCCATCACCGAGTCCTGCAGGTGCGCGCGGGTCAGCGCGTCGAGCGCGCCGAACGGCTCGTCGAGCAGAAGCACCTTCGGCTCCATCGCCAGCGCGCGGGCGAGGCCGACGCGCTGCTTCATGCCGCCGGAAATTTCCGACGGACGCTTGTCCTTGGCATGACCCATCTGCACCAATTCCAGATTGTGCATGACCCAGGCGTGACGCTCGGCGCGCGATTTGGTCGAGCCGAACACCTTGTTCACCGCGATCGCGACGTTGTTGTAGACGGTAAGCCACGGCAGCAACGAGTGGTTCTGGAACACGACGGCACGATCCGGGCCCGGATCGTTGACCTCCTTGTTCTCCAGAAGCACACAGCCGGCCGACACCGGCAAAAGCCCGGCGACGAGATTGAGCAGCGTGCTCTTGCCGCAGCCGGAATGCCCGATGATCGAGACGTACTGGCCCTTCTCGACGCCGAGTGTGATGTCCTTCAGCACTTCGGTCTCGATCGAGCCGCGCTTGAAGGATTTATCGACGTGGTCGATCTTGAGATAGCTGGTCATGTCGATCTCCTTCAGTTCGCGGACGTGCCGCGGGTGATGATGCTGGCCACCAACGCGACGATGCGGTCGAGGATGAAGCCGACCAATCCGATGTAGACGAGAGCCACGATGATGTCGGAGAGGCGCGACGAGTTCCAAGCGTCCCAGATGAAGAAGCCGATGCCGACGCCGCCGGTCAGCATTTCAGCCGCCACGATGGCGAGCCATGAAAGGCCGATGCCGATGCGAAGCCCGGTGAAAATATAAGGCGCGGCCGACGGGATCATGATCTTCCAGAAGAATTCCAGCGGATTGAGCCGCAGCACCAGCGCGACGTTCCGGTAATCCTGCGGGATGTTGCGAATGCCGACCGCCGTGTTGATGATGATCGGCCACACCGCGGTGATGAAGATCACGAAGATCGCGGAGGGCTGGCTGTCGCGGAAGGCCGCGAGCGAGATCGGCAGCCAGGCGAGCGGCGAGATCGTGCGCAGCACCTGAAAGATCGGATCGAGGCCCCGCATCGCCCACACCGACTGGCCGATGATCGTGCCGAGCGCGATACCGATGACGCCGGCCAGTCCGTAGCCGATCGCGACGCGCTGGAGCGAGGTGAGAACGCGCCAGCCAAGGCCGATGTCTTGCGGCCCCGCGACGAAGAACGGATCGACGATCAGGTCGTATGCTTCGGTCCAGATCTTGGTCGGCGACGGCAACGTCGCGCCGGGCTTCGAGCACAGGATCTGCCAGACGACCAGCAGCAATCCGATCATGATGAGCGGTGGAACGAGCTTCGCCGCAAATTCACTCGCGGCGGGGACGAGCCTCGCCTTGAAGTAGCTCGGTTTCGGCATCGGCAGGCGCAACAGTTCGCCTGCCGCTACCGGAATCGCCGTCGCCGCTTGGGTCTTGAGGGCGGGCATGTTCATCGAAACTTTCTCCGTCTAAGAATCTTGGGCAGCCGCTGGGGCAATCCTTGGTGACTCACACCTCGACGCGCTTGATCGCGAGGCTCTTCAGGTAGGCGTTCGGATTCTCCGGATCGAAAACCTTGCCATCGAAGAAGGTCTCCTTGCCGCGCGAATTCGAGGAAGGAATTTGATCGGCTGGAACGCCAAGCGCCTTGGCGGCATCGCGCCACAGATCAACTCGGCTGACCTTGGCGATGAGCGCCTTGACGTCCATCGCGGCCTCGATTTTTCCCCAGCGCATATTTTCGTAGAGCATGTAGGCGTCGTGGCTCTGCCATGGGAACGATGCGTGGTCCTGCCAAAACTTCATGATCTGTTTGGTGTTTGTCGCCGTCTTGCCGAACCCGTAGTCGAATTCGCCACGCAGCCGCCCGACGATGTCGCTGACCGGCACATTGAACCATTGCCGCTTGCCAACGATTTCAGCCAATGAATGCTTGTTTTCGGTTTTGTCGCACCATTGCTGAGCTTCGAAGATTGCCATAAGGAGCGCGCGTGTCGCGTTTGGATTTCTATTGACCCATTCCGCTCGCATGGCGAAGGATTTATCCGGATGCAGCGGCCAGCTCTCGTCGGTGGTCAGAGCTGTGTAGCCGATCCCCTGGTTCACCAATTGGCCGTGCCATGGCTCGGCAACACAAAACGTATCCATGTTGCCGACCTTCATGTTCGCCACCATCTGGGGCGGCGGAACCGGAATCAGCTTCATGTCGTTGTCCGGGTCGATGCCGCCAGCAGCCAGCCAGTAGCGAATCCAAAGGTCGTGCGTGCCGCCAGGAAACGTGTGTGCGCCGGTGAATTCCTTGCCCTTGGCCCTCTTGGCAGCGATGGCGGCCTTGAGCGGCGATGCGTCGACGCCGACGCGCGGTTCCTTGAATTCGCTCGATACCGAGATCGACTGCCCGTCTAGATGCAGACGCGCGAGCATCGCCATCGGAACCGGCACGTTGTTCTGGGTGATTTTGCCGGCCGAAATCAGATACGGCATCGTGCTCAGAATGTGAGCACCATCGATGCCGTTGCTCGCGCTGCCAAGCGCGAGATTGTCGCGGGTGGCCGGCCATGACGCCTGCTTCAAGACTTCAACGTCCGGCATACCGTGTTTGGCGAAGAGGCCCTTTTCCTTGGCAATGACCAGGGCCGAGGCATCCATCAGCGCGATGTATCCGAGCTTGGTGCCCTTCACCTCGGGGCCCGCGCCTTGCGCGAAGGCGCCGCCGGGGAAGGCAAGCTTGGCTGCACCCAGCAGAGCAGCCGCGCCCGACGTCTGGAGCAAGAAGCGGCGGCTCTTGTGAGCCGCGCGTTCCAGCCCTGCCGGGCTCCCCTGGTCCGCTGTTGTCTTCACGATATTCCTTCGGTCTTCTCGTTTGATCACAATCTTCCTCCCGTAGTTTTTGTTATGGACGGGCCGCCGAGGTCGTTGCTGCCTCGGCGGCCCGCGTCGGTCAGCCGATTTCGGCACGCTTGATGGCGAGGCTCTTGAGATACGCCGCCGGGTTTTCCGGATCGAACACCTTGCCGTCGAAGAAAGTCTCCTTGCCGCGCGACGACGTCGGCGGAATATCCGCGGCGGCGACGCCGAGTGTCTTTGCAGAAGTGCGCCAGAGATCCTCGCGGTTCACCTTGTTCACCAGCGCCTTGACGTCGGTGGCGGGCTCGAACTTGCCCCAGCGGATATCCTCCGTGACGAACCAGGCATCGTGGCTCTTGAAGGGATAGGAGGCGTGCTCGCTCCAGAACTTCATGTACTCCTTGGTGCCCTTGGCGATGCGGCCATTGCCGTAATTGATGTCACCCTTGAGCCTTCCGATGATGTCGGGCACGGGAACGTTGAACCACTGCCGCTTGCCCACAATCGCAGCGAGTTCGTCCTTGTTCTCCATCTTCTCGCACCACATCTGCGCTTCCATGACAGCCATCAGAATGGCCTGCGCAGCCTTCGGATTCTTGTCGACCCAGGCGGCGCGCATGCCGAGCGCCTTCTCGGGATGCTTGGACCAGATTTCGCCGGTGGTGCAGGCGGTGAAGCCGATGCCCTGATTGACGAGTTGTTCGTTCCACGGCTCGCCGACGCAGAACGCGTCCATGTTGCCAACCTTCATGTTCGCCACCATTTGCGGCGGCGGCACTACGATGGTGGCGACGTCCTTATCGGGATCGATGCCACCGGCCGCGAGCCAGTAGCGGAGCCACAGATCGTGCGTGCCCCCCGGGAAGGTCATCGCGACGTTGACCTTCTTGCCGTCGGCAATCTTCTTGGCGAACGCCGCCTTCAGCGGCGAGGCGTCGTTGGTGACCTTGAGGTCTTTGTATTCCTGCGCGACCGAGATCGCCTGCGCATCGAGGTTGAGGCGCGCGAGCAGATACATCGGCGTCGGGACGTTGTTCTGCGTCACCTTGCCGGTCGAAATCAGGTAAGGCATCGGCGTGAGGATGTGTGCGCCGTCGATACCGTTGCTCTCCGAGCCAAGCACGAGATTGTCGCGCGTTGCACCCCAAGACGCCTGTTTGGCAACATCGACGTCAGGCATGCCATGCTTGGCGAACAGACCCTTCTCCTTGGCGATCACGAGCGCCGAAGCGTCCATCAACGCGATGTAACCGAGGGTCGCCTTGGTCACTTCGGGCCCGGCGGTTTGCGCGAACGCGCCGCCGGGAAACTGCATCTGCGCGGCGCTCAGCAGGGCGATTGTGCTCGCGCTCGTCTTCAAGAAGGCGCGGCGGCTCAATCCACGCCCGGGCATCGTTGCCTTGTCTCTGGTGGTGGCCATGGTGTCGGTCGTCCTCTCTGGATTGGTTTCGCTGACACCCACCGAACGCTTCCCCCTGGTCGTTTTTTGTCGATAAAAAAAGCCGCAGCCTGTAGCGGGCCCTCATTGGCCTCCTCCAGGTCAGCGGCGTTGCTTGTCGGTCGGCCCATCATTGGACCGCGATGCCGTCACGCATGACGGCGTCGTCTCGGCTTAGATCAATTCAAGCTTCGTGCCAGATCGCCGAACGGGCGGTTTATTCAGTTTTGGCAATGGCTTGCATCGATTGCCGCAGGCGTTGACGAATCGTTAACGAAGGCCGCCATGCCCATCATGGCCGCATCCTGCGGATATTTTGTGCAGTGCAAAAAATAGGCAGATCGTTATCGCCGGACCTTCGAAGCCGCGAGATAGCGCTCGATGTCATTGGAGTCGAATGGCGGACCGGTAAACGCGCCGATGCCATCCACGGGCTCGCCTGCCATGTTCGAGGCTTCGCGAGGCAACGCCGCATCGTAGAGATCGGGACGAAACACCGACTTCGCGGTGGCAAGCATCTCGGTCGAATACGGCGCCTGACCCCAGCGCACCATCTGCGCGTAGAGCCAAGCCGCGTGTGCCGGATCGGGCCGGCCGGCACCCTTGCGCCCGAACATCAAATAGCGGTCGCTGGAGCGGAGCTTGCCGTCAGGCGTCACCTTCAAGCGCCCGTCCAGCGTCCTGCGGATCACCTCCGCCGATGCACCGATCCGGTTCGGCGCCGAGAGGATCGCCGCCACCTCGTCGCGGTTGGCCGGATCCTCGACAAACGCGGCTGCGAGGCCATGCGCCCTGACCAAACGCCGGAGCACGTCGGGATGCTCGGCAGCCCAACTGGCGCGTACCGCGAGCACCTTCTCTGCAGCGCGCAGCAGGATCTCAGACACGAAGTGCAGGATGTAGCCAATGCCGAGATCCACGGCGACCGAGTTCCACGGCGCGCCAACGCAGAACCCATCGACGTGCTTGTTCGCCAGGCTTTCTACCATGTACGGCGGCGGCAGCACGATCATACGGACGTCCTCATCAGGATCGACGCCGCCGGCCGCCATCCAAAACCGCAGGTGATAGTTGTGCGTGGAGAACGGAAACGTCATGCCGAACGTCAGCGGCTCGCGGCTCTTTGCTTTCCGTTCGGCGACGACACGGGCCAGGGCACGGGCCGACACCATCGGGTCGGTGATGTCGCCATCGGCCGCCGCGGCAAGCGCCGCATAGAGTTCCGGCGACACCGTGATGGCGTTGCCGTTCACGCCGAGCCCAAACGGCGCAACGATCGGCACCTTGACATGACCGAGGCCAAGACTCGACGCGATCGCTACAGGCGCGATCAAATGTGCTGCATCGAACAAGCCGATGTTGAGCTTGTCGCGCACGTTCGACCATGAGACTTCCCGCACCAGCTCGATGTCGAGCCCCTCGGCCGAAACAAGCTCCTTGTCGACCGCAACGATGAGCGCGGCCGCGTCGCACAGCGGGATGAAACCGATCCGAAGTTTCGTGTTCATGTTCATGTCGGTCATTTGAACAGCTCCGCAGCGGTAATGACCGATTGCGCGACCTCGGCAATCTTCTTGTTCTCGTTCATGGCGGTCTTGCGCAGCAGCGCGTAGGCCTGCTCTTCCGACAAGTTCTTCATCTTCATCAGGACGCCCTTGGCGCGGTCGATCACCTTGCGCTCCTCCAGCGCGGAGCGGGTGCGCTCCAGTTCGTTCTGCAGGCGCGAGAAGGCATTGAAGCGGGAGATGCAGAGGTCGAGGATGGACTTGATGCGGTCCTTCTGCAGGTTGCCCACGATGTAGGCCGAAACACCGGCATCGACGGCGGCCTCGATCGAGGCCGCATCGCTCTGATCGACGAACATGGCGACCGGCCGCTTCACCGCCCGGCTGACCTGGAACATCTGCTCGAGAACGTCGCGGCTCGGGTTCTCCAGATCGATCAAGATGACGTCCGGGTCGATGGCATAAATGCGCGCCAGCAGGTGCGACATGTCGTCGATCCGCACCACCTGGGCGTGGCCGGACTCGCGCAGCCCATCCTCGAGAATGGCGGCGCGAACCGGGTTCTCATCGACGATGACGATTTTGAGGGTCGGGTCCATGCGCCTTTGAACGGGATCAAATCTTGTGCCAGCGCCCAGCAAAGGCAAATTCAGGCGCATTTTCCGCAAGTTAGAATGCAATTCAGGAAACAGCCCAGCTTGAGGCGTTGCCTGCGGTCACACAGTGCGATGGAAAATTGTGCAACGCAACTTCCGCCCGTTTCGGCGCCGTTGCCTCCCGGCAATGTGACAGGCGGCGCGGTTGCCGTATGCCGCATTTTGTGGCCTGTGGGGCCACGTCGATCGCAGGTACGGGAGATTGCGAATGCTGCTGCGTTTTGTTGGCTTTCTGGTTCTGTGTGCCGCCCTTCTGGCGGTCGAGACCGCCCCCGCGGCCGCGCAAGGCTACGAGATGGACGAGAAGCGGGAGTTGCTGAACCAGGGCGCTCCGCGCGGCCGAAGTTACGGCTTCTTCGGCGGCTGGAACGATGCGATCCCGAAGACCACGGTCAGCTACACGGGCACGGAGCGGCCGGGCACCATCATCGTCAACACCACGGAGCGGCGGCTGTATTACGTGCTCGATGACGGCCGGGCGCTGCGCTACGGCATCGGTGTGGGCCGCGTCGGCTTCACATGGAAGGGCGTGAAGACCGTCACCCAGAAGAAAGAATGGCCTTCGTGGACGCCGCCGGCACAGATGCTGGCGCGGCGACCCGACCTGCCCCGCCACATGGTCGGCGGCGTGGACAATCCGCTCGGCGCGCGCGCAATGTATCTAGGCTCATCGCTCTATCGCATCCACGGCTCGAACGAGCCGGAGACGATCGGTCAGGCGGTATCCTCCGGCTGCTTCCGCATGACCAACGAAGACGTGGTCGATCTCTACGACCGGGTCCGGGTCGGCGCCAAGGTGGTGGTGCAGTAGTTCGGGCGGATAGAAAACAAGCAGGGCCGGCCTCGCGCCGGCCCTTTTGCTTGAACCGATCGCTCAATGCCGCTGCGGCGGATCGCGGGACAAGCCCTTTCCCGCCAGTTCGTCGATATAGTCCTGCCACTTGCGCTCGCGGTTGCGGCCAAGCTCCGACAGGTAGTCCCAACTGAAGATGCCGGTCGAGTGCATGTCGTCGAACACGAGGCGCACGGCGTAATTGCCCATTGGATGCACCTCCAAAATCGCCACGTTGCGCTTGCCCGGCACGGTCTTGCGCTCGTCCGGCGAGTGGCCCTGGACCTCCGCGCTGGGGCTGTGGACCCGCAGATACTCCGCATCCAGGGCAAAGCTGTCGCCGTCGTCGAAGCTCACCGTCAGAGCCTTTCGGTCCTTCGCAAGCCGCAATTCCTTCGGCCAGGGACGGTTGTCGGAAGCAGCCATGATCGTCTCCTGATCGGCCAATTCAGGCCTATATACAGCACTCTGGACGCTGGCGCCCCGATCCGTCACAATCGGGCCAACCCCAGGAAAAGGCATGAGTTTTCCGCAACCCACGCTTGAACTTGACCGGCCCGGCGGGCGGCCTCTGCCGGCGCTGGTCGATCCGTTCGCGCGCGCCATCACCTATTTGCGCGTCTCGGTGACGGATCGCTGCGATTTCCGCTGCGTCTATTGCATGTCGGAGAACATGAACTTCCTGCCGAAAGCCGATCTGCTGACTCTGGAAGAGCTGGACCGCCTGTGCTCGGCGTTCGTCGCCAAGGGCGTGCGCAAGCTGCGGCTGACCGGCGGCGAACCGCTGGTCCGGCGCGGCATCATGACACTCGTGGCATCGCTGTCGCGCCATCTCAAGACCGGCGCGCTGGATGAACTGACGCTGACGACCAACGGCTCCCAACTCGCCAAGTACGCAGCAGAGCTCAAGTCGCATGGCGTCGAACGCGTCAATGTGTCTCTCGACACGCTCGATCCCGACAAGTTCCGCGCCATCACCCGCTGGGGCGACCTGAACCAGGTTGTGGCCGGTATCGACGCCGCGCAAGCGGCCGGCCTCAAGGTCAAGATCAACGCCGTGGCGCTGAAAGGCGTCAACGAAGACGAACTCGGCGATCTGGTGACCTGGGCACACGGCCGGGATATGGACATCACGCTGATCGAAGTCATGCCGCTTGGCGACATCGGCGGCGACCGGCTCGATCAATACCTGCCGCTGTCGATCGCGCGCGCGCGCCTCGGCGAGCGATTCAGCATGGATGAGATCGACCACATGACCGGCGGCCCGGCGCGCTACGTGCGCGTCAAGGAAACCGGCGGCCGGCTCGGCTTCATCACGCCGATGACACATAACTTCTGCGAATCCTGCAATCGCGTGCGCATCACCTGCACCGGCACGCTGTTCATGTGTCTCGGCCAGGAAGACGCCACCGACCTGCGCGCTCCGCTGCGCGCCTCCGAGGCGAACGACCTGCTTTACGCGGCCCTCGACGAGGCGATCCTGCGCAAGCCGAAAGGGCACGACTTCGTTATCGACCGCCGCCACAAGCGCCCGGCCCTGTCGCGCCACATGAGCGTGACCGGCGGCTGACGCCGCCCGGCGCCCCCGTGACTCCACTCAGCGCCAACCAACGCGGCATCCTGGCGCTCCTCGGCGGCATGGTCGCCTACACCATCAACGACACGATGGTGAAGCTGATCGCCCATCGCTATCCGATCGGCGAGGTGATCTTCGTGCGCGGCGCGATGACCGCGATACTCATCGGGATTTGCGTGCTGGCGCTGGGTCATGCCCGCGACCTGCGGCACGTCACCGGCAGGCCGGTGCTGATCCGCTCCGTGTTCGACGGCCTGGCCACGGCCTTCTTCATCACCGCGCTGGTTCACATGAAGCTGGCCGACCTCGCCGCCATGCTGCAGGTCGCGCCTCTGCTGCTGACGGCGCTGTCGGTTTTGTTCTACCGCGAAATCGTGGGCTGGCGGCGATGGACCGCTATTCTCGTCGGCTTTGCCGGCGCGATGTTCGTCGTCAAGCCGACGCCGGCGGCGTTCGACGTCTGGGCGCTGGTGGCGCTTGCCGCCGCCATGTCATCGGCGTTGCGCGAAATGCAGACCCGGCGCATCGGCCGCAGCATTCCGACCGTGATCGTTGCGTTCATGGGATCGCTGGGCATCCTGGCCGCGGGCGCCCTGTTTGCCGCGTCCGGCGAGTGGCGGGCCATTGCGCCTGCGGACCTTGCCATGCTGGCCGGAGCATCCGTGTTCGTCGGCATCGCAACCTACCTGGTGGCGCTGGCGTTTCGCGGCGTCGATTTCTCGGTGGTTGCGCCGTTCCGTTACTCTTATCTGCTGACTTCAGGTATTGCCGGATTCTTCTTTTTCAGCGAGATGCCCGATGGCTGGTCGGCGGTCGGTGCCGTGTTGATCGTGGGCAGCGGGCTCTACGCTCTCCATCGCGAAGCCGTGCGCAGACGCGAACTGAGCGCCAAGGCAACCACCGCCCTCTGACGCATGGCGCGCGGCCAAAGTAATAATTGACGGCCGCCAGCCTCCCTGCATTAAGCTGGCACGGCTCGGGCGTGGGCAAAGGGGACATTGCCGGCACGCCACACCGCGCGACAGCCGCGGGGGAGCGAGGGGAGAGGCGTTTGGGCCGGCTTCTGACGATCAGCCGCGGGATCGACGCCTTCAATGCCAAGTTCGGCATCATCGCCAATTATCTTGTGCTGTTCGCAGCCCTCCTCAGCGCGGCCAATGCCGGCGTCCGATACGGCCTCAACTGGCTGATCGGCATCAGCCGCGAGTACCACTTCCTGTCGGGCATCCAGACCTTCGTCAATTGGTACAGCAACAACTCCAACGCATTCCTCGAGATGCAGTGGTACATGTTCGCTGCGATGGTGCTGTTTGGCGCCGCTTATACGCTGAAGGTCAACGAGCACGTCCGCGTCGATCTGATTTACGGCATGGTCAGCGACCGCGCTCGCATCTGGATCGATCTCCTCGGCGGCATCCTGTTCCTGATGCCGATGTGCATCCTGTTGATCTGGTTCACCTGGCCCTGGTTCACGGATGCCTGGCGCAGCGGCGAGGTATCCACCAACGCCGGCGGTCTGCCGCGCTGGCCGGTGAAGCTGATCCTGCCCGTCGGCTTCGGGCTGGTCGCCCTGCAAGGCATATCGGAAATCATCAAGTGCATCGCTGCGCTGACGACCGGATATCGGCGCGAACACGGCTACGAGAAGCCGCTTCAATGATTCACTTCGTCACCCACAACATGGCCCCGCTCATGTTCGCGGGCCTTATCCTCTTCATGGTGATCGGTTATCCGGCGGCATTTTCGCTGGCCGCGACGGGCTTGTTCTTCGGGCTGATTGGAATCGAGCTCGGGCTCATCCGTGCGGATTTCCTGGGCAACCTGACCTATCAGTTGTTCGCGGTCGTTTCGAACGACCTTCTGCTCGCAATTCCCTTCTTCACCCTGATGGGCGCGATCCTCGAACGAAGCGGGCTCGCCGAAGATCTGATCGAAGGGTTCGGCCAGTTGTTCGGACCGATGCGCGGCGGACTGTCCTATGCCGTCATTCTGGTTGGCGCCGTGCTGGGCGCTATCACGGGAACCGTCGCGGCATCCGTCATCGCGATGGGCATCATCGCCCTGCCGGTCATGATGCGCTACGGCTATTCGGCGAGGCATGCCACCGGGGTGATCGCAGCATCAGGCACAATCACTCAACTGATCCCGCCCTCGCTGGTCCTTGTGGTGCTGGCCGACCAACTCGGCAAATCGGTGGGCGACATGTACCTCGGCGCGATCGGGCCGAGCTTCATTCAGATCGCACTTTTTGCCGCGTACGTCGCGCTGCTGAGCCTGGTTCGGCCACAGGATATTCCCGCTCTGCCGCCCGAAGCGCGCGTTCTGCGCGGCTGGCCGCTGATCTGGCGCTGTACCCGCGGCATGGTCCCCTCGATCGTTCTTATATTCCTCGTCCTTGGCACGATCTTCATGGGATTGGCGACACCGACCGAGGCCGGCGCGATGGGTGTGGTTGGCAGCTTCGTGCTGGCGTGGCTGAACGGCCGCCTCACCTGGGAGATGACCTATCAGGGCATGAGTTCGACCATGCGGATCACCGCCATGGTCGTCTTTATTCTGATCGGCGCCCGCGTGTTCAGCCTAGTTTTTCAGGGTGTCGGCGGCAAGGAGTGGATCGAAGGATTGCTGCTCTCGCTTCCGGGAGGGGTGATCGGCTTCTTGATCTTCGTGAACATCTTTGTCTTTGTCATCGCCTTCTTCCTCGACTTCTTCGAGATCGCCTTCATTATCATTCCCCTGCTCGCTCCTGCTGCCGAACGCTTGGGGATCGATCTGATCTGGTTTGGCGTGCTGATCGGCGCGAATATCCAGACGAGCTTCATGCATCCCCCATTTGGGTTTGCACTATTCTATGTGCGCGCGATCGCACCGCCGTCGATCAAGAGCTCCGATATCTATCTTGGCGCTATTCCGTGGGTGATCCTGCAGGTCATCCTGGTCGCCATCCTCATCGCGTTTCCGAAAACCGTGACGTTCATGCTGCAGCCCACGGCGAAATTGGACCCATCCAAGGTCGAGCAACAACTTCAAAATCTTCCGGGACTTGATTTTTCACCACCGGCTCTTGATTTCAGCGATCCGCCAAAAATCCGGTAGCCAAAAGAAAAACCCCGGAGCTGAGCTCCGGGGTTTCGTTCATGACGCGAGATCAACCGCGTGACCGCGAGCGGATCATGAACGTGTCGTAGGTGTATTCTGCCACCTGCCACCACAGGTATTCGTCGTTCCTGAAAGCGACCATGTTGTCGTAGACTTTCTTGAACTCCGCATTGGTGCCGTTGATTTCCGCGAACATCTCGTTGGCGGCCTTGAAGCAAGCCTCCATGACAGGCACCGGAAACGGTTTGAGCTGCGCGCCGCCGGCAACCAATCGCTTGATCGCTTGCGGGTTGCGTGCGTCGTAGCGTGCGGTCTCCTCCACATTCGCCAATCCGGCGGCGGCCGTGGCCACGGCTTGATACGCCTTGGGCAATTCCGCCCACTTCGCGCTGTTGATCAGGAAGTGCTGCGGCGTGCCGCCTTCCCACCAGCCCGGGTAATAGTAGAAGCGGGCCACCTTCTGAAAGCCGAGCTTTTCGTCATCGTAAGGACCGACCCACTCGGCCGCGTCGATCGTGCCCTTTTCAAGCGCCGGATAGATTTCACCGCCGGCTATCTGCTGCGGCACCACCCCAAGCTTCTGCAGCGTGCGGCCCGCAAGTCCGGCGATCCGGAACTTCAGGCCGTTCAGATCGGCGACGCTGTTGATCTCCTTGCGGAACCAGCCGCCCATCTGCGCGCCGGTGTTGCCGCCGACCAGCGCGTAGACGTTCGACTTCCTGGCGAATTCATTCATCAGCTTCATGCCGTCGCCGTCGTAGAACCAGGCATTTTGCTGACGTGTGTTCATGCCGAACGGCACCGAGCAGAACAGCGCCCAGGTCGGATCCTTGCCGACGAAGTAATAGGTCGCGGTGTGGCACATCTCGACGGTGCCGGCCGACACCGCGTCGAGCGCCTGCAGCGCAGGCACGATCTCGCCTGCCGCAAAGGTCTGCACTTGAAACTTGCCGTCGGTCGCTTCCGAGCAATATTTCGCGAACGTCTCGGACGCGCCCCACAGCGTATCGAGCGATTTGGGAAAGCTGGACGTCAGGCGCCATTTGACCTCCGGCATGGATTGGGCGATTGCCGGCGCGGCCACCGCCGATGCGGCAACGCCCACCCCCGCTGTCTTCAAGAATTGACGACGCTTCATGGCTGTTCCTCCGTAAGCGGCCTCTCCTGAGGCCTTGCGTGTGGTGTCCCGTTTCGCGGGCATTCCCAAGGTTCCGAGCGAGTACCGAGTTAGGTCCGGCTGCGGGAGCGGATCATGAAGCTGTCGAAGGCATACTCGGCCACCTGCCACCACAGATACTGATCGCCGCGAAATGCGACGACCGCGTCGTAGACCTTTTTGAAGTCCGGATTGGCCGCTGCGGTTTCGGCGTAGAACTCGTTCGCGGCCTTGAACGATGCATCCATGACCGCAGGCGGAAACGCCCGAAGCTGGGCGCCGCCCGAGATCAGGCGTTTCAAGGCCGCGGGGTTTTGTGCGTCGTACCTTGCAATCATCATCGTGTTGGCGACGTGAGATGCCGAGTGAACGATCGACTGATAGTTCTTCGGCAGCGAATTCCATTTCGCGATGTTGATGAAGTTGTGCAGCATCGGGCCGCCCTCCCACCAACCGGGGTAGTAGTAGTACCGCGCCACTTTCTGGAAGCCGAGTTTCTCGTCGTCGTACGGGCCAACCCACTCGGCCGCATCGATCGTGCCTTTTTCAAGCGCCGGATAAATTTCCCCGCCGGCGATCTGTTGCGTCACCAAGCCGAGTTTCGCCAGCACGCGGCCGGCAAGGCCGCCGATCCGCATTTTGAGACCGTTGAGGTCGCCCGGGGTGTTGATTTCTTTTCGGAACCAACCGCCCATCTGCGCTCCGGTGTTACCCGCCGGAATGGCGTAGATGTTGTACTTCTTGTAGAAGTCATTCATCAATTCGTTGCCGCCGCCAACGAACATCCACGCATCGATCATGCGCTTGTTGAGGCCGAACGGCAGCGATGTCCCAAAGGTGAACGTCGGATCCTTGCCGACGTAATAGTAGGACGCGGTATGGCACATCTCGACCGTGCCGCTTTGCACAGCGTCCGCCGCCTGCAATCCCGGCACGATTTCGCCGGAGGCAAAAACCTGAATCTGAAACTTGTTGTCGGTGGCCTCGGCGACAGCTTTGGAAAACACCTCCGCCGCGCCGTAGATGGTGTCGAGAGATTTCGGAAAGCTCGACGTCAGCCGCCATTTAATTTCCGGCATCGACTGCGCGATGGCGGGCGCGGCGACGGCCGATGCCGCAGCGCCGGCACCAGCGGCCTGCAAGAATTGACGGCGTTTCATTAACTCCCCCCGTATGCAGGCTTTTTGAGCATCGACAGGATGTACCCAGTCGAAAAGCCATACAAGGGGAGAGCGGCGCGATCAGGACTCGATAACGATTTTGGGCGCCGGTTTAGCCGCCCCTGCGCTGCCCAACTGGTCGCGCACCCGTTGGGCAATGGCGCGGTACGCCGCCGCATGGGGACCGTCCGGCTGTGTCGCCACAATGGGCAGGCCCGAGTCCGACGTCTCGCGGATCATCATATCGAGCGGCACCTCGCCCAGGAATGGAACGCCCAGTCGTTCGGCCTCCTTGCGCGCGCCGCCATGACCGAAGATGTCGGTGCGCTCGCCGCACTTCGGGCAGATGAAGGTGCTCATGTTCTCGACGATGCCGAGCACCGGCACGTTGACGCGCTTGAACATGGCGATGCCGCGGCGTGCGTCGATCAGCGCAAGGTCCTGCGGCGTTGAAACGATCACAGCACCCTTGAGCGGCACCTGCTGCGCCATGGTGAGCTGCGCATCGCCTGTGCCGGGCGGCATGTCGACGACCATGATGTCGAGCGTGCCCCACTCGACCTCGCGAAGCATCTGCGTCAGCGCCGACATCACCATCGGGCCGCGCCAGATCATCGGCGTCTCTTCCTCGATCAGGAAGCCGATCGACATCACGGTGAGCCCGTGCCGCTCGATCGGCTTGAGACGGGTGCCGCCGACGGTCTGTGGGCGCTCCCGGATCGCGAGCAGCTTCGGCAGCGACGGACCGTAGATATCCGCATCGAGCACGCCGACTTTCATGCCGAGATCGCGCAGGCCGAGCGCAAGGTTGATGGCCGTGGTCGATTTGCCAACGCCGCCTTTGCCGGATGCCACGGCGATGATCGATGTGACCCCCGGCACGCCCTGCTGCGTCGGCTGGCCGCGCGGCGCAGCGCCGGCCGCCGGTGCGTGCGAATGCGCCGGCGCGCCTTGCTGCGGCCGGGGTGCGGCAGCACCTGCGCCGCCCTTGCGTTCGGCGGTCAGCGCCACCATCGCCGATTGAACGCCGGGGATTGCCTTGACCGCCTCCTCCGCGCGCTTGCGCACCGGCTCCCAGGCCTGCACCACCGCGGCGTCCACCGTGAGAGAGAAGAATATCTTGTCGCCCGCGACGATCTCGGACAGCGTCCCCGTCTTGGGCAGCGGCGTGCCGTCCGGCGCGGCAACCTTGCCGAGCGCATCCAGCACCTGCTCTTTGGTCACGGACATTATTTGAAACCCCAGGCTCTCGCCGCTCGCATGCGCAGCGCGTGACACCATAGTGACGGCGGCGGTCTGGTCAACGCGGGGCTTGCAAGTTATTGATCGTGCAACCGCGCACAGGGAGGACACGATGGCGAAGGTGGCGTTTCTCGGTCTTGGCGTCATGGGTTACCCCATGGCCGGGCATCTCAAGAACAAGGGCGGCCACGAGGTCACCGTTTACAACCGCACCCACGCCAAGGCGGAAAAGTGGGCCGGCCAGTTCGGCGGCAAGGCCGCCAAGACGCCGAAGGAAGCGGCCGAAGGCCAGGACTTCGTGATGATGTGCGTCGGCAACGACAACGACGTGCGAGAGGTCGCGCTCGGCGCCAACGGCGCATACGCCGGAGTCAAGAAGGGCGCGGTGTTCGTCGATCACACCACGGCTTCAGCCGAGATCGCGCGCGAGTTGTACGCCGAAGCGAAAAAGAGAGGCTTCGACTTCATCGATGCGCCGGTGTCCGGCGGGCAGGCCGGTGCTGAAAACGGCGCGCTCACCGTCATGTGCGGCGGCGACGCGGAACCGTTCGCCCGTGCCGAGAAGGTGATCGCGGCCTACGCGCGGGCCTGCAACCTGATGGGCGCGTCCGGCTCCGGCCAGCTTGCCAAGATGGTCAACCAGATCTGCATCGCCGGGCTGGTGCAGGGCCTCGCCGAGGGCGTCCACTTCGCCAAGAAAGCCGGTCTCGATATCGAGAAGCTGATCGCCACCATCTCCAAGGGCGCAGCGCAGTCCTGGCAGATGGAGAACCGCTACAAGACAATGGCCGCGGACAAGTTCGACTTCGGCTTCGCGGTGGACTGGATGCGCAAAGACCTGTCGATCTGCCTCGCCGAGGCGCGGCGCAACGGCGCCAACCTGCCGGTGTCGGCGCTGGTCGATCAGTTCTACGCCGAGGTGCAGAAGATGGGCGGCAGCCGCTGGGATACGTCCAGCCTCATTGCGCGTCTAGACCGGTAAAAGCCTGCTCGTTACCGGCGGGTTCCACCGCTCGGAGAGTGAGAACCGCCCTGCGGGCGGCCACCCGTGCCGCCGCCCGGTGAAACGCGGCCGGGCGAGCCTATCCCCATGCCACCGCCGCCGATACCGATTCCGATTCCGATTGGGATTGACGGAGCGGCAGGCTCGTTCACGATAACCTCGCGCGCCGGCGCATCGCGCCGGGCGTTGCGCGTCGGCTGCGATGCCGGGGCCGGCCTGGTGTTGTCGGTCCTGCGCGTCGGCACCACGCTGCAATTGCAGCCGAGCGCCGCCGGGTCATTGCTCGCCAGCAACGCGCGCGTGGCCGCGCGCTGCATCAGGGTCTGCGCGGTGGCCGCCATGTCGCTCGAGCCGTAGCGCCCAAGGAAATACCTGTAGGCCCCGACCGAATTCGCCGACACCGCGGTGTACCAGGCGACCATCTCCAGGCGGCGATCGCTGATGGCGCGAACCCGCGCCAATTGCGGGGCCTTCGGGTAGAGCACCAGGAACTCGCGATAGCCGTCGATGTCGTCCTCGCTTACCACGAGGTTGTAAGCCTGCTCGGGCGAAAGTCCGCGCAGCATCTTTTTCCAGTATGCCGAACGCACCGCAGGCTTGTCGGAGGCTCTCTCCGGATTGACCTTCGCATCCGGCGCGGTGAGCGATACGCGTGTTGCAGCCGGAGTCTGTCCCGGCCCCGCCGGGATCGACGATCCGGCCGCAGGCGATGAAGACGCCGGGCCCGGATCGGCACCGGTCGGAAAGAAGGAGAAGTTGTTGGTCAGCGACAGCACCTCCCACGGAGTCTGGCGCCCTTCCGTTTCGCTGTGCACGGCGAGCCGCACCGCCTTGAAGGTCTGCTCGACCGGCACGCCCGGCTGCTTCGCCGCGGCAATAAAGGCAGCGGTGAACGGGCTGTTGGAGCCGCGCCCGTCCTCGGCCTCTGTTCCCGGCGAGGTCGAATAGGCGACCACCGAACCGACCGGCGCGTTGACCATGGCAAGGCCGCGGCCGACGGTCTTCTGCATCTCGGCAAACGGATTGTTGCGGCAGGCGTCAAGAATGACGATGCGCGCCTTGGTGGGTGCAGCCTCCAGCGCATTCATCAGGTCGTCGAACCGGATCGCGTACAACGCAACCTCGGCCTCGCTCTTGATGTTGGCATCGACAGGAATGAGGAAGTTCTCGCCGCCAACCTGCACCCCGTGGCCGGCGTAATAGACGACCGCAACGGTGTTCGGCCCCTTGCGCTTGACCGTTTCGGCGAAGTCAACGATGACGCGCCGCATGTCGATTTGCGACAGGTCGGCCGCAGTCGTCACCTCGAATTTGGCGCTCTGCAGCAGTTCCGTAACTGCCCTTGCGTCATTGGCCGGATTGGGGAGCGCCGAGGCCGTCCGGTAGGCCGAATTGCCGATCACCAGCGCGAGGCGGTTCTCGGCAATGGCAGCGACGGGCGCCGTCATTGCCGCGGCACACGCAATGGCAAGGAGAGTGGAGCGAATTGACATCAGGTCCTCCCGGTGGTCGGACGAATTCGTTGGCCGACAATGCCACCTTTGCGGTGAGCGCGCCATGCGAGGCGCACACCCCGGCGCTTCCCTTCGAGGAAGCCTTCCTGCCTTTGAGGCTCCGAACGTGGTAATATCTGTCGAAACAGGCGGAAGTCAGGGAGCTAAAACATGTCTGAGCCGATCTGGAACAAGTTCCTCACCGAGCGCGACAAGGCGGTGTTCGGCAACTCCGGCTACGCGGCGCGCCAGGGCTTCGGCAAGCGGCCTGCGCTGCTCATCATCGACGTGAATTATGCGTTCTGCGACGAGCGCCCGATGCCGATCCTTGAATCGATCAAGCGCTGGCGCAATTCCTGCGGCGAGGATGCCTGGGTGGCGATGCCCTACCTGAAATCGCTGATCGAAAAGGCGCGCGGAAAAGGAATTCCGGTGATCTACACCACCGGTGTGCGGCGCGCCGACAACTGGGACAATGGTAGCTGGAGCTGGAAAAACAGCCGCTCCAGCGAGGACCGCGGCACCAGACCCAACACCAACATCGACGGCAATGAAATCGTCGGCGAGATCGCGCCCGGTCCCAAGGACATCGTGATCTACAAGCAGAAGCCGTCCGGCTTCTTTGGCACCAACATGACGAGCTATCTCACGCTGCTTGGCTGCGACAGCGTGATCGTGACGGGAACGACCACGTCGGGCTGCGTGCGGGCCACCGTGCTCGACGCGTTCAGCCTGAATTATCGCATCACACTCGCCGAGGAAGGCTGCTTCGACCGCAGCCAGGCGAGCCACGCGATCAACCTTTGCGACATGAACGCCAAGTACGCCGACGTGGTGAAAACCGCCGAGGTGCTTGAGTTCTTCGACACCTTGCCGGCGAACCAGTTCGATCTGCCGAGCGGCGCACCGAACGCAGGTCCGCCGGGCAAACAGCTCGGCTGACGCGCTAGATCTCCAGCACCAGGCCGTCCTCGGCAACAATAAAGCCTGCGGCCCGCGCCTCATCCTGGCGCGCCAGCATGGTCGGGTTCATGTGGGTGACCATGATGAGCTTTGGCTTCAGCGACGCGCGCTTGTCCTTGAGGGTGGCAAAGCTCGTATGTCCCGGCATGCTTCGCGAATAGTCGTAGCATTCCATGATGAACAGGTCGGCGCCGTCGGCGACGGGAAGCAGCGCGTCGGTCCATTCGGTGTCGCCGGAATAGGCAAGCGTCTTGCCGCCTTCGGTCAGACGAACTGCAGTCGATGGCGCGCCCGAGTGATGGATCACCTCCGCCGTCTTGATGGAAAAGCCCAGCACCTCGTCAGGTATGCCCGGCGTAATTTCGCCGACCTCGAACGGAAAGCGCCACACGTTTTTGCTGGATCGAGGAAAGAACACCTCCATGGCCGCGGTCACGCGCTCACGCGTGCCGGGAGGTCCGACAACCGTCAGCGGGCGCGTGCGCTGCAAGTGAAATTGCGACTCCAGAAGAAGGAACGGCAACGCGCCGAAATGATCGCCGTGCAGATGGCTCAGCACGATGCCGTCGATCGTGTTGAAATCGACGTTGCGGAGCTTCAGCGCGACCGGCGTGGACGCGCCGCAGTCGAGCAGGATTTTCCGCGTGCTGCCCTCGATCATGAAGCAGGTCTGAAACCGCCCGCCCGAGCCGAATGCATCGCCGCAACCGATCACAGTGAGACGCATGGTCAGGCCTTGGCGCTCGGACGTGCCGACAATTCCGCATGCCAGCGGCGCACATGGGTCAGCGCGTCGGGCACTGCGAGCTTGGCCGGCTTCATGAAGTCGATGGACACCAGCCCGGTGATATCGGCCACGCTGTAGCGGCCGCCGGCGACGAAGGTGTTGTCCTTAAGATGCCCGTCAAGCGTGGCAAGGAAATCCAGCACGCGCGGCTTGTTGGCCTCGGCCCAGGCGGGGACTTGCGGCACTTCCATGTCCTTCATGGCCGGGTGCGAGTTGCGAAACACATGGGCGACCGGAAACAGGAGATGAAGCTCGATCCGCCGCTGCCACATTTCGATCGTCGCCACGTCCTTGGGTTCTGTACCGAACAGCGGCGGACTTGGATGCAGCAGTTCGAAATATCGGCAGATCGCGATCGACTCGGCGATCACCGTTCCATCGTCCAGCACCAGCGCCGGGACCCGCTGCAAAGGGTTCACGGCGGTGAATGCCTCCGACTTCTGGCCCAACACGCCCAGATCGACCTGCTCGGTGGGCACGCTGATGCCCTTTTCCGCCAAAAACACCCGGACACGACGCGGGTTGGGTGCCCTGCCGCCGTCATAGAGCTTCATGAATCATCCGCCGTTAACCATGTGATTTATAGCCGGTTTAAGCCAGGTCTTAAGGTTTTTGCGCGAGTTTGACGTGATTTTTCGAGTCCAGTGGCGTACCCCGTGAGCGTATCCGAAAATCGCGAAATTCCGATGCCCAGCGAAAAGCCGGTGGCCAAGCGCCGCCGGTTGGCCGCGCAACGCGTGCGCGAAGCACGCGATATGCTCACCTCCACAACCGGGACACGAGCGGCGTTCGACTACGAGTTGCTCCGCCAGTTCGCCGAAAACCGGCTGTCCGCGTCGCTGGTGATCCTGCTTCTGGTCGGCACCGTGGGTTTCCTGTCGAGCCTGTGGAGCGGCGCGGTGATGGCCGGCGCGTGGACCGCGGCGGTGCTGGTCATCCACGCCGTGATCGTCACCAAGTGCCGGCAGTTTCTCAACGAGTCGCCGAACGGGATGAACCTACGCGCCTGGCGGCTGCGCTTCATCGTGCTCGACCTCTTCTATGGCCTGGCCTGGATGTACAACCTCGTGCATCCGCTGGGGCAGGACGAAGGCTCCAGCACGTTCATGCTGTTCGTGATGCTGATGGTGGTGGCGGTGTCGAGCATGCTCGCATCGAGCCTGCCGATCGCTGTGCTCGCCGCGACCATCCCGGTGTCGGCCGCGGTCGCGCTGAATTTCGCGCTGCAGGGTGATCTGCACAACATGATCCTCGGCGTCATGGCGGTCACCGCGCAGGGTTACTTCACCCTCCTCGCCTATCGGCTCTATTCGTCGGGGCTCGCCACGCTGGTGGCGCGCGCGGAGAAGGACGCATTGATCGGCGAGTTGGAACAATCCAAGGCGATCTCGGACGAGGCACGCCGGCGCGCCGAAGGCTCCAACATCGCGAAGTCGCAGTTCCTCGCGCAGATGAGCCATGAATTGCGCACGCCGCTCAACGCCATCCTCGGTTTCTCGGAGGTGATGAAGGGCGAGATTTTCGGCACGCACTCCGTTCCGGCCTACAAGGAATACTCCAACGACATCCACGATTCCGGCCAGCACTTGCTCGGCCTGATCAACGAGATTCTTGACCTGTCGCGCATCGAGGCGGGCCGCTATGAGCTCAACGAAGAGCCGGTGATGCTCACCACCGTGGTCGAGGACTGCCATCATCTGCTCAAGCTGCGCGCCCAGAACCGCGGCATCACCGTGCACAACGTGTTCGAGGCCGATCTGCCGCGCATGTGGGCCGACGAACGCGCGCTGCGTCAGATCTGCCTCAACCTCCTGTCCAACGCGATCAAGTTCACCCCGCCGGGTGGCGAAATCTGGCTCAAGGTCGGCTGGACCGCGGCCGGCGGCCAGTACATGAGCTGCAAGGACACCGGGCCGGGCATCCCGGAAGAGGAGATCCCGGTGGTGCTGTCCTCGTTCGGCCAAGGCTCGAACGCCATCAAATCCGCCGAGCAAGGAGCGGGCCTTGGCCTGCCGATCGCCAAGAGCCTGGTCGATATGCACGGCGGCACCTTCACCCTGAAGTCCAAGGTCCGCATCGGCACCGAGTTGATCGCCACCTTCCCGCCGGAGCGGATTATGGCCGCGCTGCCGCCGATCGCCGAACCGGCGCCGGTGGTCCAGCCCGACGCCCGGGCTAAGGCCGACAAACGCTCGATCTTCCGGATGAGCGCCTGACGCTTTCGCGTGTTGCGCGATTGCGTTCCCCGCCGCGCACCCTATTTTGACGCGACACGCTGATTCCATGATGGCCAAGATCGAGACCCCCTGCACCAAAGTGTGCATCGTCGAGCACCATTCCGGGCTTTGCCTGGGGTGCGCGCGTACGCTTAATGAGGTCGCCAACTGGACGGCGTACACCGATGCGGAGCGCTCGCGCATCATGGCCGAGTTGCCGCGCCGGCAGGAGACCATGCGCCAGCGCACCGCCAACACCGCCGTTTCCTGAGAGGCCAGATGGTGCGCCGCCGCCTGCTATGGGTTCTGCTGATTGGTGCTGCGCTGTCGCTGGTGGTTCTATTGGCACGACACGATGCCGGGACGTTCAGCATGCCGTCGCTGAACATGTCGGCGGACGATTTTGGGGCGCTGGCCTACAATCTGGCGCTGATCGTATTTGTCGGCGGCAGCGTGCTGGTGCTGTTCCGGGAGCGCTTCTCCCAGGCGCTGGAGGCGGCGCTGTTCTGGGCCGCGGTCGGGCTGGTGCTGGCGCTGGGCTACACCTACCGGATGGAACTGCGCGACGTCGGCGACCGGGTGCTCGCCGAAATTATTCCGGGGCGCGCCGCCACCCGGGGCGTGCAGACCGCCGAGTTCGTTCGCGGCCGCACCGGCGATTTCCAGGTTTCGACGCTGATCAACGGCGCACGGTCCAACATGGTGCTCGACACGGGCGCCAGCGCCGTCGTCCTCACCCAGGAAGCCGCCAAGGCCGCCGGGCTGCCGCTTGAGGTGCTGGCCTATACGGTCAACGTCGATACCGCCAACGGCCGGACCCGCGCCGCTGCCGTCACGCTGGACCGGCTTGCGGTCGGTAATATCGTCGAGCGGTCGGTGCCCGCGCTGATCGCGCAGCCGGGCCAGCTCAAGACCAACCTGCTCGGCATGAGCTTCCTCAACCGGCTGGAAAGCTGGGAGGTGCGCGGCGACAAGCTGATTATGCGCGGCCACCGGTAGCGTCAGAGCAGGCTGATCAGGAAGCGCACCGCCACGGCGATCAGAAACAGGCCGAAAGCCACTTCAAGCCGCCGCTTCGGCAGCCGATGGGCGAGCCTCGCGCCATAGGGCGCGATATAAGCCGAGATCGGCGCCATCAGCGCCACGCCGATCAGCGAAACGTAGCCGAGCGATAACGGCGGCATCAGCGCCTGCTGCGGCCAGCCGGCAATGACGAAGCCGATGGTTCCAAGCACCGAGATCAACACCCCGATCCCGGCGGAAATTCCGACCGCGACATGGATCGGCGTGCCGTAGAGCATCATCACCAGCGTCGAAACCGACCCGCCGCCGACACCCATAACCGCCGAATAGAACCCGACGACAAACCCATAGACCGACATCAATCCCATTCCGGGCAAGGTGTCGCCGAGCCGCCATGTGTCGTTGCCGAACAGCATCCGCACGGCAATCATCGACGTCACGACGACAAACATCAGCTTGAACACCCAGCTCGGCGCGAACGCAGCAATCACCGCGCCGGCCACAAGCCCCACGATCACCGAGGGCGCCCAGCGCCGGATGATCTCCACCGGCAGATTTCCCTTGGCGCGATGAGCCAGGAACGAGCGCAGCGAGGTCGGCACGATGATGGCGAGCGAAGTGCCGACGCAAAGTTGCATGCGCACCTCCTCCGGCACATCGAGGGCGCGAAAAATCTCGTAGAGAACCGGGACGATCACGGCGCCCCCGCCGACACCGAACAGTCCGGCCAGCAGCCCGGTCACCACCCCGCCGATGACAATCGCGGCCGCGAGCGCGGCAAGCTCGCCGAGCGGAACACCGAGCATCGCTGTCTCCGAAACAACCGGCTTGGCCGGTCGATCTGGCGGGCTAAGCCGCGGCGGTTTGCGCCAAATCCGCAGGCCTGTCCAGGACCATGGCGAGCGCTTCTGCGAGCACCGCAACGCTGGCACCCGGTTTCACGGCTTGCGTCGCCAGGTGGCGGCGATAGGCGCGCGCGCCGGGCACCGCATGAAATGCGCCATGCAGATGCCGAACGATGGAATGCAACCGCACGCCGCGCGAAATTTCGCGTTCGATGTAAGGATAAAGCGCAGCGATAGCATCCTTGATCGAAGCATGCGGTGTAGCTGCATCGAACAGCAACGGATCGACCGCGAGAAGCCGCCAGGGTTCCTGGTAGGCCCCGCGCCCCATCATCACGCCATCGACATGGGCGAGGTGCACGCGCGCGCCCTCCACGGTCAGGATGCCGCCGTTGATGATGACAGGCAGGCGGGGATGCGCCGCCTTAAGACGGTACACCAGCGGGTAATCGAGCGGCGGGATGTCGCGGTTCTCGCGTGGCGACAAGCCCTGCAGCCAGGCCTTGCGCGCATGAACGATCAAGGCGTCAACGCCTGCCCGCTCCACCGCAACGGCGATCGTCTCAAGCGCGATCTCGGGATCTTGCTCGTCGATGCCAATGCGGCACTTCACCGTGACCGGTAGCGCCGCCGCGGCCTTCATCGCGGCGACGCAATCGCCGACCAGCGCGGGCTCAGCCATCAAGCAAGCGCCAAAGCGGCCGTCCTGCACGCGATCCGAGGGGCAGCCGACGTTGAGGTTGATTTCACGGTAACCGAAATCGGCGGCGATCCGCGCGCACTGCGCCAACGCGTGCGGATCGGAACCGCCAAGCTGCAACGCGACAGGGTGCTCGGCGGGATCGAAGCCGATCAGACGCGCGCGATCGCCATGCAGCACCGCGCCGGTCGTCACCATCTCGGTGTATAGCAGCGCATGGCGCGTGAGCCGGCGATGGAACGCGCGGCAATGCCGGTCGGTCCATTCCATCATCGGCGCAATGGAGAATCGCCAACGCTCGATTTTTCGGGCTTCGCCAGCAGCGTCAGACATTTAGCCTTCCTTCACCCACACCTCATTTCCGCTCATCAGCGCTCATTTGCGCCCATACCGAAACGTGAGTGCGCCTTCAGAACCCAGCCCGAGACGATGTACCACACATGGGTACAATCACCGAGGGATGCCGCAAGGATGGCACCACGGCCTACTCCGCGCAGATCCTGATCAAACGGAAGGGCGGATTGTCCACCGCGAAGCTGAGACCTTCGACCCCGACAGGCGGCCAAGGCGTGGCTGGCCCGCCGCGAAACCGAACTCGCCCAACCCGGCGTGCCCGAACGCGGATCTGATCCCAAGCTGCTGATCGGCTCTTGAACGAGTCTCTCTATTCACTGCTGCGCGTGGCACATCGCTCGTTACTGCCGCTTCGCTATGCGTCATGCTCGCGCAGGTGCACTCGAGCGCCTGCTTTCGATGACGCGTTTCGCCTTCTTAATGCTGCAGGGGTTCCTGCGTCGGCCGGCTGATAGACGACGCTGTATCGCGCGATCGTCTCGGCGAATGCGGACGCATCAGCCGGTTTGCTGACTTCGAACGAATCGAAGCCAGCGCGGTGCAGGAGCAGGAATTGGTCGCGCAGCACCTGGCCAGTTGCGCGAAGCTCGCCGCGATAGTTGTAGCGCTCCCGCAGAATGCGCGCCTGGGAATAGGCCCTGCCATCTCGAAAGTTTGGAAAGTCCAGCGCCACCAATGCGAGACGATCAAGATGCGGCGCTAGCTGCGAGATGTCACGATCGTTGGGCCATAGAACGCCGGTTGCGCCCCTCCGACCGGCAAGGTCGCCCACGTCGGCAAGTAGTCTCGCGGCTGGCATGATGACCGGGACGTCATCGACAATCGCTGCGTCGTCAAGAACGCGGGTGAAGCGGTCCTCCACGACGGCACCGTTTTTAACGAGCGGCATAGACGCGCTCCTTGAACGGTTCGACACCGATTCG
Organism: Hyphomicrobiales bacterium; assembly: GCA_021730985.1. Classification (GTDB taxonomy): domain Bacteria; phylum Pseudomonadota; class Alphaproteobacteria; order Rhizobiales; family Xanthobacteraceae; genus Z2-YC6860. Next base: position 117,012 of record JAKFYI010000002.1, on the reverse strand, counting down.
CTTCACTGTATCGACGAACAGTTCATTGGGCTGGTCGCGCAATTCAACATAGGCGGCGACGACATCTTCGATCACATCCGCAACCTCAGCATACGGGACGGCGGGTCCCAGCAAGCAACCCAATTCCGCCTTTTCGTCGGCACGTCCGCCTAATGTGATCTGGAAGAATTCCTGGCCGTTCTTCTCGACGCCGAGAATTCCGATATGGCCGACGTGATGATGACCGCACGCGTTGATGCAGCCGGAAATGTTGATGTGAAGCCGGCCGAGTTCCCGCTGTGTGCCGAGATTCTTGAAGCGCCGCGTCAGTTCCTGGGCAACCGGGATCGATCGCGTATTGGCGAGGCTGCAATAGTCAAGGCCCGGACAGGCGATAATGTCCGAGACGAGCCCTACATTCGGCGTCGCAACGCCGATTTTCTCAAGCTGCTCCCAAAGGACGGGCAAATCGCGTTGAGCGACATGCGGCAGCACGAGATTCTGCTCATGCGCCACGCGAATTTCACTAAAACTATAGCGATCCGCAAGGCTGGCAATTGCATCCATCTGCTCGGACGTAGCGTCGCCGGGCGGCGCCCCTTCAGGCTTGAGTGACAGTGTCACTATCGCGTAACCGCGCTGTTTGTGAGGCGTAACGGAGTTCCGGAACCACGTATCAAACCGCGAATTGCGAGAGCGGACTTGCGTGAGTGCCGGTGGCTCGTTGGCCAGGTTCTCATATTTCGGATAGCGGAAGCGGGATGCAATATCGGCGATGAATGCAAGATCGATCGCGAGCGCACCGTCCTTGATGTTTTGCCATTCGGCGTCGACTTCCGCGCCGAACTTTTCCGCGCCCATTTCGTGGACGAGGATTTTGATGCGAGCCTTGTAGATGTTGTCACGCCGGCCATACTGATTGTAGACGCGCAGGATCGCCTCGACGTAGCTCAGCAAATCGCGTTTCGGCAGAAACGGCTTGATCGTCTTGCCGACGAACGGCGTGCGCCCAAGCCCTCCGCCAACCACGACCTCAAAGCCGGATTCGCCTGCGCCGTTCTTGTGGAGGCGAAGTCCGATATCGTGGACGCGCACCGCGGCCCGGTCATGCGCCGCGGCCGTGATCGCGATCTTGAACTTGCGCGGCAGATACGTGAACTCCGGGTGCATGGTGGAGTGCTGCCGGAGGATTTCCGCCCAGATTCGGGGATCTTCGATCTCGTCCGGCGCGACGCCGCCCCACTGGTCGGTGGTGACATTGCGCACGCAATTGCCGCTCGTCTGCATGCCATGGAGGCCGGCCTTCGCCAGGTCGGCCATTACATCGGGAAGGTCGCTGAGCTTGATCCAGTTGAACTGGAGATTTTGCCGCGTGGTGAAGTGTCCGTAGTCGCGGTCGTATCGCCTCGCGATATGAGCGAGTGTACGGAGTTGCTCCGACGACAGCGTCCCATAAGGAATTGCAACACGAAGCATATAGGCGTGAAGCTGGAGATAGACGCCATTCATCAGTCGCAGCGGCTTGAATTCGTCTTCGGTCAATTCGCCTGAGAGGCGGCGCGCGACCTGATCGCGGAATTCGTTGACGCGCTCATCGACAAGCGTCCGGTCGAAATCATCATAAACATACATGGCACACTCTCAAATTCCGAAGCTTGCGGGTAAATCGAAAGTCGGGCCCGCGAGCCGGATGCGTTCGCGCAGATTTCCCGGTTCGATCTGCCCGTTATTGATCTCGACCGGAGCCACATAAGCGCCGACCGCGGCATCGTCCTTGCTGGCAAGGACCAATAAATCCTTGGCCGCCTGCGCATTACTCACGACCGAAGCTTCGCTCAGGCGCGCGGTCCATCCGATCGCGCCGCGATAGACCACTGCGCCGTCGCTCAGACGATTCCCCGTGACCACGACCGGTCCGTGAACTTTCAGCTTCTGTTGACTGGGTGCGGTCATGCGGCCTCCCTCTGAAGCTCGATCTGGCTGTTTTTCCAGGGCTCGGATCGCGCGACGACATCGCCGATAACCAGAAGCGCTGGGCCTTCGCCGACCAATGCCGCAAGGCCGGGCAGGTATTCCAGCCGACCGACCGCCACCGCTGCGTCCGGACGAGTGCCGCGGGCGAGAACCGCGACCGGCGTCTGCGGACTACGGCCGGCGTTGATCAATCCGGCGCGCACAGTCCCAGCCGATGAAAGTCCCATATAGACAACAACGGTCGTCTGCGGATCGCCGAGTCCCGACCAGCTGACGCTGCTCGCATCCTCGGCGGTGTTGGCTGTGACCAGGGTCAGCCGCGTCGCCTCTTTGCGAAAGGTCAGCGGCAGTCCCGCCTCTGCGGCGCAGCCCAGTGCGGCGGTGATGCCCGGCACAACATGGACGGTGACGCCAGCCTGTTCGAGGGCTTCGAGTTCCTCGCCACCGCGTCCGAAGATGAACGGATCGCCACCCTTGAGCCGGACAACGCAGCGGCCCTGCTTCGCCGCCTCGATCAGGCGCCGGTTGATTTCGATCTGGCCGAGACCGGGAGCGCCTTTGCGCTTTCCCACGAAAACCTGCTCCGCGTCGCGCCGCGCACGACTGAGAATCTCGGGGCCGACCAGTTCATCGTGGAAAATGACGTCTGCTGACTGGAGGACATGCAGAGCACGAAGCGTCAGAAGGTCGGGGTCTCCTGGCCCTGCTCCAACCAGATGAACCGTGCCGGCCGCAAGCTCGTCTTCGTTACGCGCGCGGTCGATGGCCTCGGCCAGTGCCGTTTCAGCCTCTCGCGTCTTGCCCGCCAGAAATGCCGCGCCAATCGGACCATCGATGACCCGTTCCCAGAAGTGGCGGAACGAGAGACCGGGATAACGGATACGCGCATCCTTCAACCGCAGCCGGTAGCGCTTCATCAGGTCGGCGAACTCTCCGACGCGGGAAGGAAGGATCGCTTCGATGCGCTCACGCAACCGGCGCGCCAGCACCGGGGATGCGCCGCCGGTGCCGATCGCGACGACAACTTCGCCGCGGTCGACGATTGCGGGGAAAATGAAAGTCGAAAGGTCCGGCCGGTCGACCACATTGACCGGCAGACTGAGGCGTCGCGCTTCACTGGCAAGCCGCTCGTCGATTTCCGGTCCGGCCGCCGAAACGATGGCAAGCGTATCAGCCAGATCGGCCAGATCTGGTTGTCCGATCGTGATGCCGACCTGACCGGCGTCTTTGGCTGCCAGAACGAGTTGCTCGCCAACATCAAAGTCCGGCGAGAACCAACGCACCTTCGCGCCCACCGAACGAAGCAGATGCAATTTGGCGATCGCCTGCGCGCCCGAGCCGACAAGGATGACTTGCCCCTTCGAGAGGTCGAGAAACAGCGGGAGGAAACGCATTGAAACGATTCTCCGATTGACGAGAATTATTTTCCATATAAGACTCAAAATATAGCCTTGAATAGAAAAATCTTCTACTCCAAGCAAGTCGAGTTTTGGAAGAACGCATGCGCGAATTGGAAGAAAACGAGAGAGTTGTTTTCGTCATCGATCATGACGGCCGCGAACATCAACTTGCTGCGCTCGATGGCTGGCGCGTGATGGAGGTTATTCGCGACTGGGGAGTCGAAGTTGCTGCCGAATGTGGCGGCGCCGGTCTATGCGCGACCTGCCACGTCTACATCGACGAACCGTGGCTGACGCGTCTCGATCCGCCGACCATCGAGGAAATCACTCAACTCGATGACGCCCCTGAGGTCGAGGCGACGTCGCGGCTGTGCTGCCAAATTCTCGTATCGTCCAAAACGGACGGTTTGCGCGTCCGCATGGCGCCTGGCTCAAGGAAGGGCTGAGCGTCATGGACCGACTCGACGATCTCGAAGCGCAGAGCATCTACATTTTTCGTGAAGCGTTCGCGCGGCTGAACAAACTGGCTCTGCTTTGGTCGCTCGGCAAAGATTCGAACGTAATGATCTGGCTGGCACGCAAGGCCTTCTTCGGCCGCCTGCCGTTCTCCGCCATGCATGTCGATACCGGCAAGAAATTCCCCGAGATGTATGAATTTCGCGACCGCTACTCGAAAGAATGGGGACTGGACCTTCTGGTCGAGCAGTGTCCGCCTATCGAAGCCGTCGATCCTACGCTGCCGCCTGCCGCGCGTTCCGCCGCGCGGAAAACCGAAGGACTGAAGCTTGCGATCGCGAAGCATGGCTTCGACGGGTTGTTCGCCGGCATCCGGCGTGATGAGGAGGCAACGCGTGCCAAGGAGAGAGTGTTCTCGCCCCGTGGGGCCGAAGGCCACTGGGACGTGCGAGACCAACCTCCAGAGTTCTGGAATCACTTTAACGCCACTCCTCCGCACGGCGCTCATCTTCGCGTGCACCCGATTCTGCATTGGACCGAGATCGATATCTGGCGCTACACGAAGCGCGAAAACATACCGATCATTCAGTTGTACCTCGCTCGCGACGGCAAACGTTATCGCTCGCTCGGCGACGCTGACATCACCTCACCCATCGCTTCGGACGCCAGTTCGCTCGATGAAATAATCACCGAGCTCGACTCCACGAAAATTTCCGAACGCTCCGGCCGGGCCATGGATCATGAGTCCGAGGACGCATTCGAGCGCCTGCGCACAGCCGGTTATCTCTAAATCAGCAAAGCATCGAGGCTGTCATGAACGCCATTGTCCCAAGCAATCTCCGTGGCGCCACTCCGGTGGCCGATCGTCCGCTGGTCCGCATCGTAATTGTCGGCTCAGTCGATCACGGCAAGTCGACGCTGATCGGCCGGCTTCTTCACGAAACGGGAAGCCTCCCGGAAGGCAAGCTGGAGCAGCTCCAGGGGGTCAGTGCCCGCCGCGGGGTGCCGTTCGAGTGGTCGTTCCTCCTCGACGCCCTCCAGACTGAGCGCGATCAAGGCATCACCATCGATACCAGCCAGATTCAATTCCACACCAAGAAGCAGGACTTCGTCCTAATCGATGCGCCCGGTCACGCGGAATTCTTGCGAAATATGATCACGGGCGCCGCTCAGGCGGACGGCGCAATCCTGATGGTGGACGCGACGGAAGGCGTTCGCGAGCAAACGCGCCGACACGGTTATCTCCTGCACTTGCTCGGACTGGAGCAAGTGATCGTCGTCATCAACAAGATGGACCGTATCGCCTATGACGCGAGCCGGTTTCGGGAAATCGAGACCGAAATCACAGACTATCTCGCCAGTCTCGGCGTGAAGCCTTCGGCGGTCATTCCGGTCTCGGCCCGCGAAGGCGTCGGCATCACCGAACATACCTACACCTCGGAATGGTATCGACCGACCGTCGTCGATGCTCTCGACGAAATGCTCCCCGCGCGCGCACCAACGGAGCTTTCGCTGCGTCTACCGATCCAGGCCGTCTACAAGTTCGACGACCGGCGCATCCTCGCTGGCCGCATCCAAAGCGGCAGGATCACGGTCGGTGACGCCGTTGTCGTGCTACCCGCAGGGGTTACCGCGCGGGTCAAGTCGATTGAGGTCTGGCCCGCCGCTGTGGGGTCGCAAGGGCCTCACGAAGCACAAGCCGGTGAATCGGTGGGTATCACGCTTGACCGTGAGTTGTTTGTCGAACGCGGCAATGTTTTGACCCTGGCAAGTTCGCCCGCCCGTGCCGGGCAGTACATTCGCGCACGCGTGTTCTGGTTGCATCGCGAGCCGCTTGAGGCCGGCTCCCGCGTGATCGTTCGCATCGGCACGGCCGAAGGCCGGGGCATCGTTTCCCGCGTTGAGCATGCCGTCGATCCCGGGAAACTCTCGGCGATTGGCGGACAGCGCATTGCCCAGAACAACGTCGGCGAGATTTCAATCGACTTAGTCGAACCGCTGACAGCGGACGTTCATACCGCCAGTGCGGCTGACGGACGGATCGTGCTCGATTTCGGCGGACGGATCGCGGGCGGCGGTTTGATCCTTTCCGTTGAGAAAAGCAAAATCGCACCTGTGCAGATGTCATCCGACAATCTTGAGCAGGAGGCTGCAAGGCTGACCGGCATACTGAAGGATCTCACGCCCGGCGAACGGCTCGCCAGATTTCGCGAAGAAGTCGCCGGAAAAATAACATTCACGACCAGCTTTGGGCTTGAAGATCAGGTGCTGCTGCACCTCATCGCCGAGCAACAGTTGGGTATTGACGTTGTCACGCTCGATACTGGCCGGCTCTTCAACGAGACTTACGATGTGTGGTCGGAGTCGGAGCTACGCTACGGCAGAGGTATCCACGCCATCGTTCCGCATCATGAAGATTTGGAACGGCTGATTCAGGATCAGGGGATCAACGGTTTCTATCGATCCTTGGAAGCCCGGCAAGCATGCTGCGACGTGCGCAAGGCGCGGCCGCTCCGTCGTGCGCTGGAGGGCGCGAGGGCCTGGATCACCGGCCTGCGTGCGGATCAATCAATCCATAGGAGCGATGTCAGTTTGGTCGAAGCCGATACCAGTTATGGAATCCTCAAACTCAGCCCCTTGATCGAGTGGACTCGCGTTGCAACCCTCGACTTTGCGAAAGCCAACAGCGTTCCGCTGAGCGCGCTACACGACAAGGGGTTTACGTCAATCGGTTGTGCCCCTTGCACGCGCGCTACCAACCCTGACGATCCCGAACGAGCCGGCCGCTGGTGGTGGGAGCAGGATGACAAGAAAGAGTGCGGGCTTCATGCCCGCAACTTGCGAACTGTTGGCTCGGGGCAGAATGCCCCATGACTCTTATGATGGTCGCGGGCGCATTGTCGCTATTTCTGTGTGCTGCGGCGGTATGGGCGGGCAGCGAGTGAGAGATCGGGCGTTCAAATTCGCCCGAATTCGTTCCATCCATCATCGGCGCAATGCAAAAGCGCCAAGCTCGATCGGCGCTGGCTGTTCGCTGGTCGATCATCAACAACGGCTACCGTGGCAGGGGTTTCGCCGCTGTGATACCGTTGTCCATCCGCTTTGGGAAGCTGCGGATGAAGCCCGAGCCGTCTCGAATTCGAACGCGAAAAATGGCCGTCCGAGAATACCAGCATGAATGGCAAACACGCGCCTGCGCGCTGAAGCGCCGATCTCTCGCGGGATCGCAAAGTGATTAGGTTTGCCGCGCTCCTGCTGGTGGTCTGCGTCGTCGGCCTGCCCATCAATCACCTGCTCGGCTACCTGCTGGTGCTGTGCGCGGCCGTGCTGATCTGGTTCGGCGACGTGGCTGCCGCCCGAAGCCGATGGCTCGCCGCCGTGGCGGTCGCTGCCTTGGTCGTAATCACCCAATGGACATTTCCCGCGCCCCGCATCGAGGAGGGTCACAACGTGTTCGTGGCCGATCCAGGCCGCGGGCCGGGCGCACTGGAAGCCGGCCTGCCGCGGGAGGTCTATCAATACATGCTCGGCGAGTTCGACCGGGCCTACCCCGTCGAGCGCCGATGCGGTCTTAGCCAGGACGGCTGCTGGCGCCATGAAACGATGCCAGAAACGGCCTATGGCTTTTCCCCGGACGCGATCTATCAACAGCCTGCCTTCTCTCGCCGGGTCACCCACATCGACTTCTCAAGCGCAAGCTCCTGGCGTGCCGGTTTTGCCAACGAACCCGGCTTTCGGTGGTTTCCCAAGGTCAGCGATGTCGAACGCGGAACGATTACGTTTTCGCGCAACTTGTTGTTCGGGGGTAGGGTCGGATGGGAACCCGCTTTTCCCTGGTTCACCATGTTCAGCTTCCCGAAGGATTTTGTCGGCAGTGCACTGTGTTGGCGCGGCGCCGTTCTCTGGGAGGATTCGCGCGACCGCTTCACGCTGCTTGACCATTCGGCGATGACCTGCCGCCCGATCGCCGAGCAGGACATCGGAAAGCGAATCTACGGTATCTCCATCAGGCAGCCGGCCGATCTTGCGATGGTGCTGCAACCGACATGGCCAGTGCGGCTGCACGGCGCATGGTCGGCGGCCTTGACGTGCATCGGCGCCATCGCGGTCTTGCTTCTGCTGGTCAAGGTCCGCTGGCGCTCGCTCGTGGTGCCCGCCGCGGCGTTGGCGGCAACATTTGCGGTCATTCAGGTGATGGATCCGACGCTGGCGGGCGGCCCACACTTCTATGAAGGCGGCGATGACGGTTTACTGCACGATGGACTGGGACGGGTGATCGTCCGCGCCTTGCTGAACGGCGAGCTGATGATTGCGCTGCGGGGCGGGGAAGACATCTACTTTTTCACCGCAGGGCTGCGATACGTCCGAGCATTTGAGAAGTTCATCTTCGGCGATGCGAACTTCGGCACCTTCTCGCTTCTTTTGATCGCTCCGCTGCTGGTCTTCGAACTGTATCGGCGCCTGACCAGCCTGCCATGGGCGCTGACCGCGACGATCATGTTCGTAATCTCCTGGGGAGGCGCGTTCGGCCTCAGTCTCTATGCCTATACGGTGATTGCGACGGTCGGATACCCTGACACCGCGGGCACCTTCATCTTCATCGCCGGGTTGCTAGCCGTGATGAGCAACTCGGCGCGCGAGGACCAGTCCTGGGGCCTCGCGCTCGGCGGCGCGTTGCTGCTCGCGCTCTCTGTATTCCTGCGGCCCAACCTGCTGCCGATGGCTGGCATCATCGCGGGCGGCGCGACGCTCATTGCGCTCCACGGGCGCCGCTTTCCGCGCGCGGCCGCACTGTGTCTGGGGTTCTCGACGGTTGGAGTGATGGCCCTTCACAATTGGGCCTTCGGGGGGAAATTCGTACCGCTCGGGTCAAACACTTCCATCCCGCAGGTGCTGGCCGTATCGCCTCGCATCTATATTGCGGCACTCTGGGACCTGGTGCAGTTCGACTTCAGCGCAGACTCACTTGCACAAGTTCGCCGGCAACTGGGCCGCTGGATCAGAAGCTCGACCGGACAGCCCGTCACCGCCATTCTATCGGTGCCAATGATCCTGATCCTCATCCGGGTTTTCGTGACAGGAATGCGTTACCCGGTCTGGGTATGGCTCATCGCAGCCGCGGCCCTCTCCGGACAAGCAGTCGCGCTGTTCTACATGTCGATACAGCGCTACCATCTGCTAACCTGGTTTCTTACCAGCCTGATCGCCACCGTCTGGCTGAGAAAGGAGGCATTGCCTGCGCTGCGCCGCAAATACCCCGCGCAAGCATCGCGATGGGACAACAGCGCGATGCGTTTAAGCTTGGCCCGCGGTTGGGAACGCTTCGAGCGGACCCTGCTGGTGCGGCAATGAATCGCAACGTTCGAAACGCGCCGCGTATGCGGCGAATGTTCTCGCCATGAGCGGCTTCATCACGCTGATACGGCCCCAGCAGTGGGCCAAGAACCTGCTGGTGTTCGGCGCACTGTTCTTCAGCGGCGAGATCGCCCACATGGCAGCGTTGGGGCGCGCCGGAATTGTCTTCCTGGTGTTCTGCCTGATCTCCAGCGCAACGTACATCTTCAACGACTGGCGCGATGTGCAGGCCGACCGGCTCAATCCCGGCAAGCGCTCCCGGCCGCTCGCCGCCGGCACCGTCAAAACGGCTCCCGCCTTGCTGCTGATGGCCGCGCTCTACGCCGGCGCGATAGGATTTGGGATTTTCGCGCAGTTCAACCAGCCGCTCTGGCTGCTGCTCGCGGCCTACATCGCCATCAACGCCGGCTATTCGCTCGGCCTCAAGCACGTTCCGGTGCTGGAACTGTTCTGCGTCGCGTCGGGCTTCGTGATCCGGCTGCTAGCCGGTGCGGTCGGATTGGGCGTCACCGCATCGCCGTGGATCATATCCGCCACCGCGATGGGGGCCCTGCTGGTGGTCTGCGCAAAACGCCGCGCCGATATCGCCAACGGAATTGACCAAGGCATCCGCCGCTCGTTGCGAGGCTACAACCTGCCCTTCCTCGATTCTGTCGTCACCAGCCTCGCCGGCGGCACCCTCGTGGTTTACCTGCTGTTCTGCGTTTCGGACTACGCCGAAAAGCGTTACGGCGACCGCGTCCTGTTCAGCGCGGTATTTGTCGCGATGGGGTTGTTGCGCTTCCAGCAGATCGTGTTCGTCGAAGGCGGCGGCGAGCAGCCGACCGAGTTGCTGTTCCGCGACGGATTCCTGCTCGCGACGCTGGGATGCTTCGTGCTGCTTTTCGCGTGGTTCCTTTATTTCTGAACCACGCACAGTCAATCGCAACGCACGCTCATTCCGCCGTCCACCAGAATCTCAGTTCCTGTGACGAATCTGGCTTCGTCTGAGGCCAGGAACAGCGCGGCGTTCGCGGTGTCGCGTCCGTCGCCCATGAAGCCGAGCGGGATGCGTTTGACCCTCGTCTCCAGTAGCTTGTCGATGTCGCCGCCGGTGCGCTGCTTGGCGAGCCGCACCTCGACCATCGGGGTGTGCAACTGGCCCGGGATCACCGTGTTGATCCGGATGCCCTTCTTCGCATACTGCACTGCCGTGACGCGCGAGAACTGGATCACCGCAGCCTTGGACGTGGCGTAACCGATCTGCGTCGAGCCGGTCCAGCGGGTGCCGGAGGTCGATGCAAGATTGACGATAGCGCCGGATTGCTGCCGCTCCATGATCGGCAGCACATGCTTGCAGGTGAGAAACACACTCTTGAGATTGTAGTCGAGTTGCTTGTCGAACACCTCTTCGGCCATCTCGACCGGCCCTCCGGCGGCTGAGCCGCCGACGTTGTTGACGAGGATATCGATGCGGCCATAGGCCTTCATGCAGGCCTCAACCATCGCGGCCACCGACGCATTGTCGGTGACGTCGCAGTCGGTGATGGCGATGTCCTCCGTCACCTCGCGGCACCGCGCAACGGTTTCCTCCATCGCTTGCCGGTTGATGTCCGCCAGCAGGAGCTTGGCCCCCTCTTGAGCGAACCGCACCGCGGTCGCGCGTCCGTTGCCCCAGCCCGGACCGACGCAGCCCGCCCCCGTGATCAGCGCCACCTTGCCTTGCAGTCTTCCAGTCATAGGGGTTCCGGATGCGTTTGCGGATCGATCTCCGGCCGAGCCTTTCAGATGGCACAGACGTCCGCAAGGCAAGCGCGGTCAGTCCAGCATCGCCGAATAGGCCGGCGTGGTGCGCTCCTGCGGTCCACCGGAATCGCGAATAATGAAGCGCGCGGCGATACCGTGCCGGGCCGCATGTTCGAAACCCGCCTCCGGCCCAAGCACGGCCAAGGCCGTGGCCAGCGCGTCGGCGCACATGCAGCGCCGGTGCAGCACCGTGACCGCCGCGATCCGCTCGGAAACCGGGTAGCCGGTGCGCGGATCGATGGTGTGAGAGTAGCGCCGGCCGTCGACCTCGAAATGCCGAATGGTGTCGCCCGAGGTGGCGACCGAAAGCCCGTGCAACGCCACCACAGTCTCCGGCATCCTATCGGCGCCAGACTGCGAACCCTCCAACGCCACCCACCACGGCGTGCCGTCCGGCTTCAAGCCGGAGCCGCGAAGCTCACCTCCGATCTCGACCAAATGATCGGTAATGCCGAGACTGTCGAGTTGCTGCGCGACGCAATCGACCGCGAAGCCCTTCGCCACGCCCGAGAGGTCAAGCCGCATGTCGCCCGGCTGCAGCGCGCGCCGTCCGCCTGCCAACTTCAGCCGCCCGCACTGAGCGCGTGCGTGGTTTATCGCGGCATCGCTGGGGGGCTCGGCGCGCTGTCCTTCCGGTCCAAACCCCCAAAGGTCCACCAGCGCACCGGCGGCTGGATCAAACGCGCCGTCCGTGTCGTCCGACACCGTCAGCGCGTATTGCAATACTTCGCAGAACTCCGCAGGCAACTCGTGCCATGTACCGGCCGCAGCGCGGTTGAAGCGGCTGATGTCACTGTCCGCGATCCAGGTGCTCATCTGTGCGACGATACCGTCGAGCACGCGCTCGATGCTCTCGCGCACCTGCAGAAGCGAATACTGCGGCAGCGCCACCAGCTTGACCGACCAGGTCGTGCCCATGGTTTCGCCTCGCAGCGAATGCACGTCCCACAGCGCGGGCATCCGCATCGCAAGCGGCAAGCCGAGCGGGATGAGTACGCGCCGCATCACAGATTTCTGTTTTGCGAGCGGGTCCTACGGCGGCATCACCTCAAGCGTCGCGATGTAGCCCGCACGCCGCTGCTTGATCTCCTTCGACGGACCATTCTCGTCACGCACCACGGCCTCCATCCAGTACATGCCTGGATCGGGCCATTTGACGGTGAATTTTCCGTCGCTATCGGTGGTGAGACTCATGTCGCCGAGCTTGTCGCGATAGCGGTTGCCGCCAGGAACCACCGACACCTTGACGTTCGGCGCGGGCTTGCCGTCGAGCACGAGTTGGAAGGCCGCGGGCGTACCTGCGACCAGGTCGTTCGGATGGGTGACGGGGGCGAGTTCCAGGCCCTTGCCCGTTACCTTCAGCGTTGCCATGGTGGGCTTGCCGGACGTCACGAACACCTCCATGCGGGTTTCGTTGTAGGTGGCGCGCAGTTCGTCGGCATTCGCCGGCACCTCCTTGGCGAAGGCTTCCAGCGCCCCGGACCAGCGCTTGGCCTGCCCGCCTTCCTTGTAGTTGGCGAACACCCCCGTATTGGTAACCGCCAGCTTGTAGGTGCCCTTCTGCTTGATCTGAACATCGAACGTGCTGCGATAGCGGCCGGTGGCGCCGTTGTGATGCGGCACGCTGGAGCCGTCCGGCGCCGTGATCGACAGTTGTGCCGCCCGCCCTCGCCCGCCCGGCAGTTCCGGCGATGGGCCGCCGAGATTGGCGATCCGCAGCGGGAAATGCTCGAAGTAGAACAGGTCGTTCGAAACCGCGGCATCCACCGTGATCCAGACATCGTCGCCGGACAGAACGGTGGCGGATGGCAGCATCCAGGCGCGGTGCGCGTGGGCCGTCAGCGGCACGCACAAGCACAACGCCAGAACAGGCCACTTCCAGGAAATTCTCATGACAATACTCCGTCCTTCTACGGCTTGAGATCGAGCACGATTTCGCCGAGTTCGTGCCCGCCTTGAACCTTGTGGGTCGCAGCAGCCTTCAGCGGCCACTGGAATGGAATGCGCAGGATTTCGCGCCCGCCCACTTCACGGGCAGCCTCGACAACCAGGTGATATTCGCCTTCGGCAAGACCCGCGAGCGGCGCCTGGACGGCATCGACGACGACACGGTGATCGCCGGGCGGGCGTGTCGCGGTGCTGAGGCCATCGGCCGGCATCTTCATGTCGCGGCCGATGCGGCGCCACCATTGCCGCATGTCCTTCAGCCACTTGGTGCCCTCGTTGTCCTTGAGCTTGAGGTCGTACCAGACCGCCAGGTTGCCGATGAAGCTCTGGTCGGGCCGCTCCAGCCAGATCGCGACGTAAGGCCGGTGGTATTCAGCGACGGTGAGCCTTGGAATGCCGACGGTCAGCATCACCTCCGCGCCGAGCGCGGGCGCCACCATCACGCCGGAGAGAGCCGCAGACAGGACAACGCGCATCGTCACCTCAGTGAATGAAGAAGATGGCCAGCAAGGCCGGGATCACCAGCCCGAGCGCCACCAGCGGCCAAGTCGAAGGACGTCCGGTGGCAAGTAGTTGCAGCAACACCAGTCCGGTGGCGCAGAACACCACACAGGCGACGGCGAACACGTCGAGAAACAGCGACCACACCGCGCCGGTGTTGCGGCCCTTGTGAAGGTCGTTGAGATACGAGATCCAGCCGCGATCGGTGCGCTCGTAGCGGGCCTCGCCGGAGGCGAGATCGATGCTCAGCCAGGCATCGCCGCCCGGACGCGGCAGCGCGACATAGATTTCCTGCGCCGACCATTCCGCCTCGCGCCCGCCAACGCTGACGGACATCTGCCCGGAGACCCAGTTCGCCAGAGCCTGCGGAACGATGCCTTTGCCTTTGGGCAGATCGGCCTTGAGCTGCCGCAGCAGATCCGGCGGCATCGTCTTGGTGATCGCGGTGACGGCGGGCCTGGCTTCGATGATCGAAGCGTGGTTGAGCGTGATGCCGGTGACGGCGAACAGCAGCATGCCGATCAGGCAGATCGCGGCGCTGATCCAATGCCATTGACGCATTTGCCGCAGCCAAAACGCACGGCTGCCCAGCGTCAGCTTTCGTCTCATGAAGAACCTGCCGAGCGTCCAGGGCTCGCATCGACTGCGCCGATCAACGTGGCCGAATGAATGTCGGCCCGTTCGTAACCAAGATCGAAACCTGTTGCAAAGACAATGATTTAGGCCAATTCCAAACTGCCTCAGTCTGGAGCCTTTCTAATGGCAGTTCGGAATCTCGGCCACGCTCGAAACAAAAAAGCGGGGCGCCGAAATCGGCGCCCCGTAAACACGACGAATAGGCAATTAGCCTTACATCGACCCCTTGAGGCCCAGCTTATCGACCAGCGCGCCCCACTTGGCGCGTTCCGACTTGATGTAGTCGTTGATGCCAGCCACGGGAGGAGACTCGATCGGGATCAGGCCGATGTCGGCCGACCGCTTGATCATATCGGCGTCCAACATGATTTTCTTCATCTCGGCGTGCAGGCGGTCGACGATCTCTTTCGGCGTCTTGGCCGGCACGACAAGGATATGCCACGACACCGCTTCGAAATCGGCCGCTCCGGAAACCTTGGAGAACGGCGGCACCTCGGGCAACAGAGGCAGCGGGCTCGTCGATGAAACCGCAAGCGCGCGAAGCTTGCCGTCCTTGATCACGGGGATGGAAGCGCCGGCTTCGACAAAGCCGGTCGCAACGTGCCCGGCCACCAGATCGGTCACCGACTGGCCGGTCGCCTTGTAGGGGATATGCGTTGCGTCGAACTGAAGGCGCTGCTTCGCAAGCTCCATGGCAATGTGCTGGAACACGCCCGCGCCCAGCGAGGCATAAGTGATCGGCGGATTGGACTTCTTGGCGAGCGCGATGAACTCCGGAACGGTCTTGGCGGGCACGTTCGGATTGACCACCAGCACCAAGGGTGACTTCACGTAAAGACTGATCGGCGTGAAATCGTTGTCCGGGCTGTAGCTCATCTGCTTGTAGAGATGCTGATTGATCGACAGCGCGGAGCTCGTGAGCACGCCGAGCGTATGGCCATCGGGCTGCGAGTTTGCGATCTGGGCCGCGCCCAGCATGGTAGCGGCGCCGGGCTTGTTCTCAACGATCACCGCCTTGCCCAGCGCCTGCGACAGCTTTTCAGCATACAGCCGCACCAGAATATCCATGCCGCTGCCGGGGCCAAGCGGGACAACGATGGTGATGTTTTTGGACGGGTAGCTCTGCGCATGCAGCGGCGAGCTGAGACTGATTGTCAGAAGCGAAAGCGCGGCAAATGCGCGCCAGACCTGCGAAACCATTGCAATCCTCCCTCAGATTTTGTGGCCTCAGATTAGGTGGGCCGCTGCCCCCAAACAAGGACTTTGCGCCGGCCGAAAGGTCGCATTATCTGCGTGTGCGGGCGCATGACTGCCGAGGACACTGAATGCAAAGCGAGAAGGAAAGCGTCGCGCTGGGGTCGATCTTCGTATCGGCCGGCCTGACCCTGGCGAAGGCGGTGGTCGGCATCTTGTCGGGATCGCTCGCGTTGTTATCCGAAGCCGCGCATTCGCTGATCGACCTGTTCGCCACCATCATGACCTACTTCGCCGTACGGATATCCGGCAAGCCGGCCGACGCCGAGCACCACTACGGCCATGGCAAGATCGAAAGCATCACCGCGCTCGCAGAAACCGCCCTGCTGTTCGTGCTGTCCGGCGTGGTGATCTGGGAAGCCGCGCAAAGACTGTTTCGCGGTCACGGCCATGCGGTGGAAGCCACGTTTTGGGCGTTCATGGTAATCGGCATTTCGATCGTGGTCGATTTCTTCCGGGCAAGGCTGCTCTACCGCGTGGCGCACAAGACCGCGAGCGAGGCGCTGGAAGCCGACGCGTTGCACTTCGGTTCCGACATGTGGTCGTCGATCGCAGTCTTCATCGGTCTTTGCGCGGTGGCGGCAGGCTATCCCTGGGCCGACTCGGCCGCCGCGATGGTGGTGGCCGTGTTCGTGTGCCTGGCGGGCTGGCGGCTCGGCCGGCGCACCATCGATACCCTCACCGACACGGCGCCGCCCGGCTCAGCCGACGCAATCACCCGCGCCGCCGAGCACGTCAACGGAGTGGTCGCCGTGGAGAACGTCCGCGCCCGGCCGGTCGGCGACAAGCTGTTCGTGGAAATCGTGCTGGCGGTCAGCCGCAGCCTGCCGCTCGATCGCGTCGAATTGCTCAAGCGCCAAGCCGCCGAAGCCATCCGCGCCGTGTTGCCCCGCGCCGAGGTCAGCGTCGCGACCGCGCCGCGCGCGCTGGACAACGAGAGCGTGATCGAGCGCGTCATGGTGATTGCCCGCAATCAGGGGCTGGCGGTGCACCATGTCACCGTCCACGACATCCACGGCAAGCTGTCCGTCTCGCTGGATCTCGAGGTGGACCGCAAGCTGCCGCTCGGCGGCGCGCACGACATCGCCGACGGTTTGGAGGCCGCGTTGCGCGAGGAATTGGGCACGGACGTCGAAGTGGAAACCCATATCGAGCCGCTGGCCGCCGACGCCGCGGGACGCGAAGCGCCACCCGAGCGTATCCGCGCGGTCGAGCATACGCTGGGCGAAATCGCAGCCGAGGGCGGCATTGTCCGCGACATCCACAACGTGCGGGTCCGCGAGACCGACGATGGCGAGATCGTCAATTTTCATTGCCGGGTCGATCCGGCGCTCACGGTACAGGCCGTGCACGAGAAGGTGGACGAGGTCGAGCGCGCGCTGCGCCGCCGCTCACCTTCGATCAAGCGCGCGATCGGCCACGCCGAGCCGCGGCGATAGCTTGCGCCGAAGGCGCGAGAAAGAATCGCCCGGAGGCTACTTCCCCACTCCCGCGGCGCGCAGCATCGCCGAATTGCGCTTCACCTCGTCCTTGAGTTGAGCGTCGAACGTCTCCGGCGTGGTGACGTGGATTTCGACACCCTGCTTGGTCAGCCGCGCGGCGAGTTCCGGGCTCTTCAGGACATGGCCGATGTCCGCGCTCACCTTGTCCAGGATCGGCTTCGGCGTTCCGGCCGGCGCCAGCACGCCGAACCAGGAATCGTACTGGTATTCCGGCAATCCGGATTCGGCCACGGTCGGGACATCCGGCAGCACCGGCGTGCGCTTGTCCTTGGCGATCGCGATCGCACGCACCTTGCCGCTGGAATGCAGTTCGGTGGCCAGATGCACACTGAGGAAGAACAGTTGCGAGTCGCCCCGCATCACGCTGGTGACCGCCTCCGGTGCGCCCCGCTGCGGCAAGTGAACGATGTTGATCTTGGCGGTCTGCTTGAGGATCTCCGCACCGAGATAGGATGTGCTGGCAAGGCCCGCCGACGAAAAGTTCATCTCGCCCGGCTTGGCGCGGGCCAGCGCGATCCACTCGGGCAGGTTCTTGGCCGGCAGGTTCGGCGGCACGATAAGAGCTTGCGGCACGCTCGCCACCGGGGTCACGCCGACGAAATCGTTTGCGGGATCGAACGGCAGGTTTGGGTTCACCACCGCGCCGATGGTGTGGCCGTTCGAGGTCAGCATCAGCGTGTAGCCATCGGGCGCAGACTTGGCGACGCTGTTGGTGCCGGCGATACCGGGGCGGTTCTCCACCACGACCGTCTGCTTCCATAGCTTGGTCAGTTCGTCGGACAGAACGCGGGCCAGGCTGTCGGTGCTGCTGCCGGCCGAGAACGGCACCACGATCCGCACGGTCTGGCTGGGGTAGACCTGCCCTCGCGCAAATCCGGCGCTGGCAACCAAGACCGCCGCGGCAAGCAACATCCTGCGGTGTGCGCTCATGCGTGATCCTCCCGGGCTGTTTGAACGCAGTCTCGCGCCGAATGCGCGCCGTGCCTAGTGGGCTCCGGCGCAAACAAAACGGCCGGCAGCGGGATGCTGCCGGCCGTCGGATCGAAGCGATGGGTTCTGCTACTGCGCGCCGATGCCCGCCGACTTGAAAGTCTCGGTGAGCTGCGCGGTCTCGTCGGCCACGATCTTGTCCATCTGGGCCGGCGTGTCGGTGACCCCGATCAGGAACTGCGCCTTCAGCTTGTTCGCGACATCCGGCGTTTTGATCGCGTCGGCCCAATCCTTGCTGATCTTGTCGCGGATCGCCTGCGGCACCGCGGCCGGCGCCATCAGGCCGAACCAGGAGTCGTAGACGAACTTCAGGCCCGCCTCGGTGAAGGTCGGCGTGTCCGGCAATTCCGGGATGCGCGTCGCGGTCGCAGCGGCAATGGCGCGGACCTTGCCGGCCTGCGACTGGTCGCGAGCGAGATTGATCGGCGCGAAGTAGAGCTGGGCATCACCGCGGATGACCGCGGTTACGGCATCCGGCGCGCTCTTGTAGGGCACATGGACGATGTTGATGCCCGCGACCCGGCGGAACTGGGCGCCGGCAATGAACGTGGTGCTGGCGAGGCCCGGCGATGAGAAGTTGAGCTTGCCGGGATCCTTCTTGGCGAGCTCGATGATCTCCTTGAGGTTCTTGGCCGGCACGTCCGGGTGGGTGATCAGGAACAGCGGCGCGGAGCCGAGCCGCGTGATACCGGCGAAGTCCTTCACCGGATCGAACGGGCGCTCCTTGGTGACCAGGCCCGCGACGGTGTGGCCGTTGGATGTCACCATCAGCGTGTAGCCGTCCGGCGTCGCCTTGGCGACGGCGGCGGTTCCGGCGAGGCCCGGGCGGTTCTCGACGATCACCTGCTGGTTCCAGCGCCGGCCCATCTCATCGGCGAAGATGCGCGCCAAGATGTCCGTCACGGAGCCCGCACCGAACGGCACCACGATGGTGATGCGCTGGGTCGGCCAGCCCTGGGCCGAGGCGGGCGCGATTGCCGCCACGCCTGCGGCTACTACGGCCGCTGCGCCGAACAGCCATTTTCCGATTTGTCTCATCCTATCCTCCCTGAATTCCGCCGTTGTTCTGTTATTTGACCGGCGCGGCGCCTACGGCTTGCCCGCCCGCGCCACCACCTCGTCCAGACTCTTACCAAAATCCCTGAGCATCACCACAGCGGCATTTCGACCGGGACCGCCCGAAATCGACCCGCCCGGGTGGGTGGTCGAGCCGGTCTGATAGAGACCGGGGATCGGCATACGGTGCTGCGCCCAGCCCGCCGCCGGCCGCAGCGCCGCCGCCTGCGCCGCATTCTGCGCGCCGCCGTGGCAGGAGCCGTGCCAGTTGTGCGGGTTGCGGCGCTCCAGATCGAGCGGGCTTTCCACCACGCGAGCCAGGATATTGTCGTCGGTCAGGTTGGGCGAAAAGCGCCGCAGCCAGTTCAGATTGGCCTCCGCGACCTGGTGCTTGATGGCGTCCCAGTGCGCCGGCCCCTCCTTCAGCTCGTAGGGCTGCATGCCGATGATCTTCAGCGTGTGATGGCCGGGCGGCGCCTGGCTCGGATCGCCAATGGTGGGGCTCACCGCAAGAAGCACCGGCTCCTCAACGTTGGCGACGCCGCGGGCGAAGTCGTAGCCCATGCGCAGCGCGCGCGTCGGGGTGGAGAGCATGGCGCAGGCGATCGGCGTGATCGGCCCGCCGTCGCCCTGCAGCGTCATCGGCTCCTTCAGCGCGTAGTGCTGCACAAATAATGTCGGCCCGGCCTGCCAGGTCTCGACGCCTTCCACGAAATCATCCGCCCAGGCCTGGCGCGGCGCCATGTCGATCAGATGCTTGATGTGGATGGTGGAGAGCACCGCCTTCTCCACGCGGTACGCGCTGCCGTCGGCACATTCGACGCCGGTGCAGCGCCCGCCCTCCACGATCAGCCGCTCGACCGTCTTGCCGGTCAGGATGGTGCCGCCGTGATCCTCGATCAGCCGCACCAGCACCTCGGTCAGCACGCCCGAGCCGCCCTTCGGGATGCACCAGCTCCAGCGCTGGCGTCCCCATACCAGCGAGTAGGCGAGCCGCCCGGTCATCGGCCATTCCGGCGGCGTCACGGTCTGGAACGCCATCCAAAGCATGAAGCAGCGCGAATGATCGTCCTCGAAGTTGTCGCGGATGATCTCCCACGCCGACTGCGCCTGGCGTCGCAGCCACTTGCGGCCGTCGGGATGCTCGTTGAGGCGGTCGTTGACCGGCTTGCCGAACCCGATTGGCGTGTAAGACGCCGCATCGAACAGCGGCTTGATCGCATCATACTCGTTGTACATGCGCCGGTAGGCGGCGGCGTCCTTCTTGGAGAACTTGGCGAACTGCTCAACCGTGCGCTCGATGTCGTGGTACTGCGTGAGCCAGGAGCCGTCGAGGAACGGCGCGTGGCAGACGATCTCCGGGTGGATGTATTCGAGCCCGTAGCCGGCAAGGCCAAGCTCATCGTTGCGCATCATCGGGCTGTCTTGAAGGATGACGTGCGCGGTGCCGCAACTGTCGTGCCGGAATCCCGGCAGCGTCAGTTCCTCGGTGACGACGTTGCCGCCCGCCACGTCGCGCCCCTCCAGCACCAGGCAGCGGTAGCCGGCCTTGGCGAGATAGGCCGCCGCGACCAGGCTGTTGTGGCCTGCGCCCGCGACGACGACGTCGAATTTGTCGGCCATCTCGCCTCCCCGCAAAATTCATGGCCGGGCCAACCGGGCCCGGCCACGCCAGATTAGCAGGTCTCAAAGGCGCTTGTTCTCGACCCCCGCCGCCTTGTAGGCGCGGGCCTGCGCCTCCTGGCCGATCTTGGTGATCCGCTTCATATCCACGCCGACCAACTGGCCGTTGCGCTTCATCACCTTGCCGCCGATGAACACCGTATCGACGTTCTGCGGCCCCATGCTGGTGACCACCGCGCCTACGGCGTTGTTCATCGGCATGACGTTGAGCCGGTCGGTGCGCAGCATGATGATGTCGGCCTCCTTGCCGGGCGTCAGCGTGCCGACCTTCTTGTCCAGTCCGTTGGCGCGGGCGCCCTCGATGGTGGCGAACTCCAGCACGTCGCGCGCCTTCAGGAACGGCGCGGTCTTGTCGCCCGCCGCCTGCTTGACCCATGCCTGGCTCTTCTGAAGCGACAGGATCGTCCGCATCTGCGTGAAGAAATCGGTCGGCACCGTTGTCTCGACGTCCACGCTCAGGCTTGGACGCACGCCGAAATCGATTGCCCGCTGCGTCGGCGGGTTGCCGTGACCCATCAGCATTTCCACGTATCCGGCGATCGACACCGTGCCGCCGGAATCCTTGATGAGCTTCCATTCGGTGTCGTTCAGCTCGCAGCAGTGGACATACGTTGTGTCCGACTTCAGCGGCTCGACCTTGTGCAATTTCTCCAGGAAGCCACTGCGGCCGATCGGTCCGGTGCCGCAATGGATGGTGATCCGCGCACCGACATCGCGTGCCGTCTTCCAGATGCCGATCACCTCCTCGGGGGTGCCGAGCGGGGACGCCAGGAACAGCGTCATCAACTGATCGTCGCTGTTGAAGTACTGCTTTCTCAGCCGCGCGATGTCACCGGGATACTTGTGCTTCGGCGCCTCTTTCCAGTTTCCGGTGGCCGTCTGCGGGGTGCCGTAGGCGAACGCCGCGCGCACGCCGGATTCCTGCAAGCCCTTGATCGAGGCGTCGGTGTGTTCGGGAGAATTGTGGATGTGCGACCAGTCGAGCACCGTCGTCACCCCGACGTCGATGCAGCCGACCGCGGTCAAGAGATTGGCGGCGTAGTTGTCTTCCGGTGTGTAGTTGGCGCCGAACTTACGCTGCACAAGCTGGACATAGTCCATCAGGGAGCCGTCCGGCAGCACGTTGCGCAGGAAGCCCTGCCACATATGCCGGTGCGTATCGACGAAGCCCGGCATCACGATGCAGTTCGATGCATCGACCACCGTGGCGTTGGCGGCAATGATGTTTGGCCGCACCGCCGAGATCTTGCTGCCTTCGATCAGCACATCGGCCTTCTCGAAATCGCCGACCGCCTTGTCGAGCGAGAGCACGCAGCCGCCCCGGAGCAGGATCGGGCGACCCGCGCGGGCAGGCTTTGGAGCCGCCTCCGCCGGGCCGATCAGACTCGCCGCGATCGCAGGCGCCGCCACCGCGCCCGCGGCCGTGGTGCAAAGGAATTGCCGCCGCGACGGACCACTGCGCGGCGCACAGCAAGGGCAATCTGCGTTGAATGATGGATGTGTCATAAATTCCTCCCCAGGACGCGTTTTCGTTGCCCCTATGGTAATCCTCATCCACATTGCGATCTAGCAACGTGACTTCGCCCACCAGCCGGGGCATAGATCGCTGCCCACACCGGATGGGCAACAAAGCAAGAGAATGATGCGAACCGAAGAAGCCCGCCCCGTCCGCCTTTCCGAATATCGGCCGCCCGACTGGCTGGTGGAAACTGTCCATCTCGACGTCAAGCTCGATGCGACGCGAAGTCCGGTGCGTGCCACGCTGCGGCTCAAGCCCAACCCGGCAGCGGGCGCCGCCGCGCCTCTCAAGCTCGACGGCGATGGACTCACGCTGGTCTCGCTGAAAATCGACGGTGAGACGGTCTCGCCCGACCGGTTCACCGCGACGCCGAACGGCCTGACCCTCCCGCAGCCGCCGCATGGGCCGTTCACGCTGGAGATCGAAACGCTGGTCGATCCGACCGCGAACACGCAGCTCTCAGGCCTCTACCGCGCGTCCGACACCTACTGCACGCAGTGCGAGCCGGAGGGCTTCCGCCGCATCACCTATTTCCCAGACCGGCCCGACGTCATGGCGGTCTACACGACACGGATCGAAGCCAACAAAGACGAAGTCCCGGTGCTGCTCGCCAACGGCAATCTCGTCGAGCAGGGCGACCTGCCGGATGGCCGCCACTTCGCGGTCTGGCACGATCCGTGGCCCAAGCCGTCGTATCTCTACGCTCTGGTCGGGGGCAAACTCGGCGTGGTCGAGGATACCTTCACCACCATGTCCGGCCGCGAGGTCGCGCTTCGGCTGTTCGTCGAGCCCGGCAAGGAGGAGCTCTGCGACTTCGCGATGGACTCGCTCAAGCGTTCGATGCGCTGGGACGAGGAGGCGTTCGGCCGCGAATACGATCTCGACGTTTTCATGATCGTGGCGGTGAGCCATTTCAACATGGGCGCGATGGAGAACAAGGGGCTCAACGTCTTCAACGATAAGTACGTGCTGGCGTCACCCGACACCGCGACCGACCAGGACTACGTCAACATCGAAGCCATCATCGCGCACGAATATTTCCACAACTGGACCGGCAACCGCATCACCTGCCGCGACTGGTTCCAGCTTTGCCTGAAGGAAGGACTCACCGTTTTCCGCGACCAGGAGTTCACGTCGGACGAGCGATCGCGCGTGGTGGCGCGGATCGGCGACGTTCGCGGGCTTCGCACCGTGCAATTCAACGAGGACGCCGGCCCCCTCTCGCATCCGGTGCGGCCCGAGCTCTATCGCGAGATCAACAACTTCTACACCGCGACGGTGTACGACAAGGGCGCCGAAGTGGTGCGGATGATCAAGACGCTGATCGGCTCCGCGCAGTTCCGCAAAGGCATGGACCTGTACTTCGAGCGCCACGATGGCGAAGCTGCCACCATCGAGCAGTTCGTGCAGTGCTTTGCCGACGCCAGCGGCCGCGACTTCAAGCAGTTCATGCGCTGGTACTCGCAAGCCGGCACGCCGGACATCGCGGCCACCGGCCGCTATGACGCCGCCGCCAAGACCTACCGGCTCGATGTGACGCAGACGGTTCGGCCGACGCCCGGCCAGCCGGTCAAGGAGCCCATGGTGGTGCCGCTGTCGGTCGGCCTGGTCGGCAAGAGCGGCGATCTGCCGCTCACAGCCGCAGAAGGCCCCTCTCCCGAGCATGGAGTCATCGTGCTCGACAAGCCGGCGCAGACATTCACGTTCACCGGCGTCGTGGAGAAGCCGGTGCTCTCGATCAACCGCGGCTTCTCGGCGCCAATCAAGCTCGACGCCAAGCTCACGTCGGACGATCTGCGCGTGCTGGCCGCCCGCGACAGCGATCCGTTCAACCGTTGGCAGGCCGTGCAGACGCTCGCAACCACACTGTTGACTGGAAACGCCAAACGGCTACGCGCCGGCCAAGACCCCGAAGCCGACGAAGGTTTGCTCGATGCGCTCGGAGCGATCCTGGCCGATACCACGCTCGAACCCGCCTTCATTGCCGAGGCACTCCAACTGCCGAGCGAATCCGACATTGCCCGTGACATCGGCAGCGACGTCGATCCCGACGCGATCTTCCGCGCCCGCACCGGGTTGCGCGCGCTGGTCGGCCTGCATCTCAATGCGGAATTGACTGCGACCTACCGCAAGATGGCATTCGACGGGCCCTACACGCCGGATGCCGCCAGCACCGGCCGCCGGTCGCTGAAAAACATCTGCCTGGATCTGCTGGCCGCCACCGCCGAGACCCATGCGATCCGGCTCGCGGCGTTTCAGCACCAGACCTCCAACAACATGACCGACCGAATGGCGGCGCTCGCCACGCTCAACCAGCACGATGTGGCGGAACGAAGTTCCGCGCTGGAGGTTTTCTACCAGCGCTATCGCGACGACCCGCTCACGCTCGACAAATGGTTCATGCTGGAGGCCACCGCGCCGCACGCCGGCACGCTGGCGCGGGTGCGCGCCCTCACCAATCACCCGGCATTCTCGATGTCCAACCCCAACCGGGTGCGCTCGCTGATCACGGTGTTCGCGACGGCGAACCAGACCCAGTTCAATCGGCCGGACGGTGCAGGCTACGCGTTCGTCGCCGACACCGTGCTGGCGCTCGACGGCGCCAACCCGCAGGTCGCGGCGCGAATGCTGTCGGCGTTCAAGAGCTGGCGCATGCTGGAGCCCAACCGGCGGCGCCTGGCCGAAGCGGCGCTGCACCGCGTGGCCGCACAGCCGAAGCTGTCGCGCGATGTCAGCGATATCGTGCAGCGCACGCTGGCGGACGCTTAGGCGAATACCTTCGGCGCTTCGAAACCGGCTGATTTTCCGGCCTCGACAGAGACCGATGCATTTCGGACTCAGTCGAAATTTCAGTTGATATGTTAACTAAAAATATTGACTCGGACTCTCGACAGGAGTCCGCGCATCGATTCAAATCGTGACTGATTCGGGGCGACGCGGCTGGGCGCTCCAACGGCGGATTCTGGGGATTCAACTTCACACGGGGGCCTGAATGGCGCGCGCCGAGGCGGCGGCTGCGTCTGCGCGACCGGATTCCATCAAGGGTCTGGCGCAGTCGATCGCGAAGCCCGCATACCGGCGGCTGCTGACGGCGGAGCCGGCGCTGCGCCGCGCGGTGCCGGCGCTGATCATCGCCTTCCTGCTCACCATCGGCGTCGGCTCCGTGGTGCAGATCCTCGACCACCGCCGCCAAGCCATCGCCGACGCGGTCCACGATATCGAGGACATCGCCGATTTCGCCGCCGAGCGGTTCAACCGGCTGGCCGCGGCCGACAGCGCCGACGGCGTCCGCCGCGACATCCTGGAACGGGCGCTGGCGGCACGCGCCACCATGCTCGGCCGCAACATCCTGCTGAGCAACGCCGAGGGCGTCATCACCGCCGCGATCCCGCCGGTCGGCGCGCCGATCGGCCAGAAGCTGTCCCAGGTGCTGGGCAACGTGCAGGCCCTGACCATCCTGGGTGCCAGCGCAGGCGTCGCCGAAATTCCCCTCGCCGACGGCAACCGCGCCTTCGCCACGGTGCGCACGCTGGCGGCCGGCCGCGGCCAGCTCGCGATCCTGCAGTCGCGTGCCGACGCGCTGGCGCGCTGGCGCGCCGACACCACCCTGACGGTGACGCTGTCCGCCACCACGGGCTTCGTGCTGCTGATCCTGGGCTTTGCGTTCCACTGGCAGGCGACCCGCGCCCGCGAAGCCGACTTCATCTACGACACGGTGCGCAGCCGCATCGACACCGCGCTCAACCGCGGCCGCTGCGGCCTTTGGGACTGGGACATCGCGCGCGGCCGCATCTACTGGTCGCATTCCATGTTTGCAATCCTGGGATTGGAACCGCGCGACGAACTGATGACGTTCGGCGAGGTGAGCCAGCTGGTCCACCCGCAGGACATCAAGCTCTACGAGGTGGCAGCCCAGCTTGCCGACGCCACCGCCAACGCCATCGACCACGAGTTCCGCATGCTGCACGCCAGCGGCAAGTGGGTGTGGCTGCGGGCGCGCTGCGAGATGGTGCGTCAGCCGAGCGAGCCGGGCCTGCACCTGATCGGGATCGCGGTCGACGTCACCGAGCAGAAGACGCTGGTGGAGAAGACCGCCGCCGCCGATCTGCGGCTGCGCGACGCCATCGAGACCATCCCCGAGGCGTTCGTGCTGTGGGACGCCGACAACCGGCTGGTGCTGTGCAATTCCAACTTCCAGCAGTTGCACAACCTGCCCGACCCGGCGATCGGCTCCGGCACCTCCTACGAGGATGTGGTCGCCGCGGGCCGCAAGCACGTCATCCGCACCAAGGTGATGAGCGAAGGTCCGACCATACCCGGCGCGCGGACCTTCGAGGCGCAGCTCGACGACGGCCACTGGCTGCACATCAGCGAGCGGCGCACCAAGGACGGCGGCTACGTCTCGGTCGGCACCGACATCACCCCGCTCAAGCTGCACGAAAAGAAGCTGATGGACAGCGAGCAGCGGCTGATCGCCACCGTCGCCGATCTGCGCAACTCCCAGCACAAGCTGGAAACGCAGGCCCGCCAGCTCAGCGAGATGGCGCAGAAATACGCCGACGAGAAGAACCGCGCCGAGGAAGCCAACCAGACCAAGTCGAAATTCCTTGCCAACATGAGCCACGAGCTGCGTACGCCGCTGAACGCGGTGATCGGTTTCTCCGAGATCATGGAATCCGGGATGTTCGGGGCGCTCGGCGCCGATAAATACTACGAGTATTGCCGCGACATTAAGCACAGCGGGCAGTACCTGCTGGACGTCATCAACGACATCCTCGACATGTCGAAGATCGAGGCCGGCCGCATCAAGCTCGACCTCGAAGAGGTGGAGCTCGACCCGATCCTCGCCGACGCCATGCGGGTCGTCACCGCGCGCGCCCAGGACAAGCGCCTCAAGGTCACCTCCAGCATCGATTCCGGCATCCGCTTCAAGGCCGACCGCCGCGCGGTCAAGCAGGTCGCGCTCAACCTGCTGTCGAATGCGGTGAAGTTCACGCCCGCCGACGGGGAAATCTCGGTGCGCGGCCGGGTGTCGCGCAACACCGTCTCAATCGTCATCCAGGACACCGGCATCGGCATCCCGCGCGACGCGCTGCAGAAGATCGGCCGTCCGTTCGAGCAAGTCGAGAGCCAACTCACCAAGACGCAGCACGGCTCGGGACTGGGGCTCGCCATCGCCAAGTCGCTGGTCGGGCTGCACGGCGGCGCGATGCGGATTTTCTCCCGCTACGGTTCGGGCACGATCGTTGCGGTGCGCTTCCCGATCGACGGCGGATCGGATGAGAGCCGGAACTCGAAGCGGCTCGTGGCCTGATCTGCACGTTCTTTGAGCCGGAAACCGGTTCCCACTTTTCGCAATCCTGTTCTAGAGTGCCGGCCATGACACGCATTCACACGCCCCGCCGGCGCTTCGGCGCTCTCATCGTCCTCACCGCAATCGCCCTCCTCGCAGGCCCCGCGCACAGCCAAGCGCAAGTCTGGCCGCAACGGCCGATCCGGCTGCTGGTTCCGTTTGCGGCCGGCGGCAACATCGACGTCATGGGCCGCCTGATGGCGTTCCGCCTGAGCGAGGCCCTCGGCCAGCAGGTGATCGTCGAGAATCGGGTCGGCGGCAACGGCATCGTCGCCACCGAAGCGGTCGCACGCTCAGCGCCCGACGGCTACACGCTGCTGTGGGCCAGCACCTCGGTGGTCGCGATCGTGCCGGCCGCAGCGAAGGTGTCGTACGACCCTGTGAAGGACTTTGCGCCGGTCGGCGCGATGACGGCAGGGCCGCAGATCCTGCTGGTGAACGCGAACGTGCCGGCCAAGAATGTGCAGGAATTCGTCGCCTGGGTGAAGGCGCAGCCGAGCAAGGTCGCATACGGCGGCGGCGGCGGTCCCGCCAGCGCCAGCAACCTGATCATGTCGCTGTTCCAGAAGCGCGCCGGCATCGAGATGACAAACGTCAGCTACCGAGGCACCGCGCCCGCGCTGACCGATGTCATCGCTGGGCACATCCCGACCATGTTCATTCCGGTGTCGGAGGCATTCGCGCAGGCGAACAACCCGAGCATCCGGCTGCTGGCGGCGTCGAGCGCCAAGCGTTCGCTGATGCTGCCCGGCGTGCCGACCATCGCGGAGTCCGGCTTTGCCGGCTTCGACGCAGTGTCGTGGACCGGCTTGCTGGCGCCGGCCGGAACGCCGAAGGATGTCATCGACAAGATGGGCGCCGAGATGGTGCGCGCCTCGAAGGATCCCAAGTTCGTCGAACAGATCGTCAACGCCGGCAACGATCCGCTGGGCTATGGTCCCGACGAGTTCGCCAAGATGATCGCCTCGGAAATCCCGGCCTGGGGCGATGCGGTACGAAGCGCCGGCGTGAAGCTGAACTGACGGACCATCCGCGCCGTCACTTCCCCCGCAGATATCGATACGCCGCCTTCACATCGAGCGGCATCCAATCCTTGTACCGGTTGATGCCGGCGTATTGCGGCAGGTGAACGTCACGCACCGCAGCGTCCTCCGACCATCCCGACTTGATGGCCTGGCTCACCGCGCCGCGCAGGGCGATCAGCATGTCGCGAAAACGGGCCACCGCGGCGAGATCGGTCGGCGCGCCATGCCCCGGAACGACCACCGCGATGTCGAGCGTCAGCACGCGCGCCAGGCGGTCGATCCAGCCATCCAGGTCGCAATCGCCGAGCCACGGAAAGCGGCCGTGGAATAGCAGATCGCCGAGGAAGATCACCCTGCTCTTCTCCAGATGGACGACGATATCGCCGTCACAATGCGCCGGCCCCCAATAGTTCAGATGAACCGTTTCGTTCGGCAGTTGAAAGGCGAACTCGTCCGCGAAGGTCTGCGACGGCGGCACGATCGTCACGGTGTCGTAATCCGGCAAGCTGATGCGCTGCCTGAACCAGGCCTGCGCCGGATCGCCGTCCGGGACGAGTTCCATGATGTTCTGGCCGAACAGCATGCGCAGCTTGGTGGGGAAGTCGGTGATGGTCCAGCGATCGCCCGAGCGGGGGCCGAGGGCCTGGTCCATTGCCGTCAGCGTCTTGGCATGCGCCAGGATCGGCAGATCGGCGAACACCACGTTGCCGTGGGTGTGGTCGAGATGGCAGTGGGTGTCGATCAGCATCCGCAGCGGCTTCGCCACCTTTTCCGCCAGCGCCTCGCGGAACTGGCGCGCCAGCCGCGGATATTGCTGCGCGTCGATCACCAGGAGACCGTCGGGTGTATCGATTGCTCCGGCGTTGGAATCGCCACCGGCGCCGATCCAGGCATGGACGCCCGGGGCGACAGTCACAAGTTGCGGTCCGGTAGGATTAGTCATGATGGCCTGCATTTCGATTTGGGCGCAGCCTATACGGACATTGCAGACCCGCAACCGGGAATAGCCTCAAGCCCGCGCGCGTGGTCTAGTTTGAATCATGGCATCAACAAGTCCCATCATCGTCGCCGGCGGCGGTCCCGTCGGATTCATCACCGCTCTGGCACTCGCCCGCCAGGGCCTGCCGGTCCATGTCTACGAGGCGGAACCGCGCGTCATGGACATGCCGCGGGCCGCCACCACCCATTCCGCCACGCTGGAAATGCTGGCCGGCCTCGGCATGGTCGATGAGGTGATCGAGCGCGGCCTGGTGGAGCCGCTGTTCCGCGTCTGGGACCGCGGCTCCAAGACCGTCATCGCCGAGTTCGACTTCGGCTTGCTGAAGGACGAGACGCCCTACCCGTTCGCCGTGCAGTGCGAGCAGCACAAGCTCGCCGCCATGGCGATCGCGCGTCTTCGCGCGTTCCCGCACGCCAAAATAGAATTTTCGGCCCGCGTGACCGCACTTTCGCAATCCGCCGATGGTGTGGAGGCCGAGGTCGAGACCGCCGATGGCGTTCGCAAGGTCGCGGGCAGCTACCTGATCGGCTGCGACGGTGGGCGCTCGACCGTGCGCAAGGCACTCGGCATCGAGTTCGAGGGCTACACCCACCCGGAGCGGTTCCTGATCCTGACCACATCGTTCAACCTCGGCGCCATGTTCCCGGGCTGCACGCGCAACTACCTGTCCGATCCGAACGACTGGTTTTCGCTGTTCAAGGTCAGCGGCGATGGCGACGGCCCGCTGTGGCGCGTGCTGTCCGCAACCAAACCGGAGCAGACCGAAGCCGAACTGATGAGCCCGGAGGCAACCCAGGCACGGCTGCAGCGCTTCCTGCCGAGGGACGAGCCGTATCCGATCGTGCACCGCAATCTCTACAACGTGCACCAGCGGGTGGCGGCGAGCTTCCGGAAAGGAAGAGTGTTCCTCGCGGGAGATTCCGCGCACGTCAACAATCCGCTCGGCGGGCTCGGCCTCAACTTCGGCATCCACGACGCCATCGAGATCACAACCTTGATCGGCAAGGTGATCCGCAAAGAGGCGCCGGACAGCGTGCTGGATGAATACGACCGCCACCGGCGGCCGTTGAACATCGAGTTCGTGCAGCAGCAGACCATCGCCAACAAGAAGCGTCTCGAGGAAAAGGATCCGAACGCCCGTGCCCGGGATTTCGAGCATCTTCGCAAGACCGCGGACGATCCGGCAGCGCACCGCGCCCATGTGCGGCGCGCCTCGCTACTCGAAAGCGTGCGCCGCAGAAACCCCGTGCCGGCCTGAGGCAAAAAACAGGGGCCGGAAATTCCGGCCCCTGTCGCTTCGTTGCTTTCGCAGTTTGGTTATTTGGCCAGCGGATCGGGCCGCAGTTGGAAGTGCGCAGCGAGCGGCTTGGTGCCCTTGCCGCCTTCGATCAGCCACGGCGTGCGATCGCCGTTGGCAGCCCAGAGGCCGCGGCCCTTCCAGCCGGCATTCGGATCGTCGATCCGGCCATCGAAGCCCTTGGCGTAGAAGCCGAGCGGATAGGGCACGACCATCGAGATCATCTTGCCGTCCTTGAGGGCGACGAGACCGTCCATCAGGTTGGCGGTCGACATCGGGATGTCATCGCCGAGCCCGAAGGTGTTGTGCTGATCGACCCACGAGTAGTAGCTCGACTCCGCGCTGTTCTCTCCAAGGCCCTTGAAGCCAGGGCCGGGGTACTGGTGGAACGCCCAGCCCTCCGGGCAGTGGTTGCCGGTCGCCTTCGGGCCGTTGAGCGGACCCTTGCACAGCCGGCGATCGAACACGCCCATGTGGCCGCTCGCCAGCGAGACCCACACCCGGCCCTGCTTGTCGATGTCGCCGCCGCGCGGGCCGAAGCCCGGCAGCGGGACATTGTAGATTTCGGCGAGCGCCTTGTGCGGGTTCTTGCCCGGATCGACGCGCACGACGGCGCCGGGGTTGCCGCGCAGCGAGCCCCAGATCGAACCGTCGGTCGGGCTCGGCATCACAGCGTAGAAGGTTGGACCGATCCGCATGTCCTTGCCTTCTTCCTGCGGCTTGCCCGGCTCGGTGTACTCGTCACGCACGCCGTTGCCGTTGGTGTCGAGCACCAGCGCGGTCCAGCCCTGCGACTTTTCAATATCGCCGGTCTCATCGAGCATCTTGGTGTTGATCCAACCGACGTTGCCGCCGCCGCCGCCCGTGCTTGCCCAGATGGTTTCGTTGGCGTCGTAGCCGAACTGCAAATGGTGCGAGCCGAAGCAGGTCTGGTAGGCCGTGTATTTGCCGGTCTTCGGGTCGTACATCGTCACCCGGCGGTTGGTGCTGTTGAGCGGGAATTCAACGGCCGAGGGATGCTTGGAGCCCTTCTTGCAGAAATCCGGATTGTCCGGCTTGTGGCCGGTCGCGGCGAGCCAGAGGCGGCCATACCGGTCGAACATCGAGTTGTGGTTGTTGGCCCGGCTGTTCCAGATGTTCTCCTCGCCCCAATAGGCCGAGGGCCCCAGGATTTTGACCGAGCCGGCATTGCCGGGCCCGAGCGCCAGCGGCATGTCGGGCGTGGTCGGCAACACGAAGTTGGTGGCGACATTCTTCACCGGATCCAGGATCGGCATGTCATCGCAGGCATGCTCGCACTGCCCGTACAACGGCCCGTAGGCGTTGACGGTCGGATAGCGGCGGTCGCTGGCGATCAGGTCGTGCAGATACTGCTTGTCATTGTGCCAATCGCGCAGCGTGACCACGATGTTGCGCTCGACGCCTTGCGGACGCGTCGGCTTGTTGTCGGGCAACTCGCCCTTCGCCACACGCTCGGTCCAGTCGGCGAGATACTTGAACGGCGAGCCGCCGAGCTGGCCGGCCGCCTGCGTGACCATGTTCTCGCCGGCTTGGCCGGACTGAATGCGGCGCACCCACGCCTCCTCATGCGACTTGGTTGCATCGAGGTGGAATTTCGGGATTGTTCGGGTCGCGAGGTGGCCAAGCTGATGACAGCCGACGCAGCCGTTGTTCTTCATCAGGTTGAGATAGTCGGTGAGCTTGAGATTGGGTGGCATGTCGCCCTTCGGACCGAATGCTTCGGCCGGCGGGATCTTCATCATCGCGTACCAGTAGATCGCCGGATAGTAATGCGCCGCCGACTTCTCGTCGGGGGCCGGCACCGCGGTCAGATTGAGTTGCTTGCCGGGCTCGCTCTTCACCTTCGGCGAGTCCACGAGGCCGTATCCGCGAACCCAGACGTCGTAATTGGCTTTCGGCAGATCGGGAATGACGTAGCGGCCCTGATCGTCGGTAACGACGATCCTGATGAAACGAACGGGCAGCTCGCGGGTTTCCGCGATCACCCAGACGCCCGCCTCGGGGCCCTTGGGGCCGCGCACCACGCCGCCGATGTCGTCGTTATCGATCGCCACGGCCGGGGCCTGCTGCGCGCCGGCGGACGGCGCCGCGATCGCAAACAAAACGGCAAATGCCGCCGCAAACCCGTATTGAATAGGGGCACTTCGCATGGCCAGACCTCCCGATGATTTCACGGCGGCCTGTGCGGCCGCTCGTCGCAGTTAAATTAGAATAGGCCCAACTCCAGCCCACCCGCAATGACGGTTGGGCAATTTCGGTTGCTGCGGCGGCCTGCGCCGGTGCGCCCAACCCTCGGGACGGTGCGTCGCCCTAACTCTTTGAACCTGCGGGCGCAGCACCCGTGATCCGCTCGAAACTCGCGCGCACCTTGCTCTGGGTCTCGGCCAGATGCGCGTCCAGCGTGGCGAAGTTCGGCACGTCCGCCGCCCGCGCCAGCAACGCGAGCAGCCCCGCGCCCGCCGTCTTCGGTTCGAACGGCCCCGGCAAGAACAGCCGCAGGATCTGCGTGATGTTGTGGAAAAGCACCGCGGCCGGCCGCAGCACGTCGGCCTCCTCGGCCGGCAGCACGCCGAGCCGGCGCGCCTTGTCGAGCACGCGAGCGGTCGATGGATCGAGAATGTCCGGGTGGTCGGCGGCGTGCACGAGTTGCAGGTACTGCGCGATGAACTCCAAATCGACCAGTCCGCCCGCGGCGTACTTCATGTCCCAACGCGAGCCCTCGCCTTTCTCCGTGGCGATGGCGCGGCGCATGTCGGCCACATCCTCGGCGATCACGCGCACGTCGCGCCTGCGGCCCAGCACCTTGCGGATCACGCCTTCGACCTTGGCGGCGAACGCGGGACTGGCGGAGACCACCCGCGCCCGTGTCAGAGCCATATGCTCCCAGGTCCAGGCCTCCGTTTCCTGGTAGCTGGCGAAGGCGTCGAGGCTGGTGGCGACCGGGCCTGCCCGGCCAGACGGCCGCA
The DNA here is from genome assembly GCA_021730985.1 of Hyphomicrobiales bacterium. Classification (GTDB taxonomy): domain Bacteria; phylum Pseudomonadota; class Alphaproteobacteria; order Rhizobiales; family Xanthobacteraceae; genus Z2-YC6860. Next base: position 83,313 of record JAKFYI010000002.1, on the reverse strand, counting down.
GCCGCATGTCCACGTTGTAGAGCGCGCCGTAGTTGGTCTGCGACGAAAGCGCACTGATCAGGCGCTGGGTCAGGCGGGCGAAATATTGCGCGCCGTAGAGTGGCCGCTCGCCGTTGGACTGCGGATGCGCGGCGTCGAATTCATAGACGATGATAAGGTCGAGGTCGGACGTCGCCGTCATCTCGCGGCCGCCGAGCTTGCCGAGCGCCAGCAACGCGGTCTGCTGTCCGCGAATTCGTCCGTGCTGCTTGGCAAAGATGTCCTCGACGTTGCGATGCAGTTCGCGAATCACCACGTCGGCGAGGCGAGCGAACGCCTCGCCGGCCTGCTCCGCCGACACCGTGCCGGACAGAATTCGCGCGCCGACCAGAAACATATGCTCCTGGGCGAACATGCGCAGCCGGTCCAGCAGGTCCTCGTAGGAGGCAGCCTCGCCCAGCGAGCGTTTGAGTCCGGCCGCAAGCTTGGTCTCGTCCGGCAAAGCGCCGAAAAAGCTCGGCTCCAGCAGCGCGTCGATGGCCTGCGGATAGAGCGCCAGGATATCGGCCAGCCGGGGCGCCGTGCCAAGCACCAGCGCGACCAGAGAAATCAGGTCGGGGTGCTGATTGAGCAGCGCGAACAGCCGCGCACCGGCATGCAGTCCGGAAAGGAAGCGGTCGAACGCCATCAGCGTGGCGTCCGGGCTTTCGGCACGCGCAAGCCGCTCGATCAGCAGCGGCACCAGATCGGCGAACTGGCGGCGGGCCGACTCGCCCTTCAGCGAGGAATAGCGGCCCGAGAGCCAGCGGCGCACCGTCGCGGAGGCTTCGAGCGGCTTTTTGAAGCCCATCTCGCCGAGCCTGTCCAAGGTCTCTCGGCTATCGGACTTCTCCGGAAAGGACAGCACCGGACGCTCGGACGTACCGGACGCCTCCTCGAACAGCCGCGAATAGTGCCGCTGCACCTTGCGCATGTGTGCCAACAGCGCTCCGGCGAAGGCGTCGCGGTCCTTGTAGCCGGCAAAGCGGGCGAAGCGTCCCAGCGCCTCGCGGTCCGCCGGCAGCGTATGGGTCTGATCGTCGGCGACCATCTGCAGCCGGTGCTCGATGGTGCGCAGGAACAGATAGGCCGCCTCAAGATCGGCGCGCGCTCCCTCGTCGATCCAACCGCCCTCCACCAGTGTCGCCAGCGTCGCCAGCGTCTCGCGGCCGCGCAACTCGGGATGGCGGCCGCCCGCGATGAGCTGCTGGGTCTGCACGAAGAACTCGATCTCGCGAATGCCGCCGCGTCCGAGCTTGATGTTATGCCCCTCGACCGCGATGTCCTCGTGCCCCCGGTAGGCGTGAATCTGCTGTTTCATCGCCTCGACGTCGGCGACCGCCGCGTAGTCGAGATACTTGCGCCAGACGAACGGCGACAACTCCCTGAGCAAGGCTTCACCCGCTGCGATATCGCCGGCGCAGGGCCGCGCCTTGATCATCGCCGCGCGCTCCCAGTTCTGCCCGACGCTGCCGTAGTAGTTCAGCGCCGCCGGGATCGACACCGCGATTTGGGTCGAGGCCGGGTCGGGGCGCAGCCGCAGGTCGGTGCGGAATACATAGCCGCCGCCTGTGCGCTCCTGCAGCAGCTTCACCAGACCGCGGGTGATGCGGACGTAGAACGCCATCGCCTCGCCGCTGTCGGGAAACACATCCGGGTCGTAGAACACGATGAGATCGATATCGCTCGAATAGTTGAGTTCGCCCGCGCCCATTTTGCCCATCGCCAGCACGATGTAGCCGGAGCCCAGGTCCGGCCGCGCTTCGTCGCGCGGCTTGAACCGGCCGTGCCGCGCGGCATCCCGCAGCAGGAAGCCGACCGCGGCACCAACCGCCGTATCCGCCAGATCGGTCAGCGCGCGAGTGGTGCGCATCGTCGGCCAAACGCCGCCGATATCGGCAAGCGCGATCAGCAGCGCCGCTTCCGCCTTGAGCTTGCGCAGCGCGCGCATCGCGGCCGCCTCGTCCTTCATAGCCGGCACCGCCCGTGCCGCCTGCCGGAACAGCGTGGCCAGATGATTGTCCGGGTCGGAATCGAGAATTCGGAGAAGCCGAGCCGGATCGGCAGCGGCCAGTTCCCAGAGGAACGGCGAGCCATCGGCAATACCGGTGAGCAGCGATTCAACCTTGGCTGAAGCGCCCGCCAGGCGTTTCACGGCCCTGCCCGCTTCGTCGCGGGCGATGCCGGTGAGCCATTCCTCGAAGCGCGCCCGCGCCTGCTTCGGCTCGAACAGCCGGGGCGCGGCAATGACCCGGCTTGCCAAGTTGGTCGCGGTCTTGGCGACAGGCTTTGCCTTGGGCTTCGCCGCTCGCTTCATGAGCGCAGAGTTAGCGCAGCCGGTCGTGAAAAGGGAGGCCCGACTTCAAACGGCGGGCGGGGGCGGCTTTCGGCCGGCACGCGGCAGCGCCAGCACAGCCCGCAAACCGGGCTCATTGTCCTCCAGCCGCAGCACCCCGCCATGCTGGTGTGCCACCGCCGAGACGAGGCTCAGACCCAAACCCGAACCCGGTTCGGAGCGACTCGCCTCCAGGCGAACAAACCGCTCCACCACGCGGCCGCGGTCGGCTTCGGCGATACCCAGGCCGTTGTCGGCGACGGTCAGCAACACTTGGTCGCCTTCATTTTTCACAATCACCACGATGGTCGCGGACTTCGTCTCAGCGCCGTCCCGGACCTGACCGGCGTATTTGATGGCGTTGTCCACCAGGTTGGCGAGAGCCTGCGTGACCAGTTCGCGGTTGCCGTTCAACGGCACTGGCTCTGCCGCCTCGACGGTCAACGCAATGCCCTTGTCGTCCGCCACCGGATCGTAGAGTTCACCGATGCCGCGGACGATGTCGGCGGCGTCGAACTCCGCCATATAGGTGCTGGCGCCCCCGGACTCCGCGCGCGCGATCATCAGCAGCGCGTTGAAGGTCCGGATCAGTTCGTCGGATTCCTCGATGGTGGATTCCAGCGCGGTCCGATAGCCGGCTTCGTCGTGTCCCGTGCGCAGCGCCTCCTCGGCGCGGTTGCGCAGCCGGGTGAGCGGCGTTTTGAGGTCATGGGCGATGTTGTCGGAGACTTCCTTGAAGCCCCGCATCAACGCCTCGATGCGATCCAGCATGACGTTGAGGTTGATCGCCAGGCGATCGAGTTCGTCGTCGGTGCGCGCCACCGGCAAGCGGCCCGACAGGTCGCCTGCCATGATGATGCGGGACGTCTCGGTCATGGCATCGATGCGGCGCAGCACGCGGCGCGCAACGAAGAAACCACCCGCCAGCCCAAGCACGATCACCAGTGCGATCGACCATTGTCCTGCCGAGACCACGATGTCGTACAGCCGCTCGCGCTCTTCGAGATCGCGTCCGACCAGCAGCCGATATCCGCCCGGCAGCTGAAACACGCGGACGAGAGCGTGGTGCTCGGTCCCTTCCGGATCGTCGAGGCGCCGATAGACGGTCTCGGTCCATCCCGGCGAGCTCATCACGCCCTCGGTCAGCGACCCGACGTTGCCGGCGAGCCCCTCCCCGTTGAACGTCGTCACCAGATAGAGGCTCGAACCGGGCCGGCGTGCGCGGGCATCGACCACGAACACCAGCCGCCGGATGCCGCCGGTATTGTATTGCTCCGCCAGGCCGGTGATCTCGGCGTTGACGGTGCGGGTGATCTGCTCGGTGATAAGACGGCGCGTATTGAACGCAAAGTATGCGAGCAGCGACGCCGCGAACAGCGCAAACACGGTCAGATAGACCAGCGTGAGCCGGAACGCGGTGGTGCGGAACAGGTTGCCGAGCGCGGTCATCCGCGGGCTTTGCGAGCCGAACCAACCGCTCGGGCCGCGCCCAGCTTTGGGCTCGGCCACGTCGCCGGTGCCCTTGTCCAGATCGGCCCCGCTCACGCGGGGCATCACCGCGTCACTTTGTGTCACGGATCATGTATCCGGCGCCGCGGATTGTGTGCAACAGCGGCTGGGAGAAGCCCTTGTCGATCTTGGAGCGCAACCGCGAAATATGGACATCGATCACGTTGGTCTGCGGATCGAAGTGATAGTCCCACACATTCTCCAGCAGCATGGTGCGGGTCACCACCTGGCCGGCGTGCTTCATCAAGTATTCCAACAGGCGGAACTCGCGCGGCTGCAAGTCGAGTTCCTTGCCGGCGCGGGCGACGCGGCGCGACAACCGGTCGAGTTCGAGATCGCCGACCCGATAGCCCGTTTCCTCGCCGCGGCCGCTGCGGCGGCGCGCCAGCACTTCGACACGGGCCAGCAGTTCGGAGAACGAATAGGGCTTGGTGAGATAGTCGTCGCCGCCGGCGCGCAGGCCTTTGACGCGGTCATCGACCTGGCCGAGCGCCGAAAGAATAAGGATCGGGGTGTCGATTTTCTTGCCCCGCAGCTCGCCGATCAGGGACAGGCCGTCGCGCTTGGGCAGCATGCGGTCGACCACCAGCACGTCGTACTGGCGCTCCAACGCCAACGCGAGCCCTTCCTCGCCATCCGCCGCCTGGTCGGCCACATGGCCGACCTCGCGGAAGGCACGCGCGATGTAGTCGGCGGCGTCGCGGTCGTCTTCAACGATGAGCAGGCGCATGGCGATCCGATCGAGTGCGGCCAATTCTAGCGGAGATTTGGGGCTTGCGCTCGAACCGCTTCGAGGGGCGCCGGATCGCTCCGGCGCCCCTCGACCGACCTCGATCCCGGCGGGGGCGACGAATGCCGGGGGACGAGGCGCGGTATTAGCGGGGACGGACTTGATGCCCGTCCCCAGGGTTCGCTCCGCCGGCGGGGGCGACGAATGCCGACGGGACGCTCCCAACTCTCGCGCCGGATTTGAGGTTCGAACGATCATGGTTCACCCCAAAAACCGGCGCTGAACACTCCCCGCGCTAGGCGCGGGCGAGCGGGACAGCGACGAAGCGCGTCCCCCGCTCGGATTTCACACGCATCAACACGCTGCGCTTGCCGTCGGCGCGGGCATCGGCCAGTGCCTTGCGGACTTCGGCGGGCGTCGCGACAGACTTGCCCGCGACGTCAAGGATGACGTCGCCCGGACGAAAGCCGAAGTCGGCGGCCGGGCCGTTCGGATCGATGTCGGCGATCACCACACCGGGCTCACCGCCACCGGGCGCGAGCGACAGGCCGAGCCGGGGGCCCTCGGCGGCCGGCACGTCGCGATCGCCGCGCTGCTCACTGCGGTCGCGCCGCCGGTCACGCTTCGGCTCCTGGTCGCGATCGAAGTCGCGGTCCTGCCGAAGCTCAGGCCGTTCGGCTCGTGCCTCCATCTGGTTCGGCAGTACGCCGAGCGTCAGGGTCACGGTCTTCTCGGCGCCCTTGCGGATCACGCCGAGCTTGATGTTGGCGCCAGGCGCCATGCCGCCGATCCGCCGCGACAATTCGCGTGCATCCTTCAAGCGCGTGCCATCGACCGAGACGATCACATCGCCAGCCTCGATGCCGGCCTTCATCGCCGGGCTGTCCTTCTGCGGCTCGGCGACCAGTGCGCCTTCGTCGCTCTTCAGGCCGAGGCTCTCGGCGATCTCCTTGGTGACAGGCTGGATCTGCACGCCGATCCAACCGCGCGACACCGTGCCCTTGTCCTTGAGCTGGGCGACCACGGTCTTCACCGTCTCCGCCGGGATCGCGAAGGCGATGCCGACCGACCCGCCGGACGGCGAGTAGATGGCGGTGTTGACGCCGATCACCGTACCGTTGACGTCGAAGGTCGGGCCGCCGGAGTTGCCCTTGTTCACCGGCGCGTCGATCTGCAGGAAGTCGTCGTAGGGGCCGGCGCCGATGTCACGGCCGCGCGCCGACACGATGCCCGCGGTCACCGTGCCGCCGAGGCCGAACGGATTGCCGACTGCGAGCACCCAGTCGCCAATCCGCGGCGTCTTGTCCGCGAGCTTGACGAACGGGAAGCTGCCGCCCTCGATCTTGATGAGCGCGAGGTCGGTGCGCGGGTCGGTGCCGATCACCTTGGCGGAATAGGTTTTGCCGTCATCGAAGGCGACCTCGACGGTCGTTGCCTTTTCAACGACGTGGTTGTTGGTGACGGCGTAGCCGTCGGCCGAGATCAGGAAGCCCGAGCCCTGTCCGCTGACCTGGTTGCGGCCGCGAGGACCGGTCGGGGCGCCATCGGGCGCGCCGAAGCGCTTGAAGAACTGCTCCATCGGCGAGCCCTTCGGGAACGGCAGTTCGCGGTCGGACGACAACTGCGGGCCGGCCTCGGACTTGACGCGAACCGAGATCACGGCGGGCTTCACCTTCTCGACGATGTCGGCAAAGCCGACCGGCGCAGCGACGCTCCTGGCCTCCTGCGACAGGTTCTGCGCCAGCGCGGCCGGCGTGTTGAACGTCATGCCTGGCGCTACGAAATACGCGCCGGCGCTGAGGCCTGCGATCGTGGTGGCGAGCAAAGCAAAACGGCGGGCAGAAAGAACGCCGGTCTTCTGAGTGGGTGCAGTCATGGTTCCCTGTCTCCGTCTCAAACGGAATTTCGATGAGCGCTGTGGCAGCGCCCGTTGAGACGAAGATGGGAGCGGCCGCCTTACCGGCGAGTGGCGGCGGGATTAAACTTTGTTAATGTGGAAAAGTGCGATTTTAGCTGTCGTACCAGAGAGTTAGACGACTTTTTTTCGCTTCCCTTTGGGCACGCCAAGCAGTTCCGCAACCCGGGCCTGTTCGGCCGCGCTGAGGCTGGGCTCCGAAGCATCGAGAATCTCCGGCGCCGCGCGGCTGCGGCGCAGCGCAAACACCAGGCCGATGGCACCTGCGATCAGCGCGATCAGCGGCGCAAACCACAGCAGTGCATTGGTCAGCGAGAAGCGCGGCCGCAGCAGCACAAACTCGCCGTAGCGCCCGGTCAGGTAGTCGATCACCTTGGCGTCGCTATCCCCGGCCGACAGGCGCTCGCGCACCAGCACGCGCAGGTCGCGCGCCAGCGGCGCGTCGGAATCGTCGATCGACTGATTCTGGCAGACCATGCAGCGCAGCTCTTTCGACAGCGCGCGGGCGCGCGATTCCAGCGCCGGATCGGACATGATTTCTTCCGGCTGCACCGCGAGCGCGGGCCATGCCGCGCCCAAAGCAATCGCAACGGCCAGGATGCGAAACACCAACACGTCCGTCACTCCGCCGGCTGGAGCGTGCCGCGAGACTTGCGCGCGGGCTTCGGCGCGCCGACCCGCAGGCGACGGTCGGTCAGCGAAAGCAGGCCGCCGAACGCCATGACCACCGCGCCGAGCCAGATGAACAGCACCAGCGGCTTGTGATAGATGCGCACGGCGATCGAACCGTCGGGGTTTGCGTCACCCAGCGACACGTAGAGCTGGCTCGCGCCGCGTGTCATCAGCGCAGCCTCCGTGGTCGAAGTCTCGCGCGTCGTGAAGTTGCGCTTCGACGGCTCCATGACTTCGATCACGTTGCCACCCTGCCGCACCGTGAACTTCGCCGAAACCTGGCGATAGTTCGGGCCGTCCCGCGAAATCATGCCGTCGAAGGTGAGATCGTAGCTGCTCACCGTCACGGCCTCGTTGGGCTTGAGCGACACGATGCGTTCGATCCCCCAGGTGGATTCGCAGATGATGCCGAGCATCGTGAGGCCGATGCCGAAATGCGCGATCGCGGTGCCCCACGCCGAGCGCGGCAGCCCGCGCGCGCGCGTCAATGCCACCGCCGGCGCAACCCGCATCACCGCGGTGCGCTCGATCAGATCTGCCATCGCGCCCACCATGGCGAACACCGCGAGCCCGATGCCGAACGGCGCCAGCACCGGCCCGCCGCCCGCGATTGCGAACGTCACCGCCATCGCCACCAGCGCCATCGCGGCCGCCGAGATCAGCCGCTGCGCCGCGCCGAGTGCGTCGCCGCGCTTCCACGCCAGCAGCGGGCCGAACGGCATGACCAGCAGGATCGGCACGAACAGCGGACCGAACGTCAGATTGAAGAACGGCGCGCCCACCGAAATCTTCGCCCCGGTCAGGGCTTCGATCGCCAGCGGATAGAGCGTGCCGACGAACACCGTGGCGCAGGCCGCGGTCAGGAACAGATTGTTGAAGACCAGCGCGCCCTCGCGCGAGATCGGCGCGAACAGACCGCCCTGCTTCAGCGTCGGCGCCCGCCATGCGTACAGCGCAAGCCCGCCGCCGATGAACAGAATAAGGATCGCCAGGATGAACACGCCGCGGCTCGGATCGCTGGCGAACGTGTGCACCGAGGTCAGCACGCCAGAGCGCACCAGGAATGTGCCGATCAGCGACAGCGAGAACGCCAGGATCGCGAGCAGCACGGTCCAGACCTTCAGCGCGTTGCGCTTCTCCATCACCACCGCCGAATGCAGCAGCGCGGTGGCCGCAAGCCACGGCATGAGGGAGGCATTCTCGACCGGATCCCAGAACCACCAGCCGCCCCACCCCAGTTCGTAGTAGGCCCAGTACGAGCCCATCGCGACGCCCAGCGTGAGGAACAACCAGGCGGTGAGCGTCCACGGCCGCACCCAGCGCGCCCATGCCGCGTCGATGCGGCCTTCGATCAAAGCCGCCACCGCGAACGAGAACGAGATCGAGAGCCCGACGTAGCCGATGTAGAGCAGCGGCGGATGCACCGCGAGGCCGATGTCCTGCAGGATCGGGTTGAGATCGCGGCCCTCCAGCGGGCCACCGACGATGCGCAGGAACGGGTTCGACGTACCAAGAATGAACGCGACGAACGCCGCGGCGATCCACGACTGCACGCCGAGCACGTTGGCCTTCAGCGTTGCGGGCAGATTGCCGCCGAATGCGGCGACCAGCGCGCCGAACAGCGCGAGGATCAGAACCCACAGCAGCATCGAACCTTCGTGGTTCCCCCACACGCCCGAGATTTTGTAGATCAGCGGTTTGGCCGAGTGCGAATTCTCGTACACGTTGACGACGGAAAAGTCGGACTGGATGTAACAGGCCGTCAGCGCCGCAAAGGAGATTGCGATGAAGGCGAACTGCCCGAGCGCGGTTGGGCCAGCGACGGCCATCAGCGTGTCGTCGCGCAAACGCGCACCGATCAAAGGCGCCACGCCCTGAATAATCGCAAGCCCGAGCGCCAGCACCAGCGCGTAATGTCCGATTTCGGCGATCATTTCTTCTTCTCGTACTCTTCTTTCCAGTGGCCCTGCTTCTTCAGCGCGTCGGCGACTTCCTTCGGCATGTAGGTCTCATCATGCTTGGCCAGCACGGTTTCGGCTTTGAAGCTGCCAGCGGGCTCAAGCAGGCCTTCCGCGATCACGCCCTGCCCTTCGCGGAACAGGTCCGGCAGGATGCCCTTGTAGGCCACCGGAATGGCGCTCTTGCCGTCGGTCACCTCGAAACGGACGTTGAGTTCCTCGCCGCGCACCAGCGTGCCAGGTTTGACCAGCCCGCCGAGCCGAATGCGGGTTCCCGCCGCGATCTTCTTCTCGATCACGTCGGTCGGCGAATTGAAGAAGACGATGGAATCCCTGAGCGCGTTCAGCACCAGCAACGCGGAGATCGCGAGCACGCCAAGGCCGCTGCCGATCAAAATCAGGCGCCGTTGCTTGCGCGTCACGATCCGTCAGCCTTTCAGTCCGAGACCTTTAACCAGTTCTTCGACGCGCTGCAGCTTTTCGGGCTCGGCGGCGAGCGCGCGGCGTGCATCCTGAGCGGCGCGTTCCGCCTTGTCGCGGTCACCGATGACAATATACGAGCGCAGCAGCCGCAACCATCCTTCGACATCGGAACCTTCGCGGCTGAGCCGTTCGGCCAGCCGGTCCACCATGCCGCGGATCATGTCGGAGCGCTGCCCTTCGGAAAGCTCGCCTGCGGCGGCAACGTCCGCGGCGGTCGGACCTTTCGGCGCGACGACTTCGGGCTGGACGCTGGAGAGCGAGTAGCTCTTGGCCAGCTCTTCGACGCGCGCCAGCTTGCCAGGCTCCGAGGCGAGCGCACGCCGCGCGTCACGAACGGCGCCCGACGCCTTGTCGCGCTCGCCCATCACCATGTAGGAGCGCAGCAGCATCATCCAGCCTTCGACGTCGCCGCTCTCGCGGGTGAGCCGGTCGGCGAGCCGCTCGACCATCCCGCGGACCATGTCATTGCGCTGTTCGTCGGGCAGATCCTTTGCCGCGGCAACATCGGAGGCGCTCGGACCTTTTGGCGCGGGCACGCTGGGATCGACGCGGGCGAGCGACTGCCGGACAAAGTCCGCCCAGGGCGCGTCCGCGGGCGCGCGCGCCAGCAGCGTGCGCCAGATTTCGGCAGCCTCTTTCGGGCGGCCGTCCTGCTCGGCGGCGAGTCCCACGAAATAGCGCGAGCGCAGGTCTTCGCCATCCAGCTTGAGCGCGCGCTCGAACGCCGCCCTCGCTTCCGCCGTGACCATTCCGTTCGACAGTCCGGTCAGCGCCTCACCGAGATCGGCCTCGCGGGCGGCTGTGGGCCCGAGCAGGCGCAGCACGTTGCGCCGCGCCTTCACCGCGTCCGGGAACTGGCCAAGCCGCATATAGATCGGACCGAGCACCTCCCAGCCGCGGCCATCCTCGGGATTGGTCTGGAGATAGCTCTCGACCCGCGAAACCAGCGCCTCGACGGAGGTCTGCTCCATCGCGGCGCGCAGCGCGGACTGGGCCTGGCTCGGAACCTTAGGAGAGCCGAGCGCCAGATAGAGCGCGATCGTACCGACGGGCAAAAGCACCAGGCCGGAAAGCGCCGCGGCGCGCCGGCGCCAGCCTGCGCCCGCCTGCGGCTTCGGCGCCGCCTGATCCGCGGCGGCAATCAAACGGCGCGAAACCTCGACCCGCGCGGCCTCGGACTCCTGTTCGCCGATCCGCCCGCTGGCCCGGTCCCTGTCAATTTCCGCAAGCTGATCGCGATAGACCTCGATATCGCTGCCAGCCGACCGCCGCGCGCCCTGCCGCAACGGCCACAGCACGGCAAAAATGGCGGCGGCCGTCATCAGGGCCAGGACGAACGAGAGGATCATGAAGCAGGCTTTACATCATGCCTGCGGAGGGGCCGCAACCGGCAAGTCGACCGCAAGCCGGCCGCCAAACCGGCGGTCAGGCCCGGACGGCCTTGCGCTCGCCGTGGGAGGCGACATCGGCCGCTTTGGTGAGCAAATTGGCGTAATCCTGCCCGAATACCTTGGCGCAAAACCGCACGGCCGCATCGACCTGCGACTGACGAAAGGGCCGCTCGTCCTCGCTGCACTGACGCAGCGCGTCGAGCAGCGCCTTGGTGCCGGTATCGAGGCACTGCTGGAGTTCCGTGAAGGTGCGCTGCGTGATCTCGTTGATGGCAAGCTCGCTGGCGTAGTTGCGGCACGCCATGACGAATCCGACCAGCGATTCAGCTTCGGCGACCTCCTCGGAATCGACCTTCGATCCCGGCACGATTTCTCGCGACGGACGCGGACGCATCAGCCGCCGCACGCGGCCGGGCATCAGGTTGATCTCGCTCGAGAGCAGCTTCGAGATATCGGCGCGGATCGCGGCAAGCTGACGCGCCCACGGCGTGTCGCCGGACAGGTCGAGTTCCGAGCGCAAGCCGCGCAATGCGTCGTGAATGTCCTTGAGCATCGCACCGACCGCGACGCCACGTCCGCTCTTGAGGTCGGTGCCGAGTTCGTTGACCATCCGCGCGATCTCGCTCAGCACGATGGCAATCGCCGCGGAATACGGAGTCTCCGCGATCCGTGCCGCGGCATCGCTGTTCGCGGCCCTGGTGGCGAGCCGGATCAACTGCCAGGACGCCGCCAGACGGCTCATCACCATGATCAGCGCGAAGATAAATGCGTCCGGATGCGAGCTCAGCCGAGAGTCGAGCTGCCCCTTGATGCTTTCCAGCGATGTGCTGCTCAAAGACTTGATGTGTCCTGGAAGCTGGTCCGCGAGGATCGTCAGCATATCGCGCGCCTGAAGTACGCCGACCAGGGTCTTCACCTCTTCGGCGCCGCGAGGGGTGCCGAGTTGAATGCCCATCCGCCGTTCCGCCTTGTCGTCGGTCTGAGCCGCGAACAGCGTGTCTTCAATTTGCTTCAGGACGCAGTTCTGAAATTCGCGCGCGAGATGCTGGGCCTTGTCGGTCGCGCTCGCAAGCAGCGCATTCTCGACCTGCTCGGCATACGTCTTGGCCTCGTCAGGAGCAACGGTTTCGCTGATCCACAGCCAGATCGGCTCGATCGCCGAGCGTGCGATACGGCCGCGATGCTTGTGGTCGGGAATGTCGTCAACGATGAAGGGCTCGATCGGCTGAAAGAACAGCCGGGCGTGGTCGCCGATGCGACGAGACTTCGACTGGCTCTCGTGCATGCTGCGCCGCAGCTCGGTGAGGATGAGTTCGGCGCCCGCCATGTCGTCGCCGCGCAGCATGGCGCGTTCGAGCTCGGCGATCAGCAAAGCACGCGCACCGGGCGGCAAAGCCCGGAGAAAATCCCGCAAGCGCTCAACCGCCGGCTGACCCATTGCGGCCATGCTGGCACCACACCCCCAGTAAGAGACTTTGTGGTGATACGCCCGCCGCGTTAAGACATCGTTAGGGACGATGACACCGGGCCGGGCAGCGTCTAGGACGGGCCGATTTTCTGGTTTTCGATCAATCGCTTGAGCACCCCACCCGCCGCCTCGACGATACGCTCGACGATGGCCCGGCCGTGCTCCGCCGTAGCCTGGTGGGGGTCACCGATGACACCCAGGTCGGCGATGCGAGGGTCTCCGCTGGACCAGGGCCAGCTCACCGCCGGGTCGAGGATCACGGCGTGGACGGTGGCCGCGTCGGGCGGGTTCTTCAATTCGGCAATGCGCTCGCGGCGCACGAGTTCGGGCGCGAGCACCATCATCACCGAGGTCTCGTCCTTGCCGGCGTGGATTTCCGGCAAGCCGTGCGCCGGCACCGGGCTCATCATGGCGCCCAGATGCAGGGAGCAGACATTGAGGCCGAAGTCGCAGCCGAGTTCATAGCCGACCGCTTCCAGAATACCGCGGTTGCCGCCATGCCCGTTGACGATGAGAAGATTGCGCGCCGGCACCGATCGGACGATCTCCTCGGCCTTGCCACGCAGCAGCGACGTCATCTCAGCAACGGAATGCGACACCGTGCCCGGCGCCCAGCCGTGCTCTCGCGACAGGCCGACCGGCAATGCAGGCAATTGCCACAAGTCGTAAGTGTCTCCCCAGCGCGCGACGATGCGCGATGTGAACGCCTCGGCGATGACAGTGTCGGTGTCGAGCGGAAGGTGCGGTCCATGCTGCTCCGTCGATCCGAGCGGCAGGCACAGCGTCGATGCCGCCTTGAGGCCGCCGGCACTCTCGCGGAGGTTGCCAATGGTGCGGCCCGGAACCGCCATGCGTCAGCGGCCGACCATGCGAAGCAGAACCTCGTCCTTGCGGATGAAGTGGTGGAACAGCGCTCCACCGATGTGCGCGCACAGCAGCAACGCCATGGCGATTCCGAGGACCCGATGCACCGCGAACATCCGCTCCGAGAACGCTTGATCGACCACCCAGATCGGCGGCAGTTCGAACAGCCAGAACACCTTGATCGGTGCGCGATAGGCGGAGGTCGCGATCCAGCCGACCACAGGCTGCACAATAAGCAGCGCATACAACGCCCAATGCGTGACATGCGCCGCAAGCTGTTGGATCGCGGGGATGTCGGACGGCAGCGGCGGCGGCGAATTTTTCAGCCGGTACACCAGGCGAACGACGGCGAGAGGCAGCAGGATGGCGCCGATAGAACGGTGGATGTCGTAGAGCACGTCGCCGGCCGGACCGAGGCTGACATTAGCCATGACGATCCCGATCGGGATCATTGTCAGCACCAATGCGGCGGTGAGCCAGTGCAAGGCACGAGCGGTTGCGGAATAGTCAGCCGCGGGCGATCCATAGCCGAGCGATGTCATCGTTGCCCCCCGTGTTCAGCGCCCCCGCCGCGCGCGCCGGGATCACGGCGCGAGCGGCGGCGCCTTGTCGTCGCGGTCGTGTGCCTCCGCGAATGCCGAAATCAGATGACCGAGCTGATGGCCGGCGCGCGACGCCTTCGCCGTCATGTAGCGGCGATTGTCGGCGTTGATCGGCGTTTCCAGCGGCAACCGCCCGGTGATCTCGATACCGGCCTTGGCCAGGCCATCGAGCTTCGCGGGATTGTTGGTGAGCAGCACCACGCGCGTGCAGCCGAGCATTTGCAGCATGCGCACGGCGACGCCGTATTCGCGCTCGTCGTCATCGAAACCGAGCGTGGTGTTGGCATCGACCGTATCGAGGCCGCCGTCCTGCAGCTTGTAGGTCCGCATCTTGTTGGCGAGGCCGACGCCGCGGCCTTCCTGCGGCAGATAAAGGATGATGCCGCCGCCGGCCTCCTGCAGACGCGTGAGCGCGAGCTGGAGCTGATCGCCGCAATCGCAGCGGCGCGAACCGAACACGTCGCCGGTCAGACAGGCCGAATGGATGCGAACCGGGACCGGCCGTGAAAAATCAGGGGTGCCGACGATGACAGCCACCGGGTCATCGCCGAACTGATCGCGGAAAACGACGAAGCGGGTTCGCACGTCGCTGTGCAGCGGCACATGGGCGTCGCCGGCGATCGCCAAGGATTCCGTTGCGGTGGCGCGGAACCGTGCCACCGCGCTGGCCTCGACCGTGACGATTGGCGGGTCGAACGTGGCTGCGCGCGCCGGAGACGTATCGGCCACCAGCACTGCGGGCAGTACCTGCGCCAGCTTCACGAGTTCGATGGCGGCATTCGCCGCGGTGCCTGCCGGCTCCGGCAGCAGATCATGAGTGGCCTTGGCATCGCCGACCAGCGCGAGGATGGTCCGCGCGTCGATATCGGGCGTGAGTTCCAGCGCAATCGGCGCGGTTGCTGCGATGCCGAGCGAGCGGGCGCGACTGGCGGTGATCACGAGACGCGGCGGGATCGGCTGACACAGCATGCGGAATGCAGCCAGCCGCGCGGCATCGAGCCCTTCGACCGGCAGGGTTATGAGCGTTTCGCCGTTTGCTATCAGCACCGGCCGGCCAGCACGATACTCGGCCAAGCCTCGACCGACTCCGACCTGCTCGCTGGTGCCAAACAGAATGGAACTCACGTCATCCGCAATCGAACTCATTCCTGAAAACAACTCCCTTTGAATTCACTCAGACCACGCCAATAGCCGATATCTTAGAACAACTTGAAGGGTACGGCCATTCCCGTACCCCACGTTCCATGCCAAGTTATTATGTCTGCATAAAGTTCCGGACGTCGTTCAAAAAGGCCGGACTGTTGCGGGCACGCCGATCGCCAGCGCCGCACCTTCGCCTTCGCCGGATGCAAGTCAGGACATGGGTTCTCGGGTGGATGCAACGCACAATCATGGGTCGGAAGCTCCCTCGGATTCATGGACCGGCGTTCCCGAAATGTTTCGGGCGTCGGCGGTGTCACTGCCTCTACGCTGGGAAAACATTTTTGGATCACTGCGAACCGCGACCCACGAAGATGTGATCGCTGTCGGCCAGATCGGCCAGTCGCTGGACGGACGGATCGCGACGCCCTCCGGCCATTCGCATTACATCAACGGCCCGGCCGGGCTGGACCACCTGCACCGGCTGCGCGCCCTGGTTGACGCGGTGCTGGTCGGCGTCGGCACGGCCATTGCCGACGACCCGCAACTCACGGTGCGGCGCGTCGCAGGCCCCAATCCCGCGCGCGTGGTGCTCGATCCGCAAGGTCGCCTGCCCGCCACGGCCCGGCTTCTTGCCGACGATGGCGTGCGCCGGATGATCGTCACGGGAACGGGCATCGGCACTGCCTCGTGGCCGGGCGTGGAACGCATCCCGCTGCAACAGACGGATGGTCAAATCGCGCCAGCGGCGATCCTCGCGGCGCTGGCCGAACGCGGCATCCGCCGCATTCTTATCGAGGGCGGCGCCAACACCGTGTCGCGTTTCCTCACCGCCGGATGTCTCGACCGCCTGCATATTGTGGTGGCGCCCATCATCCTGGGCTCGGGGCCTGCGGGACTGGCTCTACCGCCGATCGAGCGCGCCGATCAGGCGCTGCGTGTGCCGGTTCGCTACCACGAATTGGATGACGAAATGCTGTTCGACTGCGACCTGTCGGCTCAGCGCTTGCCGATGGGGCGTGCGAAGAAATCGACGTGACCGACCCGGATGGTGGAGCGGCCTGCCGCGATCCAATCGCTGCGCCGCTTGAGCCACCCGGCCAATTCCCCAAGCGGCAGTTTGCCGATCTCGCGCGCCGCCGCGGCCCATCCGGTCAGCGTTTCCGTCTGGATCTCCCTGTCGCTTGGCCGGAACACCCAGTCGGACGGCCCCTGCACCACGACGTAGCCAAGCTGCTCGAACCGCTCGATCGCGGTCTGCGCCGCCAGCGGCCCGAGCGCCGCGCCGAAACCCTTGTCGGTGCGCTGATGCGCGTTGACGGCGGCGACAACCTTATCGTCCAGCGAATCAGCCGGGTCGAGTTCGACACGCCCGTCGTAGCTCAGCGCCGCATAGACCGGCAGACCGCGCGCCGCGATTTCGGTGGCGAAACGCTCAAGCCATTCCGCGGACACCAGATCGAGCAGCGCCGATGTCGCAACAAGATCGACCGCGCCGTCGAGCGCGCCCTCCAGATCGTGCGACAGATCGAGCGGCACGGTGACGACGTCCGCCCGGCTCGCAACGCGGGCGAGCAAGCTCAGATCGTTGTCGTACAGGCGCCAGCGCTGGCCGGGCGGCAGATGCGGCGACACCGCGCGATGGGTCGAGCCGGTGCCGCAACCGATGTCGGCGACATTGAGCGAAATCTGCGAGGCGAACGCGGTCACCACGGCTTCGAGCACGTCGCGGTTGCGGGCGCGCAAGTCATGCGGTTCGCGCAGCGCCAGCCATGCGGCTGAAAACCCACTCATGCGACGCGCTCGATGGCAGCGGCGAGAATTTTCGCCGATTCCTGCCAGCTCGGCAGCGCCGACGCAGCCTCGCGCGCGGCCGCAGCCATGGTTTTCCGTTGAGCAGGGTTGGCAATCACCCGGCGCAACGTATCGGCGAGCGCCGCGACGTCATCCGGCTGAACCAGGATGCCTGCATCGGGCGGCACGGTTTCCGGCGTCGCTCCGCCGGTCGTGCCGATGACCGGCAAGCCCGCCGCAATCGCTTCCGCATAGGCCATGCCGTAGCCTTCGAAGCGCGAGGCCAGCACGAACACATCGGCGCTCGCATACAGTTTCGCGATCCGCTCATCCGACAGCGCGCCAAGCACCTCGACCCGATCGCCAAGCTTGTAACGCGCGATGTCGGCATCGATCCGCGCGGAGACTGCGGGACTGCGCGTGCGGTCGCCCGCGATGCTGAGCCGCCACGGCAGATCGATGAGCCTGGCCAGCGCCGCGATCAGCACGTCGAAGCCTTTGCGTTCGACCAGCGATCCGACCGAAAGCAGCCGCACCACACCATCGTCATGGGCACGCACGGCTCCGCCGCGATCGGTGCCGGGCCGCGCCACCGTGATGCGATCCTGCGGCACGCCGTAGTCGCTGATCAAAAGCCGTGCGGTCGGCGCGCTGGTGACGATGACGGCCGCGGCCGCGGCGAGCGCGGCGCGTTCGCTGGCCCGCATCGCTTCGGCGTCCTCCGACGACAGCCCGGTTTCCAGCGCCAGCGGATGGTGGACCAAAGCCACCAGCGGATGCTTCTTACCGACGGCTTGCGCCGCTTCCGGCAGCACGCCGAGCGCAAGCCCGTCGATCATCACCGGATCGCTGCCCTCAACCGCCGCCAATTGATTTTCCGCAAACGCCTTCTGTGCGGTGCTGGGCCGGGGAAATCCGTCGCCGAGACCGATCACATCGATCCGCCAGCCGAGTTGCTGCAGTTCCACAATCATGCGCCGGTCATAGGCATACCCGCCGGTCGGCGCCGCGAGATCGCCGGGCACCGCAAACGCGACGCGTCTCACCACAGGTTGGCCTCGTACCACGCCCTTGCGACGTGGGATTCCGAGATGGTGACGCGGATCGCCTTCAATTCACGTCCGCCGCGGCCGAGCTGGTCGGCGCGCGCAGCGGCGGCCAGCGTGTCGAAGATGTGCTTGGTGAGGAATTCCGTCGTGGTGTTCTGACCCTTGAAGGCAGGGACCTCGTCGAGGTTCTTGTAGTTGAGCGGCCCGAGCACCGCCTTGAGCGCGTCATGCGCCTTGCCGATGTCGATCACGATGCCGTTGGCGTCGAGCGTATCCGCGATGAAGCAGACATCGACCACGAACGTCGCGCCGTGCAGCGCCTGCGCCGGGCCGAACACCGCCCCGCGAAACGAATGGGCGATCATGATGTGGTCGCGAACTTCAACGGCAAACACGGCGGTGCTCCGGGCTCAGGGGTATTCGATGCGTTGACATAGCACGCCGCTGCCCGGCGCAAGAACCTTCGGCAACTGCGCCGGCAGATCGGCGAACCGGATCGGCGGAGCCAGCAATGCATCGAGCCGAGCGTCGGCAAGAAGCTCCAGCGCCGCTGCAAGCCGCTGCCGGTGCGTCCAGGTGGCGCGGTGTGACGGCGCGACCTTGCCGACCTGACTGGATATGAGTTTGAGCCTGCGGCTGTGGAACGCGCCGCCGAGCGGCACCGCAACGTCGCCCGCGCCGTACCACGATAATTCCAGAACCGTCGCCTCGTCGCCCGCGAGATTGAGTGCGGTGGCGAGGCCCTTCGCACTTGCACTGGTGTGAACCACCAGATCCCGGTCGCCGGGTGCGGCTCCAGGCGCGGCAAATTGAAGGGACAACGCGTCAGCCAGAACCGCGCGGGCCGGGTCGATGTCCACCAAAGTCACCGCAGCCGACATCAGGCGGCTGAACAGATATCCCGCCAGTGCGCCGAGCACGCCGGCGCCAACCACCGCGACGTTGCGAAACCGGCCGGGCTCCACGTCCCAGACCGCGTTGAGCGCGGTCTCCATGTTGGCGGCCAGCACGCCGCGCGGCGGCGGTACTCCTTCGGGCAGCCGCACGACACCCGCAGCCGGCACATCGAACACAGTCTGGTGAGGATGCAGGGTGAAAACGGTATGGCCGAGCATGTCGTCAGGCCCGGCCTCAACCCGGCCGACCGTGGCGTAGCCGTATTTCACCGGAAAAGGAAAGTCGCCGGCCATGAACGGCGCGCGCATGCGCTGGAATTCGCTTTCGGGCACGCGGCCGTTGAAGATCAGCGCCTCGGTGCCACGGCTGACCGCGCCATGCAGTGCGCGGACCCGCACCGAACCGGTTGCCAGCGGTCCGAGCCTTTCCGGGCGGATTTCGGCACGTCCCGGCGCGGCGTACCAAAGCGCCTGCGCCGCCTCATGCTCCCCCGCCACGCCCGCTCCTTGCATTGGACTTTGCGCCTTGCACCCCGCTATATCCTGCCCGCGGCGAGACGGACAGGATATGGTACAGCGTGCTGCAGCGACCGGCCCCGGAAACTAGCCCAAGTACCAGTTCCGAAAAGAGAATTTTCGGCCGCCGCGTGCTTTTCGCAGGCCTCGTCCTGTTATCCATGGCGGCGCTGCTGGCGCTCGCGGCACGGGCGCTGTCGGCCGGCGGTTTGAGCGCTGTCGATGTTTTGCTGCTGATGCTGTTCGGTTGCACCTTGCCCTGGTCGGTGATCGGATTCTGGAACGCCACCATCGGATTCCTGGTGATGCGGTTCTCCCCCGATCCGGTCGCAGCCGTGCTGCCGGTCGCGCGCCGCGTGCGCGGCGACGAGCCGATCACCGTCTCCACCGCGATCGCCATCTTCGTGCGCAACGAGCCTCCTGAGCGCGTCATCCGCAATCTCGACGCGATGATGGACGAGATCGCGGGCGCGGGCGTCGCCGACCGCTTTCATCTTTATGTGCTGAGCGACACCAGCCTGCGGGAGATCGCGGCGCTGGAGGAAAAGCTCTTCAGCTCGCTCGAACAGAAATGGCGTGGCCGCATTCCGGTGACCTACCGGCGCCGCACCGAGAACATCGGATTCAAGGCGGGAAACTTCTGGGATTTCTGCGAGCGTTGGGGCGACCGCCACGAATTCGCGGTGACGCTCGACACCGACAGCTTCATGACCGCGTCCGCGATCCTTCGCATGGTGCGCATCATGCAGGCGGAGCCGAAACTCGGCATCCTGCAAGGCCTCGTGGTCGGACTGCCCTCCACCAGCGCGTTCGCGCGCATCTTCCAGTTCGGCATGCGGCTCGGCATGCGCTCATGGACGATCGGTAGCGCATGGTGGCAGGCCGACTGCGGCCCGTACTGGGGGCATAATGGCGTGATCCGCATCGCGCAGTTCAAGGCGCACTGCCACATCGAGAAGCTGCCGGACGGCGGCGTGCTCGGCGGCCATGTGCTCAGTCACGATCAGATCGAGGCGGCGCTGATGCGCCGCGCCGGCTACGACGTGCGCGTGTTGCCTGAGGAGGATCTTGGCTGGGAGGAAAACCCACCGACGCTGATCGAATACCTGCGCCGCGACCAGCGCTGGGAACAGGGAACGCTGCAGTACAGCCACTTCATCTTCCGGCCCGGCATGAAGACCGTCAGCCGCTTTCAGCTCGGCTTCGCCATGCTGATGTTCCTGGGCTCGCCCGCCTGGATCGGCATGCTGGTGGTGGGCACGCTCGCGGTGGCGTTCGCGCCGACGCCCGCGCACTTCATCGATCCGGCGATCGGCTCATGGCTGATGGCGATCATCCTGGTGATGTGGTTTGCCCCGAAGATTGCGACCGTGTTCGACGTGCTGACACGGCCGGAGCTGCGCCGCGCATTCGGCGGAACAATACGATTCCTGGCGAGCGTCACCGCCGAAACGCTGTTCTTTATACTTCTGTCGCCGATCATGTGGCTGTCGCACACGCTGTATCTCGCCGGGCTGCCGTTCGGCAAGGTGGTGGGCTGGATCGGCCAGGTGCGCGACGATCACACTGTGTTGTGGTCGGCGGCGTGGCAGCAGTTCTGGCCCCACACTTTGCTCGGCGCGGGCTGCGTCGGGTTGCTTGCGTTCACGCATCCGAGCGCCATTCCCTACGCGCTACTGATCGCCGGCGGGCCGTTGCTCGCGGTGCCTTTGGCCGTCATTACGGCGATGCCGCGGCTCGGCACCACGCTGGCCCGCATCGGGCTCGGCCGCCTGCCCGAAGAAACCGCGCCGCCGGTCGCGCTCGCGGCGCTGTCGTTGCCGGCGCTCGCCGCTGCGCGGTCGGCATGATCATGCTTAAGCAACTCGCCGCATTGGGTGTGCTTCTCCTCGCTGCGCTCGGCGCGGCGCAGGCCGCCGACCAGCTTGCGGTCGAGGCGGTCAACGCCAGCGAGCCGACGCTGTGCGCCGAGAAGGACAACGTCTATCTCAAGCTGCAATCAGGTGAGGCGCGCCGCTTCACCGTCGAGGCCGTGCATCCCGCCTACATGGGCACCATCGTGATCGATCGCTGGGCGCCGGATTTCACCAGTTGCGACATGTCAAACGACCCGTCGTTCAAGTTCGAAAAGCGGCGGCTGACGATCTATGAGACTGAGGAGTGGCAACTGGTCGGACTGACCTTCCCGAATTTCTGGCGCCCCAACCAGGTGCCGGTGCGGGTCGGCAACCGCACCGAGACGGGCTTCCATCTCTTGCAGTTGTGGACGCGCCATCAGGAGCGCGCCGAGGAAGTGCTGGTGATCTATCCCGCTGACGGCTACTGGCGCGCGCGGCCGCTGCCGCCGCAGAACCTGCGCTGGAGTGCATACGGCTCGTCGTTCCTGATCGGTCCGGTCGAAGTCGAAGGCCGCCCGTTCGTCGATATCAAGGACATCGCGTTCGATCCGGCGACACGGGCGTTCACGCTCAACTTCGCGCGCGGCGGCAGCGCGACGTTGCGCCTCGACAAGCTCGATCAGGAGCGGATCGTGCTCGAGGTGGCGCTGGCGCAGCCGGTCGCGGCCGACCGGCCGTTCGCGGCGTTGCGTTCGATGTTCGTGACGGAGGGGAACTCCGACGTGGCTTGGATCGGCTGGCGCGGCAAGGGCCAGCAGTCGTGGTCGCAGGCGCCCGTGATGGCCTTCACCAAGGCCAGCGCCGCCGAACTCTGGGCCGGGCGGCTGTCGCCGTCGAAGCACAACACCAGCGCGCCGGACATGGTGTTCAAGGATTTCAGCGCCACCGCGCGCTGATCTTGTCCCAAAGCTGCGCGAGCGCGCCGCTGACCGGATGGAACGTGAATCGCACCACATGCCTGCCCGGCGGCACTGCGACCGCGCGGAACAGCACGTTGGCCTTGAGGATTTCCGCAGGCGCGCCGTCGATGCTCGCGCGCCACCACGGGTGCCAGACATCGTTCAGCACCAGCATCGCACTGGCAGGCGTCTCAACCTCGACCACGACCTCAGTGTTGCGATAGCTGACGATCTTTGCCGTGCCCTCGGCAGCCGCAACCGGCGGGAATGACGGACGCGGCGAGCGCTCAAGCAGAACGGTGACGCGCGGATCGACCGCCGGCCACGCGCCGGTTCGCAGCATCTCGTCGAAATTGGCGAGCCGCCAGTCGCCGGCCAGCATCACCCGCGGCAGCGCGCGCGGATTTTCATAGACAGTGGCGTCGGCGGTGCGCGCAACCTGGACCAGATCGCCCGGCTTGAGCGACGTGTCGATCTGCTCGACCGGAACACCGGTTGCGATGAAACGCACGCCAAACAGGCTTTCGAGGGGGGAGTTGTAGGAGGGAAGCAGCGCCGAGAACTGCCGCTGCTCGGGCACCGCCACCGTGTCGGCGGCGTTGGTCGCCTGGGTGAAATCCCGCAGGCGCAACGGGTTGTGGCCGAACAGATGATCGAGGCCGTAGATCAGCCCGATGTTCGGCCAGTGGTAGCGGATGCCGATCAGCTCGACCCGGTCGCGCCGGTCGGGCGCTGCCGTCTCCGCAAGCTTCGATTGCAGCAGCGCGATGGTTTCGTTCTTGGTTTGCGGCAGCAGCGCTTCGTAAAACGACGGCGGCAGCGCGTTCGACTCGTGCGGAGCGTTGTTGAATGAAAGGTCTGCGGTCGCGAACGCGCCCAACGCGGCGGTGGCGATCATCGCGTTCGTCCCGGCGTATCGATAGGCCAGCCGCAACGCACCGATGGCGCACACCGCGGTCAGCAGGCCGAACCCCATCGGCCACAGCGCCTCGCGCCACGGTCCGATTTTGATGCCGAGCGCGGCAGCCATGCCGATCAGCAGAAGTGCAATGCCGCCCGCGATGCGCAACTGCCAGGATTTTCCGGCGGGCTCCGGATCGATCAGCCAGAGGTGAACACAGAAGCCGGCGCAGATCGCCAACATCAGACCGAGCGGAAACGTCGCGTCGGCGGGACGGCGGTAGAGTGAGACACCGGGCAGCACCTCGTACATCGCCAGGAACGCCGGCGTATACTTGCCGAGCGCATAGAGCAGCAACGCCACCAGCGCGACGGTAAAAAAGCGGACCTCGCGCTGCCACAGAAAGCCCCGCAGCACTCCGAACCCGATCAACGCAACGACGACCAGCGCACCGGCATAAAGCTGGCCGATGTTTTGCGCGTGATAGAGGTCGGTGGTGCCGAGCGCCTCGTGCCACGGAAAGCTCGGCGGCCCCCAGTACGGCACGTTGCGATCGGCCGCGCCGAACAAATCGGCAAACACCAGCATCAGGAGATCGGCGGGATGTAGCGAGCCTCGCACCGCGATCTCGTATCCGATCTCCGGACGGTTGGAGGATGCGGCCAGCATCATCGTCAGCAGCGCCGGCAGCGCGATCACCAGCGCGCCGGCAACCGCACCGGCGGCGAGCGGCCTCACACTCGCCTTGATGCGTGCGCGCACGCCTGCGCCCGCAAGCCAGTGCCACAGCACAAAGCCCGCCAGCACGTAAAGGCCCAGCAACGCGACCTGATCGCGGCCCAGCGCGATCAAGCCTGCGGCCAATCCCGCCGCCACCCCCCATCGCCACGACGCGCGATCCAGCGCACGCATCAGCAGGAACAGCGCGGCCGGCAACCAGCACGCGCTTTCGAGCAGTCCGATGTGCTGCAACCGCGACGCGTTCGATCCGCCGAACGCGAATGCCAGTGCGGCGACGATCGCGCCGGCTTCATGCCAGCCGCGCTCGTGGAAAATCAGGATGACACCGAGCCCGCCGATGAACAGCAGCGCGAACACCACGGCGTCGGCCGCGACAAAGCTTGGCGTTGCATCGAACAGGGCGAGCGCGAAGTGGAAGGGGGAAAAGATCAGCGACTGCGGGTCGGCGATCTGCGGCCAGCCCGCGAACACGTTGGGCGTCCAGAACGGGGACTGACCGGACGCCAGCGAGCGGGCGAGGAAGGCGAGATTGGGGAAGGTGTTCGACTTGGCGTCCCAGGGGATGGTGACGCGGCCCGACAACCACGGGAATGCAAGCACGGCGAAGCCAAGCGCATATAAGCCTAGCGTCGAGGCCAGTCGCAATCGCCGGGAGCGCGGATCGGGCATCATGCGGCAGACAATGTGCCACCGCTGCGCGGATACGAATACGGGCGGCGTTGCGCCGCCTGCTCAAAATCGCTGGATGTCACCAGCTTAGCTGATGGGGGTCCAACTGCCGTCCGGGTTGCGGCAGGCAGCGCCGCGCGCGGACTGCGGCTTGCCGTCGATGTAGATGGTGTGGGTGTACTGCCGGCACTTGGTGCCGCGCTGGTCGTAGGCCGGGCCCGGCACGATCGAGCCGTAGTGACCGGAGTCCGGATTGCGCCAGGCGACCGGCGCGCCGGAGGGACCGCCTTCGAGCGCCTGCATCTGCGCTTCGTAGGCGCGCTCTTTGTCTTCGTCGTCCAAGGCGGCGCCAATCCGGTTGCCGACCAGGCCGCCGATCGCAGCGCCGGCCAGAGCCGCGCCGACCCGCGAACCCGTGGAGCCGCCGAACTGCGAGCCGATCGCGGCGCCCGTCAGCGCGCCGACCAGAGTGCCCGTGCCCTCACGCGGACCTGCAGGCTCCTGCGTGTTGCTTCCCGCGCAACCGGTCAATGCCGCGCCCAGCAGCGCGACCATCGTGATCTTGGGCAGCATCGAATTCCCCTCGCCCGCTTGGCGGCCTCCGGGCCGCAACGCTCCGACAGCCGGAGGGCGGGCTCGAACCAGCCCACCTAGAGGCAAGGATTAGGGCGAAACTTCGGTGACCGAGCGCTCCCCCAGACTTTGCCCAACGCCGGACAAGCCATTGCCCACGCTGGCCGAACCCCGGCCTTGGCGCTAGCCTCCGTTGAGGGGAGGAAGTCATGCAACGACGTTGTAACAACGCGCCGTCGCGGCGCGCCGTGCTCGGCGGCCTCAGCGCCGCGGCGCTCCTGGGGTCAAACAGCCGCCTCAGCGCGCAGGCCTATCCCTCGCGCACCGTCAAAATGGTGGTGCCCTATCCCGCCGGCGGCATCACCGACGTGCTGCCGCGCATCCTGCAGGAGCGGCTCAACCGCAAATGGGGCCAGCCCATCGTGGTGGAGAACAAGCCCGGCGCAGCTGGCAATCTCGGCGCCGAGCAGGTCTTCAACGCCGATCCCGACGGCTACACGCTGATGGTGACGGCGCCCTCGCCGCTCACGGTCAACCAGAGCCTCTATCCCAAGCTCGCGTTCGATCCGGCCGCGTTCGTGCCGGTGACAATCCTGGCGACGATCCCGACCGGGCTGTTCGTCAATCCGAACAAGATCAAAGCCAACACCGTCGCCGAGTTCATATCGTTCGCGCGCGACAATCCCGGCAAGATCACCGCGGCGACGCAAGGCAACGGCTCGACCTCGCATCTGACCTCCGAGTGGTTCCAGATGGCGGCGGGCGTCAAATTCGTGCAGGTGCCCTATCGCGGCTCGGCACCCGCGCTGCAGGGCCTGGTGGCGGGCGATGTCGATCTGTTCTTCGACAATCTCGGCGTGTCGCTCAATCTCGCCAAGGAGGGCAAGCTGAAGCTGATTGCCGTCGGCAGCGAGCAGCGGATGCCAGCGCTGCCGGCGACGCCGACGCTGGCCGAAACGCTGAAGGATTTCGTGTCGTCGAGCTGGGTCGGCGCGTTTCTGCCGCCCAAGACGCCGCAGGCGATCGCCGACAAGCTCAGCACCGACTTCGCCGAAGCCCTCAAGGATCCCGACATCGCCGCGAAATTCCGCGAGCAGGCCTGCGAGCCGATCGGCAACGCGCCCCAGGCGGCGCGCGCCTTTGTCAACGCGGAAGCCGAACGCTGGAAAAAGGTCATCGAGACCGCGAACATCAAGCTTTGATTGGAAGGTCCATGCAACACAGCACCCGCCGCATTCTCACCACTCATGCCGGCTCGCTGCCGCGCCCGGCCGACCTGCTCGACACGTTGCTCGCCCGCGAACAAGGTAAGGCCATCGACGAGGCCGCCTACGGCGCGCGGCTGCCCGGTGCGGTGAAGGACATCGTCGAGAAGCAGGTCGAGCTCGGTATCGACATCGTCGATGACGGCGAATACTCCAAGCCCAGCTTCGTCACCTACGTCAACGAGCGGCTGGGCGGCTTCTCGCCCGACGCCGACACGCCGAACCGCAGCCCGTGGGCCGGCTCGCGCGAGGCTCTGGCGTTCCCGGAATTCTACGCTGCCGGCCACGTCGGCTCGCGGCAGCGCCGCACCGTTTGTACGGGGCCCGTCACCTACAAGGGGCAGGCGCAGTTACAACGCGACATTGCCAACCTCAAGGCCGCGATGCGGGAGTCCGAGGTCGAGGAGGCCTTCATGCCCTCGATCTCGCCATCGAACGTCGAGGAGTGGCAGCGCAACGCCTATTACTCCAAGCACGAGGACTACATCGTCGCCATCGCCGAGGCGATGCACCAGGAATACAAGGCCATCGTCGATGCCGGCCTGCTGCTGCAGATCGACGATCCCCGGCTGGTCTCGCATTACCTGGTAACCCCGAACGCCACGATCGCCGAATGCCGCAAGTGGGCAAACCAGCGCGTCGAGGTGCTTAACCATGCGCTACGCGGCATCCCGCCGGAGAAAGTGCGTCACCACACCTGTTACGGCATCAACATGGGTCCGCGCGTCCACGACATGGAGGTGAAGGACCTCATCGACATCATTCTCAAGATCAAGGCCGGCGCCTATTCGTTCGAGGCCGCGAACCCGCGCCACGAGCACGAGTGGAAGATCTGGGGCAATGCCAAGCTGCCGAAGGACAAGGTGCTGATCCCGGGCGTGATCAGCCACTCCACGGTGCTGGTCGAGCATCCCGAACTGGTGGCCGAGCGGATCGGCCGGTTCGCATCGCTAGTGGGGAAGGAGCGCGTGATCGCGGGCGCCGACTGCGGCTTTGCCACCTTCGCCGGCAGCAAGGAGGTTCACCCGTCCATCGTCTGGGCCAAGCTCAAGGCGCTGGCCGATGGCGCGCGCATGGCGTCGAAAGAGCTGTGGAAGAGGTCCGGGAAAAAGGCCGCGACCAGGAAAGCCGCGAAGAAGAAGACCGCGCCGAAGCGAGTGGCAAAGAAGAAGTAGTCCTACCCCGCGGGCAGCACCAGTTCGGCCCGCAAGCCGCCGATCGGTGAGTTGCCGAGGTTGAGCGCGCCGCCATACAGGGCGGCCAGCTCCACCACGATGGAGAGGCCGAGCCCCGAACCCGGCTTGGTCTCGTCGAGCCGCCGGCCGCGCCGCGCCACCTGCTCGCGCTCGGAGGGCGACAATCCCGGCCCATCGTCATCGACCGTGACGCGAACGACCTGACGCCCCGGCTCCGGCTGCTCCAGGCCGACCTCGACGCCGACCCGCGCGCTCGACCATTTGAAGGCGTTGTCGACCAGATTGCCGACCATTTCCTCCAGATCCTGCCGCTCGCCGCGAAACCGCGCCTCGTCCGGCATGTCGAGCGCGACCGCGATATCCTTGCCGTGGTGCGTTTTCTCCATGGTGCGGACGAGCGAATGCACCACCGGCACGACATCGGTGATGGTGCCGATCACCGCGACACGCGCCGCAAGCCGCGCCCGTTCCAGGTGCCGCGTCACCTGATCGCGCATGATGCCGGTCTGTTCGGTCACCTTGGCGGCCAGTGGATCGTCGGGGCGCGCATTCGCCTCGTTGACCATCACCGAGATCGGCGTCTTGAGCGCGTGAGCGAGATTGCCGACGTGGGTGCGCGCGCGCTCCACGATTTCGCGGTTGGATTCGAGCAGCGCGTTGGTCTCGCGCGCCAGCGGCGCGATCTCAACCGGAAACGTGCCCTCGAGCTTTTCCGCGGCCCCCGAGCGGATCGCCACCAGGCTTTCCGAGATTCGCTTGAGCGGCGCCAAACCGAACCGCACCTGGAACAGCGTCGTGAGCAGCAGCACAACGGCCAGCGCCCCGAATGTCATCGCCAGCGTGCGGTCGAATGCGACGCTCTCCTCATCGATCTCTGTCGCATCGCCCGCGACCTGGACCAGGAACCGCCCTTCGGCGCCGAGGTCGATCACCCGTTCGATCAGGCGCAGCCGCTGCTCCTCCTGCCCCGGTACATAGCTCTTGCGGGTGCCGTCGGAGCCCGGCTGCACGTCGGTGTCCTGCAGTCGCGGTAGCACACCGTCCCACAGCGAACGCGACGCGTACATTTCCAGCTTGTTGGCGTCGAGGCCGCTCACCTGCCAATACCAGCCGGACAGCGGCAGGTCGAACATCGGCTCGCCGATCGACTGGCCGGCCTTGTCATTGGGAATTTCGGGGGAAGCGACGTCGGCGATCAGCGTCTTGAGATAGATGCCGAGCCTGCGGTCGAACGCGCGCTCCACCGCCTGGCGGGACAGCGACGACAGCACGAAGCCCGTCGCGACCAGGATCAGCACGGTCCACACCGTGGCCGACAGGAACAGACGCAGGGCGAGCGAATTAGCGCGCATCGCGATCCCTCACTGTCATGGCCGGGCTTGACCCGGCCATCCACGCCTTGTTTGCAGCCAAGACGTGGATGCCCGCGACGAGCGCGGGCATGACGAAGCACAACGATGCCTGACTAGCGCGCATCGAGCGGCGTGAGCAGATAGCCGAGCCCGCGCACGGTCTGAATGATATCGACGCCGAGCTTCTTGCGGATGCGGCCGACGAACACCTCGATGGTGTTACTGTCGCGGTCGAAGTCCTGGTCGTAGAGGTGCTCGACCAGTTCGGTGCGCGAGACCACGCGGCCGGCGTGGTGCATGAGATAGGACAGCAGCCGGTATTCGTGGCTGGTCAGCTTGACCGGATTGCCGTCAATGGTGACGCGGCCGGTGCGGGTGTCGAGCCGCACCGTGCCGCAGATCAGTTCGCTCTTGGCGTGACCGGCGGAACGGCGCAGCAGCGCGCGGATGCGCGCCAGCACTTCTTCGAGGTGGAACGGCTTTGCGACATAGTCGTCGGCGCCGGCGTCAAAGCCCTGCACCTTGTCGCTCCAGCGGTCGCGCGCGGTGAGTATCAGCACCGGCATGGCACGTCCGGCGCGCCGCCAGGACTCCAGCACCGAGATGCCGTCCATCTTGGGCAAGCCGATGTCGAGAATGACCGCGTCATAGGGCTCGGTCTCGCCGAGGTAGTGCCCCTCCTCGCCGTCAAACGCGCGATCGACCACATAACCGGCGTCGGTCAGCGCGGTGGCGAGCTGGCGGTTAAGGTCGGGATCGTCCTCGATCACGAGGAGACGCAAGGGGAATTCCTCCCGGTCAGCGGGCTTCGACGACCTTGCCGCTGGTGGCGTCGACGGTCGTGTGCGTCACTTTGCCATCCCGGGACAGCACTGTCAGCACATACACGAGGCCTTTTGCCTCGCGGCACAGCCGGGCCTTGATGACCTCCCGGCTGCCACGGGAATGCGTCGCCGTCCGAACCGAGCGAACCGACCGGATCGCATTGGCCAGCGGAATGGCGTGGCCGCTGGAAATGGCCGCCCGCTGCTCAGCCTTGCTCAGGCAAACGCGCGGCTCGTCGGCGGTAGCCGGTTCCGCCATCAAGGCGGCCAGCAAGACCGGCAAACCGAACAGCGCGCGGGTCTGGTTCATGACTGGTGTCTACGAATCGTCCGGTGAACCATCGATGAACGCTCTATCACTTCTTCTTGACGAGCGACCTGAGAACCTCGTTGACCACAGATGGGACCGCCTGCCCGGTTGAGCAAGCCTGTTTTTCCCGGCTGCGGCCCGAAACGTACACCCCGAGCACGCCGAAGCGCGCGCCGAAATAGGCGATCAGCAGGCCGGACAGGTCGGCAAAGCCGGTGATTCCCGCCTGATGGCCGGACCACAGCGCATGCAGGAGCGTCGCCACGAACGCTGGGCACTCAAGCATCGAAAGTTCCAGCGCGTAGGCGGGCCGCCACCATTTCTGAAGTTTGTCGTCGCTCCCGATCTCCGCCCGCTGGGTCGCCCCCACCTCGGCCACTTGCACCCGGCCGACCTCGGCCAGGGCGGCGAACCATTCGCTCTCGGCTTTGCGAGCCGCCTCCGCCAGATCGTCCGGATCGCCCATGCGGCTCGCGATCTCCGCGTGGACATCCTGCGGAGTCGAAACGGCAACGCCCAGCACATCGGCGAGAATCTTTCCCGCTGAAGCGCCGAGCGGCCCACCGAGTGCCAGGCCAAGCGCGGGCGCGCCAAGACCAACCACGGTCTGCGCCAGATCTTTCCAATCGAGCTTCATCTCAAGTGTCCTGTTGTCTGCGCCTGCGCCACCACCAGGCGGCTGCGAGTGCGATGGCGATGATCGATACGGCAATGATGACGGCGGACGGCACCCCGGCCTCATGCGCCTGCTGCGCGGCAACTGTGCCGGCAACAACAATGCCGCCCGCCGCAGCCTTCTTTGCCCTGGTGGCAACCGACACCCCGGATTTGGTCATTGCCAATGAAACACGCCGGACCTCGGCGACCCGGCGGCTCCAGCCCGCGCCGAACACCGGCCAGGTCTTGAGCCGCTTCAGAAACGCCAGCCTCTCGTCGCAAATCGCCGCAACGAGCCCTGCCGGATCGCGCCCGGCCGCGGCACGCAGCACGTCGCCGGTGACGAGATGCGTCGCGTCCGGCAGTCCGAGCAGCCGGCGCAGCACCTTGCCGGAGCGGCCGATGCCGCTGTTCACGCCGTAGTCGAACACCGCATAGTCGATGCCCGCGGGAAGCTCGTCGCAACGCTGCGCATCCCAGTATTTGGCGCGGTAGATCGCCTTGGCCTCAGACAGTTGCATCGACCGCACATCGGCCGAACTCGCATCCGCTTTCACATGCTTGCGATAGTCCGCGATCGTGATGCCGAAGTTGGTCGGCCCGCCGGGGTCGGACGGATGGTTGGTGTAGCCGCCCTCATGGGCGAGCAGGCGCGCCAGCGCGCCCTCGTAGGAGGATGCAGCCATGTTTCGATGCCTTGACTTTTCGGGAATGCCGCGCGTCGTCGCGGCTGTCAGTGCGGACCTAAGTTGAGCGGCGTTCTTGCCCCGCCGGATCGCTGAATGTAGGCTCCGCCGCATCGATCAAAATGATCGATGAAACGCACCCATGGTGTTAGCGAACCGCTGCTAATCGCCCGGGACCGTTTGAAAAAAAGCGTCCCTCAAACGTCACGTCGATGCGCTGCATCTTGAGCCAATATCAGCGCCACACCTATCCGACACAGGGTAACGAAAAGACCGCAGGTATTAGATGCAGACCAAAATTTTGATACCGGAAGACCGTTTCCAGCGCGCCAACGTTTATTGGGGCAACTTTTATCGGGGGATGCTGCTGTCGTCCGCCACTTTGCGGTACCTGTTCAAGGGAGAATACGATCAGAGCAATCCGTTCATCGAACGCTACTTCACACGCATCAAACAGCGTCAGAAAGGTCCACTTGCCGCGGAAGAAGTCCGCGACATGATCGCTACGCAGGATCTTGAGGAGGAAACGGTCGAAGGTCGCAGCAAGGAGATGGATGTAACGACCACGCTCGATGCCGAGAGGGCGGCCAAGCTACTGCCGCGATATCAATTTGCTTTCCTATTACAAGAGTTCTTGAAATCACGCCCCGACATCCGCAGCGTCGCAAATGTCGGTGCCCGCGTCGATTTCTATTCAGCGTACCTTGCTCGGCAATTTCCGAATGTCGAATTCCATTCTGTCGATTTCCAGTCCAAGCTCAAAGAGCACAACCGGCTACTGCCGCAATCACCAAACTGGACGTTCGACGGAGGAGACTACCCGCTCAACACCATCCAGTCAGGACGCGTGAAGTGCGATATGTATTTCTTCGTCTCGGCAGCCAGCATCATTAACAATAAGGAATTCAACGCCTACCTTGAGGCGATGAGCCATGCGAAGGCGTTGGCATTCTGCGAGAGCTGGTGGCAGAAAGTGGACTCCCTCTCACACTCTCCCAAAATCATTCTGCCGGAAGACGTATCCCGCGAACGTCCCTATTGCAGTGGAGCCTACGCAACTTATCACCACAACTACGTCCGCAAGCTCGAAGATCGCGGATTCCGAATTCACCTTTCTCAGATCACGCCGGAGAACGAGGCCTTCCATTATCTCCAGGTTATTGGAGCAAAGCCAACCTGAACCGCCAAGCAAGAATCAAATCGCAACTACCGGATTTTTCCAAGCTCTCGCTCCGCGATCAGCTTTAGCCTTCGATCCATACTGGGGTGGTGCTCATGCCGTCACCTCCATGATGTCCATGGAAGATTGCATGACGCCGCCAAGCCTGCGTGTACCGGCCGCGCCGTTGAAAGTCGTGGTGCCGGCGTTGTTCAGGCCCGCCCTGACTGTGAACGTGGTGGATGACGCGACGCTCGCGCGCATCCGATAGCTGAGCGGGATTGGCACGAACATTCCCGGTTCGGGAACGCGATTGTCGGCTGCGGCCAACGCATTGGCTGCGGAGTCCCGGAACAGCGCGGCAGTGAGTTGGCCTATATCCGAACTGGTGCCCTGCCAGATTGTGTCGATCAACAGCAAATTCGCCGCGCTCGTCGGCGTGATGGCGAGCGACATGTACTGATCGCCCTCCGTGTTCTGCGGAATCGTATCGTCGAAGGGGATCGTCACGGTGCCGGTCGCGACGCCGCCGTCCGCGACGTGGCGGTGCTGCACCAGGTCGCCCGGCTTGCTCATGCCCGGCCCAAACAGCGCGACCGAGTCCAGATTAGTGGTGGTCCACGACCCGGCGGTGAGCCCCGACGTGTTCCACTCCAGGCAACCGAGGATGCGCATCGGTTTGGCGCTGACGGCGGCGCCTGCGTAAATCACGCCCGCCGAATCCGCGCCTCCCGCTCCGCCCTCCGCCGCCGCCGAGGCCAGGCCGTCCGCCAGCGGCTGGACTCCGCTTGCGGTCCAGCAATTGATGGCGCCGAGCCGGAACGTGCCGCCATCGTTGAGGCCGACGATCCAAAGCCGGAACGGCGTGGCGCTGGCAACGCCCAGCGTCGAGCCGGACGACAGAACCAGTGAAGCCGCCGACGTGATCGCCAACCCGCCATAGCCTCCGGTCGCCGCGGCGGCGTCGCGGAACACCACATGGACCGGATCGGCCGGACTCGGATCGCCGCCGGCGTGGGTCTTCACCGCGACAGTCAGCGCATTGGAGGCCGCGCTCACGGCCAGCGTGCCGTTGATCAGCGCAAAGCCCAGCAGCGCATCGTCGGGACACAGCCGTGTCCGGCCGGTGGCGTGGTCGATGGTCAGCGCTTCGATCCAGGCGCTGCCGTCCGCCGAAACCTTGAAGTGAAGATCGTTGTCGCCGGTCAGCCCGATCTCGGCACGGCCGGAGAAATTGTCCTGGAACAGCAGCGACAGCGTCTTGGCGGCAGCCTCCTTGCTCAGCTTGTAGCGCAGATGGCCGTCGCCGCCCTCGGCCACCGTCTTCGCCACCCACAACGCGTTGTTGAGCTTGGCGCTGAACGGATTGGTGACGTCCGCGGTGGTGCCGACGCCGAGCAGCGCGAGATTGTTCGCAGCACCGCCGCCAAGCACATCGAGCGCAGGCTGCCACGCCGTGCCGTCCCAGGCGATCAACGCGCCCTCGTCCTGCACATAGCAGGTCCAGCCGGGTTGCGGCGGATGCGCCCGCCAGTGCCCGTCGATAAAGACCACGACATTGTCATCCTCCCAGGCGACGTCGCCGGAGCCCGGCGCCTTGACGATGTAGCGGTCACCCTCGTCCGGCGAGGCCGGTGGCGACGACAGGTCGCGGTCGATCGCCGACAGCATCACCAGCGCGTCGAGCGCCTTCATGCCGTCGTCGTGGAATGTGGTCTGCAGGTCCTGCTTGTCGGCAAGAAGCGGGAGCGAGAGCAGCGGCGTGTTGTCCATGAGACCCGTTCAAGGTTGGAGGATTGCGGCGGCGGCTGTGCCGCGCCCGACGGTTGCGGAAAGTTGCGCGACGCGGATCGAGAGACTTGCCTGCGGCGCGCCGAAGTCGGCGAGTTCGTCGGCCGAGGGATAAAGGACCGACGGTGCGTTGCTGGACAACGTTCGCAGCACCGTGCTGCCTGAGAGAATGTCGAGCGCGTAGGCCTCGCGCTCCTCGCCGAGCGGCACCGTCCTGATCTGCCACGAGCCGGCCGATGCCCTGGTCCGGCGCACCCAGGTGAAAGTCACGCCGCTGCCGTCCCGTTTTGCACGCAGATGCACCGGCGACAGCGGCCTAAGCGCCACCGCCGAGGGCCGCACGCTTATCGATACCGCGGTTGGATCGCCGTGATCGCGCCCGGCCGCGACGATTCGAAGCTTCGTCAGCCGGCCCAGTTCATTGAGGCCGCTCGCCAGCGGCGCAACATGCCGGTCGAGCAGCACGAACGTGGCGCCCACGGGCAGCGGATCGCCCATCGCCCATTCGCTGCCGCCCAGGCCGCGCACCAGCCGCGACAATTCGTAGGTGCGTTCGCCGGCCAGCTCCACGTTGGCGAACTGCAACACCTCCCAGGCGCCATCGGATCGCTGCACGGCGCCCGCGTTGGCGCCGCCTGACAGCACGTTGTCGGATACCGATGACAGCGAGCCATGAATGAGCCGCACCCGGAACTTGCCGTCATGATCGAAGCCCCGCGTGGTGCCGGCCGGCAGCGCGTCGAGCGTCTGCCCGACGATCGACGGCGCCACCATCAGCGCCGCGCGCTGGAACGCCAGCCCGTCGCCGGAGCGCCAGACCGCGACAGGTCCCGGCCACGGATCGGCGCAGACTGCGATGCGCGTGAGCACCGGCACATTCTCCGATCCAAGCTGCGGCAGATCGAGCAGCACCGCCTGCACAGGCCCGACCGGCGCGGGCAGCGGCATGCTCCGCCGCCGTTGTGACGCCAGCGGCAATGCGAACACCTCGGGATCGATTGAACGCGCGCGCACCGCGCGCTGCTCGGTGTCGGTAACCTCGCGAAGTTCGAGCAATCTGCGGCGGCCCTGGATCGTCAGCCCCACCACGTCGCCGGGCGTCAGCGCCAGCCAACCGGCGCCGAGCGCGAAGTCCGCGCTCTCCCGGCTCGCCCATAGATCCTGCAAGCAGATTTCGGCGCGGCGTTCGGCGGCGGCGCCATGCGTCACGACCGCGAGATCGGCAAATGCGACGCGCGACGAACCGACCACCAGCCGCCGTGACGAAGCGGCGGCGCGGCGATGCTCGGCCGCGCCATCGCTGTAACCGTAAGCGACTTCGCGCGGCAGCTCGGTTTCCTGGGCGCGGGTCAGCCGGAATGCCGGTGCGTCCGGACGCAATGCCAGGTCATCCTCGGTCAGTTCCGCGACCGGCGCGCCGCCGCGAGGCCGGAACGATAGAACACCCGCCCGCTCGGCCGCGTCGAACGCATAAGCCTTCGACAACGGATCGAGCGCGGTTCGCGGCGCCATCGGCCGGTCAACCACATACCCGTCCGGCCCCTCGCCCAGCTCCGTGGCGTCACAACTATCGACGCCGCTGTCCTCCAGCAGCTTCGCCACCAATCCGTCGAGCGGCGCGCCGCCGAGCCGTCCGGTCAGCCAGTGGCCGGTGTCCCAGTTCAACCCGTCGCTCCACACATCGAGCGCAGCGGGAAACACCGGATAGGGCCGCGCATCCCAGGTCCACAGATAGACGTTCATCTTGTCGATCATCGGCGCGCCGGTGATCGCGGACGTGGGATTGAAATCGGAGGTCGCGCCAAACTCGAAGTCGAACGCGCTCAGCACGCTTTCGAGATGGCGGCGCTGCATCAGGTCGTCGCGCGCGCCATCGGAGAAATAGGGCACGGCGGATTCCGAAGACTTCGGATCGGGGAACGTGCTCGGCTGGTTGGCGCCCTTGTCCACCGCGCCGCAACCCAGCTCCGTGAGCCAGACCGGCTTGCTCTGCGGCACCCATCCGGTCGGCGAGCCAAGCTCCACGCCGCCCACGCGCTCGTAATGCGGCTGCGACCAGAAGCTCCACAAATCCTTGACGCGGAACACCCACGGCTTGCCGAGACCGTCGGTGATTTCGGTGCGATCCTGCATCGCGCGGGCCATGTCATCGGCGTAGTACCAATGATAGCCCTCGCCACGCGCGAGATTGTCCCGCAGGTAAGTGCGGTCATAGATCGAACTGGAAAGCTGACGGTCGAGATGGTCCGCGTCGTCGCGCCAGTCCGACAGCGGCGCGTAATAGTCGATGCCGATGGCATCGATCGAGGACGACGCCCATAGCGGATCGAGCGGGAAACGCACCTCGTCCGCCGACGGATCGACGACGTGCGCGCCGTATTCGGTCCAGTCGGCGCCGTAGCTCACCTTGGTGCCGGAGCCGACGATGGCTTTCACGTCGGCCGCCAGCGCGACAAGTTGATTGACCGCGGGATAAACACCCGATGCCGAGCGCACGCGCGTCAGCCCGCGCAGTTCCGAACCGATCAGGAATGCATCGACGCCGCCCGCGCTTGCGGCAATGTTGGCGTAGTGCATCACCATGCGCCGGTAGCGCCAATCGCTGCCGTCGCCGAAGAACGCATCGACCTGCGCGCCCGCCGTCGCGGTGCCGTCCGGCGTGCCGGGCTGGCCCGGCCCCGGGTGACACGTAATGCGGCCGCGCCAGGGATACGGCGGCTGCGAGGCTGCGCCGGTGAGCGGATCGGGCAGCGTGTTGCCGGCCGGTACGTCCATCATTACGAAGGGATAAAGAGTGATCTTGAGGCCGCGCGCCTTCAGCTCGGAGATCAGGTTGATGACCGCGGTGTCGGACGGCGTGCCGCCGTAGGCCGGACGCCCTTCGACCGTGGACACAAGATGCGCGCCGGCGCGCCCGATGCCCGCGACCGACCAGTCCGCACCATGAACGGTCTTGTCGAGGTTCTCGACGCCGGGCTTGATCTCGCAGACACCGGCTCGCAAGTCGGTGCCGATCCACGCCACCACCAGCGCCACGCTCTGCACGTTCGGGCAAATGCCCTGCAGTTCGTCGAGCGCCGCGATCACGTCGGAGCACGCATGCGCGACGTGGCGGTTCTCCGGCGCTGAGCGGCCCGGCTCCAGCGTCTGCACCAGGCCGGCCGGCTCGTAACCGAACTCCGTGGTGCCGGGGATCAGCGTCACCGCGCGCACCATCTGCTCGAGCGTGCCGACCGGCCGCACCACCTCGAACGACAGTTGCGGCAGACGGTTGCCGAAGCTGGCGAGCGGCAACCGCTCGAACACCACGTAGGCCAGGCCGCGATAGGCGGGCGTTTGGGCCGCGCCCTGCTTGGCGGAGATCAGCGGATCGGCGGTCTGGTTTTCATCGCCGCGATAGACCCGCACATGGATGCCGGTCAGGTCGAGCGGCTTGCCGTCCGCCCAGACACGGCTGACGTGGCCGATGCGGCCCTCGCACAGGCCGACCGCGAAGTTTGCGAAATAGCTGTAGGTCGTCGTGGTGGTGCCGCCGCCGCTTCCGCCCTTGCCGCCGCCGCCTTCGGTGCGGGTGTCGACCACCTCTTCAAGTTGCGTCGCCCAGATCACCTCGCCGTTGAGCCGCGCCCGGCCGTACAGGCGCGGGATCGGCGCGCCCTCGGTCGAGGCCATCACGCCCAAGTCGGAAAGCCGCGGCCCTTGCTGGCTGCGCGCGGCGTTGCCGCCAAGCAGCGACTGGTCGATCAGGTTGCCGGCGAGCGCACCGGCCAGCCGGCCGGCCATAGCGCCGACCGGACCAAACAGCGCGCCGCCTGCGGCAGCGCCTGCGACGGAAAGGAGGAGCGCAGCCATTCGAGAGGCCTTTGGCTATGGTTCTTCGTTCGCGGCGGGGGTCCGCGCGGTGGGGCGTGGGTGGCGGTGGCGGTGCGTGTGATCGCGGGGGCCATCACGCTATGGCGATGGCAATCTTCGCTGATCCGGTTCGTGCGCTAACACAGCAACAAGCGGATTGGTGCAGCGGCAAGGGCGCGCCCCGGAATGACGCCAAAGCGCGGCTGATCGTGCCTCTTACGCCACCTGAAGCCGGCGCCCCTCGTGTTGAGGAGTGGTGGCATCGAGACGGGCAGATCCGGTTTGGGTTTTGTATGGCGCGATCAGCGCAGCCACTGGAATGTGCCATGCGCCGCTGATGATCCTGATCATCTCAAGTGTCAGCTTGCGCTTGCGCTTCATGATCTCAGTCGCGCGCGAACGCGTTATGAGGTGACCAAGTTCGGCCTGGGTTTTACCCATGCTTTCCATTGCAAACTCCAACACTTCGACCGGGTCTGCGTTCGCGATTTCAAATTGGCCCGCCTCGTATTTCTCG
The DNA here is from genome assembly GCA_021730985.1 of Hyphomicrobiales bacterium. Taxonomy (GTDB): domain Bacteria; phylum Pseudomonadota; class Alphaproteobacteria; order Rhizobiales; family Xanthobacteraceae; genus Z2-YC6860. The sequence continues at coordinate 44,683 of JAKFYI010000002.1, read as the reverse complement.
ATAAGAACAGAGAGCACATCGAAGCGATCCGCTTCCGGCGTGCCAGAGGCCGGCACCTTGTCGAAATACTGTTCGACTTCCTTCAGCGCCCACTCGTAATCCGCGTTGGTGCGAATAGCCCGAATGTCCATCATCACACAGTCTCCGGGTCAATCTTGTCGTATTCCTCGTGGGTGCCGACGAACTTGATCATCACGCGATAGAACGGGTCGTACACCACCCGAACCACCAATCGATACTTGTTGCCGCCAATGTCGAAAATGACTCGGCTGTCTCCGACAAAATCGACATTGGCTCCAAACGCCACTTTGATCTCGTTCGGTTTTGTCCATCTCGCCGCCGAAACGAGTTTGTACCAAGTGCGAAGCGGCTTTTCGGCATTGGGATATTTTGTCCAAAACTCCCGCAGGGCTTTCAGGGCCAAGATTTGCATGAGACCCTACATTGTTCCCAATTCGGGAGCAAGACATTTGTTCCCATCACGGTAACATTTTCTTCCCAAAGGGCGATTTCAGGCTCCAGAACAGCTGATTGCCGATGAATCCGTGAGCCAATTTAGGTTTTCTGGCCCGAACGAGCAATCTATGCGTGCCCTTGCGGAACTTAGCCATCGCCTCGCCCGCTCTGTTCCACCCTCGAAAATCGCAATCCGGCCTCCGAAAACGTCACTCATCCAACGCCCGGAAACCGGAACGCAAAGGCAAGCCGCCTGCGCCACCACGGCGCGACGGCGACCTCGCAGACGCGCGCGCCGTCGTGGGCGTGGATCATCGCCTCCAACTCAGTGACGATCGCGGCGTGCTTGGCCGGATAGCGCGGCGCATAGCGGAACAGCAGCACGTCGCCAGGCAAGAATTGCACTGGATCGATCTCGACGAGATGCGCGCGTGCGGCGCGTGCGAACGCCTCATCGCCGGACGCTTCGGCCCAGTCGCGCGCGTAAGGCGGCGCGCGCTCGGGCTCCGCGCCGATCACGCCGCGCCAGACGCCGCGCACCAGGCCGAGGCAGTCGCAGCCGACGCCCTTGAGCGAGCCCTGGTGGCGATACGGCGTGCCGATCCAGGATCGGGCTTCGGCGACGATGGAAGAACGGGAGAGAGACATATTGAATTCTCCGGTCATGATTCCGGACCGCTAAAACCCACCGACTGTCATGCCCCGCGAAAGCGGGGCATCCAGTACGCCGCGGCGTTGCCGCCTCTTGCATGGATCGCGATTACTGGATCGCCCGCTTTCGCGGGCGATGACAGCGCGTGTGACGCCCCGCGCTACGCGATCAACTGGGCAACACTTCGCCCCTGTTTCCCGGCTCGCCCGCCACCGCGTAGCGCGTGACGAAGTCATTGCCCGGGATGTGCGGGAAGCCGCGAAAATTGATGACGTTGTCGAAGCGCTCGCGGCAGGTGCCGATGCGCTTGTCGCAACCGGCTGTCACGCCGAACGTGTCGCCCGCCGCAATCGGCTCGGGCATCGCCTGCCAGAGATCGAGCACCGCGCCTGCGACATGGCGCTTCACCTCGACAGCGAGGCCCGCGTTGGCGCCGCTCAGCCACACCAAGCGTCCGCCGGTGAACCAGCCCTCGGCAAACGCACCAAGACCCGTCGCGACAAAACCCGACGTGCCGGTGAGCCCGGCCACCGTGCCCTCGCCGCGAAATGCCGCGCTGTCGAGATCGACCTTGCAGCGATTGTCGCCGAGATCGGCGGAGCACGCCGCGGTGTAGCGCCGCCCGCTCTCCTCGTTGAGCCGGTCGGCGAGCGAACGCAGCTCCACAGCAAAGGCCTGGCCCTCGCGCCGCACTTCGCCGAGCACGCCCTTGCTCAACAGCACATGCAGCGACGGCTCGCTCCAATCCACCAGATGAATCTCGATCGAAGCCGCGTCGTAGCGCCCGGCGGCCAGATCGGCGTCGGACAGCGCGTCATCGGACAATGCGCCCGCGACCTCCGAGCCCGACACCGCGAGCCCAAGCGAAGCCGTCGCCTCCGAGCCCGCGAAGCCCGTGCCGGCGCGGCATGTCAGCCCGCCGAGCACGACGTCCTCATCGTGATCGGTGAAGCCCAGCACCACGGCGTCCCGCCTGGTGATGCGCCAGCAGCGGCACAGCGTTGTGACGCCGGAGGAGAGCTTGGCCTGCAACGCAGGCGGAATGGTGCGCATGGGGGTTTCGATCCGTGAAAGCGGCGCAATATGTCGAGGCTGACGCGGCCGATGCGACCGCCAGATCAAATCGATTTCGTCAGATCGTCAGTCCCGGTCTGTGCCGCGCCTGCTTCCTTCGTATTCGAAGTTTTGAAATTCTCTGGGAAAATGCTGCCGCTGCAAACCATCGACAATTTCATGGCCGCGAATGATGAGACCCATGGGAGGCCACGAATTTTCCGTACCGGGAATATGAACTGCGACGACAATTTCCCAGCGCGGAACTTTCTGAAGCAATGCTTGAAGTAAGAGAACCACCTCGGGCTTCAACAGAACGAGGTTTTGAATTTCGATCTTGTGTTGAAGAGCTCCCCAATTGTCGTCAATCAGCCAATAGTCGCCCTTACCGAGAGAGTCCTCTCGTCCGTGCTGATTGAGCAGCGTTCGAATTTTCTCATAAAGATCTCCCCAAGTCTCCTCCTGTTTGTCGGGATTGCGTAAATTCATCTGGTCGCCTCGTTTACTCGTTGCCGCGCGTTCTGCCACGAAGACGATGGAGATATTCGCGAAGTTTTATTTTCATGTTGAAGTCACGAATTCGGGGATCCTTAGAATTGTGAATTTCCTTTACTAAGGACCGAGCTTGGTCTGGCGTGATCTGCTCTGGCTCGATCTTGTTCGCCTGGAGAAGACGATCCATAAGCTCCTTGGTGGCCTCATTGTATCGCGCATGCGGCTCGTCCCAACCGTGAACAATGTGAAGCGGCCCGGTTTTTGCGTCATCAAACACTTTTCGAGTTTCGGCGGAAAGTGACAGATGCCTGTAGTGAGCGCGAGGCAGATAGTGATGCCCGTCGCGTCTATCCCGACGTTGGCTGCTAAAGGCGGTTTGATCGCTGGCAGCTCCGCCGCCACTGTTGCTGCTCCATTGACCGCTGATCTGTCCACTACCCGCTGGCCACCGAGGCTGGTCGTTTCTGAAACCCGCCTTCTCATCCAGACCGGCATAGCGCAATAGCGCCACCTTGAAACGGAATGCGGCCAGCTCCCACCTCATTGCACGGCGCATGGTCGCCGCGTCGTCCAGCCCGAGGTTGCGTTCGATCTCGCGAAACTGAATGCGCCACCGGGCTATCGATGCGCACATGCGCAGCGCAAGTGATTGAACGCGCGCCGTATCAGACGCGCGACCGGAGATATGCATGGAATTTCTCGTGCTGCTGGGGGCTACAATCTGATCTCAACCAGCGGAATTTTCGGAATCACGCCCGCCTCGAACGCCGACAGGTCCACCTCCAGATAATCCGTGTCGAACCGCACCGGCACGTCGAACACAAATCCCGCGGTGACGGCTTGCCCCACCGCCGGAATATGTCCCAAGAGAAACGTGACGACGCCCGTCGCCGTGTCGCAAGTGAAGTCGGCGCCTTCGTCCTGCTCCACCTCATCCACCGCGACGAGCACGCTGCCCGGATCGGGCTTCGCGATCGGCCGCGCATACGGCGCGTAAATCCCGCCGTAGGTTTTCTTGAGCTGGAACGATGCAGTCACGCCATCGCCGATGCCGATCACCTGGTCGGTTGGCGACACGGCAATGCCGGGCGCGGCCGACGAATGATCGAGCCGGTCGCGCCAGCGGAAGCCGTGCAGCCGGCCGCGCCGCTCCTCGAAGAATTCGACCACCTGCGAAAGCGCGGCCAGCGTTTTCACGCCATAGCCGGCGTCGAAGCGCCGGCGCGAGTGCGCCCAGCGCGCGTTGCGCTCCTCGCGGCCGGAGCCGAGCGTCACCACGTCGGTGAGCCGCTGCGGCCCACCCGCGCTTTTCAGCGCGATGTCGAGCGGGAACAGAATTTCGTGGAAGACCGGCATGGCTACAATCCGCGCTGGCCGCGCGCCACCGCGCGCGCGATTTGGCCTGCGACATAAACCTCGGAGCGGCGGAAGCTTTCGGCATCGGGCGTCGTGATGTTGACGGTGACGCTGCCGCCCCGCCCTGCGCCCGCGACGCCGAGCCGTCCGTCCGGCCCGCGCCGCAACGGCATGATGGCTTCCGGGCCCGCCTCACCGGCGAGGCCGACGCCGCCACCGGAGAGCGGAAAGTAAGTCGGCGTGCCGATCACGCCGCCCGAGGCGAAGGGTTTGATCGCCCCCATCGCCGCTTTCAGTCCGCCGCCGCCCGAGCCGCTGCTGCCAAGACCGTCGAACAAGCCGTTGAACGCGCCCATCAGGCCGCCGGCGATCGGCTTGAACGCAGCCGTCAGCGCCATGTTCGAGATCCGCAGCGCCAGGCCCTTCAGCACGTCGTCGAGCTGCTTGCCGCCCACCGTCGCCTGGGTGAAGGCGCGTGACATCGCCGAAGCGAGGCCATTGGCGCCCGCGGTCAGCGATCTGGTGCGGCCTGCGATGCCGTCCATCGTCTCAAGCAGCGCGCCGCCTTCGAAGTCATCGTCCGCCATCGGGATACCTCGTCATCAAATCGTTGAGTGCCGCGCGTGGCAGCGGCGCGCCGCCGCGGCCCGCGACCGCATCGATCGCCAGCGCCAGTTCGCGCGGCGTCATCTTCCAGAATTGCTCGGGCGGCAGCCGCAGCACGCCGAGCCCGAAGCCGATGGCCTGCGCCCAGGGGAAGGGACTGAGGTGGTTACCACTTGAAGACATCGCCGCCACCGATCGAAGTGGAATGGCACTCCGTCATTGCCGGGCTTGACCCGGCAATCCATCGCTTCGCGATATGATGGATGCGCGGGTCAAGCCCGCGCATGACGATGCGTGATGCCTTGCGCGCCCGGTCGACGACGAAGCTACCGCTCTTCGCCGCCGAACGTCGCCGCCAGCAGCTCGGCGGCAATCCGCACATATCCCGGCGCGCCGCCCTCGACATCCATCATCGCAACGTCATCGTCGGACACAGCTTCGCCCGCGCCGCGCAGGCCCGCGCCGATGATGCGGATCAGGTCGCGCGACTTCATACGGCCGCTGCCGAACCGCTCGGCCAGCGCCACCATGTCGTCGGCGCCGAACGCGGCTTCAAGCTCGGCCAGCGCGCCGAGCGTGAGCACCAGCGTGCGCCGCGCGCCGCCGATCTCGGCTTCGATCTCGCCACGGTGTTTGTTGGGCATGGGTGTCCTTCCCTTGCGAGCGGGGCGATTCAGAACATCGGGAAATGCGGGCGCTACGTGGCCCAAACGTCAGATGGGCCTGAATATGCTTTGATGTCCGCTATCGGGGGCAGAACGGACATCCCCAGACCCAATCGTCACGTCCGCTATTGACCCAAAGCGGACGTCGAATTGCAGAGGTGCTAAGCTGTAGCTCTGCAGGTATCGTGCAGATAGGAGGGGCCAATGTCGGAAATGGACCTGAACGCGCTCGGCGTGATCTGCAATCTGGCAGGCGTCGTGCTGGCATTTTTCTTTGGCTTTCCGCATCCCGAGGATGTCAAGGCGCACCGCGTCAAGCACTTACTCTGGTCGAGAGCGGGGCTCGCCCTGCTATTTATTGGATTTACACTTCAGTTGGGCGCGATCTGGGTGGGAAGCGGCCCGCAATAGAGCCCCGTGCGTTTCGGATTGCTTGTGGCGCTCGCCGCTAAAAAAGAACTGCTTGTCAAAATTATCGCGCGGAGATGAACACCTTCCGGCCGCATTACAGAAGTCATTTGCGCTCGCTCAAAAGCTGAGAGTCAAACGAATAAGAGGGAAGTCCGGAAAAGATAAGGAGCGATGGTTCCGGAACGCTGGATGCTTCTCAGCGGTTGATACGGTGAGACCAACCGCAAGGAGGTTTTCTATGAGCAACCAAGACCAGAAGCAGAATCAAGCCGGTCAGGATAAGCCAGGCCAACAGGGCGGACAGTCCGACCAGAAGCCCGGCCAGCAGACGCAGAAGCCCGGTCAGGGCGGACAGCAGGGCGGTCAGAGCGACAAGCCCGGCGAACAGCAGAAATAACTACGAGGACTCCTTGGACTGAAGAGAAGCCCCGCAGATTGCGGGGTTTTTCTTTAACACCGGCTGAGCTTGGTGCTTGGACGGGGACAATCACAGGCGCCCCGTCCACGTCGCCTTGCATACGTGCTTCCGCTTGCCGCAATCGTATTCAATAAGGTAGAAGTTTTCGAAACTCTGCAATTGAAATGTATGTTTCGTTCGCGTGGAAAAAGAAAAGCAAAGGCTCCGAGAGGTCGTTTCTGATCTCAACGCCGCCAAGAAGGTGCGCGCCAAGCTGCGCGCTGGTCTTGGACTCTTGAAAGCGCAAGGCGCGGACACGTCGAAGCTGGAGCAAAGACTCGCGGCGAGCATTCGAAACGTGGAAGAATTAAAGCAGGAACGCAAGCTGGCCGCTGCCGAATACAGCAAGCTCCAGGCCGCCAACCGAAGAACAAAGGCGAAGTCCCGCTAGAGTCCAAGCGGTTGCCGCCGTCCAAAATCAGCAACTCACGCCATGTCGCCTATTGGCACAAAGCGGACATCCGCGGTGCCCTGATCCATGTCCGCTTTTGGGGGGAACGCAGACATTGAGCAACCTCCACTCGGCAAGCTCGAATATATTATCCCTACGCCTGATCGTCGGGCACTACGCCCCCGCAAACGACAGCGCGCCCGCGCTCTCCAGCGACAGCTCGTAGGTCACCTCGCCGTTGTGCTCGCCGGCGAACTCCAGGCTGACGATCTGGAACGCGCCCGCCACCGTGCCGAAGTCCGGGATCATCACCTGGTAGTTCTTCACCGCGCCGTCGAAGAACGCACTTCGCACCAACGCGTCGGTCGCCTCGTCCTTGAACAGGCCGCGGCCGGCGATCGCCGCGCGCTTGACGCCCGCGCCCTCCAGCAGCTCGCGCCAGCGCCCGGCGGATTCCGCGTGCGTGACGTCGACGGTTTCCGCGTTGAACGCAATGCGCCGCGAGCGCAAACCGGCAACGGTGACGTATCCCGTGCCGTCGTGGATCTTGAGAAGCAGGTCCTTGCCTTTCTGGGCAGCCATGGTGTTGTCCTCTCGACAGTGTCCCGGGCGTAACGAGTGCGAAGCGCGAGTGAAGACCCGGGACCCCGGTTGGCTTCACAAGGAGAAGAAAGCTGGGTCCCGGGTCTCGCTTCGCTCGCCCGGGACACGAGAGCGTCACGCCGGCTCGGTGACGGCGCGAAACCGCACCAGCGCGTGATAGGTGCGCCCATCCGCCTCGCGGCGGATGTCGGCGAGTGCAAAGCGCAAATTGACGAGGCGATGGTCGCCGAGCGGCAGCGGCGCGTCGTCGAGCGCCTGCAGCAGCGCGCCCGCGATCAGGTGCGCCTCGCGATGGCCGCCCTGGCGCGACCAGGCGTGCAGCGTGAGCTGGTGTTCTTCGCCTCGCTCGGTGCCGGTCGAATAGTCGGTGACGCGCGCCTCGCCGAGCGTGACGTAGGGGAACGACACCGACGTCGGCGGTTCGTCGTAGATTTTCGGGCCGCTGAGCAGCGCGGTGAGCGCGCCGTCGGCGGCCAATGCGTCATGGATCGCGGCGCGCAGCGCCACGGATGCGGTGGGCATGGTTTTTCCTAAGTTTTCGATCTCGTGTCCCGGGCGAGCGAAGCGAGACCCGGGACCCCGGTTGTTGAAACAAGCTGGGTCCCGGCTCGCGCTCGCAACTGCTCGCTTGGCCGGGACACGAGAGCGGCGCTACTCGATCCGCTCTTCAGCCTGAATGTCGAGAAACCGCTTGCCGCGCTCGCGCATCGCCACGATGCGGAACACCCGCGCGCCATCACGGAAGCGATGCCGCGTGGTGATGTCGGCGCTGTAGCGGATCGCGATGCGGTGCGTCACCGTGGCGCCAAGCTGCGCCGCCACCACATCGCCCCGCGCGGCCACCGGCTCGACCGACGCCCACAGCGTCGCCACCGCTTCATACGAGCGGATCACGCCGCCCGCGCCGTCGGCGGTCTCCGCGGGCGCCTCCAGCACAAGCCTGCGGTTGAGCGCGCCCGGATCGATCGCGTGGGCGCTCATAGCGACAGCACCCGATAGGGCCTGAGCAGCGCGCCGGCGCTGTCCGGCAGCACGGCGACGCTCTGGTCCACGGCGATCAGGCCGCGGTTCTCGTACCAGTGCGCCACCAGCACGCGGATCGCCTGGCGCAGCGGCTGCGGCACATCGGACGGCGCGCCGCCGTAGCCCGCCTCGATGTCGAACTCGATGCCGCCGACGACGCGGCCCGGCGCAGGCAACGCGCCCTGCGCGAACGCCAGCACGGCGGGCGCCGACGTCTTATCGATCGCGAACGCATCGGCGTCGATCGCCTGCGTCGTGCCGTCAAGCTGGTAGACCCGCACAGCGACCAGCTCGCGCAGCGGCGCCGGCAGCACCGCGACGCGGCCGTTCACCGGCCAGGCGTCGCGCGAAAGCCGCCAGGTCTGCACGATCAGCGCGCGGCGGGTCTGCGCCTCGACATGGACGCGCGCGCCCGCGACCAGCGCCGCGATGATGTCGTCATCGTCGCCGTGCTCGACGCGCAGATGAGCCTTGGCCTCGGCAAGCGAGACTGGCTCGACGGCAGGGCCGTCGAGGAGAATGGAAGACATGGGTTTCCCTCTGGATTGTTCAAAGCGTTGACAAAGGCCTCGGGACAAGGCTCATCGGCGCGTCATGCGCAGCCCCGCCCTCGTCTTGATCCTGGCTCTCGCGCCGCTCGCGTCCGCGGCCGCGATGGTCGGCGGCGCCTATGTGGTGCCGAACGCCGCGGCGCGGCCGGAGGTGATGCTGATCGGCTCGCGCGGCAACTTCTGCACCGGCGTCGCGATCGCGCGCGATTTGATCCTCACCGCGGCGCACTGCGTGCAGGCCGGCGCCGAGTACAAGCACGTCGAGCTCGACGCCAACCGCCAGCCGGTCCTCAAGGACGTGCTCAGCGTCGCCCGCCATCCGCAGTTCGACCTGAAGACCATGCTGCAGCACCGCGCCACAGCCGATGTCGCGCTGGTGAAGCTCGCGAGGCCGCTTGCGGTGACGCCCGCGGCGCTGATGGGCTCGCGCGCGCGCGTCGCGGTCGGCGAGCGCTTCGCCGTCTATGGCTACGGCATGTCGGACCAGACCGACGCCAACACCTCGGCCACGCTGCGCGCGGCAACGCTGGTGGCCACCGGCCAGCCCGGCACCTTGCAGCTACGCCTGTTCGATCCCGCCACCGCCGGCAAGCGCGACGGGCTCGGCGCCTGCACCGGCGACTCCGGCGGCCCGGTCTATCAGGACGCCGGCGGATATTTCGCCGTGATGGGCGTGGTGAGCTGGTCCACCGGCGCCGGCGGCAGCTCCGGCTGCGGCGGCCTCACCGGCGTGACGCCGATCGAGCTCTACCGCAAATGGATCGTCGAACAGGCGGCGAAGATGGGCAGCCCGCTTTAGAGACGCCGAATTCGCGGGCCTCCCGTCGGGCGCGACGTCAGCGCCGTAACCGCCCACACCAGAGCATCGAGCCGATCCGGCGACCGTCCCGACGAAAGCCCTTCGAGCCCGAAGTCGCACATCTCGTCTTCCATGAGCGGGAAAGCGCCGACGTGCTTCACCTTGCCCTGCTCATACAGCGCCGCCACCGGTTCGGCGCGAAGGTATTTGCCACGGGTGGCATGCACTTCTTTCAGCGGCACCGACGCATCGACCTCGCGCAGCACGGCGCGCACCATTTCCCCTCCCATGTTGACTTCGGCCACGATGGAGTCGGCTTGCAGCCGCCGATACAGGGCGACGGCCTTGGTAGCCCAGCCGGACGGCGAAAGGCCCGCCACTGAGGCGTCCTCAAGGACGTAGACAAAACCACTTTCCGCACGCCCCGCTGCGACGATGCCGCAGGCATCGGCACCTTGGCGCGACGAGCCCGGCGGATCGACTGCAACGACGACACGGGCGAGTGGCGGGGCTTGAGCGATGCGGCAAGCCTCGATCAGGACGCGCGACCACAGAGCATCGGCACGGTCTTCGATCAGTTCGCCGTCAAGCTCCTGCCGCCCGAGCCGTGTGCCGGCGTAGCGGGCGACCACGGTTTCTAGAAACGCCGGAGATAGGTGATCTCTATTGATATGCGTCGCCGCGCGCGTCACCAACGTGCGAGCATCGGCGATTAGGCGTTTGATCAGCGGAATGGGCCGTGGCGTGGTCGTGATCAACTGCCGGGGCCGCAAGCCCAAGCGCAGACCGAATTGCAGCATGTCGAAAGTCGCTTCGGCATGCCGCCATTTCGCAAGCTCGTCGCACCACGCGGCGTCGAACTGCGGCCCTCGCAGGCTTTCCGGGTCTTCGGCGGAGAACACTTGCGCTACTGCCCCATTCGGCCATTCAAGCCGCCGCCTCGTCGGAATCCAAAGCGGCCGTTCGGCGCGTGGCGATACCCGCAGCAGTCCCGAGCTGCCCTCGATCATCACCTCGCGTGCATCGTGCTCGGTTTCCCCGATCAGGGCGATGCTGCGGTGCTTGGCGTCCGCATAAGGCGGCGTGCCATGCACCATCGCCCTCACCCATTCGGCGCCGACGCGCGTCTTGCCAGCGCCGCGACCGCCGATCAGCAGCCAATTGGTCCACGGCCAGCCGCCGTTACCTGCATCGCGATGCTCCTGATGCCGGTGTGCGAAGATCGCGAAATCATGGTGAAGCCTAATTTGTGCCCGGAGCGACTCCTGATTCAGATACGGCTCCGTCAGTCCCGCTTCGCACAAAAGCTTCAATGCGCTGCGCAAGCGTGTGACGGAATTCGTCGATGTCTCGGGGCATGTCGTCGTAGTCATCCGGCCCTGTCATCTGTGCCGCTGGGGCGCGCAGGCGTTGCACGCGGTAAAGCGTGTCGGTGAGACTCGATAGCGTTCGCGCCGTTCGTTCCGCATCGGCGGTCGTCGCCGGATGCGGCCCGCCCAGCGACCGCATGAGTTCCACCGCCGCCAGCTCCTGTTCGACCGCGCGCTGCAACCGGTCGGCGATGGCGGCAGGAGAAGGGGCGGGCGCGTCAGCGCCCGCCCCTTCTCCTGCTTGTTCTGCTCGACCTTCGCCTGACGCCGCGCTGCCCTCGATTCTGGCGCGGATGGCCCGCTCAGCGTCAAGCGCGAGACGTGCCGCCGGGGACAGATCGCGCGGCGGGCGATCCTTACGTAATTTCCATCCCTGTTCTTTCGCCAGCCGGTCCAACGTCTTCCGATGGACGCCCAGGTCCGCGGCGATCGAGTGCTGGGACTCGTCGGTGTCTTCGTAGCGCTGGCGCGCGTTCTCGATGGCTGCGGGCGTGAAGCCGCGCTGCAGACGGCGCGACGGGGATGAATTTGGCATTGCGTAGCTCGTAGGTATCGAGAATGTTCGGCCAGCGCCTTCATCTACTAGGTTGGGTGGCTTTGACGTTGGCTGCGTGGGTCGCACCAAGCGAGGGCCAGAACGGCGGCTTGAACATATCCTTCGACATGTATTTGTCGATGAATGACGTTTGGCTTTCGTCTCGCGCGTACACGTATCTCCGTGCCTTGGCGGTTACGAATTTGTTCGTCGCCGCGACAATACGATTGCGGCTCACCGAGCGCATATCGCGCAGAGTTTTTGTATCGACGGCACCGACAAAAAGGAGGTGCGGTCCGATTGGAAGAGATAGAACGCCTCTTGCGAGTGGCAAGTCCGAAGGCCAATCAGAGGTCAACAACGGGTAGTTGGCTTTTGAGAGGTCGAGTACGTCCCATTGCATCTCATTGATACGTTGTCCTATCCGCTCATTGTCGAGTGTGGACATAAGAAGCCTTAGTTGGATCTTCTGCCCTTCCTCGGGGCCTAGAGATGCCATGAACTCGGTAAGAGTGGCCGGAGAGTCCGGGCGACGAATCTTAGCGTACTCGGCTTCATAGTAATCGTCCGATCGATTCCATGTTGCGCGGATGTAGTCGCGCATTTCGCGCATTGGATCGGGGTGTCGGACGCGAAAGTTGAGCACGAAGCGTGACCAAGCGCTTCGCAATTCCGGCGTCCACTTCGTGTTACCAGAATAAAGTCTATCCAAAGCATCCGACGCGAGTTGGTCGGTGTTATGAAAGAATCGACTTTCCAGTATGTGGCGGTTCTCATCGGTTAACTCAGGGAAACTATAGAGTTCTCGCTGAAAGCCCGTAGCCTTAGGTCCGACATGCTTTATGACCAAGCTTCTATAAGGCCGCGAATATTCGACGAGCTTCCCGTGGTTGCTTGTCCAGCGCTTCAGGTAAAAGACCGGAATAAAATGATGGTCGCGGGGCTCCTGCATTGATCGCAAATACGAGAGTCTTGCGTGAGAAGAAAGCCCAATTTAGGCGCTGGTTGACACGACCTAACTCGCCGCAAATCTCAGCAGCTTGATCGCGTCGAAGTCCTGCACGCCGCCGCCGACCCGCTTGGTGGTGTAGAACAGCACGTAAGGCTTGGCCGTGAACGGATCGCGCAGCACGGTGACGCCGGCGCGGTCCACCACCAGGTAGCCGCGTCCGAAATCGCCGAACGCCACCGAATAGGAGTTCGCCGCGATGTTCGGCATCTCCTCGGCCTCCACCACTTGAAACGTCATCAGCGAGGAGCGCCCATTCGCCACCGCCGGCGGATGCCAGAGGTAGTTGCCGTCGTCGTCCTTGAACTTGCGCACCTCAGCTTGGGTCTTGCGATTCATCACGAACATGCCGTTGCGGCGGTAGCCTGCCCTCACCGCATAGATCAGGTCGATCAGCACATCGGAGGGATCGAGCGCCGGGAAAGCGCCAGCCACGCCGGTCGCGATGTAGCCGATGTTGCCCCAGCTCCAGGATGCGTTGGCGACGTTGGTATAAGAGAGAAAGCCCTTCGGCTTGTTGGTGCCGTCGCCGGTGACGAAGGCAATGCCCTCCTGGTCGGCGAAGGCCTGCTCGACTTCGGAGGCGAGCCACTCGTCGATGTTGACCGCGCTGTCCTCCAGCAGAGTCGCGGTCGCCGCCGGCATGGCGTAAAGCTCCATGGCCGGAAACGACAGCGCGTCGAGCGTCGGCGTGTCGGTCTGCGGCCGCGCCGCGGTCTCGCCGACCCAGCCGACCGACGGGCCGGTGATCATGAACGGCTTCTTGTAGACGTTGCCGGAAATCTCGCGCCGGCCCGCGATGCCGCGGATCGGCGAGATATCGGTCAGGCGTCGCCCGATCTCACGCTCGATCTCGACCGGCACGGTGTAGCCGCCGTCGGCGTTGCTGCCGACCGACAGCGCTTTGGCTTCGAGCGCACGGAGATTGGTTGCCTCGCCGGTCCTCACATATTCGTAGAATGCCGACTTGTGCTCTTGGGCGTCCTTTGTGCTCGGTGTGCTGTCGGCGCCCAGCGAGGGCCGGGCGTTCTTGAGCGCCAGTTCGTCGAGCCGCCGCGTCAACGCGGCATTGACGCGTTCGACCTTTTCATCGAGCACGACATCGGCAGATCGGCGCTCGATCAAGGCCAGCTTTTCGTCGTTGGCCTGCCGCAGCGCCTCCACCGTCCGCATCATCTCGTCGTGGGTGACCAGTGTGCTTTCAGCGCCGCCGGACTTGTTCTCCGGTGCGCGGGAATGAATGTCGATGTCCATCGTGTCCCTCGAGGTTTGAAATTGATTTTTCAGCTTCCGGTAAGATCAAGTCGCGCCACGACAACCCGGCCTGTCCGCCCTCGAAGCGGAAACGCGGCTGCCGCCGGAACAGTCGCTCCGGCTTGAACCGTTGCTCCAACGGATCGACCGGCCAGCCCTGGCGCGTCGGCGGGGCCAGCGCCGCACCTTGCTTCACGCCGTGGATGCGCGCCTCGGTGAGCAGCGGAAACGTCACGATCGAGATTTCCCAGAGGTCGATGATGTCGAGCTTGCGGATGCGCGTCTTCGGATCGAGCCGGCCCTTCACGGTGCGAAAGCCGATCGACAATCCGTCCGCCGTGCCGGCGCGCAGCAGCGCCAGCAGCTCGCGGCCGCGAGCCACCTCGGGGATGAGGCGGCCGCGCGCGTACAGCCCGCGGTCGTCCTCGCGCAGCTCCAGCCAGACGCCGACCGGCTCGGCCGGATCGTGCTGGAACAGCATCGGGATGCGGCGCACGCCGCGGGTGCGCAGCGAGCGCGCGAACGCGCCCGGCATCACCATGTCGCGCGCCTGGTCGATCTCGCCGAACAGCGAGGCGTAGCCTTCGACGGTGCCATCGGGCGCAATGGTGGCGCCCGGGCGAACGAGTTCGCTCGGTGCAAGCATGACTCTTTCCGATTTCGTTGATTTTTCAGTGGCTTCGCGAAGCCTGGGCCGTGGCCCGCCCAATCCGCCGTTTTGTGATGTGGATCACATCGCGCTTCCCAGAACCCGCTTAGGGTTTGAGCATCCGAACGGGCGAACAAGAGCCCACGGAGCGTCTCGGGAGATGCGTCATGAACAACACCAGCATGCGTACAGCCGACAGGCTCACTCACCTGAAGATCGTTGGCGTTTCACTGGCCGCTGCCTTCGCCGTCATCGGTGTGGGCCTGGCCGCCAGCCGCACCGCGCCGGACATGAGCACACAGCTTGAAGCCAAGGCCCCGATGCTGAAGGCCGGCAAGCCGGTGATCTGGTCGATCAACGAAGGTTCGCTGATCCGCTAAAGCCGGTCCGGCCTCACATGGAATGCAGCGCGCCCTGGTCGGCGCGCTTTTGTTTTGGCTACTTGCGCCGCGTGCCCTTGCCGCTTTTCGCTCCCGCCTTGCCCTGCCGCTTGCCGATGCGGTCGAGCTGGCTGATGAACTCGCGAAACACCGTGAGGTGATCGCGGCGCGCCGACTTGGTCTCGCCTTTGATGTTGCGGATCACGCTGTGCAGGTTATCCATCGCTTCTCTCCTGGTCCTTGGGACGATCGAACGTGTCGTTGAAGCGCGCGAGCTCGCGCACGAAGTCGTCGAAGCGGCGGATCGAGGCGGCAAGCTCGCGCAGAGCGAACAGCGCGAACGCCGAGGCGCAGGCCGCCCACAGGAACAGCGCCAGATGCGCGAGATCGCCGCGCTCGCTGAAGGTGCGGATCAGGTCGTGCATGGAAACTCTCGTGTCCCGGGCGAGCCATAAGCGCGTTCACGCGCGTCTTCGACACGCTATGGCGAGACCCGGGACCCCGGTTTGCTTCTATGAACAGTGAAAGAAACCGGGGTCCCGGCTCGCGCTCGCTGACGCTCGCTTGGCCGGGACACGAAAGAGAGCCCTACAACCTGTCCCCGCCCTCGACCGGGCCGAACCCCGTCATGGCGCGCTTCTCGTTCACCGTGAGGAATGGCGCCTTGGTCACCTGCGCCCACTTGGCCGCCTGGTCGGCCGCAAGCGCCGGCAGCTCGTCGGTGTCGACCACCAGCCGCACCTCGCCGAACGCCGGCTGCAGCCACTGCGACAGCGACGCGCCGATCCGCGAGGCGAGCGGCAGCACGGTGCCGCGCCAGAACACGCGGTTGGCCTCCTGGTAATTCGCAAACGTGTTGTCGCCCGGAATGCCGAGCAGCATCGGCGGCACGCCGAACGCCAGCGCGATCTCGCGCGCCGCGGTGTGCTTGGCCTCCAGGAAATCCATGTCCTTGGGCGACAGCGACATCGCCTTCCAGTCGAGGCCGCCTTCCAGCAGCAGCGGACGCCCCGCATTCACCGCGCCCTGGTATTGCTGCTCCAGTTCGCGCTTGAGGCGCTCGAACTGGTTGTCGGTGAGCACACTCCCCTCGCCCGCCGAATAGACCAGCGCGCCGGACGGCCGCGCCGCGTTGTCGAGCAAGGCCTTGTTCCACCGGGCCGAGGCGTTGTGGGTGTCGATGGCGGTGGCAGCGGGCTCAATCGACGACAATCCATAGTGATCGTCGAGCGGATGGAATTGCGCCAGATGCAGGATCGGCGGCAGCGTTCCGCTCTGCTCGAAGCGCAACGTGCGCCCCGCCACCGCATATTCATACGCCTCCGGCCAGCCGTCGGCGCCCGGCACCACGCGCATGCGGTCGGGCCGCAGCGCGTAAAGCTCGCGCACCTGTTGCGATCCTTGTCCATCGAGCGTCACCGCCTCGATGTAGGCGTTGCCGGCCAGCAGCAGATGCGCGCACACCGCTTCGAGAAACGCCGCGCGCTCCTGCCGCGGGTTGGGCCGCGCCAGCAGCGCGGTGAGCGGATGCGGCTCGCGCGCGGCATCGCCCTCGTAGGCGAGCCAGGCGACCGACGCCGCGCTCTCGGCCACGAGCTTCACCGCGCGATGCACGATGGCGTTGGCAAGATAGCCTTCGCGTGCCAGCGCCGCATAGTCGCGCGGCGTCCAGCGCGCGCGGCCGAAGCTTTCGATGGCGATTAGGCTCGCCGCGCGCGAGGCTTTGACTTGCGGCGCGGAGAACAAGGCTTTGAGCATGTTTCGCATATGAAAAAAGCCCGCGCGATGTGGGCCCTTCTGGTTTGAGACTTCAACGCGAGCGCAGCGCACGAAAAAGCCCGCCGAAACTGGCGGGCATTTTCCGACTTGAGCTTGCTACTGTCGCCTAGAAGACGCCGAACAGCAGCAGAACAAGAATCAAGCTGATAGGCACGCCCAGCAACCACAGAATAATAGGCATCGGTTCGCTCCCAATCCGTTGTCGATCGAGACGAAAACGCAGGCCTGCGGAAATTGTTCCCGTACCACCCTGCCGCTTGGGAACGGATACCGCGCTGCAATGCGTTTGAACTCTCCTGGAAGAACCATCGCGAAAGGCTCCTGCTTTCGGCTGCTCGCTTCTAAGATATTCATTCGCGCTCAATGGGGAATGGAGATGGTTCCCACAAGTGCTCAATCTTGAAATTCTTGACCGTCACAGCTTCCCATTCGTGCAGCGTTCTCGCGACACCGGCGCGGTCATCGGCGATAACAAGCGAGCCAAGCTTCAGCAGATCGCTGAGATGCTCCCTGTCCTCGTCATCGTATGTCGGGACTTCTTCGGACCAAAGCGCCACATTTTCCTTGTAGATCATTCTCGCCGCATCGAGATTACCGAGAGCGGCATCGACGATCAGGCGGCTGTCCGGCCAATCGAACAATTGGTGCCTGAAGTAATGCCCGGAAACGAAGGACAGGTAGTCGTCAAGCGTTGTCATGGCCCGCAGCGCGGGCAATGCGCGCTGCTCGATCTGCTCAATGAGAGCGGACGAAATGTCCGGATCGGAGATTCGCCAGGAACCGGGTCGGGGAGAGGCGTCATTGTAGAGCCACTCTCCCCAGTCCAAAGGAAAGAATCGTTGCCGCTGAAAAAGATGCACGACCGCCCACTGCGGCCTGAACTTGGCCGCATCGAGCATGTGACCGATGAAAATGCCCCGCGCGAAATGCCGTATAGGCTTGACGAAAATCCAGCGGCCGACCAGAGCAAGATCCTGTTGCTTCTCAAGCAACGGCTCAACAAGCTTCTTGACCTGCGCCGCCGTCGTCATCGGCCCGGCCTAACCTCAGTTACGATGATCCGTTTTGTCCCAGGATAGTAGTACGACACCGTGCTTGCCAACTCCAAGGCGCGCGGAAAACTAAGGCCCCTTTCACCTGTCTTGATGTCATGCACACAAACTGTTCCGTTGCCGGTGTTCTCAAGAACATCAATTCGTCTCGACCCGAGCGAACCGGGACCGGCATCTTTCGATTTGATTAGTGACGCCTCCGCTCTGAAATTCGGGTCCCGTGGCGGGCTCCTTGGATAGGTGGTAGGGCCGTTGATTTCCACTTCGATCTTCTTATGCACGGCTGTACCGTAGGAGGCCGGCGAGTCATAAGCGCCACGGTCCGTCGATTGGGCGGCCTGGTTTGTTATGCTTTGAACGTCCGAATACCGTGGACATGATTGGCCGACTTCTTCTTTTGTAAGAGTGCCCACCCAAACCGCCGGACTCAGCCTGTTGGCGCCGGGTGCAAATTCATCCGCCCGAAAAGAAATTACGGCTTGACTGTCCGGCGCGTTACGGCTCGCCCACCATGTGTAAAGCGCGATACCCGCTTCGAAGGCTTTCGTCGTTGCTGGTACCGCGGGAGCGAGAAGCACCGGTTGCGCTATCGCCTGGGATTCAGGTCCGTTGGCTGTCCAAACGTGCGTGGTGAGTCGTTGGCCTTCGCTGTCAAATACAGCTTGCGTCTCGCCAGCGTTCTGAAACGTCGTAACGCTGCCATCCGCCAGCCGGACGGTGTGACGCTGGTCCCATCCATCCTTATGAGGATCATCGGAGAACTCGGATCGGATCGCGCTGCCGTCGCGATTCAGGATCATCTGCCGCGCCAGCGAGCCGTCGCTGCGATAGTCGCTGACTACGGTCTCCCAAGGCTCCTGACCGCTGCGGTCATGAACGACCTCACGATTGCCGGTACCGGAGCTGTCTTTTGAAGGGTCGTGGCCGCTGGAGCGATCGACGACGTTGTCGTTGCCTGCGCCGCCCTCGCTCGTCCATTGCCCGCCATCGGGATTGCCCGCCTGCACGCGCGGCTGAGTGGGACTGTACTTGCGGGCCTTCGCGGCGAACGTCAGCAGCGCCCATTCAAGCCGCAGCGATGCGACATCGCAGCGCAGGCGGCAAAGCGCGGCGTCATACTCTTCGTCCGCAACGGTGCCGCGCTGGTGCAATGTCTGGTCGCGTTCTTGCGAGGGCGGTTCGCGCCATCGCCCCGGCCAGAAATACTTGACCACATCCTCGCCGAGGTAGACCGGCGAGCCCGGCTTCATGAAGCGATAGGCGTCGGGCCGGATGTAGCGATGCGCGTCCGGCCGCATGAAGCGGCGGCGCTGGTCGTCAAATCCGGACATGCGAAGGCCATCCATTGCGCGCCGTGGCGCATATGAAAAAAGCCCGCCGAAGCGGACCTTGCTGTTTGAGTTTTCCGCGAATGCGAGACACGAAAAGCCCGCCAAGATGGCGTGCGCTTTCCCATCACGCTTCTACAAGCACCGTCAGATCACGCCGGCCAGCAGCAGCACGATCACGAGGCTGATCGGCACGCCCAGCAACCACAGAATAATAGGCACCGGTTCGCTACCAGCCGTTTATGGTCAGGGAGGCAACACGGGATAAGGAGCAAAGTTCCGCTTCTGCGCGAGCGAGCTCGCCCTGCTCAACCTCAACAACTCGCGGGCGCCGAAGCTTCTACTTCATCAAGTGAACAATTATCCCGCCCCACTGCTTCAACCCGATCGCCGCGCACGATGCGATAGTCTGGTTGAAATCCAGGTTCACATGCCCGTTGGTCGTGAACTGGTTCATCACGAACTTCGAACACTTGGCGTTGCTGCTCGACGTGTTGCCGTCGGTGACGACATTGGAATTGCCCAGATAGACCAGGCCGTCGGCACTGAAGCTGGCACCGGGGCCCCACTTGTTGTCGATGTCCTTGGTCAGTTTCGGATCGAGGTACAGCGACACACCTTGCCACGGATTTCCGGATTCGACCGGCGGCTGCAATGTCAGGCTTCCCAGCTTGCCCGCCCCGGCCGGGAAATTGACCGTGCTCGAGAACGCATTGTTTCCCGTCATCACGATGGCCATTCTGGCCACGGTCAAGGAAGCATCCTGCTCGATGAAAAGGCTGCCGTTCTCGATGACGATCAAGGCGTCGGAGCTGGGCGTGCTGCCGTTCAGCAGGCCGGTCCCCGACAGCGTGAGGTCGCCGCAGATGTGATATTCCGTTCGCCCGCCAACCGTGACCGTTTTGACGGCAGGCCCGCTTGGCAGCACCCCCGCCGTCCACGTCGCGCCCGGCCGGGACGTTCCACACTGCGGGACGATATTGGTCGCGAGCTGCGCGTAGATATCCGGAACCGTCATCGAACCGGATTTCGGCGTACCACAGCCCAAGGACGAGCCCGCCGCGATCGCCTTGGTCACGCCGCCGTCATGCCCGTTGCAGTCGAGCGACGTGTTGGAGCGGATCGAGCAACCCGACAGATTGACGATCGGCGCGCCATTGAGCTTGAGCCCGACGTGCGACAGCGGCTGGCCCTTGTCCAGCGTCAGGATGCACGAATTGTCCGGCTCGCTCGCGGTCGCGGTCGCCGCGACCGCGATGGCTAGCTGCGGCACCTGGATCAAGCCGAGAAAAACGGTCGGCACCAACGCCGACGCCTTGCCTTGATAGAGCTGGCCGGTTTCCTGCACGAAGCTCTTGGTTATGTTGAGTCCGCCGGCGAGCGCCGCCTTGAAGTTCGCTTCAAAATTATCGATCGCAATTTGATTCCAATTCGGCGCGTTCGCCCTGGCGCCGGCCAGCAAGCCGGCATCGAGCGCCGCCTGTAGCTTCGAACGGACGTTGTTGGCGCGGGAATAATCGACCGCCGCGCCAACCGCCGTCATGACCGGGATCAGTGATAGCGCCACAATTGGCGCGATCATCGCTCCCGTGTCATCCCGAAACCGGGCAAGCAAGTTCTTTGTGTCAAACCAATGGATCGAAACCATTTAAACCCCCGAAGCCTTCTGGCGGGGGCAACAAGCCACTGTAGTTCCTGTCAGGGAACTAAGGCACACGCCTAGATTTGCTTCAAAATGCGATTTGAAATCGCCGCTTATTCGAATGATCTGTCACAAAACCCAATCGCCATCGGCACAATCGGCATCAGCTTGTGCGGCCGGCGGACTGGAAGGTCTGCCGCGCATCTTCGCGGATACGCTTTATAGCGTTAAGTCGCGATTGATCGGACCCACTAGCAACGAACTCGACGCCAACCTCGCCACCGAGACGCCAGGCCACGCGGCATTCCTGCCGCATCGGCGTTTCGCCGCCGATATGAAGAAAAAACCGCTCGGGAATTTCCTCATCGTTCACGAAGAGCCGTGCGCCACGATCGGAGATGTCGCTGATGGTGCATTCCCGCGAGACCGCGGATGCTCCAACTTCTGACTGAATACGCGCAACCCGGTTGAGTGAAAATCGCTGATGCTTACGCCGTTCGCCAAACATGTGTGAACACCCTGATTGAAATACGACGGGCGCAGACAGCACACAGCGATATAAAAGCCGCATAAATCAAAGCCGCAGAGTTTCGTCGAAGTTTAATAGGTGCGTTTGCTACAACCCCCTCACCCGCGGCTGCCCTCTCGCCCCGAAGCTGAGCGCCGTCACCGCCCAAACCATCGCGTCGAGCCGGTCGGGCGAGCGGCCCGCCGACAGGCCGTTGAGCCCGAAGTCGCACATCTCGTCCTCCAGCGCTGTGAACGCGCCGGCGTGCTTCACCCGGCCTTGTTCGTAAAGCGCCGCCACCGGCTCGGCACGAAGCCACTTGCCTTTGTACGCGCGCACCGAAATCACCGGCACATTCGCATCCGCTTCGCCGATCACCGCGCGCACCATCTCGCCGCCTTGATTGACCTCGACCACCAGCGCGTCGGCTTGCAGCCTGCGCCACAGCGCGATGGCGCGGCGCGACCAGCCGGCCGGCGTCAGTCCTGCCGCGGTCTCGTCGGCGATCACCACGATGGTGCCGTCTTCGGCGAGCCCCGCAGCGACGAGACCGCAGGCGTCGGCGCCCTGTTTCGACGAGGCCGGTGGATCGACCGCCACCACGATGCGATGAAGCTGCGGCGCACTCTCGATGCGGCAATCCTCGATCAGCGCGCGCGACCACAGCGCGTCGGCGCGCTCCTCGACGATCTCGCCATCCAGCTCCTGGCGGCCGAGCCGCGTGCCGTGATAACGCGCGACCACGGCGCTGAGGAACGCCGGCGCGAGATGATAGGCATTGCGGCGCGTGCCCGCCCGCATCGTCACCGTCGTCGGATCGGCAACCAGCCGCTTGATCAGCGCGATGGGCCGCGGCGTGGTGGTGATGACCTGCCGGGGCCGTTCGCCGAGCCGCAAACCAAATTGCAGCATGTCGAAGGCCGCTTCGGCGTGACGCCATTTCGCCAATTCATCGCACCATGCGGCGGCGAACTGCGGGCCACGCAGGCTCTCGGGGTCTTCCGCCGAGAACGCCTGGGCAAACACGCCGTTTGGCCACTCGACGCGGCGGCGGGACGGGATCCACTCCGGCCGCTCCTGCGGCGCGTGTGCCGCGAGCAATCCGGAAACGCCCTCGATCATCACCTCGCGGACGTCGTGCTCGGTCTCCCCGACCAGCGCGATCGGGCCCGAGCCGGACTGCGCGAAATTCTTCACCCACAGCGCACCGGCGCGGGTCTTGCCCGCGCCACGCCCGCCGAGCAACAGCCAGGTGGTCCAGTCGCCGGGCGGCGCGCGCTGATGGTCATGCGCGAACACCTCCCAGTAGCAGTCGAGCGCCTGACGTTCCTCGTGATCAAGTCTGTCCAGGAAGCGGGTCTGCTTCTTCAGCGGCAAGCGCTTCAAGCTTACGCGCAAGTGAGCGGCGAAGTTCTGCCAGATCTCGTGGGATGGGTTCGTCATGGGTTGGCTCTGTGCTGGCCGCCGGGACATCGAGCTGCACCAGTTCGCGAAGCGTGCGCGCGAGACTGGCGAGCGTGCGCGCCGCGCCTTCCGTTTCGCCCGGATCGGCGCCGCCCAGCGTCTCGATGATCTGTTCGACGGCCGCGATTTCGCGCTCGGCCACGGCTTGAATGCGTTCGGCCAGCGCCAAGCGCTCCGGCGGCGACTGCGGCACCGAGCCCGCGCCTTTGCGGGGCCGCGTTTTGCGCGCCACTCGGGCGCGCCCGTCCTTGCCGCGCTTGAGCCGGGTCAACTCCAGTCCGCCTTGCTGGCGCCGCGTCCAGCCCCATTCAGCCGCGCGCGTTTGCAACGTGCGGCGCGAAAAGCCGAGCAGCGCGGCGATGTCTTTTGTCGGCACCAGCGTGTGCTCATAGAGATGCCGGGCCTCCGCGATCTTCTCGCCGGGCACCGACTTGCGGGTGTTTGGCATGTCAGTGCCTCTCCCATTCGCATCGCAAGCGAACGCCCCCGCGCTTGCTGCGGGCCTGCGCGAGACATTCTTGATTGCCGGGGTGGTTCTGAAATGAAAAAGCGCCCGGCTGGCGGGCGCAACTCTCGAACGTGCCTGAACCCTACTGGAGCAGCGTCACGCTGTCAAGGACTTTTTTCCTGGCATTGAGATTTTTTTCACAATCGCCGGATGGCGCCGGTTCACCACCAATTTCAATGGCTTCCGGCCCATTCCGGCTGGCCAGCAGCGGGCGCCGCCCGAGACATGGCGCTCGTCGCCCATGGTGTCGCAACTCCCGCAAAGCCAAACGGTCGAGCCATCGGCCAGCGAAATCGCCGCCATGTCGATGAAGCAGGTTCGGCAACCGCGGAGTTTGGGCATCGGAGGCATCCTCGCGAATCACTTGATGCCGAGGGTGACACAAAAACCAAAAATTGCAGCCGCTTGGGCAGCCGTTGCTGGTCCGCCAGGCGAGTCGACAGCGCGTCCTATCCCAGGCGTTGCAGCTTCACCGCCACCTTGCGCCAGAACCGGCGCCGCATGAAACCGGACGGCGCCTGCGCGGACGCGCGCGCGATGCCGGCCGCAGCATCGCCGTAGCGCTCGCGCAGATCCCACACCGCATGATCGATGTTGCGCCGGTTGGCGCGGCCCCTGCGCCACCAGCGCGCCAAGAGGCTTGGCCCGCGTGTGTTGTCGTGCGCCGATGAACCGGCCGCGCTCACGTCACAGTCTCCCCATGAGGTCGCACCGCACGCCATCAGATCTAGCTGAGTCGCACCGCATTCAGGGCGGCGCCTGCAAAAAGAATTGTGGGCCGGACTTGTGGGGCGGACTTGCCGCCAAAGCCGCCCGCTCCCGCCCCGTTCCGGACCATCCCCCGCCACAGTTCGCGGGCTTGATCGACGGCGGGACGGGGTGTGAAAGCAGGAAAGGGGACGCCGGATGGGCCGCGCCG
The DNA here is from genome assembly GCA_021730985.1 of Hyphomicrobiales bacterium. GTDB lineage: Bacteria > Pseudomonadota > Alphaproteobacteria > Rhizobiales > Xanthobacteraceae > Z2-YC6860. The sequence continues at coordinate 20,768 of JAKFYI010000002.1, read as the reverse complement.
AGAACTTCAAGCAATACGCCGCCGACTGCGTGCAAAAGGCGCAAAGCGAGGAGTCCATCGAGGACAAGAACATCCTGCTTAACGTCGCGCTGGCCTGGGTGCGGCTCGCCCGCCAGTCGCAGGCGGCCGGACAGTCCTCCGCCGGCGCTGAGGACGGTAAAGCAGCCCTGAACTCCTGAAAGCAGCGGACGCCGTCCGCCTTTCAAATCAATGCGTTGCAGCAGCGCGCCCACCGCCCAAAAAAGCCCGGGCGCGCTGAACTTTTTGCCCGCCCGCCGCGACCAACTCCCATCGAGGAATTTTGGAGCGGGATCATGTTCAAAGCCATTTCATCGCATTCGTTCGCAAGCTCAGCCAAACGCGCCGCCATCGCCGTGGCGCTGCTCGTTTCGGTGCCGGCGGCGCAGGCCGCGGCCAGCCCGTTCGCCAACCTGGGCGGTTCGTGGTCCGGGCCCGGCGTCATCACGCTGTCCAGCGGCGCGACCGAAAAGATCCGCTGCCGCGCCAGTTACACCGTCGATCGCGACGGCGACAATCTCAGCATCGCGCTGCGTTGCGCGAGCGAGGCCTACAACTTCCACCTGACCAGCAGCATCACGCACAGCAATGGCGCCGTGACGGGGGTCTGGAGCGAGTCGACCTACGCGGTCGGCGGCACCATCACCGGCCGCGGCTCGCCGGGCCGCATCCAGGTCCGCGCCGAAGGAATGATCGTCAACGCCCTGCTCGCCGTGAGCACGCGCGACAACAAGCAGTCGGTTTCGATCTCGTCGCCCGGCAGCCCGTTGTCGGACGTGGCGATCAATCTGACGCGCGGAAAGTAGGCCGCACTCTAGTTTGGCCCGCCCTCTTCGAGTTGCACGAGCGCGCGGCGTAGCGCCTCGGCGGCGGCCTTGCGCTCGTCAACCGACATGCGCCCGGCATCGAGCTCCAGCCGCAAGTGCTCGGTGCCCGTAGGTGCGTCGTCTTGCTTCTGGCCGGCGACAGAGTAAGTCGCGACCGGCTGGGCGATGCCCTTGACCTGCACGCGTCCCCGCTCCTCACATGCGATCCGATCCTTCACGTTCGCATACGTCTCGAACGAGATCAGCACGCCGCCGGGCGGCGCCTCATGCTCCAACCGCGACGCGAGGTTCACGGTGCCTCCGACCATCGTGTAGTCCATGCGGTCCTCGCTGCCGAAGTTGCCCACCGTGCAATAGCCGGTGTGGATGCCGATCCGGCATTGCAGCGGCGTATCGATGCCGTTGTCTCTCCACTCGGCGGCGAGTTCGGCGACGCGCTGCTGCATAGCGAGCGCCATCTGGACGCAGGCCAGCGCATCCTCCTTTACGCCCAGCGTCGCCGGATCGCCGAAGAACATGACGATGGCGTCGCCGACGTATTTGTCGATCGTGGCACCGTATTGCAGCGCGATCTTCGACATTTCGGTGAGGTAGCGATTGAGAAGTTGGGTGAGGTCTTCCGACTCCATCTTGTCGGTGATCTCGGTGAAGCCAACCAGGTCCGAAAAGCAGACCGTGAGCTTCTTGCGCTTGCTGACGATCTTGACGTCCTGCTGGCCTGTGAAGATCGATTCGTACACCTGCGGCGCCAGGTATTTCGCAAGCTTGGACGACAACGCCGTCAGCGCGTTGGATTTCTCGGTCAAGTCCTGTTCGCGCTGCTTCAGCTCGGTGATGTCGGAATAGACCGCGACGGTGCCGCCGTCTTCGGTGCGGCGCTCGCTCACCATCACCCAGCGGCCGTTGCCGCGCCGCTGCACCTGCGGCTCGCCGGGATTGCGATGCTGGTGCATGCGCTCCGCGATCCACTGCTCGACACGACCCTCCGCATCCTTGACATAGCCACGCTCCGCGGCGCGGCGGACAATGCTCTCGAACGTCGTGCCCGCGGTCAGATCGATGTCGAGGTCGGGGTACAGGAGATCGCGATAACACGAGTTGCAGATCACCAGCCGGTCCTCGCCGTCGTAGCAGACGAAGCCTTCGGAAATGCTTTCGATCGCCTCGGCAAGCCGGCGCTCGCTGCGCAGCCGCGCCTGCTCGGCTCGCCGCAGCGGGGTGATGTCGTAAAGCCAGAACAGGCGCTTGCCGCCGGACACGGCAACATGGCCGCCTGCGTAGGCGACCTGGACATAGGAAATCAGCAAGCTGAGCAGTTCGCCGCGCTTGGCCTTCCAGATCACCTCCTCATTCAGCAGCTGGCCGCCGCGCGCACGCAACATTTCGACGATGCGCTCGCGGTGGCCGAGGTCGTGCCAGAACAGCTTGGTATCGAACAACTCCAGCTCGTGCTTCTCGTAGCCGAGCAGGTCGCGCATTCGCCAATTGTGAAAGAGGATACGGCCGTCCTCGTCGACGACGCAAACGGCCGCGGGGCAGTAGTCGAGGATTTCGCGAAGTTGCCGTTCCTGCTCCTCCACCTGCCGCTCGTGCCGGGTCAGCGCGGTGACGTCGTAGACCCACAGCACCCGCTTGCCGCCGACGAAGCTGATGTGGCCGCCGCGATACGCAACCTGCGCATAGGACAGCAACAGGTTCAGGAGCTGTCCGCTCTTGGAGCGCCAGACCACCTTCTCGTTGAGGAGCTGTCCGCCCCGTTCGTGCAGTGACGCGATGATCTGGCTGCGCTGTTCGCGATCGTGCCAGAACGTGCTGGTATCGATGTGCTGAAGTTCGCCGCTGTCGTAGCCCAACAGGTCGCGAAGCCGCGAGTTGTGGAACAGCAGCCGGCCCGCTTCGTCGACCACCAGCAACGCGGCCGGGCTGAACTCCAGAATCTCCCGGAACTGACGCTCGTGCTCGGCGGATTCGTCGCCGGCGGCGGGACCGCTGTCGGCAGCCGCGACTTGGTCGGGGACTTGGCCGTGACCTGCTGCGTCAGAAGACATGTCAGCGCCCGCCGGCTTGTGTCCGGCAAGGCTAGCATCGCGATATGACGAATTCGAGAGCCGTACTGGGCGCTGCGTCTAGTTCTTGATGAGCCCTGCGGCCTTCAAGGCCTTGTTGATGACCGCGCCGATCTCGAACGCCGACGACGGCGGCACATGGTTCGGCGTGCCGTCGTCTTTGCCGAGAATCTCGCCTTCCAGGATTTTACCGTTCTTCGTTCCGTTTTGCACCGTGGTGAGCGGCATCGCGATTTCAGCGCGCGGCTTCCTTGCAGATAGTGCCGTGCCGTTCACGATCGCTTTGCCAGCGGCCGCCGTTGCAAGACCGAAGAACGTCGCGATGCGATACGACGACGAAATCCCGGCCTGCAGCATGAACGGTCCCGCTGCGCCGCATGTGCCCTCGGCCTCGCCGGTCGAAAGCGGCGTGCCGTGTCCCATGCCTGTGATGGTGTATGACTCGATCACCTCGTGGCCGTCCTTGTCGCGCCAGACCTCGCGCGGGTGGCCTTCGACCGTGGCCTTGGCGGACGGCGCGATGGAAAGCCCATGCACCGCGGTCCACTGCTTGAGGATTTCAGTGGCGTTGGCCGGGATCACCGTCTTGTCGGCGTCGCCATGCCAGACCGACACGCGCGGCCACGGCCCCGCATGCGGCGACGCGTTGCGCACCAGATCGCCCCACTCACGCGCAGGACGCGCCGGACCCTGGAACATGCTCTCGAACGCCTGCTGCACGTTCGTCGCCGCGCCATACGGCAGGCCAGCCACGATCGCGCCGCCTGAGAACACCTCGGGATAGCAGGCCAGCATCGCCGACGTCATCGCGCCGCCCGCAGACAAGCCGGAGATGAAGACGCGGGCCGGATCGATGCCCTTGTCGGCGACGATCTTCTCGACCATCTGGCGGATCGACAGCGCCTCGCCGCGATCGCGCTCGCTGTCCTCGGGCTGAAACCAGTTGAAGCAGGCGTTCGGATTGTTGGCGCGCTTCTGCTCGGGCATCAGCAGCGCGAAACCGTAGCGGTCCGCGAGCGTGGACCAGCCCGCGCCGAAATCGTAGCCGGCCGCGGTCTGCGCGCAGCCGTGCAGCACCACCATCAGCGCGGGGTCTGCCGCGATCGCGCGCGGCAGATACGCGAACATCCGCAGGTCGCCCGGATTGGTGCCGAACCCGGTCACCTCCTGAAGCGGCGTCGAGGCCGGCGCGGGCTCCCGTCGCATACGGCCGCGCGCCGCCCCTTGAAGCAATTTCGGCCAGTCTCCGTTGCGCGCCAGCTTCGCAACCGTGTCCCGCAGATTGATCACTGAGAATTCCCTGTCTTGGCAGCGTCCTGGCTGCGACGCGCCGACCCATCATATGCATGCTGCAGCGCAGCAATGATAGGGCAAGACGCTGAAATATCGTGGAAAATCTTATTCCGCCGGGGGCGTGGGCGCTTCCACCGTGGTGCCGCGCAAGGGCCGCTCCTCCATCAGGATGAGGAACAGCAGGCTGAGCGCGAGGAAGAACAGCGCCGAGAGGAACACGTAGCGGAACACCAGCGCCACATCGACGCCGGCCGAACTCATGCTGATCGCGACCACCGACGCCGACCCGCCGGGCGTGGCGCCGAGTCCCGCCAGCAGGATCGCGCCCATCACCGCCACGACAAAGGCGGACACCAGCGAGCGGAAGAAGTTGAGCGCGCCCATCGCGATGCCGACCTGGGCATGCGGCACCGCGTTCTGAATCGCGACGGTGGTGATCGGATAGACCAGCCCCATCGAGGTGCCGACCACGCACAGCAGCAGCGTCACGTAGAGCAGCGGCAGGTCGGGCTTCCACACCAGGAACGAGAGCGCCACGAGCGCCAGAACGAGCCCGATCATGGGCGCGCGTTTGTAGTGCTTCCAGTACAGCATCGCCTGCCCGGCGAGCAGCGAGCCCGGCGTGGTGAGCGCCAGTGGAATGAGCGCGATCCCGGATTCCGTTGCGCTCAGGCGGTGCACCGCCTCGAAATACAGCGGCACGAAGATCGTGGTGGCGATCGATACGCCCATCGCAAGCGACGCCGATGCGGTGCCCATCCGCATCACCGGATTGTTGAGCACCGTGAGCGGCAGGAACGGCTCGGGCGCGCGCACCAGCCGCCAGCCGAACAGCAGCGACAGCACGAACGACATAGCGACCAGTCCGAGGATCTGCGGCGAGGTCCACGAAAAACGGGTGCCGCCCCAGGTCAGCGCCAGCAGCAACGGAATGCACGACGCCATCATCAGCACCGCGCCGAGCAGGTCGAGCTTGTGGCGGCGTTCGTGCCGCGCAATGCGCGCGAGGTTGCGGTGGGTGAGAAACGCCGCCGCAAGTCCGAGCGGCACGTTGAGCCAGAATATCGCCGACCAGTGGAAGTGCTCGGCCAGCACACCGCCCAGCACCGGGCCGCCGACGCCGGACGTCACCCACACCACGCCCATGTAGGCCTGGTAGCGGCCGCGCTCGCGCGGCGCAACCACGTCGGCGATCACCGACTGGCACAGCGGCAGAATGCCGCCGCCGCCGATGCCTTGCAGGCCGCGGCCGATAATCAGCGTCGTCATGTCTGGCGCGGCAGCCGCCAGGACCGAGCCCGCGATGAACAGGCCGATCCCGGTCTGCATCATGGCTCTACGGCCGTAGATGTCCGACAGCTTGCCGTACAGCGGCGCCACCGCCGTCGAGGTCAGCAGATACGCCGTGACGATCCATGACAGGTTTTCGAAATCGGCGAAGTGGCGCCCGATGGTCGGCAGCGCGGTCGCAATGATGGTCTGGTTGAGGGCGGCCAGCAGCGCGGCCAGCATCAGGCCGAAGAAAATGGTGCGGACCTCAGCGTGGCTGACCGGTCCCGGCGGCGCGAGCGGCATGACAATGGCGGCGGCGCGGCGCGCGGCGGCCCTGCGGCGGTCGATCCGCCGCTTGCGCACCAGCACCCGCGGCCGCGAAATTCTCATGTCCTGGAAAGGCCTCTGAGCACAGGCAAACAATTGCGCTGCAGCGCAGCAAATAACAACGCGCATCGGCGCGGGTCAGCTATGAGGGGACCGGCATACTCTCTTATGAGGAGGCTATAGGGAGGCGACCGGATGCGGTCAGCGCAGCGGCCGTTCCTCGATCACCATCACGGCGGCCAGCCCGACCGCGAGGAACACGGCGCCCGCGATGAACGCCAGGCGAAACGGCTCGGCCAGATCGGTTCCGGAGCGCTGCGCGCCGGAGAGAATCTCCAGCGTCAGTGCCTGCCCCGCGACGCCCGCGCCGCCCAGCACGATGGCGCCGAACGCCGCGACAATGATGGCGCCGCCGAGCAGCCGGAAGAAGTTGAGCGCGCCGGTGGCGATGCCGAGCTGGTGCGGCTGCACCACGTTCTGGATGATGGTCGTGGTGACCGGATACATCACGCCAAGCCCCACGCCGCCGACCGCAAGCAGCAGGCCCACTTCGAGCAGCGACAACCCGGCGGGCTTTGCCGCCATTCCGGCCAGCATGAGAATGCCAAGCACCATGCCGGCGAGCGGCACGCGCTTGTAGTGCGTCATGCTCGTCATCAGCCGTCCCGCGATGAACGAGCCGCCGGTCGCGGCCGCCAGGAACACGATCAGCGCGATGCCGGAGCCGGTCGGCGACAGGCCGAGCACCAGTTCCAGATAAAGCGGCAGATAGACCGACAGCCCGATCACCACGCCGACCGAGCAGCAGCCCGCGATCACCACCGCCGTCACCGTGCGCTCGCGCAGCACCGAGAGCGGAATGAACGGCTCGGGCGCCCGCGCCAGCCGCCACGCAAAGCCGAGCCACATCAGCGCCGAGCCGGCCAGAAGGCCGAGGATCGCGGGCGAGGCCCAGGGAAAGCGCGTGCCACCCCAGCTCATCGCCAGCATCAGCATCAGGGCCGCCCCCACCATCAGCGCGCCGCCCAGCACGTCGAGCTTGTGGGGACGATCGTTGCGCGGCAGGCGGCGCAGGAAGCGGTCGGTCAGCACCAACGCGAGAATGCCGAGCGGCAGGTTGATCCAGAAGATCAGCGTCCAGTGCACGTAGTCGGTCAGGATGCCGCCGAGCAGCGGGCCGACGATGCTCGCGGCCATGAACATGATCGCGGTGTAGCTCTGGTAGCGCGGGCGCTCGCGCGGCGACACGAGATCGCCGATGATGGTGTGGGTGAGCGGAAGGATGCCGCCGCCGCCGATGCCCTGCATCGCGCGCCCCGCGATCAGCACCGCCATGTTGGGCGCGAGCGCGCAGACCAAAGAGCCCGCGATGAAGATCGCGATCGCGATCAGCATCATGATGCGGCGGCCGTGGATGTCGGACAGCTTGCCGAACAGCGGCGTCACCGCGGTGGCTGCGAGCAGATACGCGGTCACCACCCACGACAGGTTCTCGGCGTCGCGCAGCGCGCGGCCCATGGTGGGGAGCGCGGGCGCCACGATGGTCTGCTCCAGCGCCGACAGGAACGCCGCCAGCAGGATGCCGCACACGATGGCGCGGATCGCCGCGTGATCGAGCGGCGCTGCGGGCTGCGATGTTTCGGGAAGCTTGACGGCCATTGCGGCGGCACCATTGCAATGGGAGGCGGAGAGATCAATGGGCCAAGCGGAATGGAAGCGCTTCGCAAACCGCGACAGCCGCCGTCATGCTCCGCGAAAGCGGAGCATCCAGTACGCCGCAGCGTCGCGGAACTTGTTCAGGACAGTGGTTACTGGATCGCCCGCTTGCGCGGGCGATGACACCGCGTGGATGAGCGCGATTTTCTCGTCTTGCACTTTCACCTCAGCGGACTGACCAGTCCCGGCTTCCACTGATAACCGCGCCGCTTCCGCGATGTCTCCGGCCGCGCCACGCGCGCCCGCCCCCGCTCGCCATCGACCACAGTAAGATCGCGCAACGCGTGCACCAGAGAGGAAAGGATGCGTGCCTGCGTCTGGCTTTCCCTGACAGCGCGGCGCGCTTCGCTACGGCGTTCGCGGGACGCACGCGAATCTGCCGCAAGATCGCTGGCCTGCTGCACGGCGCGCTCGCAGCTTTGAATCAGCTGCTGCATGCTCTCTGCATCGAGTGGCGCGTTCGTCGGCTGTTGGAACGGCACGATGCGGCGCCCACCGCCGGGCGCAAGACGCATGCGCGGACGGCAACCGAGACGGCGCACCAGACCATAGACGTTGCGCTCGGTGATGCCGGCGAGCCGCGCGATCTCGCGCACCGGCACCAGCGTGTCTTCGTAGAGCGTGCGGATGGCGTCATTGAGCGCGCGACGCGCGTCCGCATGCGGAGAGCGGGGGGTCATGGCGGAAGATGGAGTTGTGGAGGATGCGGGGAATGTAGCTGAGCAGCGTGACGGTGTAAAGGATTTTATTCGGAATATTATACTTGCCGTACCCAGCGAGAAGGGCTATTATGGCGCTATAAGAGGTGTCGCCATGACTTCAGTCCTATCCGATAAGCGTTTCCACGACGAAGAGGCGGCCTATGCCTGGGTCGAGGCTCGTGTATGGCCGGAAGGCCCGATCTGCCCGCATTGCGGTGGTATGGATCGCATCTCGAAGATGGGCGGCAAGAGCACCCGGATCGGGGTTTACAAGTGCTACCAGTGCCGCAAGCCCTTCACCGTGAAGGTCGGCACCGTTTTCGAGGCCAGCCACGTCCCCATGCGGTTTTGGCTGCAAGCGATGTATTTGATGATTTCGAGCAAGAAGGGTGTCAGCTCGAACCAACTCCATCGCACGCTGGGCGTCACGCTAAAGACCGCGTGGTTTATGTCGCACCGTGTTCGCGAAGCCATGAAGATCGTCGGTATTAAACCTCTCGGCGGTGCCGAAAAGGTTGTGGAAGCAGACGAAACTTATTTCGGCGACCGCGATATCGTCGTGAAGCGGACGAAACGCGGCAAGAGCGGTCATGCCAGCAAGCGTTCAATCGTTGCACTGGTCGAGCGCGGCGGTGGTTCTGTGCGGTCATTCCACGTCGATCATGCTGATAAGGCGACCGTGACCAAGATCATCGCCGAAAACATCGCCAGCGAAAGTTATCTTCATACCGACGAAAGTAGGCTCTATACCGACGCGCCGCTTCACGTCGCAGAGCATCATACGGTAGTTCATTCGGGTGAAGAGTATGTCCGTTACGAACGAGACCGCACCGTGCATTCAAATACGGTCGAGAACGTGTTTTCTGTATTCAAGCGAGGCATGAAAGGCATCTATCAGCACTGTGCAGAAAAGCATTTACACCGGTATCTCGCGGAGTTCGATTTCCGCTATAACAACCGCGTTGCAATTGGCGTGAACGACGAAGCCCGCGCGGATCGCGTAGTGAAAGGCATCGTTGGGAAGCGCCTGAAGTATAAGATATCTCACTAGCGGATTGTTGACCTATGGCCCGGCGCCCAAGGGCTTCACCAAAGCCAAGAAGCCCAAAAAACGACGATAAGGATCAATCCGAGCGGTTCATCGAAACCGCTCGGAAGCTTGGCGCCGACGAGTCCGCCGAGCGATTCGACGCGGCTTTCGTAAAGATCGTCCCTCCAAAGCGCCGCCGTCGCCGGTCGGTCACACAGTAAAATAAATTCTGTTTACCCTGCCTTCCCCGGTCGACAGGCTTGACCGAAAAATGTCAACGTATCCTCGCCGGTTCGGCCGGTTGGGGGTATAATGGCCCGGGCGAAGATCAAGGAACGCGGGACGATCGTCGATCTGTTCTGCGGTTGTGGTGGCTTTTCGCTCGGCGCAGAACTCGCGGGCTTCCGCTCACTCGCGGCGATCGATATCGATCCGACATTGCAGTCTGGATATAGCCGCAACTTTCCCAAGACAAAAACCATTCAAGCAAGCGTGGCGGACATCGGCGCGTCCGACTGGCCTCACTTCATCGGTCGCGTGCGACCGGACGGCTTGATCGGCGGACCGCCCTGCCAGGGATTCAGTCGCATCGGGAAAAGCCGCAAGAACGATCCGCGCAATAGCTTGTTGAGCCACTTCTATCGACAGGTAAGAATTCTTCGGCCTAAATTTTTCATAATGGAAAATGTCGAAGGACTACTCGACGAGGGAAAATTCGAGCGTCTATCGGAGGCGATGGAAATCATCCCATCGCGGTATCGCGTTCTAAAGCCCGTGGTGATTACCGCAAGTCACAGCGGCGCGGCAACGACGCGCCGAAGAGTCGTCATCGTCGGATACGATCCAGAGGAAGTCGATCCGATCTCGATCGATGATATAAAAACGAAAGAGCCGCGGCACCTCATCACAGTTCGAGACGCGATTTCAGATCTTCCCGGCCCGGTCTCCGAAGATAGGGTTAGGGGAGAATTCGGATGGAGGAAATATCCGACCAAGCAATCGCGGCACCTTCCAAAATACGCTCGCCTCATGCGGAAAGAAGCGCCGGTCGGATTGGGTTGGTCTGAGGCAATTGAATTGCACCGCAACGGATTCGTTTCCGGGCTGACGGCCACTCAGCACAGCAAGGAAGTGGCGCGGCGATATACGGTAACCTGCGGCGGGAAGAGCGATCCGATTACGAAGGCCTATCGCTTGGAATGGGACGGTCAGTGTCCGACGATAAGGGCGGGCACCGGCGCCGACAAAGGGGCGTTCCAGGCTGTGCGACCTCTACATCCCGGAAAGGGGCGCGTCATCAGCGTGCGAGAAGGTGCCCGATTGCAAGGCTTCCCAGATTGGTTCGTTTTCCACCCGACCAAATGGCATAGCTTCCGGATGATCGGAAACAGCGTTTCCCCGCTGGTTTCCTATGGGCTGATGGACCGCATTGGGTCGAAAATCTCGTGACTCTTCCCGCGTAAATCGCAATTCTGTAGCCCCACTACCGGGGCTTGGGGTGCGATATGGCTAAAGACGGTAAGCAATTTCTTATCGACACGAGTCCGACCAAAGAAGTCGTGGTCGATGGCATTACGCGGGACGCCACCGATCACGAATGCATCTTCGATCTGATCGACAATTCGATCGATGCGGCGCGAAACATTATTTTTCGCAACATCTCTCCGAAATTGAGAAACGAACTCCCGGAGGGATACGCGGGTTATGAGATCAAGCTTTACCTAAGCGCTACGAGTTTTAGAATTTGGGATAACTGCGGCGGCATCCCGGTCGATGAACTGAAAAAAACCGCACTGCGTTTCGGCGAGCGATCCGCGCAAAGCATGGGCATCGGCGCGTTCGGCGTTGGCTTGAACAGAGCTATTTTCAGGCTTGGCGATACCATTCATATCTCGACCGACACGGGAAAGCAGCGCGCAGAGGTAACGCTAGAAAAGTCCAAATATATCGACACGAAGAACTGGAATATTCCCGCGTTGGAATTTCCTACCGCTAGTAAGGTTGGGACGACAATCGAGATCAAGCACCTGCAAGCGGAAACGTCGAAAAACTTCGGCGATGACAAATGGGTCGCTGCGCTAAAGCACGAAATCGGACGGCGTTATGGCATTTTTATCGAAAAGAAATTGGCCCTTTGGGTCGGGCACGACCCGATTCAGAACGAGGAAGTTCAGATACGCGACGGCGGCACCGTCAAGGTAACGCAGAAATTTATTCGGGAAGACGATGTGACAGTTCACATCCGCTTCGGCCAACACAAGCTTCATCGATTTCCTTTTGAGAAGGGCACCAGCGAAGAACAGAACAGACGGCTAACGGCACAATACGGGTGGACGATCCTTTGCAACGATCGGGCCGTCATTATGTCGGACAAGACGCCAAAAACGGGGTGGGATATTACGAAATTCCATTCCGACTTTTATGGCTTTGTGGGGTACGTCAATTTCGTTTCGCAGAATCCGGGGAAGCTGCCTTGGAAAACGACCAAGACGGATGTGGACCTAAATAATCCGGCGTATCAAGCGGCCCTTCCGTCGATGCGAAAATTCACAGAGCAGTGGCGAAGTGAAGCCAATCAACGAAAGAAAATAAAAGAAGAACCGCAGACGCCACCTCCGAAGCAGCCGAAGGCTAGTCCGGCACCGCGCCGACCGGAAAAGAAAAAGACAGCAAAGCCCAAACCCGAAAAGCCGATCAGGAAGCCGAGCCACAATCAATTCCGCGAGGTTCTACCGTCCGACATCAACGAAATTCATTGCTTCGACAAACACCTGGCGCTGGTTGAGGAAGCCAGAACTCTCGATATGTGGACCCACTCGTATTCCGGACTAGCTCTCATTCGAATGCTGTTTGAGACGAGCGCGGTCAAATTTCTGGAGAGGCATCAAAGATATGCTGAACTCCACCAATGGGTGATCGCGCGCCGCCGAAAGGACGGCGCAAAAATTCCGCCCGACAAAGAAGGTGAGCAAGTTCCGAAGATGGACGAAACATTGGCGTTTTTTCACAACCATCCCAACGTCTGGGGATTGCCCGCTCAAAACCACTTGAAACACAGCGTCAGTAAGATGTCGTCGCATTTGAAGATGATGAACGGTGCTCTACATAATGCGTGGCAACCGATCGCGCTGCCCAAAGCCATAGAGATTCGAGACGAAGTTCTGCCGTTGCTGCGTCATCTGATCGAGAAGTAGCGAGGTCGATTGGTAGATCACGTTTCCAAACTCCGGCGCTCCGCCATTATGAGCGCTGTTCGCGGGAAGAACACCGCGCCGGAAATCTTGGTTCGAAAGGCTGCTCACCGCCTCGGTCTCCGATTCCGGCTTCACAGCCGCAACCTTCCCGGTCGGCCCGATTTGGTGCTGCCCAAATGGAAAACCGCTGTGTTCGTGAATGGCTGCTTCTGGCATAGGCACCCGGGCTGCAAGAAGACGACAATCCCGAAATCTAATGCCCCCTTTTGGAAGCGAAAATTCCGCGAAAACGTGAGCCGCGACCTAAAAAACTACGCCCTCCTAAGCGCGCTTGGATGGAGGATCGTAGTCCTATGGCAATGCGAGGTCCGAACGCTCGAAATGGCTTCGGAGGCGCTCCGACCCCACTTTAAGGCCCAAAAATAGGCGGGTACGGCAAGTATAATATTCCGATTTTATTCCCTTTCCAAAAAAGCACTTAGCCGTCGCTTTAGCTTTGCTTGGTCTTTCAACTGACATTCCCAAACGACCAAAACCCGCCAACCCTGCGCCCTTAGCTGGCGAGCATTTCGCGCATCTCTTTTTTTATTGCGCTGAAATTTGGGCGTCCAATATTCCAAATTTCCTTTCGGCTTCTTCACCAGCTTGCAAGGCGCTGCCGAATGCTGATGCCAAAAGCATCCGTGAACAAATATGGCCTTCCGTAGCCGAGCTAGAGCGATGTCAGGTCGACCTGGCAAATGCTCCGAATGCAGTCGAAAGCGATAGCCGAGTTTTGTAATTGCCGAGCGCACTATTCGCTCAGGCTGAGTATTTTTGCTCTTAATAGAGCGCATAACACGCGCGCGATGTTCTATGTCCATCTTTCGCTGACAATAGCGCGCGTCGCTATCTTCATCTCAACGCACTCCTCCGGCTATCCAGCCCAACCATAAAAGATGGCAAGCTCTTCATACCTCTTTTGAAACATCGCAAGCCGAGGTCGATCAGTTGCCTTTTTGGGCGAGATCAAGTTCGGTCGGGTATTTTGAGTAAAGATCTTTGCGGCCGCATCGGTACTCGCAATCTCGAGAATATTGGGGCGAAATTTTACTGCTCGATCAGTTGGATCAATCCAAATGTAATATTTGTCGAATGCAGCATGATGGTTGTGACATAGAGCCAGACCATTCCAAACCTTGTCTGGAGCACCTTTCGCGCTAACAGGCCAAATGTGCGCTCCGACCACGAGATCAAGGCTCAGGTCGCACAAAGCACAGCGGCCATTATATGCTTCACGCACATCGCGGCTGAAAGCCCCATTGCGAACCAAGCGTGAAACCACAATTCGCGCACGCTCAGCTGCCTCCTCATCATCCTCTGCAACGACACCAGACGCTGAGGCCGCATTGGCAACTTCTCTACCTTCGGGAAATATCCCGCTCTGGAGCATCTCAACATAGGCAGCAAGGAGTCTTGGGTGTAATGCAACCGCCCGTTCGCCCCTAGTCGAAGTGTATTCCGCCCAACCGTCGCGCGCGGCATCCATAAGTATGCCGCCATTAAACAGCAATGAGGATCGTACTATCTTCCCAACACGGGAGTTTCCGTCAAAAGCGACGAAAACAACTTTTTCATCAACTTCGGCTACCCCCAACAAAATCGGCAGAATTCCATCTGGAGATACAACTGGATCGCGATTGCCAGGATATTGGAAACGCCATTCGTATTCTTTTCTGGCGTGAGGACTTACCCTTGAGACGTGCAAGGCAATCGGGATCGGGCCACGATCTGAAGCGATTTCGACAATGCCAGGCCAACCAGTGCCCACGCTCACGACCTTGAGCGCGTCACGGCCCATGGCGGCGCAGGCAAGCTTAAATAGATCGGGCCTTCTCATGCTCCGTCAGCGAAGGGGGCAAGCTATCCAAATCGGGCTAGTTTGCCACCATCCACTGCCTCCGTCAGTTGTACTCGGCTTTCAACGAGCGCCCTCGGGGACAGAAGAGGGAATGGATAGGTGCAGAGAACTCTTCCATCCCCGATAATCGGATGAGTGCGAGAGGTGCGTATATCAAAACGCACCTCTCGCATTTCCTCAACCACGGCTGCCAAGCTGGATTTGGTCAATCCCAACTCAGATCGGAGTTCATTTTCGCCAACAAAATCGCCACACCTAGCGGTGTCGGTGAAATAGTTGATTGCCATCGCCAATCGGCCCCCTGCTGGCAACCTCCATTTTCCCTTGATACCAACGGTATCACCCCTATTCGCATAGTGACCGTAAATGTCGATAAGGGTGAAAAATTGAGAGCGGCGCGTAAGCGCGTCTTCGATAACGCTCCAGCAGTGAAAAATATCGGGGACTTCTGCAATCGTAGCAGTTAACCGCAGCGTATCATATCCAGGCAGATATTTGCGCAAGCCCGAAATTTCCACAATGGACTGGGCTGATCTAACCTTACCTATACGGGCAACTTTAAGCTCAACATGCGCGCCTTCATCCGCGATATGAACGGTGAACTTAGGACCACTGTCTTTGAGGCGCCCCTCAAGCTTAATTCGACGACGGTCAAACAGCGAGTGTGGATTTAGAAAATAGACGACCGCGGCGCGTCTCTGTTTGGTTGCGGATCGACGCTTACCATATTGCTCATCAATTGCCGCCCGAGCGATTTCGGCGAAACGCACACTCTTCAAACGTTGTCTCTGTCGGAAAGTCGATACAAAGCCAGGCGGGCGAACCTCGAAGGTCAGGGCCTTCCGCGGTTCTAGCAATTGGTCACGCACAGATTGTGCAATGACGAAGCCCAACCGCGGGGGGACAGAGTTCCCAATTTGCTCCAGCACCTTCGCAAAGCTGCCGACGATTTCGTAATTGTCGGGGAACGTCTGAAGCCGCTTCAACTCTTGAATCGTAAAGTGCCTGTTTTTCCAATGAAACGGTCCAGTGAATTTTCCTGGCTGCGCCTTGATCGTTCGGCATGGCTCACTTCGATTTACTTTGTAGAGCAGATCATGAAATTTCGACCGCCACGCAAAAACCGGCTCCGGATGCCCCATCTCTGCAGTGAAGAACGCATAGTTGAGACCTTCAGGAACCAGCGATAACAGGTCACCATACATGCCGCCCAGATTGTCGTGAGCGGGCTCATTCGGATCTTGCAAATCGGAAATAGCCTCTTCAACCGATCGAAGCGGTTGACCGTTGGCCGAATCTGGCCCGTGAGTCGGCAACGGAAAAACAAAATCTCCTTTCCGATATCCGACCATGATCAAGCGCTCACGATGTTGAGGAACACCGTAGTCGGCCGAGTCCACCACCTCGGCTCTCAATTGATATCCGAGCTTGTGAAACGCGCTAACTATCGCTTGCCAAGGCTTGCCGCCGTTTGCACCGGGCAAGCCATAAACGTTCTCGAAAACGAAGACCTCAGGCTGCAATTCTTGGAGGACGCGAATATAGGCTTGGAATAATTGACCGCGCTCGTCTTCGATCCCAATCACACCTCCTGATCTTCGACCAGCCGCGGAAAATGTCTGGCAGGGCGGCCCGCCAATAACGCAGCGGATACCCAATTTCCGATACGGCTTTACGTCAAAGCCTCGAATATCCTCGCAATGGATTGTCGGCACGCCGGAGACATTCAGGCTTTCGTTTTTATTGGCCTGAAGAGTTGCACAATAGTTGTCTTCGATTTCCACGCAGGCCTTAATTGCGAAGCCAGCTTGAATGAAACCAAGATCGAGACCGCCGGCACCGGAAAAAAGGCTAAGGGTCGGAATTGGCTTATTCCGCATGTAGTCATGTGCCCCATTGTCGTTCTTGTTATGTTCTAATAGCGCTTAAGATGGAGCAAACGCAATACTCGGCCGATTCGCCAGAGTGGATCGAAAAAATCATCGATTTATCAACGCTTTCCCCTACCCCCTGCTGCCCTTCGGCCACTTCATCGGCCAGCTCACGATGTGCTCATCGAGCTTGTCGTCCGGCACCGTCTCCTCGGTGGCCGACATCTTGCCGCGCACCGAGATGCCGGCGGCGTGCACGGTGTCGGGGTCGCCCGACACCAGCGGATGCCACCAGTACAGATCCTTGCCCGCCGCCACGAGCTTGTAGCCGCAGGTCGGCGGCAGCCAGTTGAGGCGGTTGATGTTGCGGCTGGTCAGCGTGACGCAGTCGTGCACCTTGGCGGCGCGGTTCTTGTAGTCCTTGCAGCGGCAGCTTTCGCCGTCGAGCAGCCGGCAGCCGACCGAGGTGTAGTAGAGCTTGTCGGTCTCCTCCTCGATCAGCTTGTTGAGGCAGCAGCGGCCGCAGCCGTCGCACAGGCTTTCCCACTCCTGCGGCGTCATCTCGCGCATCGCCTTGCGCTTCCAGAACGGGCGGTCGTCGGCCTCCGGGGCTGGTTTGGGCTTGCGCTTGAACAGGGGCATGACTCTCTATCTATCGGTTTCGGCGCGCCGCGCCATGCGTTTGGGGCGCCGGGCCCATTATTTAGTAAGGTAGGCGTTTGCGGATATTGGCGTCCGTATCGTGCCACTCGGCATCGCGGTCGTAGTTTTTGGCGATTTCTTCAAGTAGCCGAGATGTAAAAGGCGAGTCGAACGCGATGGTTTTCGACCAGTTCCGGTATTTAGCCGCGAGTTCGCGTTCCTGTTCCCCGTTGGGCCCGCGCCAATGCGCTCCGCGCGAATTGTAGAGCCCGATCGACATTCCGACCGCGATCTCTTTTGTGCCAACCTCTTCCAATACGTCGCGGATGGGCTCGCTAGGCCAGATACCATCGACTCCCGACTTGCTCTTTGCGAGCAGATGACCAATTGCGTGTTCGCCCACGACAAGACGGCCGAACTTCTTGCAAAGGACCAGAACGTCGACAATCCAGTCCTTCAGCTCCTTGACATTGATCGTGCCGTCATCCTGCGTGCCAGGAATACGCTTTGCATTTTCCAACAGGCGATAAGCCTGCGTAGCGACGGATTTCGCGCCTTCGCCGTCTAGCTTACGCCACTCCGGTGGGTCTTCGCCGTCGTCATCGCGCCGATAGATGAGCGCAAGAGCCTCCATAAAGAACGAAGGGTTCTTCGCCAGTTCCCGCTCAAGGTTTGGAATTCCGTACTTGCTGCGCTCAAGTCCGCTCAGATACATGAATTCAAGGCGTGCCAGTTCCCCTTCGGCAACGCCTCTGCCGCCTAGCACTTTGAAGGCTTCGCCCACCGAATGGCCGTCAAGTTGCCATGTGCCGGATGGCTCTGATCCGTTGGTGGCAACTTCGGTCAACAGCCGGATCAGGTTTTTCGTTTCGACTTCCTTGAATACAAAGCGAACTGTGCCAAATGCCGCGCGCGGTCGGTTGGCATCTAGCAGACGCTCAGTCAGCTCATTCAGTTCGTCGTGATCCTGCTGCTGCCAACGCGGATAGCATTCCTGCCAGTATTTCGTGCGCAGCTCGCTGGAAAGAGGGTCCACTTGCCGCCATGTGTCCTTGTTGAATGGAGCGCACTTAAGAAGGCGGATGATTTTTTCTTCGCCTACAGCACCCTCGGCTGAAAAACGCTTTATCAGCGCCGTCACCTTTTCGGCCCTAGCATCCCGGGAGAGCTTGGACAAAAAGCCGCCAATGCAATTCTCGATATTGCCAGTAAACTTTTCGCCCGGCTCAGCAATAAGCCGGCCAATAAAGCCGTTTGCCTCTCCACCAGGGACGATCCCCTCGGCGAGGAGCCAGCCAATAACCCCGCCAGCATCCCCGCCCGCGCACAAACGATAGATGCCGTCATAACCTGAAGCTTTCCAGACCTCGCGCAGCGCATCTGATCGCAATTTTGCAACGCGCACTTCTCGCTTCTCGAAATCGAAGTTTTCTGCCTCCAGTTCACCGTAAGATTCATCGACCCAAGTCCTAGCAAAAAGCCATTGATGCCGGACGACCAAATCCGCTGCGAGCAGGCGCTCGTAAACTTCGGCGGCGCGCTTACCCGTCTCTTCCTTTGAATTCTTGCGGCCGCGGCGCGTCAGCACGCTGATACGGATGCGTTCGCGCAACGCAGCCTTCTTCTCCTCATCTGTTTCCAAAGCCGCCCAGGCCTCGATCTTTCGCCAGACTTTTCCCTGATCATCGTCGGGAAGGCCTGATATCTGGGCGACAAGGTCACCTAGTGTCTTCTCATTATGAAGAGGCCAGGCGATCACAAGGTCGAGTGCCCTGCGCCGGAATTTGTAAATCTCCTGCCTCGAAACGGGCTGTCCCGCGCCCGACGCATCGTTGCGCCATTCCGGCCGGTGGCCATACGTGCCGATCGTGGAATGCTGGTCGAGTTGCGCCATCAAAAGGCGCCAGATCACGATGGGAAATTTCTTTGCGAGCTTCTCCACCACCGCGATGCGCTCCGCAACGCTCGCGGAGGTTTGCGGCATCCAAGACCGGAAAATCGCACCCAGGGTGCCTTCCGGCTTGTTCGACCAATTGTCGTTGAGCGGATAAGCCGAGAGTTTGCAGAGGATCGTGGCGACAGCCAGCAGCCGCTCCGGCCTCCAGGCGAGGCCTTCAAGAGCCCAGAGAAGACCTGAGCGCGGGCATCCTCCGCCAAAAAGCTCAGTGCTGGCAGGCCCCAACAGGCGAGATATTTCCGGATTTGGCTGAGCTAAATCATCATTCAGAACGTCCACGAAAGTATCTGGGGCCGCCTCCGCGTACCGCGGAAGGTCATGCTGCTGGGATGCCCAGGTTTTCGCATTTGGCGGCGACAGCAATTTGCCGACAGTCGCATTCACTTCGGCCTCGATGTTCCGTCCAAGCCTTTTATGAAAAAGGTTATTACCGTGAACGGCCAGCAGCACTAGCGTCTCGCAGATTCCGCGGCGCAGCGCGGCCGAATGGTTACGGACCTTGCCGTAGACTTGCGCCATCCACCGTTTGTCTTCCGACAGCTCTAGCGCCGGATCTTCCTCCGAGAGGACAAGCTGCGCCGTGAAGAAGAAGTTGTCCAAGTCAGCCTTGGTAATCAGGCGATGCACCGCGTAGAGAGCGTCGATCTTGGAAGCAACCCCGCGATATCGTCCGATAGACCAGACCGGCGGCTGATCGCACGCGAGCAGCTCAGTAACGTTTTCTTCGACGCACTCATAAGGTGCATCCGCAAGAACGCTCAGTATCTCCTTGTCTGCGTCGGTCTGGGAATTCCACACGCCCGCCAAAGCAAGGGGAATAAGTTTGCGCGCCGTCGCATGATCTTCGGCCCAAGGAGGCAGTTTAATAGCCGGAACTTGTGAGAGGCGGCGACGCAGAATAGTTGGCGACTGTCCAGACTCCCGTGCCAAACGGTCGGAGTCGTCTTCCCGCCCCATATCGGCCAGCGCATCGCGGAAAGTTTTGTCGTCAAGAAGATCGAGCGTGATCTCGGCGTCGGTCTCAACACCGTTCCGGCGGCGCAGAATGATCGTATGATGCGTCTGATGAATTCCTGCCGAGACATTTTCGACTGCCGACGCGGCAAGGATCGCGATAAAGTTCGGCGAAGCATCGCGCGCGCGCTTCAGGCCTTCGGGGGTTTCGATGACGATCGTCTGCGCGGCAAAAGGTTGAGAAACGCTTCCCAGCTCCTGCAAAGCGCACGCGGTAAAGGCCAGTCCTTCATCAATCGAGTCTGCGGCGATTACGAAAGGCCGCTCAGGTTTCTTGCTGAGCCAGACCTTAAGCCTTTCCGCATGGGCGTCGATGGCCCCCTGAAATAGTTTTGGGCTGAGTTCAGGCTTCGTCACCTTGGCCCAACGGTCCCAGCTTTCTTCCAGCGAAAGGATGCCCTCAGCTGGAATGCGGAGCTTTTCGGCAAACCAGCTTTGAGCAGGGACCGACTGTTCAAGCCATTGCTCAATATCGCTCGCGTCAAGCGCCCGGACATCCTTCCATTGCTTTTCGGCGCGTTTGCCGTTCGCCCACTCGTTCTTCCCTGTCCAGTTTTTCGGCGTCACGAAGACGAAGATGATGTGTTGACGCTCCGCCGCGGGGACGCTCGCAAGGCGGGCTTGATAGTCCTGGTCGGCTTTGGTTTGGGGTTTTTGATCGCAACCGAATTCCCAGCCGGACTTGCCCAGCGGTATCCACGGCGTAGCTGAGTCCGTCTCAACAAAACCGTCCCAGCCCCGGCGCTGTGCGTTGTCGTACGCTGGAAAATCGACCTTGGTGAGATTGATCCCGGTGGAATTGACGAGATGCCTGAGAAGCGCCGCCAGGAGTGAGCGCGCTTCTTCCTTTTGGGACCAATCGGCGATGTGTTGGGCTTTAATGTTCATCAAGCTGCGTGCGTAGGTGCGCACGGCAATTTCGTGCGCGCGCGCCCCCGTC
>JAKFYI010000012.1 GCA_021730985.1 Hyphomicrobiales bacterium | reverse complement strand
CGACAAGGCGGCCGCGGACTTCGATACAGGTCCGCTCGATGTCGCGCCGCGTTCCAACACCACGCCTGAAGAATACCGCGCCATGGTGCTGAAGGCGAAGGAGTACATCCTCGCCGGCGACATCTTCCAGGTGGTGTTGTCGCAGCGATTCGAGGCGCCCTTCACGCTCCCTCCGCTCTCGCTTTACCGTGCGTTGCGGCGCGTCAATCCGGCGCCATTCTTGTACTTCCTCGATTTCGGCGGCTTCGCCGTTGCTGGTTCCAGTCCCGAAATCCTGGTGCGCGCGCGCGGCGGCACGGTGACGATCCGCCCGATTGCAGGCACGCGTCCGCGCGGGCAGACCTCGCATGAGGACAAGGCGCTGGAAAACGAACTGCTGGCGGACCCCAAGGAGCGCGCCGAGCATCTGATGCTGCTCGACCTCGGCCGCAACGACGCCGGCCGCGTCTCCAAGATCGGCACCGTCAACGTCACCGACCAGTTCTTTGTTGAACGCTACAGCCACGTCATGCACATCGTGTCGAACGTCGAGGGCCAACTGGCCGATGGTTGCGATGCGCTCGACGCGCTGGCCGCGGGCTTTCCCGCCGGCACCGTGTCGGGGGCGCCCAAGGTGCGCGCGATGCAGATCATCGACGAACTGGAGAAGGAAAAGCGCGGTCTCTACGCCGGCTGCGTCGGCTATTTCTCCGCCGCGGGCGAGATGGACTCCTGCATCGTCCTGCGCACCGCGCTGATCAAGGACGGCATCATGTACGTCCAAGCTGGCGCGGGGATTGTGGCGGATTCCGATCCGGCCTCCGAGCAGGCCGAATGCATCAACAAGGCCAAGGCACTGTTTCGCGCCGCCGAGGAGGCTCGCCGCTTCGCCAGCGCGGCCGGCCGGGGCCAGTGACCGGGGTTCTCCCGTAAGGGCCGAAACGTGCTAAAGAAACGGCCGTTATGGTGGTCCTGATCGACAATTACGACAGCTTTACCTTCAACCTTGTCCATTACCTGGGTGGGCTTGGGGCGGACGTTGCCGTGCATCGGAACGACAAGGTCGCGGTGAGGGACGTGCTGGCTGCAAAGCCCGACGCGATCGTGTTGTCGCCCGGCCCCTGCACGCCGAACGAAGCGGGCATCTGTCTTGACCTGATCAAGGAGGCTGCGCCCTCAATCCCGATCCTTGGCGTCTGCCTTGGCCATCAGGCAATCGGCCAGGCGTTCGGCGGCGCCGTGGTGCGTGCGCCCTCCCCGGTCCACGGCAAGCTTTCCGAGGTTCGGCACGAAGGCGCCGGCGTGTTTCGCGGCATCAACGGCCCGTTCAAGGCGACGCGATACCATTCGCTCGTGGTCGAGCGCGGCAGCATGCCCGCGTCGCTGACCGTGACGGCGGAAACGGAAGACCGTCTGGTCATGGGCTTGTCGCACAAGACGCTGCCGGTGCATGGCGTGCAATTCCATCCGGAAAGCATCGCATCGGAGCACGGTCACCTGATCCTGAAGAATTTTCTTGAGCTTGCCGCGCAGTGGAATGCGGGCCGGCACAAGGCGCATTGAGGAGACGGCGGTGGCAGAAGACTTCAAGGGCCTGATCGCCAAGGTCGCCTCCGGCGCTTCGTTGTCGCGCGAGGAAGCAGCCCACGCTTTCGACCGCATGATGTCGGGCGAAGCGACCCCGTCGCAGATGGGCGGGCTGCTCATGGCGCTGCGCGTGCGCGGCGAAACCGTGGACGAGATCACCGGTGCCGTGACTGCGATGCGCGCGAAGATGCTCAAAGTCGATGCTCCGCCCGATGCCATCGATGTGGTCGGGACCGGTGGCGATGCCTCGGGCTCGTACAACATCTCGACCTGTGCCGCTTTCATCGTGGCTGGCGCCGGCGTGCCGGTCGCCAAGCACGGCAACCGCGCGCTGTCCTCGCGCTCTGGTGCTGCCGACGTGCTTGGCGCGCTCGGCGTCAAGATCGAACTCAGCGCCGCGCAAGTCGGTGAGTGCATCGACAAGGCCGGGATCGGCTTCATGTTCGCGCCAGCACATCATCCGGCAATGAAGAACGTCGGACCGACGCGGGTCGAACTCGGCACCCGCACCATTTTCAATCTGCTCGGACCGCTCTCCAACCCGGCCGGTGTGAAGCGCCAGATGATCGGAGTCTATGCCCGCAACTGGATCGAGCCGATGGCGCAGGTGCTGAAGAACCTGGGCTCCGAGTGCGTCTGGGTGGCGCATGGATCCGACGGTCTCGACGAGATCACCACGTCGGGGCCGACCGCAATCGCGGCCCTGGAGAACGGCAATATCCGCGTGTTCGAGCTTTCGCCGGAGGACGCCGGTCTCAACACGGCTGCACCCGAAGCGTTGCGCGGCGGCGACGCGGAAACCAACGCCACTGCGCTGATGGCTGTCCTGCAAGGCACCAAAGGCCCATACCGCGACGTGGCGCTGCTCAACGCAGCCGCGGCGCTCGTCGTCGCAGGCAAGGCCAAAGATGTGAAGGACGGCGTGGCGCTGGCCTCGAAGTCGATCGACAGCGGTGCCGCGAAAGACCGGCTCGACAGGCTGGTTTCGGTATCGAACGCGGCCGCGCCATGACCGATATCCTGAAAAAAATCGAGGAATACAAGCGCCGTGAGATCGCCGAGGCGAAGCGTGCGCGGCCCTATGCTATGATCCAGGCGGAAGCCAAGGCGGCACCGCGGGTGCGAAATTTTCTTGGCGCGATCGAAACGCAGATCGTCAACAAGAAGTATGCGCTGATTGCTGAGATCAAGAAGGCCAGTCCTTCCAAGGGGCTGATCCGTGCGGACTTCGATCCGCCGGAGCTGGCCAAGGCCTACGAGGCGGGCGGCGCCGCGTGCATGTCGGTTCTCACCGACACACCATCGTTCCAGGGCGCACCGGAACATCTGATCGCGGCGCGCGCGGCCACGCGGTTGCCTGTGCTGCGCAAGGATTTCATGTACGAAATCTATCAGGTCGTCGAGGCGCGCGCCTGGGGAGCCGATTGCATCCTCATCATCATGGCTGCGGTCGATGACTACCAGGCGAAGGATTTGGAGGACGCCGCGCGCGCCCAGGGGATGGATGTGCTGCTCGAAGTCCACGACGAATGGGAACTGACGCGCGCGCTCAAACTGCAATCGCGGCTGATCGGTATCAACAATCGCAACCTGAAAACGTTTGAGACCACGCTGACGACGAGCCAGTCATTGGCCAGCAAGGTGCCGTCGAACCGCATCGTGGTCGGCGAGAGCGGCATTTTCACCCCGGGCGATCTCGATCAGCTCGCCCGCTTCGGGATGAAGGCATTTCTGGTCGGCGAAAGCCTGATGCGGCAGGCCGACGTGGCCAAGGCGACACGCGCGTTGCTGGCGCACAACCAGATCAGTCACGCGGCCGAATAGCGTGGCGAAGAAGCTCACCCATCTCGGCAAGTCAGGCGAAGCGCACATGGTCGATGTCTCGGCCAAGGCCGCGACCGAGCGGATCGCTGTGGCCGAAGGCCATGTGGTGATGACGAAGAAGACGCTCGATCTGGTGCTTAAGGGCAACGCCAAGAAAGGCGATGTGCTCGGCACGGCGCGGCTTGCCGGCATTATGGCGGCAAAGCGCACCCACGAGCTCATTCCGCTGTGCCATCCGCTGGCTTTGTCCAAGGTCGAAATCGACATCGAGAAAGAGCGCGGCGGTTTCAAAGTCCGCTCCACCGTCAAGGTGAAGGGCCCGACCGGCGTCGAAATGGAGGCGTTGACCGCGGTGTCCGTCGCGTGCCTCACGATCTATGACATGGTCAAGGCGGTTGAACGCGGCATGCGCATCGAGGGCGTGCGCTTGATCGAAAAGCGCGGCGGCAAGTCGGGCCACTATCAGGCCAAGGGATAGTCATGGCGGTGTTGCTTTCGGTCGCCGATGCATTGGCTCGCGTGCTGCATGGCGCGGAGCCTCTACCTGCCGAAAGCGCCGGTCTCCTCGACGCCCATGGCCGCGTGCTCGCCTCCGACATCGCGGCGCTCCGCACCCAGCCGCCGGAAGACCTCTCCGCCATGGACGGCTATGCCGTGCGCGCGGCGAGCGTGGAAAAGGTGCCAGTGACGCTGAGGGTAATCGGGGAGGTCGCGGCCGGTCATCCGTTTGGCGGTTCGGTCGGCGATGGTGAGGCGGCGCGCATCTTCACCGGCGGCGTGGTGCCGCCCAGCGCCGATACCATCGTCATCCAGGAGAATACCACGCGCGACGGCGACAAGGTCGCGGTCTCAACCGGATCGTCGCGCGGACGGCACATCCGCCGCGCCGGGCTCGATTTCAAACAAGGCGCAGTGCTGCTGCCCAAGGGGCGCCGCCTCACCGACCGCGACCTGATGCTGGCGGCGGCCATGAATCACCCTGCGGTGCCGGTGCATCGCCGTCCCAGGGTCGCCGTGCTCGGCACTGGCGACGAACTCAAGCCGCCGGGCACGACGCCCGGGCCGGGCGAGATCATCTATTCCAACGGGTATGCGCTGATGGCGCTGGCGCGCGCCGAAGGCGCCGAGGTGATCGACCTTGGCATTGTGCCCGACCAGATCGAGGCGACGGTCGCTGCCATCCGGCGCGCGCGCCAGTCGGGCGCGGATATCCTGCTGACCTCCGGCGGAGCTTCGGTGGGCGATTACGACCTGGTGCAGAAGGGGCTAGCGGCCGAGGGGCTGGAACTTTCGTTCTGGCGCGTCGCGTTGCGGCCGGGCCGTCCGATGATGCACGGCCGGCTTGGCGACATGCAGGTGATCGGGCTGCCCGGTAATCCGGTGTCGGCATACGTTTGCGCCTTCCTGTTCCTGGTGCCGTTGATCCGGCGGCTGTCCGGCCGGGCTGATGTTGCACCCAAGACCGAATCGGCAAGGGTTGGTTCCGACTTGCCTGAAAACGACGAACGCGCCGACTACATGCGCGCAACGCTCTCTGTGGGCGCTGACGGGACTGCGGTTGCCACGCCGGTTCCGGTGCAGGATTCTTCGATGATGGCGGCGCTCGCAAAGGCCGATTGTCTCGTCATTCGCGAGCCGTTTGCCCCAGCCGTTAAAGCCGGCGGCGATTGTGCGATCCTTAGGCTTACGGCCGCGTTTTAGCGGTCGCTCGACTTGTTCACGGCAAATTAAGTGGTTGCGGAACACATATGGAACATATAGTGTCCGTTCATGATTTGTTTCGTCGCCGCCGGAACAAGATTTTTGGGAGTGACCAAGGATGCTGACCCGCAAGCAATTCGAGCTGCTGCGCTTCATTAACGAGCGTCTGAAGGAGTCCGGCGTGCCGCCGTCCTTCGATGAAATGAAGGACGCGCTCGACCTGCGTTCCAAATCCGGCATTCACCGGCTCATCACGGCGCTCGAGGAGCGCGGCTTCATACGCCGGCTCCCCAACCGAGCCCGCGCCATCGAGGTGATCAAGCTGCCGGATTCGGTCAATCCCGGGATGGGTAACGGCCGGGCGCGCAAGTTCACCCCGAGCGTGATCGAGGGCGATCTCGGCCGGGTGCGCCAGACCTCCGAGGACGACAACAGCGGCCGCTCGGTGGCGGTGCCGATGATGGGCCGTATCGCTGCCGGCACGCCGATCGAGGCGATCCAGACCAAGAGCCACGTCATCAACATGCCGCCCGATATGCTTTCGACCGGCGAGCATTTTGCCCTCGAAGTGCGCGGCGATTCGATGATCGAGGCCGGAATTCTCGAAGGCGATACGGTGCTGATCAAGCGCACAGAGGCTGCCGACACCGGCGACATCGTGGTGGCGTTGATCGACGACGAGGAAGCGACGCTGAAGCGCTTCCGCCGCCGCGGCGCCTCGATTGCGCTGGAGCCGGCCAACACCGCCTACGAGGTGCGGATCCTGCCGCCGACCAGGGTGCGCATCCAGGGCAAGATGGTCGGGCTGTTCCGCCGCTACTAGCAGCTAGTCCCCGGGTTCCATGTCCTCCGTGCGAGGCGTGGCATCGCGCGGCTGTGGGCGCGCCACGGAGGCGGGCTGTGCCATTCCGGCTTGTACTGGCTTTGCGCGCGCCCAGGGCCGGTCTTGCCCGGGAGGACGTGCCGCCGTCAGATCCCAGCCTTCGCCCTGACGAGTGAGTGCCAACGCGCCGTTGGCGAGCGAGAATTTCCGGTCGACCAGGGTTGCCGCACATTGCGGCGGTGCCTCGCGCGGCGTCACCACCAGGGCTGCGCGCACGCAGTCCTCTGCAAGCGCGTCGGGGGCTGTTGCAAATGCCACCAGCCGGCCGCCAGCAAGCTTGGCGACACATCCGGTGGCGTCGCAGGCAAATCCCTCTCGCAGCGCCGGGTCGGACGGCAGGCGGGCGTCGCCGTTGGCGGCAAGCCACTCGCGGACGGTGAAGGCGTCGCCGCCTTGGCGCAGGATGGCGAGCCGCCCATCGGCGCCCCGCACCGCCAGTGCCTGACCATCGGCGGCAACGAGTACGTCGGGCTGCGGCGCCCGAATGGCCATCAGGGCCGCAAGCGCAAGCAGAGCGGCGCCGGACCAGCGCAACGGCGTCTTGAGCAGGCAGAGCACGACGAGACCCGCCGTGCATACCAGCAGCGGACCCAGGCCGAACGCAGGCATTCGTCCCACCGCACCGGGCAGGCTCGCAACCCAGAGCGCGACCGTCATCATCCAGCCGATCCCCTCGCCCATCAACCGCCACAGCATTCCGTCGAAGCCGAACGGCATGGCGATCAGTGCGAGCAGCCCGCTCGGCATCACCCAGACCGAGACGATCGGCATGGCGGTCAGATTGGCGATGACGCCGTAGGGTGCCAGCCGGTGAAAGTGGAATGCGGCAAAGGGCGTGGTGGCGAGACCGGCTACCAGCGAAGCCAAGATCAGTCCCGCGATGGCGTTGCCACCCCACAGTGCGACCCTCGCGCCGAGCGTGGTGTCCGCGTTGGGCTGCCAGCGCAGGCTGCGCTCGTAGGCCGCGATCAGGGCGAGTGTGGCGGCAAACGACATCTGAAAGCTTGGATGCACGAGGGCCTGCGGCGCAAGGATCAGCACAGCGAACGCCGCCACGGCGAGCGTGCGCAATGTCAGCGCCGCGCGGTCAGCCATGACGCCGATCAGAACGATCGCCGTCATGATGAATGCGCGCTGGGTCGCGACCTCGGCGCCTGAAATGACCAGATAACCTGCCGCCGCAGCAAGCGCCGCGGCAGCCGACCATTTCTTGATCGGGCGAGCGCTCGCGAACGCCGGGACCAAGGCGAGTGCGGCACGCAATGCGAAGAACACGACGCCCGCAACGACAGCCATGTGATAGCCCGAAATCGAGAGCACATGCGCCAGGCTTGAGACGTACATCGCCTCGTTGACGGGGGCGGAGATCGCGTCGCGCTTGCCGGTGATCAGCGCCGACGCGATCGCGCCTTTGTCTCCAGGCACGGCGGCGCGGATGCGCGCGTTGATGGCGTCGCGGACGCCTTCGACGTTCTCGGCATAGCGCAGCCAGAATCCCGGCGGCGCGGCCGCTTCCGAAGTCTTGATCGAGCCGAGCACGAATCCGACGGCGCCGATGCGCTGGAAGTAGAGATCGCGGGCGAAGTCGTAGCCACCGGGACGCAGCGGCGCGAGCGGCGGGTTAAGGCGGGCACGGAACGTCACATGGCTGCCGACGGGCGGCGCGGACCCTTTGCGCACTGAAACACGAACGCGATCGGGTTTTTCTCCGGACCGGATGCCTTCAAGCTTGAGCGCGCGTACCACGATGCGGTCGGAACGCTCACGTTCTTCGCGGACCTCGACATAGCCCGTTATCTCAACGTTGCCTGCCGGCGCCTGCAAGACTGGATGCGACACATGGATGGTTTTGAGTGTGGCGGTGGCGAATCCCGCGGCCATCGCCGTCAATGCGAGCGCGACGGGAAATCCGATCGGCCGCGCGCGCGCCAGCACGGCGAAGACCAAGCCGAGGACGGTCAGGGCTGGCGCCGCCCACCATTGCGGCTCACGTTCGGCGGTGAAGTAGAGTGCGATGCCAAGCCCGAATGCGACCGGCAACCAAGGCAACAGGCGGCCTGGGATGGCTTCAGCTGCAGCGTAGCTGCGAAGCCGCGCGGCGACCGGTTCGGCGAAGTCCGGAAAATAATACGGCCACGGCAGCGCCCGCGGACGCCCGCCGGGCGGCCAGGTTTCAGTCCGGCCCCTTCCCCACCACTGAGCCACGCCACGCCCCCACGACGCGCGCAAATATCGCCAGGCTATCTGCCTTTGGCCTCGCTGGCGGCTACTTTGGCATAAGTGTCACGCAGGCCAACAGTCCGGTTGAACACCGGATGCGCCGGCGTGGAGTCCGGATCGGGTGCGAAATAGCCCAGCCGCTCGAACTGGACCGGCTCGGCGGAAGGGTCCGCAGCCAGTGCAGGCTCGATCTTGACGCTGTTCAGCACCTCCAAAGACTGCGGATTGATGTCGTCGGTGAAATTCTCTCCGGCGGTCGGGTCGGGCCTGGCGAACAGCGGATTGTACAGGCGCACCTCCGCCGTTTTGGCGTGGGCAGCCGATACCCAGTGGATGGTGGCTTTCACCTTGCGGCCGTCCGGTGCATTGCCGCCCTTGGTTGCCGGATCGTAAGTGCAACGCAGTTCGACGACCTCGCCCGTCGCGTTCTTCACCGCCTCGCGGCAGGTAATGAAATAAGCGTAGCGCAAACGCACCTCGGCGCCGGGAGAAAGCCGGAAGAACTTCTTCGGCGGGTTCTCCATAAAGTCTTCCTGCTCGATGAAGAGCTCGCGGCCGAATGGCACCTTTCGCGTTCCCGCCGCCGGATCGTCGGGATGATTGACGGCTTCGAGTTCTTCACTCTGACCTTCCGGATAGTTTTCGATCACCACCTTGAGGGGGCGAAGAACCGCCATCCTGCGCTGCGCCGTCTTGTTGAGCACCTCGCGGATGGAAAAATCGAGCACGTTGGCATCGACCACGCTGTTTGCCTTTGCGACGCCGATCCGTTTGACAAAGTCGCGGATTGCCGAGGGCGGCACGCCGCGGCGGCGCAGGCCGGCGATGGTCGGCATGCGCGGGTCATCCCAGGCTTTGACATGGCCGTCACGCACCAGCGTGGTCAGCACGCGCTTCGACAGCACCGTGTAAGTGAGGTTGAGGCGGGCAAACTCGTACTGACGCGGTTTCGACGGCACCGGCAGGTGCTCCAAAAACCACTCGTAGAGCGGACGATGGTCTTCGAACTCCAGGGTGCAGATCGAATGGGTGATACCTTCGATCGCGTCGGACTGGCCATGGGCATAGTCGTAGCTGGGGTAGATCGACCACTTGGTGCCGGTGCGCGGGTGATGGGCGTGCAGGATGCGATACAGCACCGGATCGCGCAGGTTGATGTTGCCCGACGACATGTCGATCTTGGCGCGCAGCACGCGCGCGCCATTCGGAAACTCTCCTGCCCGCATTCTGCGAAACAGGTCGAGGTTTTCCTCGACCGGCCGGTCGCGGAACGGGCTGTTCTTGCCGGGCTCGGTCAACGTGCCGCGGGCAATTCGCATTGCCTCCTGGGACTGGTCATCGACGTAGGCGTGCCCGGTCCGGATCAGATGCTCGGCCCATTCATAGAGCCGCTCGAAATAGTCAGACGCGTAGTAGAGGTGCTTGCCCCAGTCGAAGCCGAGCCAGCGAACGTCCCGTTCGATGGCGTCGATGAACTCTTGCTCTTCCCGGGTCGGGTTGGTGTCGTCGAACCTCAGGTGGCAGCGGCCGCCAAACTCTCCGGCAATACCGAAATTGAGGCAGATCGACTTGGCGTGGCCGATGTGGAGGTAGCCGTTCGGCTCCGGCGGAAAGCGGGTGACGGCGCTACTGTGACGCCCCGCATCGAGGTCGGCATGGACAATATCGCGGATGAAGTCGCGCCCCGCTTCCGCAACCGCCGTTTCGCCGTCTGCCATGGCCGTATCCTGCTTGCTACGGCCTATGTGGCAAATCCAGGCCCATGAGCCAAGCCCACTTCCACGGGATGCGGTAAGGCTTTTGTGTTGCACGGTTCCGCGCTATTAGCGATGCGATGTCCATCGCCCGCTCGATATGACCGCCCCAGTCGTCACCCGCTTCGCCCCCTCGCCGACCGGCTTTCTCCATATCGGCGGGGCGCGAACTGCGCTGTTCAACTGGCTCTACGCGCGCGGCCGCGGCGGCAAGATGCTGCTCCGCATCGAGGACACCGATCGCGGGCGCTCCACCAAGGAGGCCATCGACGCGATCCTCGACGGTCTCACCTGGCTCGGTCTCGATTGGGACGGTGACACCGTCTATCAATTCTCGCGCGTCGCGCGTCATCAGGAGGTGGTTCAACAGCTCCTGGACAGCGGCAAGGCTTACCGGTGCTACGCCAGCCCAGACGAACTCACCACGATGCGCGAAAAGGCGCGCGCCGAGGGCAAGACCCGGCTGTATGACGGACGCTGGCGGGACCGTGATCCGGGCGATGCGCCGCCTGGCGTCAAACCCACGATCCGGATCAAGGCGCCGCTGACCGGCGAGACTGTGGTCGATGACCAGGTTCAGGGCCGGGTCTCCTGGCAGAACGAGAACCTGGACGATTTCGTGCTGCTACGCTCGGATGGCACCCCCACCTACATGCTCGCCGTGGTGATCGACGATCACGATATGGCGGTCACGCACATCATCCGTGGCGATGACCATCTCAACAATGGCGCGCGGCAGAGGCAGATTTACGAGGCGCTCGGCTGGGAGATCCCGGCGATGGCGCACATTCCGCTGATCCACGGGCCCGACGGTTCGAAGCTATCGAAACGCCATGGCGCGCTTGGCGTCGATGCCTACCGCGCTCTGGGATACCTGCCCGTGGCACTGCGCAACTATTTGGTCCGGCTCGGCTGGTCGCATGGCGATCAGGAAATCTTCTCGACCGAGGAGATGGTCGCGGCGTTCGATCTGCCGCAGATCGGCCGGTCGCCGGCACGGTTCGATTTTGCCAAGCTGGAGAGCCTCAACGGCCACTACATGCGCACCAGCGCGGATGCGGATTTGGTCGCAGCGCTGGAGCGGCTGCTGCCGTACCTGCCAAACGGCGGCGAGATTGCCAAAAAACTAACGCCGACGGTGCGCCAGCGCCTACAGGCCGCCATGCCGGCCTTGAAAGATCGGGCGAAAACCCTGGTCGATCTCATTGATGCTGCGAGTTTCCTCTGGTCCGACCGGCCGCTACCTCTAGACACCAACGCGGTGACGGTGCTGACGCCGGAGGCGCGCGGTCTGATCGGGGCTCTGACGCCGCGGCTGGAGGCGATCACGGACTGGAGCGCGGCCTCGACCGAGGCGGAGGTGCGTTCCTTTGCCGAAAGCCAGAGCATCAAGTTGGGCGCGGTGGCGCAACCGTTACGTGCCGCACTGACCGGAAGAACCACTTCGCCGCCGATTTTTGACGTCCTGGCTGTGCTGGGGAAGGACGAAAGTCTGGGCCGGCTACGCGACCGTGCCCCGCCCGCGCGCCCGTAGCGATGAAATCGCAATGAAATACTGCTTTTGCGGCGGCCTGGTGCGCGCCGTATCTTGCAGTGCACCCATGGATGGGCTACCCAAAATTGAGTGTTCTGTCGCCATAAGGGGCCGAAAATGACCGATAAACCCGGGGCCAATATCAAGACCGGCAAAATCTCCGTCGGCGACAAGAGTTGGTCGTTTCCGGTTTATCCGGGCTCGATCGGACCGGACGTCCTGGATATCGGTAAGTTCTACGCCGAGACCGGCATGTTCACTTTCGATCCAGGCTTCACCTCCACGGCGGCCTGCGAATCCAAGATCACTTACATCGACGGCGACGAGGGTGTGCTGCTGTACCGCGGCGTGCCGATCGAACAGCTGGCCGAGCACGGCGACTTCCTCGAGGCCTGCTACCTGCTGCTGTACGGAGAACTGCCGACAGCCACCCAGAAGTCCGACTTCGACTACCGTGTGAACCGTCACACGATGGTCCACGAGCAGATGAGCCGCTTCTTCCAGGGATTCCGCCGCGATGCTCATCCGATGGCGGTGATGACCGGCTCGGTCGGGGCGCTGTCGGCCTTCTATCATGACTCCACCGACATCTCCGATCCGCAGCAGCGCATGATCGCTTCGATCCGTATGATCGCGAAAATGCCGACGCTCGCCGCGATGGCTTACAAATACTCGATCGGCCAGCCGTTCGTTTATCCCCTCAACCATCTCGACTATGCGACCAACTTCCTGCGGATGTGCTTCGCGGTGCCGGCGGAGGAATACAAGCCGAACCCGGTGCTGGCGCGAGCGATGGACCGCATCTTCATCCTGCACGCCGACCACGAGCAGAACGCGTCCACCTCGACGGTGCGGCTCGCGGGCTCGACCGGTGCCAACCCGTTCGCCTGCGTCGCTGCCGGTATTGCGGCGCTGTGGGGACCCGCGCACGGCGGTGCCAACGAAGCGGCACTGAAGATGCTGGGCGAGATCGGCACGGTCGAGCGCGTGCCTGAGTTCGTCAAGCGCGCCAAGGACAAGAACAGCGGCTTCCGCCTGATGGGCTTCGGCCACCGCGTCTACAAGAACTACGATCCGCGCGCCAAGATCATGCAGAAGACCGCGCACGAGGTTCTGAACGAGCTCGGCCACCGCGACGATCCGTTGCTCCAGGTCGCTCTGGAGCTCGAAAAGGTCGCGCTGCACGACGAGTACTTCATCGAAAAAAAGCTGTACCCGAACGTCGATTTCTATTCGGGCATCACGCTCAAGGCGATGGGTTTCCCCACCACCATGTTCACCGTGCTGTTCGCGCTCGCGCGCGCGGTCGGATGGATCGCCCAGTGGAAGGAAATGATCGAGGATCCGGGACAGCGCATCGGGCGTCCCCGGCAGCTCTACACCGGCGCGCCGCGGCGGGACTACGTTCCGATCTCCAGGCGCAAGTAAGCGGCTCCGCTGGTCAAGGGTTTGAAGGGGCGCCTCTATGGCGCCCCTTCGCTTTTGAAGCCTACGCGCGGCCGACCTCGGCCAGCACCACCTCGGCTGCCCGCATGGCCGGTGCCGCGGCGCCGATATGCAGAATGTCATCCAGCCGGGCAAAGGCATCCACCTGCCGGCGTCGCTCCGGGGTGTCCCCAAGCAGGGGAATGAGAGACTCGGCAAGCCGCTCAGGCGTGCACTCCTCCTGCAACAATTCAGGCACAACGGCTTCGCCGATCACCAGGTTGGCCAGGATGACGGACGGCAGCACGTTGGCCATGCGCCGAATGAACCAGGCATCGAAAGCAGAAACCTTGTAGGCGGCCACCATCGGTACCCCCGCCAATGCGAGTTCCAGCGTCACGGTTCCGGACTTGGCCAGCGCCGCGCGCGCGACGCGGAATGCGGCCAGTTTGTCGGCTTGCTCCGTCACGATGCGGGGTGTCACCGGCCATGATGCGGCGGCGGCTCTCACCCGCTCGACCAGATGCGGAGCCGCGGGCACCACCACTTCGATGGCGCCGATCCGATCGCGGACGATGCCTATGGTTTCACCGAAGATCGCGCTGTGCTGTTGGATTTCGCCACCACGGCTGCCGGGCAGCACGACCAAGACCGGAGGCGCGGTGAGGCGCCGCCGTGCCTCCTCGGGGCTGGGCCGGAACTGCGCCGCCTGCTCGACGATGGGATGGCCGACGTAGCTGCAGGGCGGGCCACCGAGACGGCGATGGACGTCCGGTTCAAACGGCAGCAATGCCAGCACATGATCGACATAGCGCCTCATCGAGGGCGCGCGCGACGGGCGCCACGCCCAGACCGAAGGAGAAACGTAGTCGATGACCTTGAGCGAGGGAGCGGCGCGCTTGGCGTAGTACGCGACCCACAGCGAATAGCCCGGGCTGTCGATGACAATGAGGCCGTGGGGCCGTTGTTCGCGGATCGCTCGCAGCGTCTCGCGCAGGCGTTTGAAGGCAATCGGCAGAAGACGAGGAATGGCTGAGAATCCCATAATGGAGAAGTCGTCGGTGGAATGCAGGCTGACGAAGCCCTCCGCCGCCATCTTGCGGCCGCCCACCCCGCAAAATTGTACATCTTCACCAAGCTTCAGCCGCAAGGCGCGGATCAATGCTGCGCCCAGCTGATCGCCGGATTCTTCAACCGCAACGAGGAAGAGCTTGAGTGGCCCTGCATTTCGGCTCTGTTGCGTGCGAGGGCCATCAGTCATTTGCCGGTCTCATCTGCAGGCACACCGACGACAAAAAGGCTGGCTCGGTCGGCAGCGGCGACGATGCCTTCCGGCTCGGCGACGATGGTGCTGCCGGCCATGACGGCAATGCCGGCAAGGCCCGCCTTCGCAGCGCCTTCGACAGTCCGGGGTCCAATCGAAGGAAGGTCGAGCCGGCGGTCTTGCGCAGGCTTCGGCGCCTTTACCAGCACGCCGGAGCCCGGCCGCACGCGCACCTGGCCGCTTTGACGAAGTTCGGCGAACCGAGCCAGCATCCGGTCGGTTCCTTCAGCAGCTTCAAGCGCAAGTACGCGCTGGTCGGCGACGATGGCTGCCTGGCCGACATCGAATGGACCTGTGGCACGAAGCAGCGCGAGTGCCAGCGCGATATCGGCTCGCTCGGAGTCGGTCGGTTGGCGGCCAGCCAGCGGACCAGGCGGCATCAGAATTTCGGGGGCGATCTCGTGCGCCCCAACTACACGCAGGCCATGTTCCTGGAACATCTGCGCGATGCCAGACAACAGCGAATTGTCGCCGCTGCGGAAGGTACGGATCAATCGCGGCAACACGCGAAGCATGGCGAAATCGAACCGCAGGTCGCGAAGCGCCGGCCGCAGAACACTGCCGATCATCACCACATCGCAACAACCTTCCGACCGTGCCAGCTTGCGAAATTGTCCAAACTTCCCCGCGACGATCCAATGATGGTCAAAGGGCGCGACAGCTTGAGAATCCGCGGAGCCCCGCAGGGGAAACAGAACGACGCGCCTGCCCTGCTGCTGTGCCGCCCGGGCAACCACGTATGGCAGGCTGCCGCCGCCGCAGATGACTGCCAGCGGACCGGCGTTCGAAGCGGCGCCCGGGTCGGTATCAGTCATGTCTCGTCGTGTGCGCCGTCGTTTTCCGCACGCATCAGCGGGCGCGGACGTTTGGCTCGAATGAAATCCAATATCTTTCCGACCAGTGGATCGTGGGCGAATTCCGCCTCAGCATTCTCAACCCGGTCGGCGAACGATCCGGCGCCGTGGAACAGCAACTGATATGCGCTGCGGACTCGATGGATGTCCGTGCGAGAATGACCGCGCCGGCGCAGACCGAGAATATTGAGGCCGCGCAGGTGCGCCGGGTTTGCGCCGCGGGCGACGCCGAACGGAATGATATCGGTGACGACGCCGCACACGCCCGCGATCATGACCCCCTCGCCCACCTGATTGTGCTGGTGCACGGCGGCCAGTCCACCGATGAAGACGTTGTCTCCGACCGTGACATGACCGCCCAGCGTGGCGCAGTTGGCGAAGGTGACGTCGTTGCCGACCACGCAGTCGTGGCCGATGTGCGCGTTCGCCATCATGAAACAGCGATCGCCAACGGTCGTCACGCCGCCGCCCTTCGGGGTGCCGGTGCTGATCGTCACGCCCTCGCGGAACTGACAATCCTGACCGATCACCAAGCTCGTTGGCTCGCCGCGATAACCAGTCGATTGCGGCGCGGTGCCAAGCGAAACGAATGGATACACCGCGGTGCGCTCGCCGACCGTGGTGATACCCGTGATGGAGACATGCGATTGCAACCGCACACCGGCCTTCAACTCGACCTTGGGGCCAACGATACAGTACGGACCGACCTCAACGTCGTCGGCGAGTTTCGCGCCGTCTGCCACGCGCGCGGTTGAATCAATGCGCGGCACGTCAGGCCTCGACGATCATCGCGCCGAGTTCGGCCTCGGCGACAATCTCGCCTTCGACCTTGGCCTCGCCGCGGTACCACCAGATGTTTCGTTTCTTGGCGATCCGGTCCATGTGGTATTCGAGCACGTCGCCGGGCACGACGGGTTTGCGGAACTTCGCCTTGTCGATGGTGAGAAAGTAGACCGCCTTCGGCTTGGCCTTTATGGGCCGCGAACGGATGGCGAGGATGCCCCCGGTCTGCGCCAGTCCTTCGAGCACGAGCACGCCAGGCATCACCGGCATGCCCGGGAAATGCCCCATGAAATGCGGCTCGTTGATCGTCACGTTCTTCAGGCCAATGCCGTGTAGGTCGCCCTGGATATCCTTGATGCGATCGACCAGGAGGAATGGATAGCGGTGCGGGAGCACCTCCAGGATTTCCTGAATACCGAGCGCATCGATGGCGTCGTCCGTCATTCCTTGCCCCCGTCCCGCGTCCCCCGGGACTGCGTTGGTTGCATGCGCCGGGCCAGGCTGCGAAGCGCAACCACGCCACGCATCCATTCGCGTACCGGCAATGCAGGATGGCCGCCCAAACGGGCACCCGGAGGCACATCTGTGATAACCGCGCTGCCCCCCGCAAGCACCGCACCCTCGCCGACCGTGAGGTGATCGGAAATGCCGACCTTGCCGCCGCAGGTGACGTAATCGCCGAGGGTGGCGCTGCCTGCCACCCCAGCCTGTCCCGCCAGTATGCAGTGTCGCCCGATCTGCACGTTATGGCCGATCTGGACCAGATTGTCGATCTTGCAGCCCTCGCCGATCATCGTATCGCGGATACTGCCGCGATCGATCGTCGTGTTGGTGCCGATCTCGACATCATCCTGGATGATAACTCGGCCGAGCTGCGGGATCTTCTCCTGGCTCTTCAGTCCGGTCATATAGCCGTATCCGTCCTGCCCGATCCGTGCACCGGAATGGATAATGACACGATCGCCGATCAGAGCGTGGACGATGGCAGCGCCCGCACCGATCGTGCAATCTCTGCCGATCCGAACTTCAGGTCCGATGGTTGCACCCGCCGCAATGATGCTGCGCGCGCCGATCTCGGCGCGCGGCCCTATCACCGCGCCAGGATCGATCGTGACGTCGCTCTCAAGTCGGGCCGATGGATGAACATGGGCGCCGGGCGCGATACCGGATAATTCGAACAGCGACGACGGCCGCATCGAATCCGGAAACAGCGCACGCGCCACCACAATGAAGGCACGATAAGGATCGGCGCAGCACAGCGCGGAAATACCGGAAGGCATGTGAGCAGCCATCCGCTCGCTGGTCAGGCAGACCGTGGCCTGAGTCGCCGCAAGCTCAGGCAAAAACTTGATCTTGTCGAAGAAAATCAGATCTCGCGGTCCGGCGTTGTCGAGCGGTGCCACATCGGTGATGCGGCGCTCAAGTGCGGCACCCGGGCGCGGCACCGCGCCGGTGAGCGAAATGATTTCGCTTACCGTGAGTCCGGCGCTGCGCTTGAAGAACATCGGCTCGGTCATGCCACCAACGCCGCGCCAGGAAAACGACTAGAATTTGGTTCCGCCACCGAACCGGAACTGCTGCACGATATCTTGGCTCTGCTTCATCAACGGGATTGAATAGTCGAACCGCAGCGGGCCAAACGGCGAGTTCCAGATCAGGCCAGCGCCGACCGAGGCCCGGACGTTCATCCCATTGTCGATCGGACAACTCGTGGCAACGCAGCCCGATACAGTTTCGCCTGTGACATCCCAGCTTGTCGGACCACGATAATCCCACAGCGAGCCCGCGTCGGCGAACAGGGCGCCCTTGAGCCCCACGTCCCTGGGCAGGAACGGGATCGGCGCCTGCGCCTCCACGCTCGCGCCCCAGTACATCGACCCGCCAAGAGCGTCCTTGGCCGAAGACGAAAGATCGCGCGGACCGATGCCGGCCGGAGCGAAACCGCGGACCAGGTTCGGACCCATCTGGAAGTGGTCGAGGAAGCGCAGCGATTTGTCGCCCCAACTGCCGATGTGTCCACCCTGCAAATGCACAACCGCGACCACGTCGGAGAACACTTCGTAGTAGCTGCGGAGGTTGCCGGTCGTGCGGATGAAATTCACGTCACCGCCGACGCCCGCGAAGTCTTGCTTGAACTCAAGATAGATGCCGCTCGTCGGGTTGCGGTTGTTGTCCAGCGTGCTGTAGGCGGCGGTGTAGCCGACCAGAGAAACCAGTGCGGCGCCTGCGGACAATTCGCGACGAACTGCGAGGCCGGATTCGCCGTCACTATAGCAATTATTGTAAATCTGTCCGTTCACAATGGTGCCATTGAGGAGAGCTTCGCTGCTCTGATTCACCCCGCCGCCGCCGTTGATAGGCGCGTTGGGCGAATAAATACAGTTATTGAGATAGTTCGGCAGCGTGATTTCCTGCTGATACGCGCTGTACCGCGCGAGGAAAGATATTTCCTCAGTCAATTGGAAGCCCGCGCGCAGTCCGCCGCCGAAGGTCTTGTTGTTGTACGAGTAGTAGGTCGATGCCAGCGTTTCGCGGGCAAAGATATCCACGCCGACGAGGATGCGGTTGCCGAGGAAATACGGCTCCGCATAGGAGAGTTCAAACCCGCGCGCCCGTTGGCCGTACTGCACCGATGCTTTCGCGTACTGGCCGTGGCCCAACAGGTTGCGCTCGGCCACGCTGACCTCGGCGAGGAAGCCGTCCGCGGTCGAATAACCGCCGGTAATCGAGAACTCGCCGGTCGACTGCTCTTCCAGATCGACGTTGATCACCACCCGGTCGGAAGCCGATCCCGTCTCGTTGCTGATTTTGACGACCTTGAAATAGTTCAAGTTCTTCAGGCGCCGTTCAGCACGATCGATCAGCGCGCGGTTATATGCATCGCCTTCCGCGATATCGAACTCGCGCCGGATTACATAGTCCCGGGTGCGCGTGTTGCCGCGAATGTTGATGCGTTCGATGTAAACGCGCGGGCCTTCTTCGATGACGAAGGAAATATTGATCCTGGCGTTTGCCGAGTCGCGATCGCCGCGCGGGCGCACGACAGCAAACGGAT
Organism: Hyphomicrobiales bacterium; assembly: GCA_021730985.1. Taxonomy (GTDB): domain Bacteria; phylum Pseudomonadota; class Alphaproteobacteria; order Rhizobiales; family Xanthobacteraceae; genus Z2-YC6860. The sequence goes on along the minus strand of JAKFYI010000012.1, from coordinate 143,145 downwards.
AGCCCCGCCGCGCCACCTCGATGGAGAGGTTTTCAACCGACTTCTCGGTCGCCTCGGCGTTGTAGACGGCGCCGCCGCTTGCGCGCAGGCGCGCGTAAAGCGTGTTCGCATCGACTGCGGGGACATTGGAGACGATCTCCACCTTGCCGAAGCGATAGCGCTGCCCTTCATCGACCGTGAAGGTGACGGTGAAGCCCTTACGCTCGGGATCGAATACGGCCACGGCCGAAACGATCCGCACGTCGGCGTAGCCCTTCTTCAGATAGAAGCGGCGGAGCAGATCGCGGTCCGCTTCGATCCGATCGGGGTCGTAGATGTCGGCCGTCTGCAGGAATCCGAAAAACGGAATGGTCTCGGACGTCTTGATTTCGTCGCGCAGCCGCGTCGCCGAGTAGGAGCTGTTGCCGATAAACTCGATTTTGCGAACGCCGGTCTTGTTGCCTTCGTTGACCTCGAACACGAGATCGACGCGGTTGTTCGGCAATTCGATCACTTTGGGATTTACGGAAACGTCGAAGCGGCCGTTGCGCCGATAGATATCGACGATGCGCTGCACGTCGGCCTGAACCTGCGGCCGCGAGAATGTGCCGCGCGGCTTCGACTGCACTTCGCTCGAAATCTGTTCGTCCTTGAGCTTCTTGTTGCCTTCGAAGGCGACGCGATTCAGCACCGGGCTCTCGACCACGGTCACCACGAGCCGGCCGCCGGACGGCGTGACGCGCACGTCAGAAAACAAGCCGGTCGCGTACAGCGCCTTGAACCCGTCGTCGATGCTGGCGGCGTCCAGCCGGCCGCTCGGACCGGGGCGGAAATAGGAGCGGATGGTGTCGGCCTCGACGCGGCGGTTGCCCTCCACAACGATCGAGCTCGCACCCTGAGCCCACGCGCGGTCAGCCGTTGCGATCCCTCCGATCGCAACGCCAAAAGCAAGTCCGCTGAGGACCATGCCGACCAGGCTTAGTCCTCTCAACAGTCGCAAACACAACATCATGCGCAACGCGCCCTTTTCGACCCTTTTTTCCGATTGAACGGAGGTCTTGTGGGGGGTCCCTCAGCCTCTGTTTGTACAGGCTTTTCAGGGCACCGCAACACAACTTGGCCGCTCAATTCGGGCGTTACCCGCAGGAATTTCCTAGGCACCGTGGCTCCTTAGGACGTTGCGAGGTGAACGATGTCGTTGAAGGTGGCGAAGATCATCAGCATCAGCACCAGGGCCAATCCGATGCGGAACCCGATCTCCTGGGCACGCTCGGACAAGGGCCGGCCGCGAGCGGCCTCGATCGCGTAGAACATAAGGTGACCGCCATCCAGCAGCGGAACCGGGAACAAATTCAGAAGCCCGATCGAAACCGACAGCATGGCCGTCAGGTTCATCAGGGCGGCGAAACTGATGCTGGCGACCTGCCCCGATATCTGGGCGATCCGAATCGGGCCGCCGAGCTGGTCCGCGCATTCACGGCCAGCGAATATTCCCCCGATATAGGAGAACGTCCGGTCGATGATGAACCAGGTCTCTGCGACCCCCAGTCCGATGGCGGCGATCGGATTGACCGACTCGCTTTTGACGTCGGCCGGGGTCATGGAGCGGCTGACGCCCAGCACAGCCTGGCAGTATTTGTTGCCGAAGCCGTCCTTGCCCTGTTTGAGCGCGGGCGTGGCCTTTAGCGTCATGGGCGCGCCGCCGCGATCGATTCTAAATTCCAGCGTGCGGCCCGCATTGGCGCCGACGATCCGCTGCATGTCTGAGAAGCTGCTGACGGTGCGGCCATCGATTGCCAGCACCACGTCGCCGCTCTGGAACCCGGCCTCGGCGGCGGCTGAAGCCGGCTGCACCGCATCGACGCGCGCCGTGGACGACTGCTTGCCGTAGATTGTGAACACCACCGCAAAGATCACGATCGCCAGAATGAAATTGGCGATTGGGCCTGCCGCGACCACCGCCGCCCGCTGACCGACCGTCTTATGGAAAAAACTGACCCGGCGGTCTTCGGCGCTCATGCCCGCGACCGCGTCCTGGTCGGGCACGCTGGCCGCATTCTCGTCGCCGAAGAATTTAACGTATCCGCCCAGCGGAATGGCCGAGAGCTTCCAGCGGGTTCCATGCCGGTCGGTACGGCCAAGGATTTCCGGTCCAAATCCGACCGAAAACACCATGACCCGCACGCCGCACCAGCGAGCCACCAGGAAATGGCCGAGTTCGTGGAAGAAGACCACGATGGTCAGCACGAAAAGGAAGGGAACGAGATAGCCGGTGACGCCTCCGCCGAGCGCACTCAGACTATCCAAGATATTGAAATTCATCGCACTTTTGTCCCCACCCACCGGCCGTCCCTACTCGGCCGTCACCACGCAGCGCTTCCTAGGACGCCTTTGCGGCTATTTCACGCAAACGGTCATGCGCCAGCGACCTTGCCATATGGTCAACGCCGATCGCTTCTTCGATATTTTGGGGTTCTTTGAGGGCTCCACGGCGCTCTGCAGCCTCCAAAGTGGCCTCCACAAGCTCCACGATGCCGGCAAAGCCCACCCGGTCGTGCAGGAAAGCGTCCACAGCAACTTCGTTGGCCGCGTTCATCACGGTGGGAGCCGCCCCGCCGATCTCGAGCGCCCGTTTGGTGATCGCCAATGCCGGAAAGCGGATCGGATCCGGCTTCTCGAAGCTCAGCGTCCCCAACTGCGCCAGGTCGAGCCGCGCCGCCGGGCCCTGGATACGGTCGGGCCACGCCAGGCAATAGGCAATCGGAATTCGCATGTCATGCGATCCGAGTTGCGCCACCACCGAGCCGTCGATGTACTCGACAAGCCCGTGCACGATCGATTGCGGATGCACCAGCACGTCGAGGCCGGCCGCTTCCATATCGAACAGGTGGTGGGCTTCGATCAGCTCCAGTCCCTTGTTCATCATGGTTGCAGAGTCGATGGTGATCTTGGCGCCCATCGACCAGTTGGGATGTTTCAGGGCCTGCTCGCGGGTGGCTTTGCGCATCGCCTCGAGCGTCCAGGTCCGGAACGGTCCCCCCGAGGCGGTCAGAATGATCCGGCTGACGTCTTCGCGCCGTCCGGCCTTAAGCGCCTGGTAGATCGCGTTGTGTTCGGAATCGACCGGCAGCACTTGTGCGCCCGCCTCCGCCGCGATCCGCATGAACAGGTCGCCCGCACAGACCAGGCACTCCTTGTTGGCCAGCGCGACAGTCACGCCGCGGCGGGCTGCGGCAAGCGCCGATTTGAGCCCCGCTGAACCGACGATGGCGGCGAGCACCCAATCGGCGGGGCGCTCGGCAGCCTCGATCAGCGACGTTTCCCCTGCCCCGGCCTCTATGCCGGATCCTGCGAGCGCGTCCTTCAGTTCGCCATAGGCGGCGGGATCGGCAATCGCTGCGAAGCGCGCATTGAGTTCGCGGGCAATCTTAGCCAGTTCGAGAGCGTTGCGATTGGCGCTGACCGCTTCCACCCGGTAGCGCCCTGGGTTGCGCTTGATGAGGTCGATGGTGCTGGTGCCGATCGAGCCGGTCGCGCCCAGCAATGTGACGCTGCGCACGCCGGCCTGAGGCTGTCCCGGCTCCGTCTTGTCGGCACGCGCGTTCATCATCTCACCAAACCAGAAGGCCTTGCGCCGGCGCCTCAACGCCGCCGCGGAAAATTCCAATCGCTGCGGCGGCAACCGCAGCGACAACAAAGCCGTCCACACGATCCATCACGCCACCATGCCCGGGTATCAGCGCGCTGGCATCCTTGGCGGCGAAGCGGCGCTTGATGGACGATTCAAGCAGGTCGCCGGCTTGTGAGGCGATCGACAGCAGAGTGGCGACTATAGCAACGGCAACAAGTCCTTGAATGCCTGCGTAGGCCGCCACCGCAACGCCACCAATCATGCCCCCAATCGTTCCTCCGACAGCCCCAGACCAGGTCTTCTTCGGGCTGACGCGCGGCATCAGCTTCGGGCCCCCGAAGGCGCGGCCGCAGAAATAGGCGACGGTGTCGGTCAGCCACACAACAAGGAACAGAAACACAATTGCCGCGAAACCCAGCGTGACGTCGCGCCGCAACAGCACCGGTGCCACCAGCAACGCTCCGGCATAGAGCACGCCGACCAGGCACCAGACGCGTCGCGCCTTCGACGCCAGCGTGGCTGCGCCCAACATCCCAAGCACGATCAGCGCGATGGCGGTCACCGTTCGTCCCAGGACGAGTAGAAGAGCTGAGCCGGCAAGCGCAACCGCGCCGATGGTCAGAACGGGATTCTTCTCATTGGCGCAGACCAGGGTGTCCCATTCCCACAGCACGCAAGATGCGGCGATCAGCCAGAACGCGGCGAAGACCATCCCGCCGAAATAGGCCGCAGCGATGGCGAGCGGCGCCAGCACCAGCGACGACACGATGCGTAGCACGAGATTGTTGCGGCCTAGCAGCGCAGGACCGGCGGGTTTGACAGGGTCTATGCCTGTCACGATCAGGATCCCGCGCGAACGGCGAGACCACCGAAGCGCCGCTCGCGCCGCCGGTATTCGGCGATGGCTTCTTCCAGCGCGGCGCGATCGAAATCCGGCCAGTAGGTCGGCACGAACACCAGTTCGCTATAGGCCGACTGCCAAAGCAGGAAGTTGGACAGGCGCTGTTCGCCGCTGGTTCGGATCACCAAGTCGGGATCGGGAATATCGGGTGCGTCAAGATTTTGCGCCAGCAACTCGGCGGTGATTGCGGTGGGCTCCAGCCGGCCCGCTGCGACCTCTTTTGCGACGCGAATGGCCGCGCGGGCGATTTCCTGCCGCGCACCGTAATTGAACGCGACGACCAGCGTCAGGTGATCGTTGTCGCGGGTGAGTTGTTCGGCGTCCTCCAGCAGGCGCCGGATATCCGGATCGAGGTCGCCCCGCTCGCCGATCACGCGCACGCGCACGCCGTTCTGGTGAAGCTCGGCCAGGTCGTTGCGAATGAAGCGGCGCAACAGTCCGAGCAAATCGCGAATCTCGGCGGCTGGCCGCGACCAGTTTTCCGAACTGAATGAAAAAATCGTGAGATACGATATGCCCATCTCGCCGGCCGCGCGCACTGTCTTGCGCACAGCTTCGACGCCGCGCCGATGGCCTTCCGAACGCGGCAATCCCCGCGCCGCAGCCCAGCGGCCGTTGCCATCCATGATGATGGCGACGTGCCGAGGCACGTCGAACGGCTCGGTCGCGGCAGGCAGCGGGGCGTTGGCCTGGGACATCGGGATTATACCGTCATGATCTCTTTTTCTTTGGTCGCCAACATCTGATTGATGTCGGCGATCGCCTGATCTGTCACCTTCTGTACATCCCCATCGAAGCGCTTGTGCTCATCCTGGCTGATCGTGTGATCCTTTTCGGCCTTCTTGAGAGTGTCCATGCCGTCGCGCCTCACGTTGCGGACCGCTACTCGTGCGGCCTCAGCATACTTGTGGCCGACTTTGACCAGTTCCCTGCGGCGATCCTCGTTGAGTTCTGGAATGCGCAGATGGATGACTTGGCCTTCCGATGATGGGGTGAGTCCGAGATTGGCGGCCAGAATAGCCTTCTCCACCGCCTGCAGCATGGAGCGGTCCCAGACCTGAACGCTCAGCATGCGCGGCTGCGGCACGCTGACGGTTGCGAGCTGATTCAGCGACATGTTCTGTCCATAGGCATCGACCTGGATCGGATCGAGCAGATGCGCCGAGGCACGGCCGGTGCGCAGCGCTCCGAGCTCCTGCTTGAGCACGCCGACCGCGGACTGCATGCGGCGCTTGAGGTCGTTGATGTCGAAATTGCCGGTTGTCATGCACCCCTCCTCCGGCCGGACCAGGCCGCGCCGAACATCGTTGCCGTCGCCGGCGTGTTCAGGCCCCCACGATCGTCGAGCGTGCCTTGCCGCGCAGCACCGCCTCGATCGCGCCCTGATTCCGGATCGAGAACACGATGATAGGCGTACGGTTCTCGCGGGCAAGCGCGAATGCGGTGGCATCCATAATCCGTAGGTCCTGGTCGAGCGCCTGCTGGTGTGTCAGCGAATCATAGCGCTTGGCCTTTGGGTCCTTTTTGGGATCGGCGCTGTACACGCCATCGACATTGGTTGCTTTCAAAACAGCGTCGCAGCTCATTTCGGCTGCGCGAAGCACGGCCGTGGTGTCCGTGGTGAAGAACGGGTTGCCGGTCCCGCCGGCAAAAACGACGACGCGGTTTTCGTCGAGATGGCGCAAAGCGCGCTGGCGCTCGTACACTTCGCAGACTTGCGGCATCGCGAGGGCAGACATGGTGCGCGCCGGCACCCCCAAGCGCTCGATCGCAGCTTCAAGCACCATGGCGTTCATGACGGTCGCCAGCATACCCATCGCATCGGCGGTCGGACGCGACAGGCCCTTGCCGGTTACTTGAACGCCGCGAAGAATATTGCCGCCGCCCACCACCACACCCAGCGTGACACCGAGTTCGCGCGCGGCGACCAGGTCCTTGGCAATGCGGTCGATGGTCGGTTGGTGAATCCCGGAGCCGCCGTCACCGGCGAGAGCTTCCCCGGATACCTTCACGATCACGCGGCGGTAGGCGGAACGGCTCTTCCCGGCTTTGGCCATTCTGGTGCTCCCCTCGCGCGACGCCAGACTCTCCGTCAGCTCTGTCCGGCAGCCGCGGCGACCTCAGCCGCGAAATCGCTTTCCTGCTTCTCGATACCCTCGCCGAGCACGAAGCGCACGAAGCCCGTGATCTTGATCGGGCCGCCAACCTTGCCTTCGGCTTCCTTAAGAGCCTGGCTCACGTTTTTTTTGTCGTCGTGAACGTAGGCTTGTTCGAGCAGGGTGACCTCTTTGTAGTAGGTCTTGAGGCCCGACTCGACGATCTTCTCGATCACGTTCGCAGGCTTGCCCTGCTGCTTGAATTTCTCGGCGAGCACGTCCTTCTCGCGCTGCACGGTCTCCGGCGACAAACCCGCGGCATCAAGCGCTTGCGGATTCGACGCAGCAATGTGCATCGCGACCAGACGGCCAAGCGCGGTCAGTTCGTCCGCCTTGCCGCTCGACTCCAGCCCGACCAGCACGCCGATCTTGCCGAGGCCTTCGGACACGGAGCTGTGCACGTAGCTGCCGACCACGCCCTGCTTGACCGAAAGCTCGGCCGCGCGGCGCAGCGTCATGTTCTCGCCGATCTTGGCGATGGTCTCGGACAGCGACTCGGCGATCGTCAGCGAGCCGGCCTTCGCCGGCTTGATCTTCTCGACATTGGTTCCGACGTCGTGCGCGACGTTGGCGATCATCTTCACCAACCCCTGGAACAGGTCGTTGCGCGCGACGAAGTCGGTCTCGGAATTGACTTCGACGACGACGCCCTTGGTGCCTTTCACCGACACGCCGATCAGGCCTTCCGCGGCGACGCGGCTGGCCTTTTTGGCGGCCTTGGCGAGGCCCTTCTTGCGTAGCAGATCAACCGCGGCATCCATGTCGCCGCCGGTCTCGCTGAGCGCGCCTTTGCAATCCATCATTCCTGCGCCGGTTGTCTCGCGCAGGTCCTTGATCATTTGAGAGGTTACATTTGCCATCGTCAGATCCATTGCAGCGGAGAATGCGGCGCGGACGCTCAGTCCGCGCCAGCGATTACTCGGCCGTCAGTTCCTTGGCCTTGGCCACCCAGCCCTGAACGCGGCCAGGCAAGCCCACCTCTTCGCCGACATTGTGTGCGGCTTCGGGGCTGAACTCGGCGATCTGCGAATAGTGGAAGATGCCGAGGTCCTGGAGCTGCTTCTCGATGGCTGGCGAGACGCCGGTCAGTTTCTTGAGGTCGTCGGCGACGCCGCGCGGGCCGGGCAGCGCCTCGAAGCCGAGGCCCTTTTCAGTAGGCTTCGGCAAGTCCTCGACCACCGGGCGCTCGGCTGCGCCGATATCGACTCCAGCGCCGCCCTGGGCGCGCGAGATGCCGTCGATCGCAGCCTTGGCGATGAGATCGCAGTACAGCGTCACGGCGCGGCTGGCGTCGTCGTTGCCGGGAACCACGAAGGTGATGCCGTCAGGATCGCAGTTGGTATCGACCACCGCCGCGACCGGAATGTTGAGGCGCCGGGCCTCCTTGATCGCGATGTCTTCCTTGTTGGTGTCGATCACGAACAGCAGATCGGGCAGCCCGCCCATGTCCTTGATGCCACCGAGCGAACGGTCGAGCTTGTCGCGTTCGCGCTGCAGGTCGAGCCGCTCCTTCTTGGTGTAGCCGCCGGCCTCGTTGGAGGCGAGCAACTCCTCAAGCTTGCGAAGGCGCGAGATCGAGCCGGAAATGGTCTTCCAGTTGGTCAGCGTGCCGCCGAGCCAGCGCGAGTTGACGTAGTACTGTGCGCACTTCTTGGCGGCCTCCGCGATGGCGTCCTGCGCTTGGCGCTTGGTGCCGACGAACAGGATGCGGCCGCCTTTGGCGACGGTATCGCTGACGGCCTGGAGAGCGGTGTGCAGAAGCGGCACGCTCTGGGCCAAGTCGATGATGTGGATGTTGTTGCGGGTGCCGAAGATGTAATTGCCCATCTTCGGGTTCCAGCGGTGGGATTGATGTCCAAAGTGAACGCCAGCTTCCAAAAGCTGGCGCATGCTGTAATCGGGCAGCGCCATCGTCATTCTCCGGTTGTTCCGCCGCGGACCCGTGAGTCCAGCCCTTGCGGGCCGAACACCGGACGGCCGGGATGGCCAAGGTCCGCGTGTGAGATGGCGTGCATATAGCCACCGTCTGGGAAAGACGCAAGAAAAACGCCGATTTTGGCCGTTTTTTCCGTCTGACCTGGGCGCAACCCCCGATAACCTGGGATTTTCGGAGGTTGTGGGGCGTCAGGTCACGGCCGCCGCGTCCCGCAGGCTGTCGAACAGCGCGGCCCGGCGCATGTAAGCCCGGGCGGTGACGGCGTCCTCCGCAGTCTTCCGCAACTCGTCGAAATTGGCCAGCCTAACCCCCGGGTCGCGCTCTTCCATCAGCCGCTTGTTGGCGATGGTCTGGGCCTGGACGTACTTCACCGCCGCATGGCGGCGCTGCCGGCTGTAGAGGTCGAGCAGTTCCTCGCCCGCCTCACCGTGGATCACGGTGGCGAGTTTTTCCGCGAGATTGATACCGTCGTGGATGCCGCCGTTCATGCCCATGCCGCCGATCGGATTATTGGCGTGCGCGCTGTCGCCCGCGAGCAGGATGCGGCCCTTGCGGAAGGTCGCAGCGACGCGCTGGTGCACGCCGTAGAGATTGACGTACTCGATGTCGTAGCGCCCGGCTTTTGGAAAGAATTTCTGCAGCCGCGCCTCGAGCCGCTCCGGCGACATCGCCGTCGTCTCGTCCTCGTCGTCGGGGATCGGGAAGATCGCGCGCCACAGTCCGCCCGGGCTCTCGCCTCGCACCTTGAACAGGTTGCACCACTCGCGCGGGTCCGAGAAATAGTTGCGGAAACACAGATCGGGATTGACCGTCTCGAATTTGAAGGTCGTCGCGATCTTGATGAACTTCTCCGGATAGGTGAATCCCTCGAACTCGATGTCGGCGAGTTTGCGCACCGTGCTGCGTCCCCCATCGCACCCGATGACGTAATCCGCGTGCATATGGCCGAGGCCGGATGGTGACGTGTACTCGACGTCGATGCCGTCTGCGCCCTGCGTGAGCCCAGTGACGTTATGCGAAAAGCGCACGTCGAAATCGGCCGCGTTGGCATATTCGGCGGCGATCGATGCGGTCAGCTTGTATTGCTCATACTGCAGAACAAACGGAAACTTGATCTCGTCCTTCAACTGATCGAGGTCGAATTCGGCCACGACCGAACCGGATGGCCTGTCATGAAACCGGTAGGTGTTGGACTTGAGTCCCAGCGGCAAAATCTTTGAATACACGCCGAGTTCGTCGAGCATCTCCAGCGTCGTCGGATGAATCGTCGCTGCGCGCTGGTCCTTGACCGGCGCCGGCTCCACCTCGAAAACGGTAACTGGAATGCCATGGCGATTGAGCGCCAGCGCACACACCATTCCAACCGGGCCCGCGCCGACCACAACGACGCGGAAATCTGCCTTTGATCCTGCCATCTCGCTTCGAGCGTCCTGTAGCTATTGCGTTTTCGTTGCAATCTCGATCGAGAGGCCGCGCCATTTGGCCGTGTCCTCAGCAATAAGTTTGCCCATTCTTCCGCCATGCTGTGATCTGTCCCTGAGATGGGACTTGTGCGAGATCATGCAGGCGCCATGCCAGATGGCGGCGCGCTACGCCGGCTTGACGTCTTTCACGGCGCCCTTCCAGCCGCTTTCGGTGACGTCGAAGATGAAACCTTCCGGCGTCGCGTACTTCACCTCGTAGTACACGTTCGGCCCGGTTTCCTTGCGGCCGGTGACGTGGCGCCCGCCTGCTGCGCGGATTTTGGTGTCGACCTCGTCGACGCTATCCACCCACATTCCGAAGTGGATAAGGCCTTGCACGCCCGGCTGGTTCTCGAATCCGTCGATCTTTTCGTCGCCGAAGTTGAGCAATGCAACATTGAAGATGCCGTCGGTCATGTACACGCCGCGCTGCGCATTGCCGGCGCGGGTCATGCCGAACGCCTCTTCAAAGAACTTTGCGGCCTTCTCGGGATCGCGAACTGAAATGGCGATGTGGCGCAGCTTGTTGGCCATAGGAGCTCTCCTGTCGAACCTGCTGCGCCAATATCAACCTCGCACCCGGCCGCGGTCAACGCCCGCGACGCATTGCATGGCTGCTGCTACATCATCTCGACCTGAACCACGCCCGGTACCGCCTTGATGGCGCCTGCGATCTGCGGCGAGATTTTGAAGCGGCCGGGCAGCTTCACCTCGACCTCGTTGCCATCGTCGAGCAGCAGCACCACGCTGATTTCGCCATCGCCCTTGCCTTCGAGGCGTTTGGCAACTGGCTCGATCGGCGCACTGTCGCGCAGAAAGACCTTGAGCATCTTCTGCCGGCGCGCCGCCGCCTGGTCGAGTGACTCGACGGTTCCGATCCGCGCGCGCACGTCATCGCCCTGCAATTCGGCCGTAAGGCCCAACAGCACCGCGGCGCCCGGCTCAAGCTGGTCGCGATAGAGTTGCAGCCCCTCGGAGAACAGAACCGCTTCGTAGTGCCCCGAAGGATCGGACAGGCCGATGATGCCCATCTTGTTTCCGGTCTTGGTTCGCCGCTCGACCCGCGAGACCACGGTTGCGGCCACGCGGCCGGCGTTCGCGCCAGCCTTCACCGAGCGGCAGAACGTCGCCCATAGCTGGACGTTCAGGCTCTTGAGAACGGCAGTGTAATCGTCAAGCGGGTGGCCCGACAGGAAGAACCCGATCGCCTCGTATTCGCGCCGCAGCTTTTCCGCAGGCACCCAGCCATCGACCGTGGGCATCTGCAGCTTGGTCTGCGAAGTCCCGCCCCCGAACGAGAATTCGAGCGCGCCGCTGGTGGTCGCCTCGTGCTGGCGTTGGGCTTCGCCCAGGATGCGGTCGATCACCGCGAAGACGCGGGCCCGGCTCGGCTCCAGTTGGTCGAACGCTCCCGAAGCGACGAGGCTCTCCAGCACGCGCTTGTTCACCGCGCGCGGATTGATGCGATGCGCGAAGTCCGACACGTCCGTAAAGGGCTTGCTGCCCCTCGCCTCGACGATCGATTGCACCGCCAATGTGCCGACGCCCTTGAGCGCGGCCAGCGCGTAATGAATGGTATTGCCGTCGACGTCGAACGCGACGCCGGACCGGTTGACGCACGGCGGCTCGAGCTTGATGCCAAGCCGGTCGGCCTCGGCGCGAAACTCCGACAGCTTATCGGTGTTGTTCATTTCCAGCGCCATCGAGGCCGCGATGAACTCGACTGGATAGTTGGCCTTGAGATAGGCGGTCTGGTAGGCGACCAAAGCGTAGGCTGCCGCGTGGCTCTTGTTGAAACCGTATTCGGCGAAACGTTCCAGCAGGTCGAAGATCGCGTCGGCCTGGCTGCGATCGATGCCGCCATCGGTGGCGCCTTTGACGAAGCCCTTGCGCTGGGCCTGCATCTCCGAGCGGATCTTCTTGCCCATGGCGCGGCGCAGCAGATCCGCTTGGCCGAGCGTATAGCCGGCGAGGATCTGCGCGGCTTGCATCACCTGCTCTTGATAGACGATGACGCCGAACGTCTCGCGCAGCACAGGCTCAAGTTTGGGATGGATGTATTCTGGTTTCTCCCTGCCATGCTTGCGCTCGCAGTAGGTCGGGATGTTCGCCATCGGACCCGGGCGATAGAGCGCGACGAGTGCGATGATGTCCTCGAAACGGTCGGGCCGCATGTCGAGCAGCGCGCGGCGCATGCCCTGACTTTCCAGTTGGAAGATGCCAACCGCTTCAGCGCGGGATAGCTGGTCGTAGGTTTTCTTGTCATCGAGCGGGATCGCGGCCAAGTCGAGCTCAACATTGCGCTGCCTGAGCAGCTTCACCGCGGTGTCCAGCACCGTCAGCGTCTTGAGGCCGAGAAAATCGAACTTCACCAGTCCGGCCGCCTCCGCCCACTTCATGCTGAACTGCGTAACCGGCATATCGGACTTCGGGTCGCGATACATCGGCACTAGCTCGGCCAGCGGACGGTCGCCGATCACGATGCCGGCGGCGTGCGTCGACGCGTGGCGGTAAAGTCCTTCGAGCTTAAGCGAAATGTCGAACGCGCGTTTGACGCGCGGATCGCTGTCGCGCTCGGCTTGCAGCTTGGGCTCTCCCTCGATCGCCTTGGCGAGGGTGACCGGCGCCGCGGGGTTCTGCGGCACCAGCTTGCAGAGCTTGTCGACGTGACCGTACGGCATTTCCAGCACGCGGCCGACGTCGCGGAGCACGCCACGCGCCTGCAGCGTGCCGAAGGTGATGATCTGCGCAACCTGATCGCGGCCATAACGCTGCTGCACGTAGCGGATCACCTCGTCGCGGCGGTCCTGGCAGAAGTCGATATCGAAGTCCGGCAGCGACACGCGCTCCGGATTCAGGAATCGCTCGAACAGCAGGCCGAACCGCAGCGGATCGAGGTCGGTGATGGTGAGCGCGTAGGCGACCAGCGATCCGGCGCCCGAGCCGCGCCCCGGGCCGACCGGAATGCCTTGCTCCTTCGCCCACTGGATGAAGTCCGACACGATCAGGAAGTACCCCGGATATTTCATTCCCTCGATGACCTTGATCTCGAAGGCAAGCCGGTCGCGGTACTCCTCGATCGTGCGGCCGGGCGCGATCGCTTGGGTGGCGATCCGGCGCTCGAGTCCCGCTTCCGCGCGCACCTTCAATTCCGCAGCCTCATCGACGGTGCGGTCGCCGACTGAGAAGCGCGGCAGGATCGGGTTGTGGCTTTGCGGGCGGAACCCGCAGCGCTCAGCGATCTCGACGGTCGAGGCCAGCGCTTCGGGGAGGTCCGCGAACAGCGCGGCCATTTCGGCGCGGCTTTTGAAATAATGCTCGGAGGTGAGTTGACGGCGGTCGGTCTCGGCGACCATCCGGCCTTCGGCGATGCAGATCAGCGCATCGTGTGCGTCATAGTCCTCGCGCTTGGCAAAATAGGGTTCGTTGGTGGCGACGAGCGGGATGCCGTTCGCATAGGCGAGGCCAAGAAGGGATGGCTCGACCGCGCGCTCGGCGGCGGTGCCGTGGCGTTGCAATTCAACATACAGCCGGTCGCCATAGACGTTCGACAGCGCGGCGCAGCGTGCTGCAGCGAGATCAGCCTGCCCCGCTGCGAACGCAGCATCGATGGGCCCTCCCGGGCCTCCGGTCAGAGCGATCAAGCCCTGGCTGTCGGCACCGAGCCAGGCCAGTTTGAGGTGCGGTTTCTCGTTGGGCGGGCTTTCGAGAAATGCGCGCGAGCACAGCCGCATCAGGCTGCGATAGCCGTCTTCGCGGGCGGCAAGCAGGACGATGCGCGGCAACACCCGAACCCGCCCGGTGAGGCGCGGGTCGCGGGTTTCGTCGTCGAAATCGACAGCAAGGGCGCAGCCCACGATCGGCTGAATGCCCGAGCCTGCCATCTTTTCGGAGAATTCGAGCGCGCCGAACATGTTGTCGGTGTCGGTGAGCGCCAGCGCCGGTTGCTTGTCCGCCTTGGCCAGATCGGCGAGCTTGCCGATCGTCATCGCGCCCTCGAGGAGCGAATAGGCGGAATGGGCGTGCAGATGCACGAAACCGGGATCGTTCGCCACGAAGGAGCCTCTGGATTGATGCGTGGCAGGTGCGGTACGCGATTCCCTCACCCGCGTTGAGCGAGACCAATCGTTACTCCCTCCGCGGCATCGCGAGGCCGAAACTTCCAACGATATTCCCAGGTTTGTGCCGGCGGTTCCGCCGTCATGGCAAGGGAGCCCGGGCAAGCCCGAATTCCGATGCCATCCGCGTCTTGATCGGGGATGGGGAAGACACGGATACCCGAGGCAGTCGGGTATGACGAACGGCGGTACCGGCGGGTACCCTGGGGACGCAGACGCAACTAACGCAGACTCGTATTACGCAGGTGCGACAGTCACATCGCCGCGAAAACTTGCACCCACACCGCGAGCATTCCGACAAAAAGGGCGAGTGATGTGAGAGCGGCGGCTTCCTCGACGACGGCTCGAAACATTGGTTCCTCCCTGAACGAACGAAGAACATAGTTCTATGTTTGTTCTCAGTCAAGCAGAATTTGTGGTGCGGCCTAAACGCTCATTTTGTTGAGACAAACAGCCGCTGCGGCCTCTTTGGATTGACTTGCCGATGACTGGGGCGAGACTGGATACAACAGAACATCAGGGAGGGCCGTCATGCGGATACCGCGAGCAATTCTGGCGGGCGCGCTCGCGCTCACACTGGCCGGCTGCTTCGAGGGGCCTAAGGGCGACCGCGGTGAACAGGGCACGCCCGGGGCTACCGGCGAGCGGGGTCCGCAGGGCGAGCGTGGCACGGCCGGTCCGGCAGGCCCCGGAGGGGTGCCAGGGCCCGCTGGTCCCGTCGGTCCAGCAGGTCCGGCCGGGACGGTTGGCCTCCTTGGGCCCGCAGGACAGCAGGGTGCGGCAGGCCCTGCGGGTTCAGCCGGTCCTCCCGGGCCAAACAACGTGAGGCTCGTTCAGGTGGAGACTTGCACCACCGGTTGCGACGCCTCGTGCGGCGCTGGCGAAGTTGTTGCGTCCGCCGTCTGCGTGAGCACGCCCGCCGCATCCGCAATCATCAAAGCAGGTCAAGGCGGCGCCCCTTGGCAGGTCACCTGCCCCAGCGGAACCGGCAGCCTGGTCGCGCTCTGCATGCGGCGCTGAGACGCGCCGCGCACGCCAACCTTAAGGCAGTTCGACCACGAGCCCGTCGCGGATCGCGACGCGGCGGTCCATGCGCGCGGCCAGTTCCATGTTGTGCGTGGCAAGGACCACAGTCAGCCCGGACGCCTGGGTCAGTTGTGAGAGCGCGTTGAAAACGTGATCGGAGGTTCGCGGATCGAGATTGCCGGTCGGCTCGTCGGCCAGCAGCAGGCGCGGCGCGTTCGCCACGGCGCGCGCGATGGCGACACGCTGTTGCTCGCCACCGGACAATTGGCCCGGCCGGTGCGTCAGCCGCTCCTTCAGCCCGAGATACGACAGCAGTTCCGTGGCCCGCCGCCTGGATTCCTCGCGCGACAGTCCGCGGATCATCTGCGGCATCATCACGTTCTCAAGCGCGGAAAATTCCGGCAGCAGGTAGTGCGCCTGATAGACGAAGCCGATCGCCGAGCGGCGGATGCGGGTTCGCTCTGCATCGCTCAAGGTCGAGGTGGCGGCGCCCTCGAAATAGACTTCGCCGGCATCGGCATGTTCGAGCAGGCCTGCGACATGGAGCAGCGTGGACTTGCCGGTCCCGGACGGCGCCACCAGCGCCACGGACTGCCCGGGCCAGACCGCCAACTCGGCGCCCTTCAGCACTTCGAGGGTCGCCTCGCCCTGCTGATAGCGGCGCTCAACGCCGTGCAGGAATACGACTGGAGTGCCTTGCTCGGCCATGCCCCTACTCGTAACGCAGCGCTTCGACCGGATCGAGCCGGGCCGCGCGCCAGGAGGGATACAGCGTCGCGAGCAGCGACAGGGCCAGCGCCATCAGCACCACGGCCGTGGTTTCGCCGGCGTCGAGATCGGCCGGCAGCTTGGACAGGAAATACAGTTCGGGCGGGAACAGCTCGGTGTTGGTGAGCCAGGACATGAACTGGCGTATCGATTCGATATTGAGGCACACCACCAGCCCGACCAAGAAACCGCTCAGCGCACCGACCACGCCGATCGCGGCACCCGTGATCAGGAACACGCGCATGATGGCGCCCTGGGTCGCGCCCATGGTCCGCAGGATGCCGATGTCGCGCCCCTTGTCCTTCACCAGCATGATCAGGCTGGACGCGATGTTGAACGCCGCAACGAGAATGATCAGCGTGAGGATCAGGAACATCACGTTGCGCTCGACCTGCAGCGCGCCGAAGAATGTGGCGTTGCGCTGGCGCCAATCCACCATGAAGATGGGCCGGCCAGCGGCCTCGGTGATGAGCTGGCGGAAGCGCCCGATCTGGTCGGGATTGCTGGTGTAGACCTCGATCGCGGTGACGTCGCTCGCGCGATTGAAATAGGCCTGGGCCTCGGTGAGCGGCATGAATACGAAGGCCGCGTCGTACTCCGACATGCCGACCTCGAACACCGCGGCGACCTTGTAGGGCTTGATGCGCGGCGTGGTGCCCATCGGCGTCACGGCGCCGCGCGGCGCAACCATCGTCACCGAGTCGCCGGCGCGCAGCGTCAGCTGGTCGGCGAGCCGCCGCCCGATCACCACACCCTGCCCCTGATCGAAGCCGTCGAGCGTCCCCTGCTTGATATTCTGCGCGATCGAGGGGATCTGCGTGAGATCGGCGGCGCGGATGCCGCGCACCAGCACGCCCGCGGCATTGAACGGCGAGGATGCCAGCGCTTGGCCCTCCACGATCGGAACCGCGATCCGAATGCCCTCCACTTTGGAGATACGCTGCGCCACGGCCTCGTAGTCCGTTAGCGGAGATTCCAAAGGCTGCACCAGCACATGGCCGTTAAGGCCGAGAATTTTGGTGAGCAGTTCCTTGCGGAAGCCATTCATCACCGCCATCACGATGATCAGCGTGGCGACGCCAAGCATGATGCCGAGGAATGAGAACGCAGCGATGATCGAGATAAAACCTTCCTGCCGCCGCGCCCGCAGGTAGCGCAGCGAAAGCATCCACTCGAATGGCGCAAAGGGACGGGTCCCGACAGGCTCGCTCATTATTCCCCTTTAGGTACCCAATTCATCCGATTCTGGCGGATTCAAGCCAGCCTCGGGCACCCAAAGCGGGAGAAGCGCACAGGTTATCGCGACAGTAGGTCCAACGTGGCCTCGGGACTGAGGTTTTCCCGGCTGCCGTCGGCACGCTTCTTCACCTCTAGTGTGCCGGCACCGAGCCCCTTCGGGCCGACCAGGACTTGCCAGGGCACACCAATTAGGTCGGCGGTGGCGAATTTCCCGCCTGCCCTCTGTTCGGTATCGTCGTACAGAACGTCGATGCCCTTGGCGGTGAGCTCACGATAGAGCCGTTCCGAGGCGCCGTCGGTTGCCGCATCGCCCTGCTTGAGATTGAGGATGGCGACCTTGAAGGGGGCCACGGCCTCCGGCCATTTGATGCCGGCCTCGTCGTGGTTCGCCTCGATCAGGGCTGCGACCAGCCGCGTCGGGCCGATGCCGTAGGAGCCCATGTGAACCGGATGGTCGGCGCCGTCCGGGCCAGCCACCACCGCCTTCATCGGTTCGGAATACTTGGTACCGAAATAGAAGATGTGCCCGACCTCAATGCCGCGCGCCGACACCTGCTTGTCAGCGGGGATTTGGCCGAATGCCGCCGCGTCGTGCTTTTCGGACGTGGCCGAATACAGCGACGTCCATTTATCGACAACGCCCTGGAGCGCAGCCCGGTCGTCGAAATTTACGTCGGCGCCGGGCGCCGGGAAATCGAGATAGTCCTTGTGGCAGAACACCTCCGACTCGCCGGTGGAAGCCAGGATGATGAACTCGTGGCTCAGGTTGCCGCCGATCGGGCCGGTGTCGGCCACCATCGGAATCGACTTCAGGCCCAGCCGCGCGAAGGTGCGCAGGTACGCGACGAACATCCTGTTGTAGGAGTGCTGAGCGCCCGCCTGGTCGATGTCGAACGAGTACGCATCTTTCATCAAGAATTCACGCCCGCGCATCAGCCCGAAGCGCGGCCGCACCTCGTCGCGGAACTTGAGCTGGATGTGATAGAGGTTGAGCGGCAGATCCTTGTACGAGCGCACGTAAGCGCGGAAAATCTCGGTGATCATTTCCTCGTTGGTCGGCCCATAGAGCATGTCGCGCTCGTGGCGGTCCCGGATGCGCAGCATCTCTTTGCCGTAGTCGTCGTAGCGTCCGCTCTCGCGCCACAGATCGGCCGGCTGAACAGTCGGCATGAGAAGTTCGATGGCGCCGGCGCGGTTCTGCTCCTCGCGCACGATGGCGTTGACCTTGTTGAGGACGCGCAGCCCCAGCGGCAGCAGCGAATAGATGCCGGCGGCCTGCTGCCGCAGCATGCCCGCGCGCAGCATGAGCCGGTGCGAGACGATCTCCGCCTCCCGGGGGGCCTCCTTCAGGATTGGCAGGAAAAATCGGGTCAATCGCATTGCTGGTCTCTGAAGAGGGGCGTCCCGGGATGCGTCGGCAGTGAAACCGGATCAAAGGGGAAAACACAAGCGCGGCAAGGGCATGGCCGAGGGATATGGACGGGCTCGCGCGCCGCCTTTGCGCCCGCCAAGCTGGTCATTTTGCTGCGGTGCATGAATGACAAGACCAAAACACCCGGTTAGATTGCGCTGCGTTGCGGAGCTGGCTGACAGTGGTTGGCGGCTACGGCCTGAGTCTAGGGAAGAAAATCCAAAGCGCGCCAACTGCGCCCATGCCTCGAGGATCGTACCGGGTCGCGAGGGCTAAGGAACAGGTTTCGCCGACCAGAGCAGGGCATTGGCCCTGCTCATTTTTTTCCAATTCCATATTCTTTCGCACGCCTAGTTTTCGCTGGCCGAAACATCTAAACCGCTCCGGTGTTCATAACTGCGGGCGATCGACCAGGAGGTTTCACAATGCGAATTGCGCTCGCGACTCTCGGCCTTCTGCTGGCTGCGTTCGCCACCGACAAGGCGTCGGCGCAGGACTATCCCTGGTGCGCCAACATGGGCCACGACATCGGCGCCACCAATTGCGGTTTCACGACGCTGGAACAGTGCCGGGCAACCGTGTCCGGGGTCGGTGGCTTCTGCGCTCCCAACCCGTCCTATCGCGCCCCATATCCCGCAAGGCCCCCGCGCAAGCTGCCCCGCTAGGCCGGGAAGCCCATCCACGCCGCCAGCCCGTCAAGCGTGACCAGCCGGTAAACGTAGACGACTGCGACGATCGCGAAAATCACGCTGGCCACCACCGTGGTCCAGGCCAGCTTGGCCTTGAGATGAGGCACGCGCGGGGCGCCGGGATCGGTACCGGGCGCGGCATCCTCCTCACCTTGAGCTTTCACGCCCCACGGCAGCACCGCGAACAGCGTCAGCCACCAGATCAGAAAATAGATGGCGATCGCGGTCGAGGTGGCCATCAAGCCTGTTCCAGTTCGACCAGCGTGCCGAAGAAGTCCTTCGGGTGCAGGAACAGCACAGGCTTGCCGTGCGCGCCGATCTTGGGCTCGCCGTCGCCAAGCACACGCGCGCCTTCCGCCTTGAGGCGGTCCCGCGCCGCGATGATGTCGTCCACCTCGTAACAAACGTGGTGCATGCCGCCGTCGGCGTTCTTCTCCAGGAACTTGGCGATCGGCGAATTGTCGCCGAGTGGCTCCAGCAGTTCGATCTTGGTGTTGGGCAACGTGATGAACACCGTGGTGACACCGTGCGCGGGTTGCGGCACAGCGGCGGATACCTCCGCCCCAAGCGACTTGCGATAGAGGTCCGACGCCTTCTTGATGTCGCGCACCGCGAGGGCGACGTGGTTGAGCCGTCCGATCATGCCATTCCTCCAGCGGCCCGGCAGGGTGTGGATCAGGTATCGAGCAATTCCGGCAGGAACAATTCTTCGGGCTTGAAGCGCCGTTTGGAAAGCCCCTGTTCGTGGTGATAGCGCAGGAATGTGTCGAGCGGCTTGTAATTGCGCTTCAGACCGTAGGGAAACCAGTCCTCGCCCAGCAGATCCTGCATTTCCCGCATGTGATGGGTCATCCAGGGGATCATGAACATGCGGTGCATGTTCTCGGCCTGATGCCTGTAGGTCTCGTAGGCCTTGTCGCGCGCGTCGTTGAAGGCCTTGTACAGCGATGTCGCGACCCACGGGTTGGCCTTGTAGACGTCTTTGCGGATCGCGACCACATGCTGGATCGGGAAGATGCCGGTCGATTTGAAATAGTCGCGCTCCACCGTCTCGAAATCCGGAAACAGGCGCTGGATGTTCTTCGATCCGCGCGCCATTGACGGCGGTACCAGCGCCGAGAACAGCGCATCGACCTCGCCGGCATCGAGCATCTTGTCGAGCGTGGTTTCGGTGCCGATGTGTTGCACCTTGATGTGCGCCGGCGGCTTCTCCTGGTACCAGGGCAGCGGCGGCGTCGGCCGTTCCACGCCGCCGATGTAGTTGGCGTAGCTGTCGATCGGCACGCCGTAGTGATCCTGCAGGATGCCCTTCGACCAGGTGCCGGCGTCATGCCCGTAGAGAAAGAACTCGCCGATCCTTTTGCCGATCAAGTCTTTCGGCTCGCGGATACCCTTGCTGGTGTTGATGTAGATCGCCGAGTGGGAGAACACCCGGATCGGATAGACCGGAATGGCGACGAACGGCGGATCGTCCCAGTGCAGCGTGTCGAGATAGAAGGTCAGGCCGAGTTCTGACGCCTCGAACTCCTGCTTGCCCATCATGCGGTGGAAAGTCGCGGCTGGAAACGAGGTGTGGTAGCTCAGCTCGATGCCGTCGGGCTTGACGCTGCCGTCCATCAGCGCGCGAGTGCGGTCATAATTCCAGCAAGCCAGAGTCATTTTCAAATCGGTCACATCAGCAATCCTTCATTCCAACCGATGATGATTTTAACGTTCGGGTCACACAAGCAACAAGTGGACCTGAACCAGGGGCTTCTTGCCCCACTGCTGAGCGATCGCGGCCCGCACGCTCCGGCGCACCGCCTCGCCGATCGAGTCCGGGTCGCGGCGGCGCGCTTTGGGCAGGTTATCGACCGTGTCGGCGATCGCATCGAGCGCGATCTCCAGCATCGATTCACCGCTGGCTGTGGTCTCCGGCACGCCCACCATCTCGATTTCGGGATCGGCGGCGAGCTGACCCTTGTCGGTCAGTGCCAGCGCCACCGACACGATGCCGGAAATGCTCAACCGCTTGCGGTCGGCAATGGTGCGCGCTTGCGCATCCACCAGCAGGTTGCCGTCCTTGTAAAGCCGCCCCGCCGGAATTTCGTCGATGATACCGGGATCGCCCGGCGCGAGCTTTACGAGGTCGCCGTTGCGGCACATTCCAACTTTAATGCCGAGGCGCCGCGCCAGGTTGGCGTGTTCGTTGAGATGCAGTGCCTCGCCATGCACGGGAATGAGGAGCTGCGGTTTCACCCATCCGATCATCTCGGCGAGTTCCTCCTGCCGCGGATGGCCGGAAACGTGAACCAGATGCGTCCGGTCGGTGATGACGCGCACGCCCTGGTCGATCAGGCCGTTGATCACGGTGGAAATCGACTTCTCGTTGCCGGGGATCGGCCGCGACGAGAAGATCACCGTGTCGCCGCTGGTCAGCGTGACCTCGGGATGCTCGTCTTTGGCGATTCGGGCCAGCGCGGCGCGCGGCTCGCCCTGGCTGCCGGTGCACAGCGCCACCACCTTGTCGTTCGGCAGATGGCCGTAAACGTCCATGCCGCGGAATTCCTGAACGCCGTCGAGATAGCCGGTCTCGCGCGCAACCTGGTTGACCCGCTCCATGGCGCGGCCGACCACCACGACCTCGCGGCCGGCGGCCTTGGCCGCGTCCGCCACGGCGCGGATTCGCGCCACGTTGGACGCGAAGGTGGTGACGGCGACGCGACCGGGCGCCTGTGCGATCAGTTCCGCGATCGTGCGCGCCACGTCGGATTCCGACGGAGAGCGGCCTTCGCGAACCGCATTGGTGGAGTCTCCAATCAGCGCCAGGCAGCCCGCTTCGCCCAGCGCGCGAAGTTTCGCCTCATCGGTCGGCGGGCCGATCACCGGCGTTGCATCGAGCTTCCAGTCGCCAGTGTGCAGAACGGTGCCATGCGGGGTGCGGATGATCAGCGCGTTAGATTCCGGGATCGAATGCGCGACCGAGCAAAGCTCGATGTCGAACGGCCCGATGTCGAAGCGCGAGCCAAGCGCCACCTCAGTGATCGGGATTTCGGGCGCGCCGTACTCGCCGAGCCGCTTGGCGGTGAGCAGCGCCGAGGTGAACGGCGTGGCATAAACCGGTACGCGCAGCTTCGGCCATAGGTCGAGCATCGCGCCGTAGTGGTCCTCGTGCGCATGGGTGAGGATGATGCCAGCGATGTTGCGCCGCTCCGCGACCAGAAACTTGATGTCGGGGAACACCAGCTCGATGCCTGGCAGGTGATCTTCATTGGCGAACGACACGCCGACGTCGACGATCAGCCAGGTGCGGCGGTTCGGTTCGCCCAATCCGTAGAGCGACAGGTTCATGCCGATCTCGCCGACGCCGCCGAGCGGCGCAAACACAAGCTCGCCTTGTGCGGCCATAACTTTAACCCTTTACCAGCGCGGGCATGACGTCGCCCGCGGTCACGGTTTCAATTGTGCCGTCGGCGCGCCGCAGCACCAGCCGGCCGGTGTCGTCGATGGTCTCGAAACGGCCTTCACGTTCGCCCTCCGGCATCGCGATCCGGATGGTCTTGCCGACGCCAAAGGCACGCCGGAGCCATTCGTCCCGAATGACGGCAAAGCCTGCGCCGCGGTTCCATTGCACGATACGCCCGATCGTGGCCTGGGCGAGCGCCTCGAATACGGTGCCGGGCGTGGCGCGGACGCCAGCGGCGGCAAGGTCGGTCGCAGGAAACGTGGTGCCTGCCGGGTGATGCGCGCAGTTGACGCCGATCCCAATGGCGAGCGCGCGCCCTTCGCCCTCGATCAGGATGCCCGCAAACTTGCAACCGTCGATCAGGCAGTCGTTCGGCCATTTCAGGGCCAACCGCCGCGCAAGACCTGGGATGCGAGAGCCCACCGCATCGTGAACCGCGAGCGCCGTGACGAACGACAGCTCTGCCGCCCGTTCGGGCGGCGCCGCATCGGTCAGCAACAGCGTTGCGTAGAGATTGCCCGGCTCGGACACCCAGGTGCGCCCCCGGCGCCCGCGCCCAGCGGTCTGCCGTTTGGCCGTGACCCAGAGCGGTCCAACTTCGCCTGCTCGCGCGCGCTCCAGCGCGTCGGCATTGGTTGAGCCGATCGTGTCGTGAGCGATCACCCGCACGTCAGCGGGAGCGGATGCCATCAGAATAGCGATTTGGCGGCAGCGCTCGCGGCTTGCAGCAGCGGCGCGGGATAGATGAAGTACAGCAGATTAAAAAGGCCGGTGACGCCCAGCACCGCCTTGAGTTCGCCCGGCATCGGCACGAAGCCCTCGGCCGGTTCGTCGAAGTACATCGTCTTGATGATCATCAGGTAGTAGAAGGCGCCGACCACGCTGGCCAGCACGCCGATCACGGCCAGCGTGAACATCCCGGCCTGCATGGCGGCGAGGAACACGTAGTACTTCGCAAAGAAGCCGGCGAGCGGCGGGATGCCGGCCAGCGAGAACAGCAACAGCGCGAGGAAAAACGCCAGCGCGGGATTGGTGCGCGACAGGCCCGCGAGGTCGGAGATGTTCTCGACCGCACCGCCTGCGCGCCGCATCGCCAGGATGCAGCAGAAGGTGCCGAGCGTCATTGCAAGATAGATCGCCATATAAATCAGCACGCCCTGGACGCCTTCCGCGGTCCCGGCCGCAAGCCCGACCAGCGCGAAGCCCATGTGACCGATCGAGGAATACGCCATCAGCCGCTTGATGTTGTGCTGCCCGATCGCGGCGAAAGCACCGAGCGTCATCGACGCGATGGCGACGAACACCAGAATCTGCTGCCATTGCGGGACGATGCCTGGGAATGCTCCGATCGCGAGCCGCATGAACAGGGCAATGGCCGCGATCTTAGGCGCGGCCGCAAAGAACGCCGTGACCGGCGTCGGCGCGCCCTCGTAGACGTCCGGCGTCCACATGTGGAACGGCACTGCCGAGACCTTGAAGCAAAGGCCTGCGAACACGAACACCAGACCGAAGATCAGCCCGATCCCTGCCCCGCCCTGCGTCGCCTTGGCGATGCCGGTGAACGCCACGGTGCCGGTGAAGCCATAGATCAGAGAGCAGCCGTAGAGCAGCATTCCCGACGATAGCGCGCCGAGCACGAAATACTTGAGGCCCGCCTCGGTCG
The DNA here is from genome assembly GCA_021730985.1 of Hyphomicrobiales bacterium. GTDB lineage: Bacteria > Pseudomonadota > Alphaproteobacteria > Rhizobiales > Xanthobacteraceae > Z2-YC6860. Next base: position 118,720 of record JAKFYI010000012.1, on the reverse strand, counting down.
AGCGCACGGAGTCGCGGTTCGATGCCGCGACCACGTAGAGGGCAAGGCTCATCAGTTCGAGCCCGAGGTACAGCGCGATCAGATCGGCGGCGGAGATCATCATCCCCATGCCGACCGCCGACAGCAGGATCAGGATCGAATACTCGAACATCCGCTGCTTCTCGGCCGCCTGGTAGTGCAGCGACATCACGATCGCCACCGCCGAGGCCAGGAAGGCCAGCACCTTGAGAAAGCGCGCAAAGCCATCGACCACGAAGCTGCCACCGAACGTGACGCCGTTCGGCAGCCAGTGCACGATCAAGGCCGCTGCGATCAGCAGCATCACGGCGCCCAGGTTGACGACCTGCGTGCTGTTTTCCCGATAGGCCCCGAGCATCAGCAGCGCCATCGCGCCGATCGCGAGGACGATTTCCGGGATGGCCGGATAGAGCGGGAGGTATGTGGCGGCGGTCATCAATGCACCAGCGCGGCGGTTTTCGCGGCCGCTCCGAGCGCGGCATGATAGTTCTGCAGCAGCGCCGTCACCGACGCGGCCGAAATGTCGAGCACCGGTTTCGGATAGACGCCGAACAGGATGGTCAGCACGATCAGCGGAGCGAACACCGCGATCTCGCGCCAGCTCATGTCGCTGATGTTGGCGAGCGCGGGCTTCTCAAGCTTGCCCAGCACGACCTTTCGATAAAGCCACAGTGCGTAGCAGGCCGAGAAGATCACGCCGAGCGTCGCCAGCGACGCCACCACGATGTTGACCTTGAAGGTGCCGAGCAAAGTCAGAAATTCGCCGACGAAACCGGATGTGCCCGGCAGTCCGACGTTCGCCATTGTGAATAGCAAGAACACCGCGGCATACACAGGCATGCGGTTGACCAGGCCGCCATAGGTCGCGATCTCGCGGCTGTGCATGCGGTCGTAGACGACGCCGACGCACAGGAACAGCGCGGCCGAAACCACACCGTGCGAGATCATCTGGAATATGCCGCCCGCCACGCCCTGCGCGGTCGCGGCAAAGATGCCCATGGTGACAAAGCCCATGTGCGCGACCGACGAATAGGCAATCAGCTTCTTCATGTCCTCCTGCACGATCGCAACCAGCGATGTGTAGACGATGGCGATGACCGACAGCGCGAACACCAGCATGGCGAACTCGTTTGACGCGATCGGGAACATCGGCAGCGAGAACCGCAGGAAGCCGTAGCCGCCCATCTTCAAAAGGATTGCGGCGAGGATGACGGATCCCGCCGTCGGCGCCTCGACGTGGGCGTCCGGCAGCCAGGTGTGGACCGGCCACATCGGCATCTTCACCGCGAACGAGGCAAAGAACGCAAACCACAGCCACGGCTGCATCTCGCGCGGGAACGCATGCCGCAGCAGCACGGTGATGTCGGTCGTACCGGACTGCCAGTACATCGCCATGATGGCGAGCAGCATCAGCACCGAACCGGCAAGCGTGTAGAGGAAGAATTTGAAGCTGGCGTACACCCGGCGCGGGCCGCCCCACACGCCGATGATCAGGAACATCGGGATCAGGCCGCCCTCGAAGAACAGATAGAACAGCACAAGGTCGAGCGCCGAGAACGTGCCGATCATCAGCGTTTCCAGCACCAGGAACGCGATCATGTACTCCTTGACGCGCACCTGGACCGACAGCCAGCTTGCCACGATACAGAGCGGCATGATCGCGGTGGTGAGGATCACCAGCGGCAGGGAAATGCCGTCCACGCCCATGTGGTAGGTGCCGAAATTGCCGAGCCACGCCATTTTCTCGACGAACTGGAATTCGGCCGTGGTCGCGTCGAAGCGCGACAGCATGACCAGCGACACCGCAAACGTGACGGCGGTGGTCCACAGCGCGACCCAGCGCGCGTTGCGCTTGGCAGCCTCGTCCTCGCCGCGCAGCGCCAGAATGAACAGCACGCCCGCGAGCGGCAGGAATGTGGTGACGGAAAGAATGGGCCAGCTCGCCATCAGTGCGCTCCTCCGGGAGAAGCGAACATGAACCAGGTGACCAGCGCGGCAGCGCCGACCAGCATGGCGAAGGCGTAGTGGTAGAGATAGCCGCTCTGCAGCCGCACCACGTTGCGGGTGACGTCGAGCACGCGCGCGGAGACGCCGTCAGGCCCGAACCCGTCGATCACGTAGCCGTCGCCGCCCTTCCAGAGCACGCGGCCGAGCCAGAGCACCGGGCGCACGAAGATGAAGTCGTAGATTTCGTCGAAGTACCACTTGTTGAGCAGGAAACGGTACAGCATGTCCTGCTGACGGGCCATCTCGACTGGGATGTCGGGCCGCAGCAGATAGAAATAGGCGGAGATGCCCCACCCTAAGAACATCATCGCCGTCGGCGTGAGCGCGACCCACAACGGTACATGATGGATGGCGTCGATCACCGCGGCGCTCTGCTTGAGCGACTGCCGGAAGAAATGCTCGACGTGGTGGCCGGCGAAATATTCCTTGAGGGGGAAACCGGCCGCGATCGAGCCCAGCGCCAGCACGCCGAGCGGGATCAGGATCACCAGCGGGCTCTCCTTCGCCTCGTCGTAGTGGTGCCGGTCGTGCGGCTCACCGTGGAAGGTCTTGAAGATCAGGCGCCACGAATAGAACGCCGTCAGTCCGGCAGCGATCACGGTCAGCACGAAGGCATAGGCCGCGGCCGGGTTCTTTCCGGCGAACGCCGCCTCGATGATGGCATCCTTGGAGAAGTACCCCGCGGTGAACGGAAATCCGGTCAGCGCCAGTGTCCCTATCACCATGGTCCAGTAGGTGACCGGGATCTTCTTGCGCAGGCCGCCCATGTTGCGGATGTCCTGCTCGTGGTGCATCGCCATGATTACCGAGCCGGAGCCGAGGAACAGCAGCGCCTTGAAGAACGCATGCGTGAACAGGTGGTACATGCCGACCGAGTAAGCGCCGACGCCCATCGCAACGAACATGTAGCCGAGCTGCGAACAGGTTGAATAGGCAACGATCCGTTTGATGTCGTTCTGCACGAGGCCCACGGTCGCTGCGAAGAACGCCGTGGTCGCGCCGACGATCGTCACCACGGTCAAAGCGGTCGGCGAAAGCTCGAACAGCGGCGACAGGCGGGCCACCATGAACACGCCCGCCGTCACCATCGTCGCGGCATGGATCAGCGCCGAGACCGGTGTCGGGCCTTCCATCGCGTCCGGCAGCCATGTGTGCAGCAGGAACTGCGCCGACTTGCCCATCGCGCCCATGAACAGCAGCAGGCAGATCAGCGTCAGCGCGTCGGCGTGCCAACCGAAGAAGTTGATGGTCTTGCCGGTCAGCGCCGGGGCCTGCGCGAACACGGTGTCGAGATCGATCGATCCCGTCATCATGAATACGGCGAAGATGCCGAGCGCAAAGCCGAAATCGCCGACGCGGTTGACGACGAACGCCTTGATCGCGGCGGCGTTCGCCTCCGGCTTGTGGTACCAGAAGCCGATCAGCAGATAGCTCGCGAGACCGACGCCCTCCCAGCCAAAGAAGAGCTGGGCGAGATTGTCGGACGTCACCAGCGCCAACATCGCGAAGGTGAACAGCGATAGATACGCCATAAACCGCGGCCGGTACGGATCTTCCGCCATGTACCCTATGGAATAGAGGTGAACGAGCGACGATACGGTCGTCACCACCACCAGCATCACGGCAGTGAGCGTGTCGATGCGCAGCGCCCAATCCACCTTGAAGTCCGACGACAGCATCCAGGTAAACAGCGTGATGCGCTCGTCGTGATGGCCGTATCCGATCCGGACGAAAGCGATCCATGACAGCACCGCCGTAACCATCAGGAACGCGGTGGTGATGACCTCCGCAGCGCGGGACCCTTCCGCGGCAGGTTCGGTGGGGCCGTGATCGCCGTGATGCGCATCATGTGTCGCGTGCGCGGCATGGGCATGATCCGCGTGCGCGTGGTGATCGTCCGACGGTTCGGCGCCTGGAAACCGTTTGCGCGCGCCATAGATCGCAATCGCGCCCGCAAGGATCGCCCCCAATAGCGGAAGAAGGACAATCGCCTGATACATCTCAGCCCTTCATCAGGTTGATGTCCTCGACCGCGATTGAGCCGCGATTCCGGAAATAGACGACGAGGATGGCGAGACCGATCGCGGCTTCAGCAGCGGCGACGGTCAGCACCAGCATGGCGAACACCTGGCCGACGATGTCGCCGAGATGGGTCGAGAACGCCACGAAGTTGATGTTGACCGCGAGCAGGATCAGCTCGATCGACATCAGGATGACGATGACGTTCTTGCGGTTCAGGAAGATGCCGAAGATCCCGAGCGTGAACAGGATCGCGGCAACCGAGAGATAATGGCCGAGCCCGATGGTCATAGTCCCTGCCCCGGCCGGACCTTGACCACTTCGATCGCGGTGTCTCTGGTGCGCGCGACCTGATCGCCGATGTTCTGGCGCTTGACCCCGGCCTTATGACGCAGCGTCAGCACGATCGCGCCGACCATTGCCACCAGCAGCACCAGCCCCGCGGCCTGGAAGTAGTAGATGTACTTCGTGTAGAGGACGCGGCCCAGCGCCTCGGTGTTGGTGATGTCGGCCGGGATCGGCGCGGTGATGGCGCGCGGCACGCCCGGCCCGATGACCCAGGCCCCGACCACCAGCAGCAGTTCGGCCAGCATGACGACGCCGATCAGCGCCCCGAACGGCAGATACTGCAGCACGCCCTGGCGTAGTTCGGCGAAATCGACGTCCAGCATCATCACCACGAACAGGAACAGCACCGCGACGGCGCCGACATAAACCACGATCAGGATCATCGCCAGGAACTCGGCGCCCATCAGAACGAACAATCCGGCCGCGTTGACGAAGGCAAAGATCAAATAGAGCACCGAATGCACGGGGTTCCTGGCCGCGATCACCATGAAGGCGGACGCGATGCACGCACCGGCGAAGAGATAGAAGAACAGAGCGGGAAGGATCATCGCGGCGCCTGCCTCACCGGTACGGCGCGTCGAGCGCGATGTTCTTCGCGAGTTCGCGCTCCCAGCGGTCGCCGTTCGCGAGCAGGCGTTCCTTGTCGTAGTAGAGCTCCTCGCGTGTTTCGGTGGCGAACTCGAAGTTCGGGCCTTCGACGATGGCGTCTACCGGGCAAGCTTCTTGGCACAGTCCGCAGTAGATGCACTTCACCATGTCGATGTCGTAGCGCGTGGTCCGCCGCGTACCGTCATTGCGGCGCGGGCCCGCCTCGATGGTGATGGCCTGCGCCGGGCAGATGGCCTCGCATAACTTGCATGCGATGCAGCGCTCTTCGCCATTGGGATAGCGGCGCAGCGCGTGTTCGCCCCGGAAGCGCGGCGAGATCGGGCCCTTCTCGAACGGATAATCGAGCGTCGCCTTCGGCTTGAAGAAATACTTCATGGCGAGCACGAGCCCGGACAGGAACTCCTGCAGGAAGATCGAACGTGCAGCCTGATCGAGTCTCATGTCATCAATCCGATCAACCGACCAATTGGCCGACGTAGTAGCCGATCGCCGCGAGCACGACGAAGTCAGCGAGCAGAATTGCACGAATGACGGCGACGTTCGGGTTGGCGTCACCGCTAGCGGCCGGTGTGCCGCCGTCCGCGTCGCGGCGTGCCAATAGCGGCATGATCGCCACGTAGGCGCCCAGCGCACACAACAACCCGATCGCGGCACCGATCAATCCAGGCATGGAGAAGGTCATGGCATCCTCCCGGGAGCGAGGCCGCCGAATTGCAGGACGGCGGCCACAATCACCACCATTGCGAGCGAAATTGGCAGGAACACCTTCCAGCCCAATCGCATGAGCTGGTCGTAGCGGTAGCGCGGCACGATCGCCTTGGCCATGGCGAACAGGAAAAACATGAAGCATATCTTGAGTACGAACCAGATGACGCCGGGAACCCAAGTGAATGGCGCGATCGGGAATGGCGGCAGCCAGCCGCCCAGGAACAGGATCGTGGCCATGGCGCACATAGTGACGATCGCCACGTACTCGCCCAGCATAAACATCATGTAGGGCGACGAGCCGTACTCGACCATGAAGCCCGCGACCAGTTCGGACTCCGCTTCGACCAGATCGAAGGGAGGCCGGTTGGTTTCGGCCAATGCGGAAATGAAGAAGATCACGAACATCGGCAACAGCCACAGCCAGTACCAGCCGAGCATGCCGTAAGGCGTGTCTTGCGCCGCGACGATGGCGGACAGCTTGAGCGAGCCCGCGCACAGCAGCACCGTGATGATGACGAAGCCGATCGAGACTTCGTACGACACCATCTGCGCCGCGGAGCGGATCGCGGACAGAAAGGCGTATTTCGAGTTCGACGCCCAGCCGCCCATGATGATGCCGTAGACCATCAGCGACGAGATCGCGAAAATGTAGAGGATGCCGACGTTGATGTCGGCGACCATCCAGCCGGCATTGACCGGGATCACAGCCCAAGCCGCGAGCGCGAGCGTCGCGGTGACGAGCGGCGCCAGCAGGAACACGCCCTTGTTCGAGCCCGCGGGGATGACCGGCTCCTTGAGCACGAACTTGAGAAGGTCGGCGAACGATTGCAGCAGGCCGAATGGCCCGACCACGTTCGGGCCGCGCCGCAACTGCACCGCGGCCCAAATCTTGCGGTCGGCAAGCAGGATGTAGGCGACGCCGACCAGCAGCAGCACCAGCAGCAACAGCGATTGCGCCGCGATGATCACGACCGGCCAGACGTAGGTGGTGAAAAGTTCGATCATGCCCTACTCCGCAGCGCTCATGGTGCGACCCTCGGCCAGCGCCGAGCATTCGGCCATCACCGCGGACGAGCGCGCGATCGGATTGGTGAGATAGAAATCGTCGAACGCCTGGCGGAACGGCGCCTTGTCGGGCGTGCCGCCCTTGCCCGCGAGCGCGCGGATGTCGGCTGCGTCGCCCGGCGTCACCTGATCGATGCGCTGCAGATGCGGATGCGCCGCGAACAGCACGCGGCGAAGCGCGCCCAGCGAGTCATACGGCAGCTTCTTGCCAAGCGTCTCGGACAGCGCCCGCAGGATCGCCCAATCCTCCCGCGCCTCGCCCGGCGGGAAGCTGGCGCGGTTCGCGATCTGTACGCGGCCCTCGGTGTTGACGTAGATGCCGGATTTTTCGGTATAGGCTGCGCCCGGCAGGATCACGTCGGCGCGGTGCGCGCCGTGGTCGCCGTGGGTGCCGATATAGACGACGAACGCGCCGGCCGGCGCATCCACTTCGTCCGCGCCAAGCAGGAACAGCACCTCGAGCGCGCCGGAATTGGCCATGTGCGCGGCATGCAGGCCGCCCTGGCCCGGCACGAATCCGATGTCGAGCGCACCGACCCGCGAGGCCGCGGTGTGCAGGACCGAAAATCCGTTCCAGCCGTCCTTCACCGCTCCCAATTCGACCGCGGCCTTGGCGGCGAGCGACAGAACCGCGGCGCCATCGGCGCGCGTCAGCGCCGCGGCGCCCACGATCACCATCGGTCGCTCGGCCTTCTTGAGCGTCTCGGCAAACGCGCCACGGCCCGCCGCAAGCTCCGCCAGCGTCTCCGGGCCGGCGCCGAGATAGTCGTAGCTGTAGGTCAGATCGACCCGCTCACCGATCAGCGCGACCGGGAACTTGCCGGCGCGCCAGCGCTTGCGGATGCGCGCGTTCAGCACCGAGCCTTCGCGGCGCGGGTTCGCGCCGACGATCAGGAGCGCGTCGGCCCGCTCGATGCCGGCGATGGTGCCGTTGAACAGGTAGCCGGCACGTCCGGCGGACGGATCGATCGCGGCACTGTCTTGCCGGGCATCCAGGTTCGGGCTGCCGAGCAGCGCCATCAACTGCTTAAGCGCGAACATTTCCTCGACCGCGCAGAGATCGCCCGCGATCGCGCCGATGCGGTCAGGCGCCGTATGGCTGACCTTGGCCGCGACGGCGGAGAACGTCTCGCTCCAGGACGCCGGCCGCAACCGGCCGCCCTCACGAATGTAGGGTTGATCGAGCCGCTGGGTGCGCAGGCCATCGACCACATGGCGGGTCTTATCGGAAATCCATTCCTCGTTCACGTCGTCGTTGACGCGCGGCAGGATGCGCATCACCTCGCGACCGCGGGCATCGACACGGATCGATGAGCCAAGCGCGTCCATCACGTCGATCGATTCAGTCTTGCTCAGCTCCCAAGGACGCGCCGCGAATGCATAAGGTTTGGAGGTCAGCGCGCCGACCGGGCATAGATCGACCACGTTGCCCTGCAGTTCGGACGACATCGCCTGTTCGAGGTAAGTCGTGATCTCCATGTCTTCGCCGCGGCCGATCGCGCCAAGCTCCGGCACGCCGGCCACCTCGGCGGAAAAACGGATGCACCGCGTGCAATGGATGCAGCGGTTCATGATCGTCTTGACCAGTGGGCCGATGTATTTGTCCTCGACCGCTCGCTTGTTGTCGGCATAGCGGCTGGAGTCGACGCCGTAGGCCATCGCCTGGTCCTGCAGGTCGCATTCGCCGCCCTGGTCGCAGATCGGGCAATCGAGCGGATGGTTGATCAGCAGGAATTCCATCACGCCTTCGCGCGCCTTGCGAACCAGCGGCGTTTTGGTGTTGACGACCGGCGGCTCGCCGTTCGGGCCCGGGCGACAATCGCGCACGCCCCAGGCGCAGGACGCGACCGGCTTGGGCGAGCCTTTCAACTCGACAAGGCACATACGGCAGTTGCCGGCGATCGACAGCCGCTCGTGAAAGCAGAAACGCGGAATTTCACCGCCCGCCGCCTCCACCGCCTGCAAGAGCGTGAACTCCGGCGGAACGTCGATCTCTTTGCCATCGATGACGATCTTGGTCATCGTCCTACTCCGCCGCCACGCGCACTGCGGCCGCTTCGGCGCGGTGCGTGTATTCGTCGATGCGCCGTTCGATCTCGGGGCGGAAGTGCCGAAGCAGGCCTTGCACCGGCCAAGCCGCTCCGTCGCCGAACGCGCAAATCGTATGACCTTCGATCTGCTTGGTCACGTCGAACAGCATGTCGATTTCTTTTTTCTGCGCACGCCCCTCGGCCATGCGCGTCAGCACGCGCCACATCCAGCCCATGCCCTCGCGGCACGGCGTGCACTGGCCGCAGCTCTCGTGCTTGTAGAAATATGAGATTCGCGCCATCGCCCGGATGATGTCGGTCGACTTGTCCATCACGATGACGGCGGCGGTGCCGAGCGCGGACTTGTGCTTCTGGCAGCCGTCGAAATCCATCAGAAGGTCGTCGCAGCCGGTCGCGCCCGCCGGGATCAACGGCATCGACGAGCCACCCGGGATGACGGCAAGCAGATTGTCCCAGCCGCCGCGCACGCCGCCGCAATGCGTTTCGATCAGTTCGCGCAGAGGCACGCCCATCGCGTCTTCAACGGTGCACGGCCGCTCGACGTGGCCGGAGATGCAAAACAGCTTGGTGCCGGTGTTGTTGGGGCGCCCGATACCGCCGAACCAACCCGCGCCGCGCCGCATGATGTCAGGCACCACCGCGATGCTCTCCACGTTGTTGACCGTGGTCGGGCAGCCGTACAGGCCCATATTGGCCGGGAACGGCGGCTTCAGCCGCGGCTGCCCCTTCTTGCCTTCCAGGCTTTCGAGCAGCGCCATCTCCTCGCCGCAGATGTAGGCGCCGGCGCCGTGATGGACGTAGAGATCGAAGTCGTAGCCGTGGATGTTGTTCTTGCCGATCAACTTGGCGTCGTAGGCCTGGTCGATCGCGGCCTGGAGTCTCTCGCGTTCCCTAATAAACTCGCCGCGCACGTAGATGTAGCCCGACGCGCAGTCCATCGCGCGGCCGGCGATCAGGCAGCCTTCGACGAGGAGATGCGGATCGTGCCGCATGATCTCGCGATCCTTGCAGGTGCCGGGCTCGGACTCGTCAGCGTTGACCACGAGGTAGTGCGGCCGATCGCCGATCGCCTTCGGCATGAACGACCATTTCACGCCGGTCGGAAAGCCCGCGCCGCCGCGGCCGCGCAGGCCGGACGCCTTCACCTCGTTGACGATGCCATCGCGGCCCCTGTTGAGGATCGATTTGGTGTCGTCCCAGGAGCCGCGTTTGCGCGCGCCTTCAAGGCCCCAGTCGCCCTGGCCGTAAAGATTCTTGAAGATGCGATCTTCGTCCTTCAGCATTAGGCCTTCACCGTCTTGAGCGTGGTCGGACCGCCGACCGGGGCTGACATCTTCCGGTCGATCTGGGGCCCCGGCTTGACCGGATTGCCGTTGACGAAACCGTCGAGGACCTTCTCGAAGCTTTCGGCGGTGAGATCCTCGTAGGTGTCGCTCCAGATCAGCACCATCGGCGCGTTGACGCAGGCGCCGAGGCACTCGACCTCCTCCCAGGAGAAGTTGCCGTCGTCGGATACGTGCAGTGGATCGTGGTGGATGCGCCTGTGGCAGACCTCGAACAGATCGCCCGCGCCGCGCAGCATGCACGGCGTGGTGCCGCAGACCTGGACGTGCGCCTTCTTGCCGACCGGAGCGAGCAGGAACATGGTGTAGAATGTCGCGACCTCGAGCGCGCGGATGTGCGCCATGCCCAGCATCTCCGACACATAACGGATCGCGGCTTCGGGCAGCCAGCCCTCATGCTGCTCCTGCGCGCGCCACAGCAGCGGAATGATCGCCGATTGCTGCCGGCCTTCCGGATAGCGCGCGATCACCTTCTTGGCCCACGCCAGATTGTCGGCCGAGAAGGAGAACCCCTTCGGTTGCTGGCCGGGCGGTGCGAGGCGGCGGTTGGCCATCAGCGATCGACCTCCCCGAACACGATGTCGATGGAACCGAGAATGGCGGACACGTCGGCCAGCATGTGACCGCGGCACAGGAAGTCCATCGCCGAAAGATGCGGGAAGCCCGGCGCCCTGATCTTGCACTTGTACGGCTTGTTAGAGCCGTCGGACACGAGATAGACGCCGAATTCGCCTTTCGGCGCTTCGACCGCGGCATAGACTTCACCGGCCGGTACGTGAAAACCCTCGGTGTAGAGCTTGAAGTGATGGATCAGCGCCTCCATCGACTTCTTCATCTCGTCGCGCTTGGGCGGCACCACCTTGTTGTCGGCGACGCTGACCGGCCCCTGCCCTTCGGGCTCACGCAGTTTGGCGATGCATTGCTTCATGATGCGGACCGACTGGCGCATCTCTTCCATGCGGATGTGGTAGCGGTCGTAGCAGTCGCCGTTCTTTCCGATCGGAATGTCGAAATCCATCTCGGCGTAGCACTCGTAGGGCTGCGACTTGCGCAGGTCCCAGGCCGCGCCCGAGCCGCGCACCATCACGCCGGAGAAGCCCCACTTCCACGCGTCGTCGAGGCTCACGATGCCGATGTCGACGTTGCGCTGCTTGAAGATGCGGTTTTCGCTGAGCAGGCTGTCCAGGTCATCGACGACCTTGAGGAACGGATCGCAGAAGCCCTCGATGTCGTCGATCAGCTTCGGCGGCAAATCCTGATGCACGCCGCCAACGCGGAAATAGGCCGCATGCATGCGCGAGCCGGAGGCGCGCTCGTAGAACACCATCAGCTTCTCGCGCTCTTCGAAGCCCCATAGCGGCGGGGTGAGCGCCCCGACGTCCATCGCCTGCGTCGTCACGTTAAGGAGGTGCGACAACAACCGCCCGATCTCGCAGTACAGAACGCGGATCAGTTGCGCGCGGCGCGGCACGGTGAGTTTGAGCAGCTTTTCCGCCGCGAGGCAGAACGCGTGCTCCTGGTTCATCGGCGCGACGTAGTCGAGCCGATCGAAATACGGAATCGCCTGGAGATAGGTCTTGGCCTCGATGAGTTTTTCGGTTCCCCGGTGCAACAGCCCGATATGCGGATCGACCCGCTCCACCACTTCGCCGTCGAGCTCCAGCACCAGGCGCAGCACGCCATGGGCCGCCGGATGCTGCGGTCCGAAGTTGATGGTGAAGTTGCGGTGCGCGGGTTCGGACATGGCTTATTCCTTGGCCTGTCCGGTATCGGGCGGCGCGAAGGCCGCGAACACTTCGGCGCCCGTCATGTTCTGGGTCTTGTTGGCGAAGTCGTAATAGGACGGTTTCTCGTCGATGAAGACCTGGCTGGTGAGAGCGTAGCCGCTTCGGTCATCGAACGCCTCCGCCGAGACGAAGTGCATGTTCTGGCCGACCAGCCGGTAGAACAACGGCGTGCCGCATTGCTTGCAGAAGCAGCGCTCCGCCCATTCCGACGAGCGATAGACACCGACTTGCGCGCCGTCGCCCAGCTTGAGCGTGTCGCCGCAGTCGATCACCAGGAACGGCCCGGCCGTCCACTTCCGGCACATGCCGCAATGGCAGGCGCCGATCTCGCGATTGGCGGGTTCGGCGGTGAAACGCACCGCGCCGCAGAGGCAGCCGCCTGAAAGCGTCTTGCTCATAAGCCCTCCTCAACTCTTCTTTTCGTCGCCGGGCAGCACATAGTCGGTGCCCTCCCACGGCGACAGGAAGTCGAAGTTGCGGAATTCCTGCGCGAGCCGCACCGGGTCGTAGACCACGCGCTTGACCTCGTCGTCGTAGCGCACCTCGACGAAACCGGTCATCGGGAAGTCCTTGCGCAGCGGATGACCCTCGAAGCCGTAGTCGGTCAGAATCCGCCGCATGTCTGGGTGGCCGGAGAACAGCACGCCGTAAAGATCATAGACCTCGCGCTCGAACCAGTCGGCGCCGGGGAATACGGAGATGATCGAGGGCACCGCGGTGTCCTCGCCGACCTCGGCCTTCACGCGGATGCGCAGATTCAGCTTTGGCGACATCAGGTGATAAACCACATCGAAGCGGTTCGGCCGCGACGGCCAGTCGATCGCCGTCACATCGATGAAGCTCAGGAATTGGCAACGATCGTCTTCGCGCAGGAATGTCATTACTTTGACGATGTCGCGCGGTTGCGCCATCACCGTGAGTTCGTCGTTGGCGACCCAATGGCCGAGCACCGATCCGGCGAGCGCGCTCGCGACCGTCTCACCGAGTTTTTCCAGAGTGCCTTCCATCGGTCAGTCCACGATAAATAGCCGAGCGCCTCGAGCGGTGTGCGAGCGGTGCGCACCATCGTCGTCGGCCACCTGATAGCTCTGCCCGGACTGGAGTTTGAACGAACGGCCGTCTTGCAAATCCGTCGTCATCTCGCCGTCCACACAAAAAAGGATGTGGCCCTTGCTACACCAGTGGTCGGCGGCGTAGCCCGGCGAGTAGTCGACGAGCCGCACCCGAATATCGCCGAACTGTTGGGTGCGCCATGTGGCGACGCCGGCGTCACCCTTGTGGGTGGTGGGCGCGACGTTTGCCCAGTCGGTGGTCTCAAATGGAATGTTCTCGATGCGCATTGCCTACCGCTCGATCGTGCCGATGCGACGGATCTTCTTTTGCAGCAGCAGCACGCCATAAAGCAGCGCCTCCGCTGTCGGCGGGCAGCCCGGCACGTAGATGTCGACCGGCACGATGCGGTCGCAGCCGCGCACGACGGAATACGAATAGTGATAGTAGCCGCCGCCGTTGGCGCAGCTTCCCATCGAGATGACGTAGCGCGGCTCCGGCATCTGGTCGTAAACCTTGCGAAGCGCAGGCGCCATTTTGTTGGTCAGCGTGCCGGCGACGATCATCACGTCGGACTGGCGCGGTGAAGCGCGCGGCGCGAAGCCGAACCGCTCGGCGTCGTAGCGCGGCATCGACATTTGCATCATCTCGACCGCGCAGCAGGCCAGCCCGAATGTCATCCACATCAACGAGCCGGTGCGCGCCCAGATGATGAGATCCTCGGCCGAGGTGATGATAAAGCCCTTGTCGGCGAGCTCGTCGTTGAGCCCGGAGAAAAACGCGTCGTCCGATCCGACCGGCTTGCCGGTGCGCGGATCGAGCACGCCTTTGGGGGCCGGCGCGACGAGTGTGCTCATGACACGCTCCGCCATGGTTCGCTCAATCCCATTCGAGCGCCCCCTTCTTCCATTCATAGATAAACCCGACGGTCAGCACCGCAAGGAACACCATCATCGACCAGAAGCCGGTGGCGCCAAGGTGACCGAACGCCACCGCCCACGGAAACAGGAAGGCGACTTCGAGGTCGAAAATGATGAACAGGATCGCGACCAGGTAGAACCGCACGTCGAATTTCATGCGCGCGTCGTCGAATGCGTTGAAGCCGCATTCGTAGGCCGACAGCTTCTCCGGGTCCGGATTTTTGTAGGCGACGAGGAACGGCGCAACCAGCAGGGCAAGGCCAAGACCGAGGGCGATCGCGATGAACACGACAAGGGGAAGATAGTCCTGCAGCAGCGCGCCCATCGGTGGCCTCTTTGCGCCGGCCGTCGCTCCGGCAATCACCGTCCTTGGCCGCCGCCGCCCCGCCCAAGGTGCCGGCAAGTCCCCCGAAAACGCCCGCAACCAGATGGGATTCGTTCCAAAGACAGGCCGAGGCTTAGCGCAGTGCACAAATGGTGGCAAGGCGGAAGCGGCTCCGCTTGTGCCGCTTCAAAGGCACATGCAGAGCCGCTTTTCGCGCTGTCCCCAGGAATGAGTTCCAAGGCCTAATTGAAGCGTGCCTGGACCGTCTTTCCCTTGGGTGGGGTGATCTGCACGACCCCCTTCGCCGCGTCCGGCAGCGCGCCGGCGGCCTTGCCGGACAGGCGCGTTTCTCCGGCGGGCTCCAGCACGATTCTCTGGCTCTTGCCGTCCACCACCAGGATCGCGATGCCTTTGTGACCGGCGGATGACATGCCCTTGTTGTTGTGGTCGGCGAGATAGACATCGACCACGCCAGCCTTCGTCACCATCTCGACATGGTAATCGCCGGCTTCAGTGGCGCGTCCACCGTTCTGCGGCTTCGGATCGTGCGCCAGAGCGGCCGACGTGAACGTCACGCTTGCCAGCATCGCGCCCAAGAACTTTGCTTTCATGATTTCTCTCCTGTGATGATAGTCAGTAGGTTGGAGTCGCGGGCATTGCAGTGCCGTCGGTGCCTTCAGTTCGGCTGTCACGCAGCCGCTCGATTGGTTTGCGTCCGAACCGCAGCAGCAGGATTGGCGTCAGGAATGCGTCGAGCGCGGTCGCGCTGATCAATCCGCCAAAGATTGTCACCGCGACCGGATGGAGGATTTCCTTGCCCGGCGTTCCGGCATCGATCATCAGAGGCACCAGCGCGACGCCCGCGGCCAGCGCCGTCATCAGCACCGGCGTGAGCCGCTCTAGACTGGCGCGCACCACGAGGTCGCGGCCCCACGGCACACCCTCTTGCAGCGTCAGATTGATGGTGTGGCTGATCTTCAGGATGCCGTTGCGCGCGGCGATGCCGGTGAGCGTGATGAAGCCGACCATGCTGGCGACCGACAGCGGCTGACCGGCGAACCACAGCGCTGCCACCGCGCCGATCAGCGCCAGCGGCAGACTGCCCATCACGATCAGCGCCAGCACGGTCGAGCGGTAGCGGCCGTACAGGATGGCGAAGATCAGCGCCAGCGACACCAGCGACAGCATGCCGATGGTGCGGCTGGCCTGCTCCTGCGCCGCAAACGAGCCTTCGAGCGCGGTGAACGCACCATCCGGCAGCTTGAGGCTCCGCAACTCGCCACGGATCGCATCGACCACAGCCGATGTATCGGCGTTGCCTTCGACGTTGCCGGACACCACGATCCGGCGCCGCCCGTTCTCACGCAGGATCTGGTTGGGACCTTCGGTCTCCTTGATCTCGGCGAGCTGCCGCGCCGGCACCCATCCCGACGGCGTCGGGATCAGGAGATCGCCGAGACGCTGCGGCGTGCGAAGCTGGTCCGGCAGCCGCATCACCACGTCGAAGCTGCGATAGCCATCCACCACGCGCGACACCACGCGCCCGCTGGACAGCCGGCTCAGCCGCTCGACCAGCGCACCGGGCTGCACGCCATAGAGCGCGGCACGGCGGTGATCGACACGGATTTCGATCTGCGGAATTTGGACCTGCTTCTCGATCTGAAGATCGGTCAAACCGGGGATGCGAGCGAGTCTGGCGCGCAATTCCTCCGCGGAATTTCGCAGCGTGCCCAGGTCTTCGCCGAACAGTTTGACCGCGACGTCGGCGCGCACGCCGGACAGCATGTGGTCGAGCCGGTGCGAGATCGGCTGGCCGACGTTGATCGACAGCGGAAACAGGTTCAGCCGGGAGCGGATGTCGGCGACGATCTCATTCTTGGTGCGGCTGGACGATTTGAGATCGATCTCGAATTCGTTGGTGTGGATGCCCTCGGCATGCTCATCGAGTTCGGCGCGACCGGTGCGCCGCCCGATCGACTTCACCTCCGGCACCTCCATCACCAGCCGCTCGGCGATCTGCCCCACGCGCGAGGATTCCGCCAGCGAGACGCCCGGATTGAACATCATGGTGATGTTCAAAGTGCCTTCGTTGAACGGCGGCAGGAATGCGCGCGGCAGCAACCACGCCCCTGCCCCTGCGAACACGATGGCCAGGAGGGTGACCGCCATGACGGCGCGGCCATGTCCGAAGGCGCGTGCCAGCGCCCCGCCGTACAACCGCTTGAGCATCCGGACGAGCCCGCTCTCATGCTCATCAAGCCGCTTCAGGCCCGGCAGCATGTAATAGGCCATGACCGGCGTGAGCGTGATCGACACCACCAGGCTGGCGAGGATCGCGACGATGTAGGCTTGGCCGAGCGGCGTGAACAGGCGGCCTTCGATGCCGGACAGCGCGAACAGCGGCACAAACACCAGCACCATGATCGCGGTCGCGTAAAGGATGCCGGAGCGCACCTCCTGCGAGGCTGCGACCACGACGTCGAACGTCGAGCGCGGATTTCCGGCGGCGCGATTTTCCCGCAGCCTGCGGAAAATGTTCTCGACGTCCACGACGGCGTCGTCCACCAGCGCGCCGATTGCGATCGCGACGCCGCCCAGCGTCATGGTGTTGATCGAAAGCCCGGCCAAATAGAACACGATGGCGGTCGTCAGGATCGACATCGGGATCGCGGTGAGCGAGATCGCTGTGGTCCGCCAGTTCAGCAGGAACGCGAACAGCACCACGGCCACGACGACGGCCGCCTCGATCAGCACGGTCCGGAGATTGCGGATCGATGACTCGATGAAATTGGCCTGCCGGAAAATGATCTGATCGGCCTTGATGCCGAGCGGGAGGCTGGGGCCAAGCTCCGCCAGCGCCTGCTCGACGCGCTGGGTCAGCGCGATGGTATCGACGTTGGGCTGCTTCTCGACCGAGACCAGTACTGCAGGCTTGCCCATATAGCCGCTGTCGCCGCGCTTGAGCCTAGGCGCGAACTCCACGGTCGCGACCTGCCAGAGATAGACCGGCCGGCCGTCTTCCTTGGCGACCACCACGGTGCGCAGATCGTCGAGGCTGGTGGTGCGGCCGATGTTGCGGATCAGGTACTCGCGCGAGTTCAGATCGGTGAAGCCGCCGCCGGCATTGTAGCCGAACTGCGCCACCGCGGCTTCCAGTTGCTCGTAGGTGACGCCCAGCGCGCGCAACGCCGAGGGTTGCGGCGCGATGCGATATTGCCGTACCTCGCCGCCCATCGGGATGACCTGGGCGACGCCCGGAATGCTGAGCAGACGCGGCCGGATGGTGAAATCCGCAACCTCGCGCAACTCCATCGGCGAGGCGCGCTCGCTGGTCATGGCGATCATCACGACCTGGCCCATGATCGAACTGATCGGCCCCATGTGCGGCTGCACGTTGGGCGGAAGCTGGCCGCGAACCGTATTGAGCTTTTCCGCGACGAACTGGCGATTGCGGAAGATGTCGGTTCCCCACTCGAACTCGACATAGACGAACGACAGCCCGACACCCGACACCGAGCGGACTCGCGAGACGCCCGGCACGCCGTTCATCTGCGTCTCGATCGGAAAGCTGACCAGCAACTCGACTTCGGGCGGCGCCAGCCCCTCGGCCTCGGTCATGATGGTGACGGTCGGGCGGTTGAGATCGGGCAGCACATCGACCGGCAGGCGCAGCACGCTGAACGCGCCGAACACCATCAGCACGAGGCTGAGCGCCAGCACCATCAGCCGGTTGCGAAGCGAATGCGTAACGAGGAAGGTGAACATGCCCGCCCTCACCGCACATGATCGAGCAGTTCGGCGCCCTGGACCGTCACCCGCTCGCCAGGTTCGACCCCTGCCAGCACCAGCACGCGCGCGCCATCGAGCGGTTCGACGCGGACCGTCTTTGCCTCATATCGTTCCGGTGCCGTGTGGACATAGACCACATCCTGGCCGCTCGACGAACGGACCACGCTGGAACGCGGGATGGCGATGCCCTTGCGCTCGTCGTTAGAGGCGAGCAGCACGGTGACGAACTGGCCGGCGCGCAGGTTCGCGCTCTCGCCCTGGATTTCGAACTGCACCGCGACCGACTGGTTGCGGTCCGCCCATCCCGATCCACGATAATTTAGCGGCAGCGAGCGGCCGTCCGCTGTCGCGCCCACTGCGCTGCGCGGCTCTATGACGGCGTCGAAGCTCTGCGCCTCGATCCACAGCCGGGCCGGATCGACGATTTGGAATACGACGGCATTGGGCTGCGCGATCTGGCCCGCGACCGGCGTGCCATCCGCGATCACGCCTGTGACGGGCGCAATCAGAACCTCCGGCTCGCGGCGCACTTTGTCGAGCGAAGCGCGGCGCTCCTTCAGTCCTTCCAGCTCGAGTTTGGTTTCTTCCAACTGAATCTGCGCGATGGCGCCGCTCGGCGCGAGCCGCTCGTAACGCAGCAAGCGGCGTTCGACGATGGACATCTGCTGGTCGAGTTCGCCCTGGCGCTGACGCATGTCGGACACGTCGATCTGCTGCATCGGTGGCGTGACATGGGCCAATACGTCGCCCTGGCGCACCGGCGTACCGAGGCGGGGAAATCCGCCCGGAGGCGCGGACAACCGCCCGCCGACTGCGGTCTGCACGAAGCCGCTCGCATTCGGATCGGGAATGATGCGGCCCGGCAATTCGATCGCACGGGGGTGCGAGCCCGCTTCGGTGACCACGGTCCGCAGTCCGAAGATGCGCTGGATCGGCTTCGGCACGAACACCGCGCCGTCGGGCCCACGCATTGCGCGGTCTGCGCCGGCCTGAGCGGGCTTGGCGTCGTCGCCATGTCCCTCATGGGCCGCGACAGAGCCCGCGGGCAAAAGCAGCGCGGCGGTCAGCAGCAACGCCGCTGCGTGACGCGGCCGCCGGAACGACATCATCACGATGCCTGCGAGAAATCCGAACCCCACGGCAAGACCCGCTGCGGGATGAAGAAAATCTCTTGCGCGCGCGAGCAGGCTGCCGGCCCCGGGCGTCGCTGCCGCATGTTCGGGAACGTCGATGGTGATCGGCAGCACGTCGGTGTCGGAGCCTGCGCTCACCGTTGCGATCAGATCGAAATGACCATGCCTGGCGAGCCAAGGTGCCTTGAGGCGGTAGGCTCCATCGGCGGCGGTCGCGGAGGCCGGTCCGTCGGGCGTCTCGACCTCGACCGTAGCGTCGCGCACCGGCTCGTTGGTTGCGAAGCGATCGACGTAGAACACGAGCTCGTCGCCCTGTGCGATCGCCACCAGTTCGAACAGCGCGGACGACGCGTGACCGCGCGGCGAAGCGCCAGCCTGCGCGGCTGGTTGCGGCCCGTGATCGTGTCCCTCGTGCGCCCGGATCGCGCCCGCACCGAGCATCGCGATCAGCAGCGCCGCGGCAAGCGCGGCCATGAGACGTGACATGAGAGGCATCCCTTCGCGTGGAACGGAATTGAATTCGTTCGGGCATGCGCCATCGAAGGCGCACACTCAGAACGTCAAAATCGGTTCAGGCGAAGGATTTGGGAGGGCGTCGCAGACGCCCGACGTCGGGGCTGCCGCGCGGCTGGGTGTCCTGCGCGACCAGCAAGGTGCTGAACGTCGGCGGCAGCGTGACCGGCAGCGTCGTGAGGACGACCCCGTGACAGCCGGTGCAAGGCCCGCTGGCGCAGCAGCCCTTGCCGTCGCAATCGGCGTCGGCCGAGAGCGGAGACGGCACGGAGGGTGCGGCTGTGAGGTTCTGCGTGGCCTTTGCCACTACCGCAACTGAGGCCAGTGACGGCTGTTGCACTGAAGTAGCCGCGCGGGCATGCGAATGACCCGCATGGGCTTCGGCCCCCGACGGCGCAAACGCCAGCATGGCTGCGGCGAGAAGCACCGCAGCCCAAACGGCCCGCATTGGCGAAAGCCCGAAGTTCATCGTTCTCAATCTACCACAAGGCCGCGGCGCCCAAGCTATACAGCCGATTCAGGCTTAATCCAGGCTCAATACCGATTTGTCGCCGGCCTTGTCACCAGCCTTGGGACTGGCGAACGGGCGCAGGCTGCGTTTACGCTGTCCGCAACAGGAGCCCGCCTTGCCGTTCGGCATCGTTTCTAAGCCGCTTGCAACATGGTTGAATGCGCTGCGGCCGCAAGATCAGGGGAGCACGCGCGCCATGCAGCCACTCACCGGAGGCATCACCAAGGCCGGCACCGGCCTGGACGGGATCGCCTGGAACATCCTGGGCCAGACCTACATTCCGAAATCGCTCAACGAGGCGTCATTTTCCTGGCACGCCACCTTCCCGGTCGGCACCTTCGTGCCGCCGCACATTCATCCGACCCAGGACGAATTCATCTACGTGCTGGAAGGCCGCTTCGACCTGCTGATCGACGGCAAGGATTTCGTCGGCACCGCCGGCGACCTGATCCGGCTGCCGCAGCAGATCCCGCACGGCATCTTCAACAAGACCGACCAGGCGGTGAAGTGCCTGTTCTGGGTGTCGCCGACCCGCAAGCTCTACGACCTGTTCTGGGCGATCCACGCCATGAAGGAGCAGAGCCCGCCGGACGTGGTGGCACTATCCGCCAAGCACGAGGTGGTGTTCCTTCCGCCGCCGGGGGCGTGACGGCGCGCGCGTTGCGCTGCTTCAACCACAGGTGTCATCGCCCGCGAAAGCGGGCGATCCAGTAATCACTGACGTTTGCGACCTAAGGCAATTTCTCGGGTACTGGATGCCCGCTTTCGCGGGCATGACAGCGGAGAATGATTGCGCCAGAAGACCCGTTACGCCGCCTTGCCCTTGTTGACTTGGGCCTGGGCGAAGCCCGCCACGCCGGCATAGCCGCGCACGATGGCCTTGCGCTCCTCGAACGACAGCACCTCGTCGATGTTCTGGAACCCGTCCGGCGCGCGCTGCTCGACCGCGTCGATCACACCCTCCGGACCGCCGCCGCGGTTCATCCGCACGATCTGCGCGGTTGGCGGCAGCCGCTCCTGCTCGTAGGCCCACAGCGCCTGCATCGGGTGGTCGGCGCTCTTGAGCAGGTCCGCGAGACAGCGCGCGTCCAGGATCGCCTGCGAGGCTCCGTTCGAGCCGACCGGATACATCGGATGCGCGGCGTCGCCGAGCAGCGTGACGCGGCCGTGGCTCCAGCGCGGCAGCGGATCGCGGTCGCACATTGGATATTCCCAGAACTCCGGAGTTGCTTCGATCAAAGCCTTGGCATCCACGTAGGGAATGCGGAAACGCTGAACGTGCGGCATCAGGTCTTCGAAGCGGCCGGGCCTCGACCAGTCTTCCTTGTTGGGCGGCACGCCGCCCTCGCCGACCTTCACCAGAACCGCCCAGTTGGTCAGCGGCCGGTCCTGCCGCCCGCCCTCGCCGATCGGATAGACCACGAGTTTGGCCGCCATGCCGCCCGCGATCACCATCGAGCGCCCGGTCAGGAACTGCGGCCAGTCCAGCGCGCCGCGCCACAGCATCGAGCCGTTCCAGCGCGCCGCGCCTTCGTTGGGATAGAGCGCCGCGCGAACATGCGAGTGGATACCGTCGGCGCCGACCAGCACGTCGCCGCGCACCGTGCGCCGATGGCTGCCGTTGCGGTCGAAAAAGTAGGCGGTGACGCCGCCTTCATCCTGCTGGAATGCGCCGAGCCGGTGCCCGGCCTGCAAGCGGCTCTCGCCGAGCCGCGAGCGCACCGCCTGGAAAATGGTGCCCTGCAGGCGGCCGCGATGGATCGAGAACTGCGGCACGTCGTAGCCGGCGTCCAGCCCGCGCGGCTCGCGCCAGATCTCCTGGCCGAACCGGTTGGTGTAGATCAGTTCATGGGTGCGGATGCCGATCGCATCCAGCCGCTCGAGCAGCCCAAGCTGCGCCAATTCCTTGATGGCATGTGGCAGCGTGTTGATGCCGACACCGAGCTCCCGCACCGTCTCGGCCTGTTCGAAGATTTCGCAGTCGATGCCGCGCGCATGCAGCATCAGGGCCGTGGTCAGCCCGCCGATACCGCCGCCTGCGATGATGACCTTCACGCGCTCACGCCCTGACGATTGGCCTTAACGCCACAAGTCCACGGCTATAATGTCGCCCAACGGTACAACTGCAACAACAACCCGGACATGTGGTTGACGGCGGGAGGCGTTGAAATGGCTCGAAAAGTGATGATTTCGTGCGCGGTGACGGGCTCGGCGGACACGCCGGGCCGAAACCCTGCCGTTCCGGTCACGCCCGAGCAGATCGCCAACTCCTGCCTCGACGCCGCCAAGGCAGGCGCCGCGATCGTCCACATTCATGTGCGCGATCCCAAGACCACCAAGCCCAGCATGGAGCGCGCGCTGTACCGCGAGACGGTCGAGCGCATCCGCAACAAGAACACCGACGTTCTCATCAACCTCACGACCGGACCGGGCGCGCGATTCGTCCACGACGACAAGGACCCCTCGAAGGCCGGCGGTGACAGCGTATTGCGCGGCCCGGAGGAGCGCGTCCAGCACATCATCGAGCTCAAGCCCGACATCTGCAGCCTCGACATGGGATCGCTCAACATGGGCGACCGGGTGTTCGTCAACACGCCGAAGCACCTGCAGACCATGGCGCTCGCCATCAAGGATGCCGGCGTGATGCCGGAGCTTGAGGTGTTCGAGACTGGCCATCTGCTGCTCGCCAAGCGCTTCCTGGAGAACGGCTACGTCAAGGGCCCGGGCATGTTCCAGATTTGCCTCGGCATCTCCTGGGGGCAGCCGGCGACGCCCGAGGCCATGACCTACATGCGCAACCTGCTGCCGAAGGATTCGCCTTGGTTCGCGTTCGGCATTTCGCTGTGGCAGTTCCCGATGGTGGCGCAGGCCGTGCTGCTCGGCGGCCATCCGCGCGTCGGCATGGAAGACAACATCTATCTGGAGAAGGGCAAGCTCGCGCCGTCCAACGCGGCGCTGGTCGAGAAGGCCGGCAAGATCATCCAGATTTTGGGCGATGAGGTTGCGACGCCGGGCGATGCGCGGACGATATTGGGTTTGGGTGCGAACAACTGACGATCGCTTGAGGCACCGTTACCTCTCCCCGCAAGCGGGGAGAGGTAAGAACGATCAGATCGAGACCTTCTCGTCCTCCCACACCTTGCCGACCGCCTCGCGTTTCGCCATGCGGTCCTTGAAGGCGGTGTAGTTTTTTAGTTCCGGCATCGGCAGGCCGCGCCGCACGCCCCAGACGTAGAACACCAGGCCGTACGGATCGAGCACCGAGTACTTGTCGGAGAACCACTCTTTGCCGGCAAGCTTGCCGTCGAGCTCCTTCAAGTAGCCGTGGAAGCTCTTCAGCCCCTGCTCCTTGATGGCCGGGAACGCGGCCTGATCGGTGGCGTAGCGCTCCGGCCGGTTGAAGTGAGCGTGCGCGGGATGCACGCTCGCGGCCAGAAAGCCGATCAGCGAATGCGCCCTCGCCTCCGCCTTGAGGTCGGCCGGCCACACGTTAAACCGCTTGCCGAGGTACGGCAGGATGGCGGTGTTTTCCGTGAGGCATTCGCCGTCGTCGAGCTTGAGCGCCGGCACACGTCCCATGGGGTGGATCTTCATGTACTCGGGCGTTTTCTGCTCGCCCTTGGCGAGATCCATTTTGCGCGGCTCGTATGTCTCGCCGCTCTCTTCAAGGATGATGTGCGCCGCCATCGAGCAGGCGCCGGGTGCGTAGTAGAGCGTCAGCATGCTGGTGCTTCCTATGCCTGACCGGGAGCGTACTTGCCGCCGGTTTGCGGGGTGTGAACGCCTTGTCCGCCGCTCTCCTTGTGCTTGAGCCGCGTGATGCGCGCCCAGGTGCGCTTCAGCGGATCCTTCACGGTGATGTGCAGGACGCCGCAGCCCTCACACTCCAGCTCGATCTTGTCGCCGTTCATGAACGGGTTGAGACCGCGATGGTTGGTGCCGGTCGCCAGGATGTCGCCCGGCAACAGGGTGTGGATCGCCGTCACCCACTCGATGCAGCGCGGGATCTTGTGCGCCATGTCGTCGGTGTTGAAGTTCTGCATGATCTGGCCGTTGTTCTTCAGCTTGATCTGCAGCTTGCCGACGTTCTTGATCTCGTCCGCGGTGACGATGTACGGGCCGATCGGGGCGAACGTGTCGCGCGACTTCATCTGGTAGAAGACGTTGGTCGGAGGAACGACGCCTCGCGCGGAACCGTCGATGAAGTTGGTGTAGCCGAAGATGTACTTCATCGCGTCCTTGGCCTTGACCTTGGATGCCTTCTTGCCGATCACGATTGCCAGCTCAGCCTCGCCCTCGAACACCGAGGCAGGCATGTCGGGCAGCACCATGGCGTCGCCCGGGCCGATGACCGAGCTTGGCGACTTCATGAACGCGTTGATCGGGGCCGGCTCCGGCAGCGTGCCGTCTTCCATGTAATTGACGGCCATGCAGATGATGTTCTCGGGCTTCGGCAGCGGCGCCTGCAGCTTCACCTTGGACAGCGGCTTGCCTTTGCCCTTCTTGGCGGCGGCGGCGAGCTTCGGCTTCCACTTGGCCCACTGCTCGATCACGGTGCGGATCACATCCTGCGGTCCGAGCGCCTTGATGCCCTTCACCGCACCGGAGACGTCGACGATCTTGTCGCCGGTGACGACGCCCAGTTTGTAATTGTCGAAAAACGCGAGCTTCATGTTTACTCCCCCAACAATTGAAGTGGTTTGGTGGCGGCACCTTGCCACACTTTTCGGCGCCGCGCCGAGGGCACGGACGCCCGGATGGCAGGGTTGCGAATTGGACGGTGTCGATACGAAACAGCCTTCGCGGCTGTCCCTGTGCCGGGTTTTGGACCGGCAAGGTGGAACAGCCGCGAAGGCTGGCGGGAGCGACGGGACTCGAACCCGCGACCTCTGCCGTGACAGGGCAGCGCTCTAACCAACTGAGCTACGCCCCCCGCGAACGTGACGGACTTAAGGCCCGCCCCTTCCCAAGTCAAGAATAGCGGCCCGTCTCGGTCTTTCGAGCGGCGTTGCGGCGCCCGGATCGCCGAAAAGACCGCACGCTTTGTGAAAAACTACCGCGGCGTCCAGCGATCGGTTCCGACCTGGTTGCCGCCTGCGTAGGTCCAGATTCCGTGCCAGCTACCGTCGGGCCGGCGGCCGTACAGCGCAAGCCCAGTCTCGTTGCCGGAGCGGTACGACACCGCGAGGAAGTCGTCGGAGCCGATGCCGGTTCCGCTGTAGGTCTGGCCGCCGACGTTCCAGACAATCCGGTAGGTGTCGCCGGTCTTGGTGACCGCGACCTCGCCGGAATAGGACGATCCGCTGCCCGGATTGGTGCCGCGAACCGTGTAGCGCCCGACCGGATTGGCGAGCGCGGCACTGGCGGCAAAAAGTACCACTGCCGCGGCGGCAATCACTCTTACAAACATGGCCTCCTCCCGATGAAAACGGCGTCGCGTCTGCACGCCAAACCCGGCACAATCCTAACATGTCAGAGGTCGATGTCGTTATTGTCGGGGCGGGTCACAACGGGCTGACCTGCGCAGCCTATCTGGGCATGGCGGGCCTCAGCGTGCGGGTGCTGGAACGGCGCTCCGTGGTGGGCGGCACCGCCGTCACCGAGGAATTCCACCCGGGCTTTCGCAATTCGGTCGCGGCCTACACCGTGAGCCTGCTGCAGCCGAAGGTGATCCGCGACCTCGACCTGCCCCGCCACGGCCTGCGCATCGTCGAACGCCGCGCGCAGAACTTCTTGCCCATTCCAGACGGCCGCTACCTGCTTACCGGCGAGGGCCGCACCGAACGCGAGATCGCCAAGTTCAGCGCCCGCGATGCCGAGCGCTATGGGGCGTTCAGCGCAGCCTTGAGCGAGGTTGCCGGCCTGCTCCGCGACCTGGTGCTCCATGCCCCGCCCAACCTGTCCTGGCGCGACATGGTCCGCTCGCTGCCCGAACTGATGAAGTTCGCCCCGATCGGCAAGCGCGTCATGCAGTTCGACGGCAGGGCCCGGAGCGCGCTGTTCGATCTGTACCGGAAGTCGGCTGGCGACTTTCTCGACGGCTGGTTCGAGACCGACGCGGTGAAGGCACTGTTCGGCTTCGATTCCATCGTCGGCAACCTGGCCAGCCCCTACACCCACGGCTCGGCCTACGTGCTGCTGCATCACTGGTTCGGCGAGGTGAACGGCAAGAAGGGCGTCTGGGGCCACGCCATCGGCGGCATGGGCGCCATCACGCAAGCGATGGCGCGTTCAGCCGGCGAACATGGTGTGCGCATCGACACAGGCTCAGCCGTCCGAGAAATCATCCTGGAACGCGGCCGCGCGGCCGGCGTGTCGCTCACCGACGGTACGCAGATCAGGGCCCGCGCCGTGGTCGCCAACGTCAATCCGAAATATCTGCTGGAGCAGCTCGTGCCGGCCGCCGCGGTGCCGCACCACGCCGCCGAGCGGATGCGGCGCTGGAAGGCCGGCTCCGGCACGTTCCGCATGAACGTTGCGCTGGCCTCGCTGCCGAACTTCTCGGCGCTGCCCGGAAATGCCATCGGAGACCATCACACCTCCGGCATCATTCTGGCCCCAAGCCTGCGCTACATGGACCGGGCGTTCCGCGACGTGGCAGAGCACGGCTACAGCCAGGTGCCGATCGTGGAAATCCTGATCCCCTCGACGCTCGATGACAGCCTGGCGCCGCCGGGCGCCCATGTGGCGAGCCTGTTCTGCCAGCATGTCTCGCCCGATCTGCCGGACGACAAGCGCGACCAGGTGGCCGACCTGATGATCGACACCGTGGATGCCTATGCGCCGGGTTTCCGCGCCAGCGTGATCGGCCGCCAGGTGCTGTCGCCACGCGACCTTGAGCGCATGTTCGGTCTGCCGAACGGCGACATATTCCACGGCGCGCTGTCGCACGATCAGGTGTTCTCGGCACGCCCGATCTGGGGCCACGCTGACCACCGCATGCCGGTCGCGGGACTCTACCTGTGCGGCTCCGGCGCGCATCCGGGCGGCGGCGTCACCGGCGCGCCCGGCCACAACGCCGCGGCGGCGGTGATCGACGACTTGAAGCCCTAGCGTCCTATTCAACCACGCCAGGGGCTGCTTCAATGCAATCTCGGCAACCACGACCTAAGCGAGAATTGTTGGATGCGAGGGAGAACGATCAGACTGTCGGCACCGCGCCGCCTGATGGCTGAAGTCATGCATTTCGCGCGAAAGGTACCGGGCATCTCAGTCGAGAAGCGCATCGACGTCACCGCGCTGCAAGCCGCACTTGCGAAATGTCACGAACGGCCACGCTGGACGTCGATTGTCGCCAAGGCGTTTGCAATTGCCGCAACCGAGATGCCGGAACTGCGTCAAGCCTATCTGACCCTTCCAGTTCCGCATCTGTACGAATATCCCAGCAGTTCCGTCTCAATTGCGATCGAACGGATCATCGACGGTGAGCCGGCCATCTTGACCTTTCTCATCAAGGATCCCGCAGCCCTCCCGCTTGGTGAGATATCGCGTCAGATCGACCACGCGAAAACCGCGCCGCTGTCCGACATCAAGCAATTTCGGAAGCTGCTCCGGATAGCTCGCTTGCCGAGGTTGCTGCGGCGCGGATTGTTTTCGCTTGGCTTCAATTGGGGACGCCAGCGCGCCAACTATTTCGGCACGTTCTCGCTGAGCAGCTTCGGCTCGTTCGGAGCGTCAGGGCTGACTTTGCTGTCCCCGGTGACGCCTTTGATCCACTACGGCCCGATCGACAACGGATGGATCGATCTTCGGGGCGTATTCGACCATCGCGTCATGGACGGCGCCTGCATGGCGCGCACGCTGGTTCGAATAGACGAAATTTTGAATGGCGCGCTTGTCAGAGAAATTGAAAAGGCCGGTGCCTAGTTGGCGCTGGAACGAATAGCCGACCTTGGCGCCGTAGTAGTTCACGCCGACGTCGTGATCGACTCTACTCGCGCCATGTTGCGGAGCTAATACACAGTCAGCGCCAGCGGCGCTGCATCCAGTTCCATTGCTCAGGGTATTCGCGGACCCATCCTTCGATGATGGATGTGATCATCTGCATGGTTTGCTCGACATCGATCTTTCCCGCCTGATCGCGCGGTGCCGAGATCGGCGGCATGATATCGAAACGAAACCGCCCGTTGGGCAAACGGATAATGCGGCTGCCGTAGATCGGGTAATTGGCGTGTCTTGCGAACAGCGCAGGCACCGGGTTCACCTTGCAAGGCCGGCCGAAAAACGTCACGTCCACACCGCGCGGGAAGTGTTCATCGACCAGGATGCCGACCGCGGCGCCCCGCTTCAGCGCGCCTTTGATGTTGAACAACGCACGCGCGTCCGCGGGAATCAAACCGGACGAAGAGCGGCGGCGGATTTTGGCGAGTTCGCGTTCGATCGGCCCGGTCTTGATCGGGCGATAGACCACGGCCGCCTCGCCATGCCGTTCACCCAAGCCCCAAAGCAACAGCTCCCAGTTTGCCAGATGCCCGCCGAATATAAGCGCCGGCCCCTTTGCCGCCCGCAAATCCAGAAAGCACGCGCGGCTTATCTGGTCGAATTCCATGCGGCCTGGCTTCGCGCTGTCCGGGTCGTAGTCCCACAGCTTTTCCAGATGGCCGTACTCGATAAAAATCCGCCCGAAGTTGTCCCACATCCCGGACAGGATGGCTTCGATCTCGGCGGCGGACTTCTCCGGATAGGACGCTCGCAGATTCTCCTGCGCAATCCTGTGCCCGCGCAACCTTGGCCCGACGCGTCTCATGACCCAGCCGGCCAGACGGGATGTGCGATCGAAGTCGGCCAGGCGCAAAACACCGACCAGCCCGATGACCGCCCAGTTGGCGGCCGTGTACAGCGCCGCTTTCCAATGGCGGCCGCCTTCGAATATTGCATTTGGGTTGGCCGCAGCGACCCGCGCCTCGAGCTGCTGGACGAACGGAATGTAGGCCTCGGTACGGTCCTCGTAACTGCGAAATCCGATGTAGTGCGCGGCCTGCAGATAGAGCGGCGGACCGTCCTTACCGCGAAGCACGCAACGCCAATACGTCGCCGAGGAGCCCCAATAGCGGACCTTGTAGCCCTGCACCTTTTCGACCGCAGCGTAGGCGATGCGGCCTTCACGGCGCCCGTCGGTCCAATACAACGAGTCAGGCTCTTGCCGGTACGTGGTGACGGGCGAGAAGCGGTTGATGCGGAAGGAATAGGTCAAGTCAGTCATCGCGCATTGCGGCAGCGTTGTCCTTCCGCCGTTGCCTGGGTTCGTAAAGCCGGATTGTATTTCGCAAACGAGCACTTTGGTAGAAGCGGCAGCGGCTCACGCGAGTAACCGCCGATATGTCGAGCCGTTGGCAGAGTTTACATTGCTCGATGCGATCTTAGCTTTTGACATAAGTACACATCGCAAGCGCAATCAACCGTGCCTGTTCACGCCCCCGGCGGCCGATCGTCCGATCCGTGAACGGCGCATCGGAACAATATCCGCGCGGTTCATCGGCGAGATCGTGAGCGCCGAGAGCCAAGTTGGGCCTGCCGTCCGCGGCAAATGGCACCTATCCAGCCTCGATTTTGGGTTCGCGCCGGAAGCAATCTGACGATGGATGTGGCGGTGAATACCAGCCGCACCCTCTATCTACGGCGCCATGCGCTTCAACTACTGAGCAATTCCAGCAGCCATCTCATATCGAGGTAAGGGTGCGGCGCGCAGTGCCAGGGGCGCGGCGATTGGTGGGCGGTGACGGGATCGAACCGCCGACATCCTCCGTGTAAAGGAGGCGCTCTGCCAGCTGAGCTAACCGCCCACGGCCCCTATATCGCGCCGCGCCGTGCCCCGTGCAAGCAGGCGCCGGACGCGCGAACGCCCCCGCGCGAGGCGCGAGGGCGTCCGTATGTGAAAGCAAACCGCTACTTGTTGACGGCTTCCTTCAGCCCCTTGCCGGCGGAGAACCGCGGGCGCTTTGCCGCCTTGATCTTGACCGGCGCACCGGTGCGCGGGTCGCGGCCTTCGCGAGCAGCACGCTTGACGACCCGGAAATTACCGAACCCCATGATCTTGACCTCGCCGCCCTTCTTCAAGGTAAGGGTGATGGCGTCGAAGCACGCGTCGACGGCAGCCGAAGCCGCGGTCTTTGTCATCTGGGCCTTGTCGGCCACCGCTGCGATGAGCTCGTTCTTGGTCATCTGACCGATCCTTTCCCAATCGAATCAGCGGCGCGTTTGCCACTGACGGCGCGGAAAATCTGCCCAACGCCGGTCGATTGCAATGATTCGTTTACGAAGAACGCAGGAATTTCCTCGAATCGCCAAGGCTCGCGCATGGCAAACGCAGATGCTGTCTGCGTTCGCGCGCGCGTCAAGTGAGTCGCCAGCGGTGCTGGCGTGGATCGCGCGCGGTGGCTGATCCGCGCACGAAGCCGTCACGCTGGCATTGACGACGCTTGTGCTGCAGTGCGGTTGCGCTGAGTCGCACATGAGCGTGGATACGCCCTGCGCGGCCGAGGCGGTGTGCTAAGCCATCGCCGCATGGCCACGCCCTCACCTCACATCGCCATTGTCGGCGCCGGCCCCGCGGGCCTGATGGCCGCCGATGTGCTGGCGGCGCAAGGCGCGCGCGTCACCATCTGTGAGCGGATGCCGTCGGCCGGGCGGAAGTTTCTGCTGGCCGGACGCGGCGGCCTCAACCTCACGCACAGCGAGGAGATGGAGCCGTTCCTGGCGCGCTATGGCGAGGCCGCACCGCGGCTGCGCGCCGCCATCGCGGCGTTTCCGCCGGCCGCCGTGCGGGCCTGGGCCGAGGGCCTCGGCCAGAGCACCTTTATCGGATCGAGCGGGCGCGTCTTCCCGGTCTCGTTCAAGACCTCGCCGCTGCTGCGCGCCTGGCTGCGAAGGCTCGACGGCATGGGCGTGCGGTTTGCGTTTCGCCATCGCTGGACCGGATGGGACGCAAGCGGCGGCGCGCTGTTCGAGACGCCGGACGGCACTGTGACGATGCAGGCCGACGCGCTCGTGCTGGCGCTTGGCGGCGCGAGCTGGCCGAGGCTCGGCTCGGACGGCGGCTGGACCGAGATGCTGGCGCGGTCGGGCGTAGCGATTGCGCCGCTGCGGCCGTCGAACTGCGGCTTCCTGACGGAGTGGTCCGCGATTTTTCGCGACCGATTCGAGGGCCAGCCGCTCAAACGCATCGAGCTCTCGTTCGGCGGGCAAACGATCCGCGGCGAAGCCGTCATCACCCGCGACGGCATCGAGGGCGGCGGCATCTATGCGCTGTCGGCGCCGTTGCGCGAGGCGGTCGCGGCCCATGGCGAGGCCATTCTGCGGATCGCGCTGCGGCCCGACGCCTCAACTGCCGACTTGCAGCGCGCGCTGGAAGCGCCGCGCGGCAAGCAGACGCTGTCGAACGTGCTGCGCAAGGCCTCGAAGCTCTCGCCGCCCGCGATCGGGTTGCTGCACGAGGCCGCGCTCGCTTTGCCGCGGAAGCTCACCGCCATGAGCGCGGAAGCCCTCGCCGCGCTGATCAACGCGGTGCCGGTGCGCCTCACCGCCACGGCGCCGCTCAAGACCGCGATCTCGACCGCGGGCGGCATCGCCTTCGATGAGTTCGATGACGGCTATATGCTGAAACGCCGCCCCGGCGTGTTCGTGGCCGGCGAGATGCTGGACTGGGAGGCGCCGACCGGCGGCTATCTGCTGCAAGCGTCGTTCTCGACCGGCGCCGCGGCAGGCGCCGCCGCGCTGGCGTGGATCAAAGGCGCGCAAGCCCGGTAGTCAAGAAAGGCCCAAAAGAAAACGGCGGCGCCCTGCGGCGCCGCCGTCGATTGTCTTCACTCGCGCCGGTCAGTGCGCGGTGAGGCCCGAGGCATCCTCCTCGACCACACCGTCGACCGAAGCCGCGACCGGCTTCGCCGCCTCGTCCCACTCGATCGGCTTCAGCTCGCGCACCAGCGCGCGGGCCAGAACCTCATCCATGCGGGACACCGGGATGATCTCCATGCCCTTCTTGATGCTTTCGTTGATCTCGACCAGATCCTTGGCGTTCTCTTCCGGAATCAGCACCAGCTTGATGCCGCCGCGTTGTGCTGCGAGCAGCTTCTCCTTGAGGCCGCCGATCGGCAGGATACGCCCGCGCAGCGTGATCTCGCCGGTCATCGCAAGGTCGCGGCGCACCGGAATGCCGGTCATGACCGAAACGATCGAGGTAACCATCGCGACGCCGGCCGACGGACCGTCCTTCGGCGTCGCGCCTTCCGGTACGTGGACGTGGATGTCACGCCGGTCGAACAGCGGCGGCTCGATGCCGAAGGCGACCGCGCGCGAGCGGACGTAAGACGCCGCAGCCGAGATCGACTCCTTCATCACGTCGCGCAGGTTGCCGGTGACCGTCATGCGGCCTTTGCCGGGCATCTGCGTGCCTTCGATGGTCAGGAGTTCGCCACCGACGTCGGTCCAGGCCAGGCCCGTGACAACGCCGACCAGGTCGCTCTCCTCGATCTCGCCGAAGCGATACTTCGCCACGCCGAGATAGTCGGCGACGCCCTTGGTATCGACCTTGACCAGATCCTTCTTCTTGAGCGTGAGGTCCTTCACCGCCTTGCGGATCAGCGTGGACAGTTCGCGCTCAAGATTGCGGACGCCGGCCTCCCGCGTGTAGCGGCGGATCAGCAGCAGCAGACCTTCGTCGTCGATCGACCATTCCTTCGGCTTGAGGCCGTGCTTGGCGATCGCAGCCGGGATCAGATGCTTGCGCGCGATCTCGACCTTCTCATCCTCGGTGTAACCCGCGATGCGAATGATCTCCATGCGGTCCATCAGCGGCGCCGGGATGTTCAGCGTGTTCGCCGTGGTGATGAACATCACGTTCGACAGATCGTAGTCCACCTCGAGGTAGTGGTCCGCGAAGGTGTGGTTCTGCTCGGGGTCCAGAACCTCAAGCAGCGCCGATGACGGATCGCCGCGGAAATCGGCGCCCATCTTGTCGATCTCGTCGAGCAGGAACAGCGGGTTCGACGACTTGGCCTTCCTCATCGACTGGATGATCTTGCCGGGCATCGAGCCGATGTAGGTGCGCCGGTGACCGCGGATCTCGGCCTCGTCACGCACGCCGCCAAGCGACACGCGCACGAAGTCGCGGCCGGTCGCCTTCGCGATTGACTTGCCGAGCGAGGTCTTGCCGACGCCCGGAGGCCCCACCAGACACAGGATCGGCCCGGTCAGCTTGTTGGCGCGCTGCTGCACGGCGAGGTACTCGACGATGCGCTCCTTGACCTTCTCCAGGCCGAAGTGATCGGTATCGAGAGTGTCCTGTGCAGCCTTCAAGTCCTTCTTGACCCGCGACCGCTTGTTCCAAGGGATCGAGAGCAGCCAGTCAAGATAGTTGCGCACGACCGTTGCCTCGGCGGACATCGGAGACATCTGCCGCAGCTTCTTCAACTCATGCGTGGCCTTCTCGCGGGCTTCCTTGGAGAGCTTGGTTTTCTTGATCTTGTCTTCGAGTTCGGCAAGCTCGTCCTTGCCCTCCTC
This sequence comes from Hyphomicrobiales bacterium, assembly GCA_021730985.1. Lineage (GTDB taxonomy): Bacteria > Pseudomonadota > Alphaproteobacteria > Rhizobiales > Xanthobacteraceae > Z2-YC6860. The sequence continues at coordinate 85,027 of JAKFYI010000012.1, read as the reverse complement.
GTCGCCCAGCTCCTTCTGGATCGCCTTCATCTGCTCGTTGAGGTAGTACTCGCGCTGCGTCTTCTCCATCTGCCGTTTGACGCGCGTGCGAATGCGCTTCTCGACCTGCAGCACGGAGATTTCGCTCTCCATCAGGCCAAGCACCTTCTCCAGGCGCTCGGAGACCGAGGTGTTCTCCAGGATCGCCTGCTTGTCCGGAATCTTGACGGCGAGATGGGATGCGACGGTGTCGGCGAGCTTGGCGTAGTCCTCGATCTGCTGGACCACGCCGACAACCTCCGGCGACACCTTCTTGTTGAGCTTCACGTAGTTCTCGAACTCGGTGATCACCGAGCGCGCCAATGCCTCAAGCTCGACGCGCTCGCCGGTGACATCCGGCAAGGCGACGGCGTTGGCTTCGAAGTAGTCGCTGCGGTCGGTGTACTGAAGCACCTTGCCGCGCTGCGCGCCCTCGACCAGCACCTTGACGGTGCCGTCGGGCAGCTTCAGCAACTGCAACACGCTGGCGAGCGTGCCGGTCTCGTAAATGGAATCCGTGGCGGGCTCGTCGTCGGAAGCGTTCTTCTGCGTCGCCAGCAGGATGAACGTGTCCGAGCGCATCACCTCTTCGAGAGCCTTGATCGATTTCTCGCGGCCCACGAACAGCGGCACGATCATGTGCGGGAACACCACGATGTCGCGCAGCGGCAGAACCGGGTAGGCCCGGGTCTCGCCTGGCGTAATGGGGGCTCGTGGCTTTGCTAGCGTCATAGCGGAAGTCCTTGTTGTTGTGCCCCTCCCTCAGGGCCCGCGATTGCGCAGCCGCGACGGAGTGCCGGGACGTGTGAAATCAAGCGAATCTGCCTGATTTCGTTCCTTCGAACGCTATTAGGTGGATACAGCAGCCCAGGGTGTCAAGTAAGGCTGTAGATTCAACCAGGTACCGGGCCGCGGACGGTATCCCGTGCCGCGGCGGTTACTCAGGATGCGGCGTTGGCGCCCTGATCGCCGGCGCGGTCGGCGTAGATGTACAGCGGGCGCGCGGTTCCCTCGACGACTTCGCGAGAGATCACGACCTCCTCGACGCCTTCCAGGCTCGGCAGATCGAACATGGTGTCGAGCAGGATGCCCTCCATGATCGAGCGCAGGCCACGCGCGCCGGTCTTGCGCTCGATCGCCTTGCGGGCGATGGCGCCGAGCGCCTCCTCGGCGAGCGTGAGATCGATCGATTCCATTTCGAACAGCCGCTGGTACTGCTTCACCAGCGCATTCTTTGGCTGCGTCAGAATGGTCTTGAGCGACGTTTCGTCGAGATCCTCGAGCGTGGCGACGACCGGCAGGCGGCCGACGAACTCCGGGATCAGGCCGTACTTGAGCAGATCCTCGGGCTCGACCTCGCGGAAGATCTCTCCCGTGCGGCGATCCTCGGGGGCAACGACACGCGCGCCGAAGCCGATCGACGTCGACTTGCCTCGCGCCGAGATGATCTTGTCCAGCCCGCCGAACGCGCCGCCGCACACGAACAGGATGTTGGTGGTGTCGACCTGCAGGAATTCCTGCTGCGGATGCTTGCGGCCGCCTTGCGGTGGCACGGAGGCGACGGTGCCTTCCATGATCTTGAGCAGCGCCTGCTGCACGCCCTCGCCCGACACGTCGCGGGTGATCGAGGGGTTGTCGGACTTGCGCGAAATCTTGTCGATCTCGTCGATGTAGACGATGCCGCGCTGGGCGCGCTCGACGTTGTAGTCGGCGGCCTGCAGCAGCTTGAGGATGATGTTCTCGACGTCCTCGCCAACGTAGCCGGCTTCGGTGAGCGTGGTCGCGTCCGCCATCGTGAACGGCACGTCGAGGATGCGCGCCAGCGTCTGCGCCAGCAGCGTCTTGCCGGTGCCGGTCGGCCCGATCAGCAGGATGTTCGACTTCGCGAGTTCGACGTCGTTGTGCTTGGTCTGGTGATTGAGCCGCTTGTAGTGATTGTGAACGGCGACCGCGAGTACCTTCTTGGCGTGGTCCTGGCCGATCACGTAGTCGTCGAGGACCTTGCGGATTTCCTTCGGGGTCGGAATGCCATCGCGCGACTTCACCAGCGAGGATTTGTTTTCCTCGCGAATGATGTCCATGCACAACTCGACGCATTCGTCGCAGATGAACACGGTCGGGCCGGCAATGAGCTTTCGCACTTCGTGCTGGCTCTTGCCGCAGAACGAACAGTAGAGCGTATTCTTCGAATCGCTGCCGCCGACTTTGCTCATTCCGCTCTCCGTAACCTCGAGGCGCGCGAGGCAGGCCCCTTCTCTACGCCCTCCACGCTAAGAAACCGTAGCGTGGAACTTCAATATTTCGCCAACCCCTCCGAATACTAGCGAAGCACGCTAGTGGAGGAACAATCAAGATTTGATTAACGATAACGTTGGCGTTCACAATGGCTTTTTTCAGGGCTTGCTGCACCGATTCTAAGCTTTCGGCGCGTCCAGCTCCGGGCGCTTCTCCAGCACCTTGTCGATGAGACCGAACTCCACCGCCGTCTCGCCGGTCAGGAAGGTATCCCGCTCCAGCGCATCCTCGATCTTCTTGATCGGCTGGCCGGTGTGCTTGACGTAGATTTCGTTGAGCCGCTTCTTGAGGTTCAGGATTTCCTGGGCGTGCAGCATGATGTCGGTCGCCTGCCCCTGGAACCCGCCTGACGGCTGGTGAACCATGATGCGTGCGTTCGGCAGCGTGAACCGCAGATCCTTCGCGCCGGCGGCCAGCAGCAGCGAGCCCATCGAGGCCGCCTGTCCGCAGCACAACGTCGAAACCGGCGGACGGATGAACTGCATGGTGTCGTAGATCGCCAGGCCCGACGTGACGTGGCCGCCCGGCGAGTTGATGTACATGGAGATTTCCTTCTTCGGATTCTCCGCCTCCAGGAACAGCATCTGCGCCACCACGAGCGTCGCCATCCCGTCCTCGATCGGACCGGTGATGAAGATGATGCGCTCTTTCAGGAGCCTCGAAAAAATGTCGTAGGCCCGCTCGCCGCGGTTGGTCTGCTCGACCACCATGGGAACCAGGTTCATGTACGTCTCAACAGGATCTTTCAAGAATTCCTCCTCACACCCCGGCGCGCTTCGAATCGCGGCAATCCAACAAGACTATATAGTTTCCCAATCCGGCGAGACGATGGGATCAACAATGCACAACTCGCCGCGCTCGTGCGCGCAGATCACTGGCGTCACCGCCGCCAATAATCGTGTCGGATGCCCAGGGCAAGTGCGGGTGTGGCCGACAGCGCCCCGCCCTGCTTCGGCGAAGGTTCCCTTATCAAGGTATCCGATCATCCCGATGCAAGGCCTGACGCACCCGTTGCAATCCTGTGTGAAGGCTTCGCGTCCGCCGCGCCGGCGGCCGGATCGATCTTAAGCGCGACGTTGGACTCGATCGTTCAGGCCTGTGCGGCCGCACCCTCGGGCTCGTCTTCCTTGTAGAGTTCTTCGCGCGTCATCGGCTTCTCGGTGACGGTTGCGAGCTCAAGGATATAGTCGATCACCTTGTCCTCGTAGATCGGGGCACGAAGGCTTGCGACCGCGGACGGGTTCTTGCGGAAATACTCCCAGACCTCCTGCTCGCGGCCCGGCACCTGGCGGGCGCGTTCGGTCACGGCGCGGGTCAACTCTTCCTCGGTGACACCGATCTTGTTGCGCTCGCCGATCTCGGCGATCACGAGGCCAAGCCGCACCCGCCGCTCGGCGATGGCGCGATACTCCTCCTTGGCTTTCTCCTCGGTCGTGCCCTCGTCCTCGAAGCTGCGGTTGCGCGCCTTGAGGTCCTCGTCGATGGTCCGCCACACGTTGTTGAACTCGTCCTCGACCAGCGACGGCGGCGGCGCAAACTTGTGAAGCTTGTCGAGCTCATCGAGCAACTGGCGTTTGATGCGCTGGCGCGACATGCCGGTATGCTCACGGGCAATGCGCTCCTTCAGGATGTCCTTGAGCTTGGCGAGCGAGTCGAGGCCAAGCTGCTTGGCGAATTCGTCGTCGAGCGTGATCGGGGTCGGCGCTTCGAGCGACTTGGCGATGACGTCAAATTCGGCCGTCTTGCCGGCCAATTGCTGGGCCGGATAGCTATCCGGGAAGGTCACCGTGACAAGGCGCGTCTCACCGGCGCCGATGCCGACGAGCTGATCCTCGAAGCCCGGAATGAATGTGTTGGAGCCGATCTGCACCGGCACGTCGCCGCCGGTGCCGCCTTCGAACGGCGTGCCGTCCACCTTGCCGGTGAAGTCGATCAGCACACGATCGCCGGTTTCCGCCTTGGCGCCTTCGGACTTGGCGGCGAACGGCCGGTTCTGCTCGGCGAGCCGCTGCAACGCCTCATCGACTTCGGCGTCGGCGACCTGGGCAACCGGCTTGTCCAGTTTGACGCCCTTGAAGTCGGCGATTTCGATCGGCGGCATGATCTCAATCGCCACCGTGTAGGCGAGATCGGACTTGCCGTTGATGAGTTGATCGACCGCGCTCTCCTCGGTCGGCAGCGTCACCTGCGGATCGCGCACCAGCTTGAAGCCGCCATCGGTCACGATCTTGGCGTTGGCCTCGCGCACCGTGTTCTCGATCACCTCGGCCATCGCCGAGCGCCCGTACAGGCGCTTGAGATGGGAGACCGGCACCTTGCCCTGGCGGAAACCGTTGAGCTTGACCTGGCCCTTCAGTTCGTTGAGCCGCACGTCGGCCTTGGCCAGCAGGTCGGCGGCCGGCACCACCACTTGGAATTCGCGCTTCAGACCTTCGTTCGCCGTCTCGGTTACTTGCATCACACAATCTTTGCTTTGGCCGCGCGACGCGGCGCCTTAGTTCAATACCCGTTTCGGTGCGGGCGCGAGCCGCCGGTGCGTTCCGGCGTGGTGCGGGCGGAGGGACTCGAACCCCCACGACTTGCGTCACGGGAACCTAAATCCCGCGCGTCTACCAATTCCGCCACGCCCGCCCGCAGGCCGGCGTAGCACCCTGGTCGGCAAGCGGCGCGGGTTATAACACGGTGCCACTGTCCGGCAACAAAATAGGCCCGGTCGTACAGGCTCTGAACAGGCCTGGAACAAGCTCCGAACAGGCCTGGAACAGCGCCGGAGGAACACTAGTTCGGGGCGCCGGCCCCAAGGCTGGCGAACAATCGCCGGTAGACCGGCCGCAGCGCATCCGGCAGATCCTCGGCGATCAAGCCCGGTCCCGCTTCGTTTCCGGCCTCGCCATGCAGCCAGACCGCGGCGGAGGCGGCCTCAAAGGCCGGCATGCCCTGCGCCAGCAACCCGGTCACGATGCCCGCCAGCACATCCCCCGATCCACCGGTCGCCAGCCACGGCGGCGCGTTCTCGGCGATGGATGCCCGGCCGTCCGGCCCCGCCACCACGGTGTCCGCGCCTTTGAGCAGCACGGTCGCGCCGGAGAGCGTCGCTGCGCAGCGAACGTGGTCATATTTTGCCGCTTTATCAGTGAGTTCAGATGCTTTTCCGAATAATCGGCCGAACTCGCCATCATGCGGTGTGAGGATCGTCACTGAACTTCTTGTTACAATTGCAGAAAATAGGGTTTCGGGGGCACCCGCGAAGCTGGTCAGAGCATCAGCATCCAGAACCACGGCGCATTCGGCGGCCAGTGCCGCCAGCACCAACTCTCGCAACCCCGCTCCGACGCCGCCACCCGGCCCGAGCAGAACCGAATTGAGCCGCCGATCCGCCAGCATGGCCGAAAGCCCCGCGGCATCGTCGACTTGCCGCACCATGACCGAGAGGCTGCCCGCCGCGTTGACCGCCACCGCGTCCGCCGGACTGGCGATCGTCACAAGACCCGCGCCCGCCCGCAGCGCGCCCCGTGCCGCCAGGCGGGCCGCCCCGGTCGACGCCACCCCGCCTGACCCGACCACGGCATGGCCCCGGGTGTATTTGTGCCCTTCCACCTTGGGCACGGGAAAATGCGCGGACCAAAGCCCGGGCGCATTGGCAAACAGCCGCGGCCCGATCCGTTCCAGCACCCCGTCGGGGATGCCGATATCGGCCACCTCCACCGCCCCGCAGTGCGTTCGTCCAGGCAGCAGCAGATGGCCAGGCTTGCGCCGGAAGAACGTCACCGTGGCCGCAGCCCTCACCGCCGCTCCCATGACGGCGCCGCTCGCGCCGTGAATGCCGCTCGGCAGGTCCACGGCGATGACCGGCGCCCCTGCGGCATTGATCGCCTCTACCAGGGCGCGCGCCTCGGCTTCGACCGGGCGGTCGAGACCGGCGCCGTACAGCGCGTCGATGATGACGCCGGCGCCTGAGAGCCCCTGCGGGGATGCAGGCACGATCGGACCCTGCCAGCACCGCGCCGCTTCGGCCGCGTCTCCTTTCAAGTTCGCCCGATCGCCCAGCAGCAGCACACGAACCGGATACCCGCGGCCGGCCAGAATGCGGGCGGCGACAAAGCCGTCGCCGCCGTTGTTGCCGGGTCCGGCCACGATGCGGATCTGCGGCGCACCCGGATGGCGTCGCACGGTCGCATTGGCGACGGCCAGCCCGGCCCTCTCCATCAGCTCGATACCCGCGATCCCGCCGGCGATCGCGAGCCGGTCGGCCTCACCCATTTCCGTGGGGGTCAGCAGTTCGATCATGGAAGCAGGCACCTTAACCGGCGGCGCGGCCCCCTCACAACGCACCGGGGCCGAACACACTTGACCTCTTGTTATGCAGCCTGCCTATTCCGCGAGCAGGCAATCTGGCGCAAGATCATGCACCTGTGTTGCGAGCAGGCGAATTCCCCGAGAAATCCGAGTGTTAGGCCGGTATCGACCTTGGCACGGACCCTGCTATCGGAGAACTCGGCTCGCCCGATGGTGTCTTTGGCTGGCCCGGGAGAAGAAACGCGATGAAAAAGATTGAGGCGATCATCAAGCCGTTCAAGCTGGATGAGGTGAAAGAGGCACTGCAGGAGGTAGGCCTGCAGGGCATCACCGTGACCGAGGCGAAGGGGTTCGGCCGCCAGAAGGGACACACCGAACTCTATCGCGGCGCCGAATACGTCGTTGATTTTCTCCCCAAGGTGAAGATCGAGATTGTGCTGGGTGACGATCTGGTCGAAAAAGCTGTCGAGGCGATCCGTCGCGCCGCGCAAACCGGCCGTATCGGAGACGGGAAAATCTTCGTCTCGAATATCGAGGAGGCGATCCGGATTAGAACGGGGGAATCCGGATTGGACGCCATCTAGGCACCAGCCATTTCATTTTTAGTTCACGCCCGTCCACGAAAGGGAAAGTAATCCATGACGACCGCCAAGAATGTCATGAAGATGATCAAAGACAACGACGTGAAGTACGTCGATTTCCGCTTCACCGATCCACGCGGCAAGTGGCAGCACGTCACCTTCGACGTTACGATGATCGAAGAGGACACGTTTGCCGAAGGCCAGATGTTCGACGGGTCTTCGATCGCCGGTTGGAAGGCGATCAACGAGTCCGACATGAATTTGATGCCCGATCCGGCGTCCGCCTGCATCGATCCGTTTTTCGCCGAGACCACGCTCGTGCTGATCTGCGACGTCCTCGAGCCGACCACGGGCGAGCCCTACAACCGCGACCCGCGCGGCATGGCCAAGAAGGCCGAGGGCATGGTCAAGTCGATGGGGATCGGCGACACGATTTTCTTCGGGCCGGAAGCAGAGTTCTTTGTGTTCGACGATGTGAAGATCAAGGCCGATCCCTACAACACCGGCTTCAAGCTCGACTCCTCCGAATTCCCAAGCAATTCCGACCGCGAATACGAAGGCGGAAACCTGGGACATCGCATCGGCACCAAGAAGGGTTATTTCCCGGTGCCGCCGCAAGATTCGATCCAGGACATGCGCTCGGAGATGCTGGCCGCGATGGCCCGCATGGGCTGCGTGGTCGAAAAGCATCACCACGAGGTCGCCTCCGCTCAGCACGAACTCGGTTTGAAGTTCGCGCCGCTAACGGTGATGGCCGACCGGATGCAGATTTATAAGTACTGCATCCACCAGGTCGCCAACATCTACGGCAAGACCGCGACCTTCATGCCGAAGCCGATCTACGGCGACAACGGCTCGGGCATGCATTGCCATCAGTCGATCTGGAAAAGCGGCAAGCCGGTGTTCGCCGGCAACAAGTACGCCGATCTGTCGGAAACCTGCCTGTCCTACATCGCCGGCATCATCAAGCACGCGAAGGCGATCAACGCCTTCACCAACCCGACCACCAACTCCTACAAGCGGCTGGTGCCGGGCTACGAGGCTCCCGTGCTGCTCGCCTATTCGGCGCGCAACCGTTCGGCCTCGTGCCGCATCCCCTACACCACCAACCCGAAGGCCAAGCGCGTCGAGGTGCGTTTCCCCGATCCGCTCTGCAACCCGTATCTCGGCTTTGCCGCGATGCTGATGGCGGGTCTCGACGGCGTGAAGAACAAGCTCCACCCGGGCGACGCCATGGACAAGGACCTCTACGACTTGCCGGCGAAGGAGCTCAAGAAGATCCCGACCGTTTGCGGCAGCCTGCGCGAGGCGCTCTCGAGCCTCGACAAGGACCGCGAATTCCTCAAGGTCGGCGGCGTGTTCGATGACGACTTCATCGACAGCTATATCGATCTCAAGATGACGGAAGTGATCCGCTTCGAGCACACCCCGCATCCGGTCGAATTCGACATGTACTACTCCGCGTAAGCGGTCACCGCACTTCGCTGAAGCGATGCACGGACAGGGCGCCCCTCGGGGCGCCCTGTTTCGTTGAGCACAGCGATTGCGACGATGGGGCAGGTGCAACGAGACTGCAGCGGCATGAGGCCCATCAAGAGCGCATGAACGTGCCGGTTGCGTTCCAGATCTGCATCGGATTGAACCGCGCGATCGCAGCCCAGACAGTGCGCTCGGCCGACGCAACCGCTTCCCCAGACGCGCTCGCGGACGCTTCACTGGCTGCCAATTCAACGCGGTTACGCCCGTTTGACTTCGCGGCGTAGAGCGCGGCATCGGCGCGCTCCAGCAGCTTGGCTATGTCTGCAGGCGCCACCGCAGCCACAGCCCCGATGCTCACTGTCGCCCGGAGTCGGCACGACGACACCTCGACCGCAGCGGCCTCGAACGCCGCACGCAGCCGTTCGCCGATCATCATGACTTCCATCGGGCCGCCGGGAAGGATCGCGGCAAACTCCTCGCCGCCGAGCCGGCCCAGCACGTCGGTCCCGCGCAGATTGCCTCGCGCAGTGGCCGCGAATAGCCGCAGCGCATCGTCACCCACGGCGTGGCCAAAACGATCGTTGATCGATTTGAAATGATCCAGATCGAAGACCAGCACGCTCACCGGACCGGCGGTTTTCGCCTGACGCGCCATCAATTGCTGCCCAACGTCGAAAAACGCGCGGCGGTTGAAGAGCCCGGTCAGCGGATCGGTCATCGCCGCCGTCTTGTGACCCAGCACCGTGCGCTCGTTGGTCATAATGATGACGATGAAGGCGGTGCCGACCACGTAGAGCAACGTCTGCAGCGCAAACAACGCGAACCAACTGTCGGACGAGGAGTCGGGCGGGGTCAGCAACGCCAACGGTATCGGTGACAAGAATACGATGCCATGCAACAGCGGGACAAAGGGAGACAACCCTGCCTTACCGAGAGAGCGCCGGCGCTCCCGCCGCAGTTCGAGAGCCGCGAGGAATGCGTAACTGGCAACGATCAGCGACGAGAGAACGATCCGCAGGTGCCCGTCCTCCGCGATGGCGGGAATCTGCATCGCAGCGATCCAAACGATCGCTCCAACAAGCATTCCAGGGACTTGAATCGGGCGTCCGTGGAAAAGCCTCGCGCCGTTCCAGATCATGCCGCAAGCAACGAACAGGAGTGCGTTGGGCAACGATTGAACCAGCGGGACCGAAGCCTCGTTCGCTCCCCAAAGTCCGACGGCAGAGCCACCCATGAGATATGCGGCGCCCCACCACGCCAACGCGCGAGTTCCCCGATCCTGCGCCCAGCACACCAGGATGAATACGCCAAGCAATCCCGTGACGCAGGACGCCACGGTGAGCAGGGTTGCCGTATCGAGCGACATCGGTTCCTGATTTCTTCAGGTGGCGCGCAAAACGCCGCTGGGGCCGCCGGTCCAAATTCCACTGCCGGCGCACGCAGCATCGCTCACGGAGTTTTCCGGAGCTTTGCGATTTTCAATTGGGTTTGCACCAAACCAATCGATAAAATTGAGTCAAAAGCCGTTCAAATAAAAAGAGAGGCGCTTGCGCGCCCCTCTCCATCCGAAAACTCTCAGCCAACCTAGCGCTTGGAGAACTGGAACGAGCGGCGGGCTTTCGCCTTGCCGTACTTCTTGCGCTCGACCACGCGAGAGTCGCGGGTCAGGAAACCGCCGCGCTTGAGTACACTGCGAAGCTCCGGCTCAAAATAGGTCAGCGCCTTCGAGATGCCATGACGAACCGCGCCGGCCTGTCCCGACAATCCGCCGCCGGACACGCTGCAGACCACGTCGTACTGGCCGTTGCGATTGCTGGCGACCAGCGGCTGCTGAATCAGCATCCGCAGCACCGGACGGGCGAAGAACACTTCGACAGGCCGGGTGTTGACGACGATCTTGCCGCCACCCGGCTTGATCCAGACCCGCGCAACTGCGTTCTTGCGCTTGCCGGTCGCATAAGCGCGGCCCTGCTTGTCGAGCTTCTGGACATACTTCGGCGCCTCTGCGGCAACCGGCTTCAGCGTCGACAATTGGTCGAGAGACTGCATGGATTCGGCCACGGTCAGGCGCTCCTCTTATTCTTGCGGTTCATCGCGCCGATATCGAGCGGCTGCGGCTGCTGTGCCTGGTGGGGATGCTCGGGGCCGGGATAAACGCGCAGATTGCCGAGCTGGACGCGGCCGAGAGGACCGCGCGGCAACATGCGCTCCACGGCCTTTTCGACGATCCGCTCGGGAAACTTGCCTTCAAGGATCGACTTGGCCGTGCGCTCCTTGATGCCGCCGATGAAGTTGGTGTGGTGGTAGTAGACCTTCTGCTCGCGCTTGCGCCCAGTCAGAACGATCTTGGCAGCGTTGATGACGATGACATTGTCGCCGTCATCGATATGGGGCGTGTAGGAGGCCTTGTGCTTGCCGCGCAGGCGCATGGCAACGATCGTGGCCAAGCGACCGACCACCAGGCCGGTGGCGTCGATCAGCAGCCATTTCTTTTCCACGTCGGCGGACTTTGTGGAGACCGTGTAAGTCGTTGTCATCGCGCTTCAATCCAAATGGGCGCTGGGAAATTTGAAGGGCCGGTTCTATACGCGGCCAGAGGCATCGTCAACGAGCCGGAGGGCCGTTTATTTAAGCAAGATCAATATGTTATAAAATAGGTATAATAATACCCGGCCATAAACTCATGATTGGCGGGGGATCGAGTACGTCGCGGTGACATGCGCCACCGCCTCGTCCTGGCCATCTGAGAGTATCGTGACCTCCCCAACAGCCAGCCGCTTGCCGACTTTCAGCAACCGGCATTCGGCAATCAGATCCCGGCCCGCGGGTTTGCGGAGGAAGTTGATGTTCAAATTGGTGGTGACCGCCAGCGGCACCGGGCCGATCGTGGCAAGCACCGCGACGTACATCGTGAAGTCGGCCAGCGCCATCATCGTAGGCCCAGAGATGGTGCCCCCGGGGCGAACGAATTGCGCGTTGTAGGTTTGGCGAACCCGGGCGCTGGCGTGCGAGACCTGTTCGATCGCAAGCCCGCTCTGGGCATGAAAAAACTGAGAAAATTCCAGAGCCAGAAATTGCTCTAGCTGTTCGACGTTCATGGCCGGTGCTTGCATGGCCTGTCCTGCGGCACGCTTGCGCCGGTCGCGCGACGCCATAGATCGGATACAATGAAGAAGCTGCCGCTGCCAAGGGCACGAAGCCTATGAATGCACCCTCGCCTGCCAGACTTGCGACCGATGCCGCCATCGTCCAACGCGACGACCGCGACGGCATTGCGTTCGTCGTTCTCAATCGGCCCGAGGCCCGCAACGCGTTGTCCGCTGCGATGCTTCGCGCGCTGACACAAGTCTTGGTGGACATCGCCGCCAATCCGAAGGTTCGAGCCGTTGTGATGGCTGCCAACGGGCCGGGCTTCTGCGCGGGCCACGATCTGCGGGAAATTACCGAACGGCGCAAGGATAGCGACGGCGGGCTCGCCTATACGAAAGAGTTGATGGCGGCCTGCTCCGCCATGATGATGAGCATCCATCGCATGCCGCAGCCGGTCATCGCGGCCGTTGAAGGCCCAGCCAGCGCCGCCGGATGCCAATTGGTGGCGACTTGCGATCTGGCCATCGCATCGCAGTCGGCGAAATTCGCCACGCCCGGCGTCCATATCGGCTTGTTCTGCTCGACGCCGATGGTGGCGCTGTCGCGGAATGTGTCGCCCAAGCACGCCATGGAAATGCTGCTGACCGGCGAAATGGTGTCGGCGGAAGAAGCGCACCGTATTGGCCTGATCAATCGGGTAGTCGCCCAAGGAACAGCGATGGAGGAAGCGTACAAGCTGGCGCGCAGGATCACCGCGAAGTCGGCTCTCACCATCAAAATGGGCAAGGAGGCGTTTTATCGCCAGTTCGACATGACTTTGCCGGAGGCTTACCGCTATACGGGCGAGGTCATGATCATGAACATGATGACGCGCGACGCAGATGAAGGCATCTCGGCCTTCCTCGCCAAGCGCGCAGCGACCTGGGAAGACCGTTGATCGCACAGCGATCATGTGTTTCAGCACGATGAACCACGACACTTACGACGACACCACCATTCGCGGTATCCTCAACACCGTCAAATCGATCGCGATGGTCGGGATTTCGCCGAAGGACAATCGCCCGAGTTATTTCGCCTTCAAGTACCTGCTCGAGCGCAGCTATCGGATGATCCCGGTCAATCCAGGCCAAGCGGGCAAAGATATTCTCGGCCAGAAGGTCTACGCCAACCTTGGCGATATTCCGGAACCCGTGGATATGGTCGATATCTTTCGCAGCTCTCAGTTCGCGATGGGCATCGTCGACGAAGCACTGGCGATGACGCCGAGGCCCGGGGTCATCTGGATGCAACTCACCGTGCGGGACGACGCGGCCGCCGCAAAGGCCGAAGCGGCCGGCCTAAAGGTGGTGATGAATCGCTGCCCCAAAATCGAATACGGGCGGCTGTCCTCCGAGATCGGCTGGATCGGCGTGAATTCGCGCACGCTCAGTTCCAAGCGAGCCCCGTTGTTGGGCAAAGGCGTCCAACGCATGTCGCTCAACCGCAGCACCACAAGCGGCGGTCTGACCGACGCTGCCACGCGCGCTGCGCAGGACGATCCCACCAAGCAATAGTTCGCTGCGAGAGCGGCTCGCAAGAGAATGGATTTCCAAGTCCTTTTCTTGTCGCAGCCTCATACCTCTCGAACGAAAGCACCCGCCGCTCGGCTTGACGGGGGGGTGCGGTTCGATAAGGGTTCCTGAAATATGGCCCTCCGTCATGGACACGGCCACCACCGGAGGGCGCAGCCATGGCCGAACATGTCCCGGGATTTTCGACGCTTGCCATTCACGCCGGCGCCCAGCCCGACCCGACCACGGGGGCGCGCGCGACGCCGATCTACCAGACCACGTCGTTCGTGTTCGACGACGTCGATCACGCGGCCTCCCTGTTCGGCCTGCAGGCGTTCGGCAACATCTACACCCGCATCGGCAATCCGACCTGCGCGGTGCTGGAAGAGCGCATCGCCGCACTGGAAGGCGGCACCGCGGGCCTCGCGGTCGCCTCCGGCCATGCCGCGCAGGTGATCGTGATGCACGCGCTGATGCAGCCGGGCGACGAGTTCGTAGCCTCGCGCAAGCTCTATGGCGGCTCGATCAACCAGTTCAATCACGCCTTCAAGAACTTCGGCTGGAACGTCGTTTGGGCGGACCCGGAGGATATCGCCACCTTCGAACGCGCGGTGACACCCAAGACCAAGGCGATCTTCATCGAGTCGATCGCCAACCCGGGCGGCGTCATCACCGACATCGAGGCGGTGTCCGCCATCGCCAAGAAGGCCGGCGTGCCGCTGATCGTGGACAACACATTGGCCACGCCCTACCTGTGCAAGCCGATCGAATACGGCGCCGACATCGTGGTGCATTCGCTCACCAAGTTCCTCGGCGGTCATGGCAACTCAATCGGCGGCATGATTGTTGACGCCGGAACCTTCAATTGGTCGCGGGAGAACCGCTATCCGATGCTCAGCCAGCCGCGGCCGGAGTACAACGGCATCGTGCTGCACGAGACGTTCGGGAACTTCGCATTCGCCATCGCGTGCCGCGTGCTCGGGCTGCGCGACATCGGGCCTGCGCTGTCGCCGTTCAACGCGTTCTTGATCTTGACCGGCGTCGAAACCCTGCCGCTGCGCATGCAGCGCCATTGCGACAACGCCAACGCCGTGTCGGCCTGGCTTGCCAATCACCCCAAAGTGGCTTGGGTCAGCTATCCGGGTCTGCCGAACGACCGCTATCACAGCCTCGCCAAGAAATATTGCCCGAAGGGCGCGGGCGCGGTGTTCACGTTCGGCTTGAAGGGCGGCTACGAGGCCGGCGTCAAGCTTGTCTCCAACGTCAAGCTGTTCTCGCACCTCGCCAACATCGGCGACACGCGTTCGCTGATCATCCACCCCGCCTCGACCACGCACCGCCAGCTTTCCGACGCGCAGAAGACTCAAGCTGGCGCCGGCCCCGATGTGGTCCGGCTTTCGATCGGCATCGAGGACAAAGCCGACATCATCGCCGACCTCGAACAAGGGCTTGCGGCGGCCTGACCGGTACCCACCGGCGCATCATCTGCGCTAGACTGCCTCCTGCGACCATCACCGCCGGGGGCCCCAATGAAATTCGCTCGACTTGCGTTTCTTGCCGCGCTTACAGTCCCGCTCATCATGACAGCCGCAACCGCGCAAACCAACGTCAACATGGCGACCGCAACGCCCGGCGGCGGTTTTCCGCTGTTCGGCGACAACGCCGCTGCCGTCATCAATGAGACCGACAAATCGCTGGCGGTCAAAACGCACAACACCAAAGGCAGCGCCGAAAACATTGGACTGCTCGAACAGGGCAAGATGGACATCGCGCTGGTGGCGGGCGAACCAGCTTACGAGGCCTTCGCCGGCATCGGTCGCGCGCCCACAAGCCTGAAGGTCATCTCGGCGATCTATTCCAACCCGGGCATGTTCGCGGTGAAGGGCGACAGCCCCGCCAAGGGGATCCGGGATCTGGTCGGCAAGCCGATCGCCTGGGGCACGCAGGCATCCGGCCTGACGCTGCTCGGCCGCTACGTCACCGACGGGCTCGGCCTCGATCGCGAAAAGGATTTTCAGCCGCACTACCTTGAGAAGGCCGGCGATGGACCGGTCATGGTCGCCGATGGCCGCGTTGCGGCATTGTGGGGCGGCGGCATCGGCTGGCCTGGCTTCACCGCCATCATGAAAGCCGGCGGCCGGTTCATCGGCCTCACGCCCGACGAGGTCGCGAAGGTCAGCGCCAAGCACAACTTCCTCAAGCCGATCACGGTGCCGGCCGGCGCATACGAAGGGCAGAAGGAGCCGGTGAACTCAGTCGGCTCCTGGAGCTACATCCTGGCGCGAACCGATCTGCCTGACGATGTCGCCTATCGGCTCGCCAAAGCGCTGCACCAGGGCCATCCGGCGCTGGTCGCGCGACTGGCCCAGGGCCGCGAGACGACACCGCAAAACACCAAGATGGCTGCGCCGAAGCCCACCGACATCCATCCCGGCGTGCAGAAATATCTGCGCGAGATCGGGCTCTGAAGCAGTTATGACGCGAGGTTGAATCCGTCCGACGGTTTTCACCTCCGCTCATTCCCGCGCATAGCCGTCGAAGACGGCGTCGCTTCGCTCGCCTTGTGGCGGGAATCCAGGGGCTGAATAAGCGGTCTTGCTGGTGGCCCTGGGTCCCCGCTTACGCGGGGACGAACGGAACTTCTTCCAACCCATTCGCTTAACGCTCTAGTTTTTCCTGAGCGTCTTGGCGATGTCCAGAAGACTTCCGCAAGCGCATCGGCGCGCTCCGCACCCTTGGCCATGCGGTCCGTCAACGGCTGGCGGATCTGGGCCTTGGTCATGGCGAAAGTTTCCGGCAGATCGCGCCACGGTGCTCCGGAGCGCAGCACCCAAAAGATGCCATTGAGCACGCGCCGGTCATTTACACGCGGAACGCCGCGCGGCTTGTTCGGCAGGAACGGCTTGATAGCGGACCATTCATAGTCAGTGAGTTCGCAGCGCATAATTCGAGGCTCCGGTTTGGGAGCTTGAATCACGCTTAGGGAGCCAGTCTCAACACGCCCCGCCATAGAGTCTTTTGGTCGCTATACCCCCGAAAGCGGACTCGTTGTGTCCACTTTTGAGTTCTTCCGGTTTTGACCCAACTGCGACATCGGCCTGCATCCCATGTTGCAGCAGCGAAGCCGATTTCTGCCCCTATCAAAACGCCCATTCGAGCCAGTACGATGCTGCCTCCTGAGCCAAAGGTGCAGACATGAGGCGGCGGAAATTTCTGAGTCTTGTTGGCAGTGCTGCGGCATGGTCGATGGTCGCACGGGCGCAACCGCTGGAGCGGATGCGCCGGATTGGCCTGCTAATGACGTCGACCGAAAACGATCCACTGAACCAAGCCCGTATTGCCATATTTCTTGCCAGGCTCAAGGAGCGGGGCTGGACAGAAAACCAGAGTTTCACACTTGAATTGAGATACGCAGGAAGCAAGCTCGATGACTTACCAATGCTAGCCGCCGACTTGGTGCGTGCCCGTGTTGATCTGATCGTGACTGGCGGTACTGAACCTATTCAAGTCGCGAGCAAAGCGACCACCATTATTCCCATCGTCATGACAACCATCGGCGATCCAGTCGCAGCAGGCGTTGTCGAAAGTCTCGCTCGGCCTGGCGGAAACGTCACTGGTCTCAGCCTGCAGGCGACCGAGTTGAGTGCCAAACGAGTGGAACAGCTCAAGGAAGTGCTGCCTGCCGTGACGCGCGTTGCAGTTTTGTGGAATCCCAACAATGCGAGCTTGGTTCTGAAGCTCAAGGAAATTGAAGCTGCCGCCAAATCACTAAAGATTGAAGTCCGCTCGCTGCCGATACGAGAAGCAGACGACATAGAAAAAATGCTGCAGCCCGCCGAGTTGGACCGTGCAGAGACAATCATGACCACGGAGGATGCACTCCAGGTCGTACATCGAGTTCGCATTGTTGGCCTCGCCAGGCAGCGGGGAATTCCGGTGGCCTCAGAGTTCAGCATCATGGCCCGCGCAGGCGCGCTCATGAGTTACGGCCCATCTCTGCTCGATCAGTGGGGGCGCGCTACGTATTATGTCGACAAGATTTTGAAGGGTGCCAAACCCGCTGATCTTCCGGTGCAACAGCCCACGCGCTTCGAATTCCTCATCAATCTGAGGAGTGCGAGGGCGCTCGGTATCGATGTTCCACCGATGATGTTGGCCCGTGCCGACGAGGTCATCGAATAAGGGCGCTGATTGCTGCGGTGCCGAATGACTCCTATCGGTCGTTAATGGCACTAAGTGGCGGTTTTCGAATATCCGCTTATCTGCCGCTTCTGGGAGCTAAGCGGACATAGTCCATTTATGAGTACACGGCCTAGCTCTTCCTGAGCGTCTTTGCGACGTAGGCCCGGACCCGCGCGAGCGTGTCCGGCGACGTCCAGACCTTTTCCGCGAGCGCGTCGACGCGCGCCGCATCCTTAGCCATGCGGTCCGTCAACGGCTGGCGGATCTGGGCCTTGGTCATGGCGAAAGTTTCCGGCGGCAGCGCCCCAAGAGCGTGCGCGGCGGCCAGCGCGCGTTCCAGCAAATGATCGGGTTCGACGATCTCGTCGATCATCCCGCGCTTGAGCGCTTCGTCTGTCGCAAACGTGGAGCCGCTCAAAATCGTATCGGGAAAATACTGCGGCGCGGTCGCGAACCGCATCACCTCGAACGCCATGGCGGGAAATGGAACGCCCACCAGCAACTCGGTGACCCCAATACGGCCACCATCTCGCGCTGCGATCCGTTTGTCGGCACAGCTGGCCAGCACGCAGCCGCCGGCGATGGCGTGGCCGTTGACCGCGGCAACCACCGGCTTGGGATGATGAAACACCGTTTCGTAGAGCTTGTGCAGCGATTGCAGAAACCGGCGCACGTAATGCTCTCCGCCCTCGGCGAGCCGCGGCAGATCGACCCCGGCCGAAAACATCCGGCCCTGCCCGGTCAGTACAATCGCCTTATCCGGTGTCGCACGCAGCGCATTGAAGCGCGTCACGATCGCCTCGCAGAGTTCAAGATCGAGCGCATTGGCTTTGCCGTGGACAAGCTTGACGATCATCACGTCGCCTTGCCGCGTGGCTTCGATCATGACGGCCTCCCTGATGCGCCCGAAGGCAGCGGCTGCACCGGTTCAATGCGAGCGGCAGCCCGCTGCGGGGTGATGCGCACCGCATGAAAGACGGCGATCGTAAGCACCACGATCGCCATCGCCTGGTGGATGAGCGCAAGCGATATCGGCGCCTGGTACAGCAGCGTCGCAACACCAACCGCGGCCTGAACAGTCATGGCTGCTGCCAAAGCAATCGCGCCGGCCGCGGCGGCTGAACCGCGCCTTGCGGCGTCCACCGCATGCAGCAGAGCTGCAAGCCAAAGCGCATACGCGACCATGCGGTGATTGAATTGCACGGTCAGCGCGTTCTCGAACAGGTTGCGCCAGCCCGGTGTCTCGAACCACAGCCGTTCCGCCGACGGGATCACAGCGCCGTCGATCAGCGGCCATGTGTTGTAGGTCAGACCGGCGTCGAGTCCTGCGACCAGCGCGCCAAGGTAAATTTGCAGGATCACCGCACCAACGAGGCCAATCGCGGTCGCCCGCAAACGCAGCGGCGCCGGCGTTACGAGGTGTCCGGGAAGCCTCAGCGCCGTCCATAAAATCGCGGCATAAATCGCGCACGCGAGCGTCAGATGAAATCCGAGCCGGTATTGCGACACGCTGACGCGCGCCGTCAGGCCGGACGAGACCATCCACCAGCCGACCGCGCCGAGCATCGCGCCGCAGCCGAACAGAAACCACAACCGCAATTTCAAACGCGGTTCGATCCAGCCCTTCCATAGAAAGAAAAGAAACGGGAGAAGGAATACCGCGCCAACCAGCCGCGCCAGCACCCGATGCGACCACTCCCACCAGTAAATTGTCTTGAACGATGCCAGGCCCATGCCGCGATTCAACTCGCGGTATTGGGGGATCGTCTTGTACTTCTCGAACTCGGTCTGCCATTCCTCTGGCGATAGCGGCGGAAGTACCCCTGTAACCGGCTTCCACTCCACGATCGACAGGCCGGATTCGGTGAGCCGCGTCGCGCCGCCCACCACCAGCGTCACGACCATCAACGCCGCGACGGCGAACAGCCAAAGCCGGACGGCCCGGCGGCGTGTGGCGAGCAGCGTATGATCCGGCGTTTCAATCATGGGCTTGCGAGAACACGATTGGAGCATATAGTCCCGCGCTTCCCGTCGCATCAATGGCGCGCCATGTCCATTCGCATCCGCAAGCTGATCGGCGCTGTCGGCCTTCTCGTCCTGGTGACGGTTTGGGCCCTGCTGGCCATGGCCATCGCGCAGTTTCCGCCGATCTTCCAAAATCCTGTGGTCGCCGGACTGTACTATTTCGTGGCGGGCATCGGCTGGATTCTGCCGGCCATGCCGTTGATCAATTGGATGTACGGCAGGCCGCTTATGTCACGTTGATCGGACGGAACCCGTTCCACAACGATGTGGCGGCACCCGATACGAGCACGCTCGCATAGCGAGTACGCTGGAACTCACCGTTTAAGGAAATCCGCGGCAGTGCGAGCAAGTGCTCGGAGTGGCCGGGAAACAGTGCTCCGGGACGGGTTGTCACCGCGGTCTTGTAGCCAAGATCGGCCGCAATCTTGAACTCGCGCGGGCCTGCCGAAGTCCGGTCACCGACGGGGTATGCAAAGTGCCGCGGCTTAAGGCCGAGCGCCGCCTCGATCACATCGCGGCTATTTTCCAGTTCGGCGCGGACCGTGCGCTCGGAAACCTTGGCGAGCATCACATGGTTCACCGTGTGCGCGCCGATGGTGCACAGCGGATCGGCAGCCAGCGTGGCGAGTTCCTGCCACGTCATGCACAGGTCGCTGCAGAATTTTGCAATATCGACGTTGTAGCGCGCGGCCAGTTCGCGCACGACCGCCCGGAGTTCCTCTTCGGTCTCGCGGCGGCGCAGCCACCAGTAGAGATATTCGTAGGCTGCGCTTTTTTCCTCGGCGGTGCGGCAGTTGAACAAGCGGTCCTCGCCGTCGAGGCGCAACTGGACCACCTTGCAGTTGGCGATCACCGCCTCCAGCGCCAGCCACCACATCTCGCCAATGTGGTCGGTAAATCCCGTCGCCACGTAGATCGCGAACGGAACGTCATATTTCTTGAGAACCGGATAGGCGAAATCGAGGTTGTCGCGATAGCCGTCGTCGAACGTGATGCATACGAAACGCTTCGTGAAATCCCGCTCGGTCATGCGGCGATGCATCTCGTCGAGCGAAACGAGATCGGTGCCGGACCGCCGCAGCCTTCTGATCACGCGCTCGAAGAACGCCGGGCCCACTTCAAGCAGCCGGTTGGGCTGGAACTGGCCCGACCGCGGCGGACGCACATGGTGCAGCGTCATGATTGAGCCGACACCGCCCAGCCACGGACGCAACAGCACATGAGCGCCGCTGAAATAAAGCGACTCCATCGCCGTCTTGAAAATCGCAGTCTTGAGGCTCACGGCGGAACGCCCAGGCTTCAGGCCGCCGCCGAACTGCCGGCGGCATGATCGAGTTGTGGCGGCGGGCCGGTCAGCACCGTGACATCGGCAAACCCCGAAGCGAGCAATTGATCGCGCAGATCGGCCGAGGGCTGCTCGGCAGCCTCGCCCGCGACCAGCACGGCCCGCGCCGCGAGCTGCGCGATCGGCCCGATGGCGATGTCCGATTGCGATCCTGCGTCGATGACGAGGTACTCGTAGCTCTGACCCAAAGCATCGACGGCGGACAGCAGGACGTAGGACTCCAGAAGCTCCGTGGCATCCCCCTCGATATGACCGGCCGCGACCAGATGGACGCGCGAGTGCTTGTCGCGCGTGATGACATCGCTGAACGAGGCCGCGCCGCGTGCCAGGTCGGCGATGCCCGGCGCCGACGGATCGTTTGAGAACACGTCGATGTTGGGCGAATTGAATGCGAGATCGACCAGCACGACGCGCGACCGCCGGGCCAAAACGCGAGCAAGCGCGATCGCGGTGCGCGTGGTGCCGACATCGCGCGCGCTGCCGATCACCGCGACGCGCCGTCCGCCCTCGCCGGCGCGCCGCAATACCGCTGCGGCCTCATCCACCGGTGCCAGGGCCGGCCGCTTGGCCGGAGCAGCCGCAGGTGCAACCGCTTCCCGAGAGGCAACGGGTGCCTCGACCAATGGCGGAGGTTCCTTATCCGTCGCCCGGCTGCGGACGTCCGGCGCGCGAGGTTCCGCTGCACGGCGATCGACGATGACGGGCGCAGTGTCATATTCGACGGGCGCGCTCCGGGACGGTTCACCGTCCAGCAATGCGCCGGTGATGACGAAGGCGGAGCTCAGGCAGAACGTGCCAAGCGCGGCGATCAGAACGATGGGAACCTTCTTTGGCGAATGCGGCAGGTTGGACACGACCGCCCGCGAAATGATGCGAGCATCCGCAGGTGCCGCCGCGATGCTGTCGCGCGCGGAGGCTTCGCGGAATTTGGCGAGATAGGATTCGAACAAATCGCGCTGCGACTTGGCTTCGCGTTCCAGCGCACGCAATTGCACGTCCTGGTCGCTGGTCGACGTGGCGTGCCGCTTGAGCTGGTCGAGCGAAGCGTTGAGGGTTTCGACCCTGGCGCCCGCCACCTTGGCATCGTTCTCCAGCGAACGCACCAGCCGCTCGCCTTCGGAGCGTATCTGCTGATCCAGATCGCCGATCTGGGCGCGCAATTCCTTGATGCGCGGATGCTGCGGCAGCAACGTGGAAGACTGCTCGGCGAGTTGCGCCCTCAATGTGACGCGTTGCTCGGAGAGCCGCCGCAACAGCTCGGAGGCGGTGACGTCGGCGGATTCCAGCGACTGGCCGGAGCGCAGCTGATCGCGGATCAGGCGTGCTCGCGTCTCTGCATCGGCCTTTTGCGCGCGCGCCGCCGAGACCTGGCTGTTGAGCTCGCTGAGCTGCTGGCCTGCCAGGCTCGTATTGTTAGCCCCCATGAAGATGTTCGACTTGCCGCGGAACTCCTCAACCCGGGCCTCGGTCTCGGACACCTTGCCGCGAAGCTTTTCGATCTCGCCGGACAGCCATTGCCCGGCGGAGCGGGCTTGGTCCTGCTTGGTGACCTGCTGCATGACGAGATAACGCTCAGCCACGGTGTTGGCCGCGCGCGCGGCGAAATCCGGATCGGCCGATTGGAATTCGATCACGATGACGCGGGATTTGTCGACCGCATAGACGTTGAGCCGCTCGAAGTACGCGCCGAGCAGCCGCTCCTCCTGCGACATCGCGCCTGGGTCACGAACCAAGCCGAGCATCCGCGGGATCGTCATCACCGAGAAGCCGTCCGGCACGGAGTTGAACTCGGGCAATTCGGCGAGATCGAGCTTCTTGATCACTTCGCGGGCGAGTTCGCGCGACAGCACGAGCTGGACCTGACTCGCCAGCGCCTCCTGGTCGATCGCGCCGCGGTCGATCATCGTCTTGTCGGCCTCGGGCCGCAGGAAGATGTTCTCGCGGCCTTCGAACAGCACGCGGGCTTCCGACTTGAATTTCGGCGTCATCAGGTTGACGGCGATGAACGCCGCCGCCGCCGCGATCAGCGACGGCCCGATGATCGAGCGTTTGTTGCGCCACAGCGCGCGGGCCAAGCTGCCAAGGTTGGCCTCGCCGTCGGAGATCGCTGCCACTCGTGTACCCCTCTTCGCAATCCGCCGCGCATGTGACACGCGCAAACGATTCCGTCGCGACGGCCATCTCAAACGATTATGGTTGCCGTGCCGTTAAGGTGCGACGCAATGCGCAGCCGCAACGAGTGAGAGACTTTGTTAACCGTGGCGGGGTGTTAATCGCGCTTAACCTATGCCCGCGTGCTGCCTAGCCCTCTCACGCCCGATCGCCGATGGCCGACAGCTCATCCCTCAAAATTCTGCATGTGCTGCGTGCGCCGGTTGGCGGGCTGTTCCGGCACGTTCTCGATCTTGCCCAGGGCCAGACAGAGCGCGGCCATCAGGTTGGCATTGTCGCGGCTGAGCCCGCGCCGGATTCGCCGGCCCAAGCCAAGCTCGACACCATTCGAAGCCGCTTGAAGCTCGGCGTAAGCCTCATTCCCATGCAGCGGCAGGTCGGTTTGGGCGATCTGGCCGCGGTGCGCCATGTCACGAAGGTCATCGCGGCGGCCATTCCCGATGTCGTGCACGGCCACGGCGCCAAAGGGGGCGCCTTCGCCCGGCTGGCATCCACCAACGACATCCGCGCCTACACGCCGCATGGCGGCTCGCTGCATTACGGCCCCTGGACGCCGCAGGGCCTGATCTATGGGACCGCCGAACGCCTCCTTATGCGGCGCACCGATCTCTTGTTATTCGAAAGTAAGTTCGCCCAGCAAACCTATGAAACCGCTATCGGAAATCCTTCGAGCCTGGTGCGCGTCATCCACAACGGCGTCGGTGCCGGTGAATTCACCCCGGTTGAGCCCAGCCCCGATGCCACCGACCTCGTAGCCATCGGCGAACTTCGCCACATCAAAGGCATCGACGTCCTGATCGAGGCCATCGCCGCGCTCGCAGCAAAGGGCCGTCCCCTCAGCGCGACAATCGTCGGCCAAGGTCCAGACGAGCAATCCTTCCGTGATTTGGTGACGCAGCGCGGGCTGACAAATTCGGTTCGCTTCGCCGGCTATCACCCTGCTCGGCACGCGTTCGGCTTCGGCCACCTGCTGATCGTCGCCTCCCGCGCGGAATCGCTGCCCTATATCGTGCTAGAGGCCGCCGCCGCCCGCGTTCCCATGGTCGCCACCAAAGTGGGCGGCATTCCGGAGATATTCGAGCCCCAACATCCGCTGGTGGCGCCCGGCGATGCTTCGGCGCTTGCTTTTGCCATTGCGTCTTCGCTCGACAATCTCCCGGCGACCCAAACCAGCGCCAACCGGTTGCAGGACCGTGTCCGCGACCTGTTTTCCCAGAACGCCATGGTCGACGGCATCCTGACGGCCTATGGCGAGGCCATCAGAGCCAAATTTCATCGATGGCACTAACGGATTTTTGAATTTCTTTAACTACTTTCCGCCGCGGCGACCCAATCAAGCCAAAGGTGTCGGGCGATGGTGCCTCCACCTTCAGCGAGCACGTCCATGGCCCAATTTGACATGCGCAGCATCCGGAACGCGGCAGGGGCACCTTCGCCGGCCGCGGACCAGACATCCGAACCGCGCCAGTTGTCCGCGCCGGCGGAGGCCGCCGCAAGCGAGCGCCTTGCCGCGCCCTATTCTCCCATCGTGCTGGCGGGCAGCGTTCGCATCATCGAATTCGCCCTGGTGGGCTTCGTCGGTCTTGCGATCTATGCCGCTTACGTGATCCCGACCGAAGGCTTCGAGTGGCACTACCTCGGGGCCATCGCCGGCATGGCCGTGCTGTCGCTGCTGGCGTTCCAGATCGCCGACATTTACCAGGTGCAGGCGTTCCGCGGCCACGAGAAACAATACTTTCGGCTCGCTTCCGCCTGGTCCGTGGTTTTCCTGGTGGTAATCGGGATCTCGTTCTTCGCCAAAGCCGGCGACCAGTTTTCTCGCGTCTGGCTGGGCAGCTTCTATGTCATCGGTCTCTTGACCCTGCTGCTTTTCCGCAAGGGCTTGTTCCTGATGGTGCGCCGCTGGACCCGCGAGGGCCGGCTGGCGCGCCGCACCGCGATTGTCGGCGGCGGTCCGTTGGGTGAAGCTCTCGCCTGCGCACTCGCCGCGCAGCGCGACTCCGATATCCGAGTGGTCGGCCTGTTCGACGACCGCGGCGACGATCGGGCGCCACAATCGGTCGCGGGATTGCGAAAACTCGGCTCGGTCAACGATCTGGTCGAATTCGCGCGCCGCACACGCGTCGATCTGGTGATCTTCTCGCTGCCGATCTCTGCCGAAGGACGCATCTTGCAGATGCTGAAGAAGCTCTGGGTGCTGCCGGTCGATATCCGCCTCTCCGCGCATTCGAACAAGCTTCACTTCAGGCCGCGCTCGTACTCCTATCTCGGCAACGTCCCGGTGCTCGACGTGCTCGACCAGCCGATCACGGACTGGGACGTCGTGATGAAGTGGCTGTTCGACAAGACCGTCGGCACGCTGGCGCTCATCGCGCTGTCGCCGGTCATGGCGCTGGTCGCGATCGCCATCAAGCTCGACAGCCGCGGCCCCGTGCTGTTCAAGCAGAAGCGCTACGGCTTCAACAACGAGTTGATCGAGGTCTACAAATTTCGCTCGATGTATACTGACAAGTCGGACGCGACCGCGTCGAAGCTCGTCACCAAGGGCGATCCCCGTGTCACCCGCGTCGGCCGCTTCATCCGCAAGACCAGCCTGGACGAGTTGCCGCAGCTCTTCAACGTCGTGTTCGTGGGCAACCTTTCGCTGGTCGGTCCGAGGCCTCACGCGGTCAACGCCAAGGCCGAGGAGCAGCGCTACGACGAAGCGGTGGACGGCTATTTCGCCCGCCACCGCGTCAAGCCGGGTATCACCGGCTGGGCGCAGATCAACGGCTGGCGCGGCGAGACCGACACCCACGAGAAAATCCAGCGCCGCGTCGAGCACGATCTCTACTACATCGAGAACTGGTCGGTGCTGTTCGATCTCTACATCCTGGGCAGAACCCCGTTTGCACTGCTCAAGGCTGAGAATGCCTATTGATGCAAGCCAGCACGGCCAACTCTCGCCATTTGGCGCCTGCGCCTTCCGTTCGTGCCGGGGAGCGGCCCGCGCGCGCGGAGAAACTGCGCCTTGCGCTGCTCTGGCTCACGGGATTGTCGAGCGCCCTCGTCTTCATCGAACCCAGTCCCTACGAACTCGTCTCACTTGCAGCGATGCTGGTGTTTGCGCTCAGCAGCCTGGCGCTGCAGGCCTCGTTGCTGCCGTTCATCGTCCTGCTCATCCTCATCAACGTCGGCTACACCGCTTCAGCCAATGAATTGCTTGGTCAGAGCAGCATCCTAATCTGGCTGGCGGCGTCCTGGTATCTGGCGCTGACGTCCGTATTTTTCGCGGCAATGCTGACCACCAACACACAGGCGCGGCTCGACACCCTGATGCGCGGCTGCGTCGCGGCCGGCGTGGTCGCGGCCCTGGCCGGCACCATCGCCTATTTCCGCCTGCTGCCCGGTCTGTCCGAATTTCTGCTGTACGATCGCGCGCGCGGCACGTTCAAGGATCCGAATGTGTTCGGCGCGTTCCTGATCTTGCCTGCGATGCTCGCGCTTCAGATGGTCGTGGCCGGCCGTCTTGCGCTGGCGGTGCGCGGCATCGCCCTGCTCGGGCTGTTTACCGTCGGAGTTCTGCTGTCGTTCTCGCGCGCGGCGTGGGGATTGCTCGCGTTCAGCGGCGCCTTAATGCTGGTGCTCACGTTTCTCACCACCCGATCGGCCAACCAGCGATTGCGTATCGTGCTGATCGCGACAGCAGGCATCGCCGCGATGGCGTTGCTGCTGTCGGCGCTGCTTTCGGTCGATGTCGTTGCCAACCTGTTCAAGGAACGATTGAGCCTCAACCAGGAATATGACGTCGGCCAGATGGGACGGTTCGGCCGGCACACGCTGGGCGCGTTGCTCGCATTGGACGTGCCGTTCGGCATCGGGCCGCTGCAATTCAGCAAGATATTCCCGGAGGATCCGCACAACTCCTACCTCAACGCCTTCATGTCCGGGGGCTGGCTCTCGGGCGTCGCCTACCCAACGCTGGTGCTGCTCACGCTCACATTCGGCCTGCGGTACTTGCTCGTTGCGACGCCGTGGCAGCCGGCCATGATCGCCGTTTACTGCGCCTACACCGGCATGATGCTCGAGAGCTTCATCATCGACACCGATCACTGGCGTCATGTGTTCCTGCTGTTGGGCGTGCTGTGGGGCTTGATCGCGGCAACGCGGATCGCTGTCCTGCGCGCGTCTCCCGCAAGAGCCCAGCGTCAGGGCCATTCCTCCGGCCTTGCACGCCCCAGTCCAGCGTCGTAAACGTCCCCACGTCGGAGCGTAGCGCAGCCCGGTTAGCGCACCAGTCTGGGGGACTGGGGGTCCCGAGTTCAAATCTCGGCGCTCCGACCACTCCCCCTCGGCCCACGTCAGGCCGCCTCGTCGCGCAGCGCCTCATCGATCAGCCTGCGGCATTCGCTCAATTCGTGCAGAGCCGCTTGCAAGCGTCTGGCATCGTCGCGCGAAATCGCTGCGCCTGCGGACGCCGGTGGTGACTGCGTTACCGGTTCAACACTGGTCTCGCGCTCGGGCGACTTCAACAGGCCGAACAGCGCGCGGGCCGCCTCGTCCGGCGGCAACGATTGTGGCTGCAATTGCGGCTCAACGGGCTCGCTCTCCGGCGCCGGTTGAGCGGCCCCCGGCTGCCAGACCGCTTGCACGAATTTCGGCCCCTGCTCGCGCAGGATGCGCTGCACGCCGCGGATGGTGTAGCCCTCGCCGTACAACAAGTGACGGATGCCGCGCAGCAGATCGACGTCGTCGGGCCGATAGTAGCGGCGGCCGCCGGCGCGCTTCATCGGCTTGATCTGCGGGAAACGGCTCTCCCAAAAGCGCAGCACATGCTGCGGCACGTCGAGTTCTTCGGCGACCTCGCTGATGGTGCGAAATGCGTCAGGCGCCTTGTCCAAGGCCGTTTCTCCCAGATCGACTGATGAAACGCGGAAAACGCGGGACGCCGGCAACTATTCTTTTTCGTCAGGCACAACAATGCCGTTGATGCGCTGCTTCAAGATCGCCGAAGGCTTGAACACCATCACGCGACGGGGCGAGATCGGCACTTCCTTGCCGGTCTTCGGATTGCGGCCGATCCGCTGGCCCTTCTTGCGCACCACGAAGGATCCGAACGAGGACAGCTTCACGGTTTCGCCACGCTCAAGGCAGTCGGTGACCTCTTGCAGCACAAGTTCGACGAGCGCAGCCGACTCCGTGCGTGACAAGCCCACCTTTTGGTAGACCGCCTCGCAAAGGTCAGCGCGTGTGATGGTCTTGCCCGACATCGCCGGCCCCGCTTGGCGACATATCCCTCTGAATTTTCAAGGATATTAGCTTGAACCACGAAGTCAACGGGGTTTGGGGGCAACGCTGTGCGCACCGGCGCCTATTCCCGGCCGTGTCCGAGGGGCGAAATAGGGCCCGGACTTACATGAGGCAGATCGCACCGCTGGCCGCCCCGGGCCTACCAGCGGACCAGCGCCGCTCCCCACGTAAAACCGCCGCCCATGGCTTCGAGCAGCACCAAATCGCCGCGCTTGATGCGACGGTCAGCCACGGCGTCCGCGAGAGCCAGGGGAATCGAGGCTGCCGAGGTGTTGCCGTGCCGGTCAACGGTCGCCACGATTTTCTCAGGCGCGATCCCGAGCTTGTGCGCGGACGCATCGATGATGCGCCGATTGGCCTGGTGGGGAACGAACCAGTCGATGTCGGCCGCCGAATAGCCCGTCGCCTTGAAGGCATCCACCACCACGTCGGTGATCATCGAAACCGCATGGCGGAACACCTCGCGGCCCTCCATGCGCAAATGACCGACCGTCTGGGTCGAGGACGGGCCGCCATCCACGTAAAGCTTGCCCTTGTGGCGCCCGTCCGAGCGCAGGTGCGTGGTCAGCACCCCGCGGTCCTCGCGCGTTCCAGGCTGCTCCTGCAGATCGAGCACCACGGCTCCGGCGCCGTCGCCGAACAGGACGCAGGTGGTGCGGTCGTTCCAATCGAGAATGCGAGAGAATGTCTCCGAGCCGATCACCAGCGCGCGCTTGAATGAGCCCGACCGCAACATGCTGTCGGCGGTCGCCAGGCCGAATACGAAGCCTGAGCATACCGCCTGAAGGTCAAACGCAGCGCCGTGATGGATGCCCAGTTGCGCTTGCACCGACACGGCGCTGGCGGGAAACGTCTGGTCCGGCGTCGATGTCGCGAGCACGATCAGATCGATCGAATCCGCCTCGATTTTTGCCGCGGCAAGCGCTGCCTTTGCAGCGTGGACGGCCATGTCGGAGGTCAGTTCGCCGGTCGCCGCGATCCGCCGCTCATGGATACCGGTGCGCTGAACGATCCATTCGTC
The DNA here is from genome assembly GCA_021730985.1 of Hyphomicrobiales bacterium. Lineage (GTDB taxonomy): Bacteria > Pseudomonadota > Alphaproteobacteria > Rhizobiales > Xanthobacteraceae > Z2-YC6860. The sequence goes on along the minus strand of JAKFYI010000012.1, from coordinate 55,684 downwards.
CGAGGTTTCGACGGCCTTGGCCAATTCGTGGTTTGTGACCACGCGGGCCGGCAGGTAGCTGCCGCATCCCAACACAACCGAACGCAACACGCTCACGATGCGGCTCCTGCAACGGCACGCGCGGCGGACGTCTCAAGCGCGTGCCGGTTGAGCATCTGGCCGATCTTGCCCAGCAGTTCATGGCGCACCATGCCGTAGCCCACGTCGATGGCGGCGGCGAAGCCTTCCGGATCGGTGCCGCCGTGGCTCTTGATGACGACGCCGTTCAGGCCGAGGAACACACCGCCGTTGGATTGGCGCGGATCCATCTTGTCCCGCAAGGTCCGGAACGCGTCTCTCGCCAGCAACGCGCCGATCTTGGTGAGCAGCGACTGCGACATCGCGCTCTTGAGATAGCCGGCGAACTGCCGCGCGGTCCCCTCCGCAGTCTTCAACGCGATGTTGCCTGAAAAACCTTCCGTCACGACCACGTCAACCGTGCCCTTTCCGATGTCATCACCTTCGACAAATCCCGAATAGTCGATATGGGCAAATGACCCGTCACGCAAAATCTTGGCGGCCTCGCGCACAGGCTCCAGGCCTTTGACCTCCTCGACGCCGATGTTGAGCAGGCCCACACGCGGACGCTCGATGTTGAACAGGGTGCGCGCCATGGCGCCGCCCATCACGGCAAGCTGCACGAGTTGTGCGGCGTCGGCGCCAATGGTGGCGCCGAGATCCAGCACGATGGAGCGGCCGCGCAGCGTCGGCCAGATCGCAGCGATCGCCGGCCGGTCGATGCCGGGCATGGTTCGCAGGTGGAATTTCGCCATCGCCATCAGCGCGCCGGTGTTGCCAGCGGAAATGGCCACGTCGGCCTCGCCCCGCTTCACCGCGTCGATCGCGAGCCACATCGAGGACTTCCAGCGGCCATGACGCAGCGCCTGGCTCGGCTTGTCATCCATCCGGACGGCGACATCGGTATGCACGAGGCGCGAGCCCGCGATGCCGGGCTGGCGTTCCAGCAGCGGCGCGACCTTGGCATGATCGCCAAACAGGATGAATTCGGTGTCGGGGTGGCGGTTGAACGCGATCTGAGCCCCAGGAACAACCACCGATGGCCCATGATCGCCGCCCATGGCGTCGAGCGCGATGCGGACCTTCTGGGACATCAATTCAGCCTCGGGCAGCGGGGTTCTGGCGCCGAAATTTCGGTCCTCGCAAGTGACCGGGGTGAAGGGCGACAATAGCCGCCGCCGGGCGAACACAAAAGAGGCAACACAGCTGCCGCTGTTGGCCTACCAGGGCGTACCCCCGCATTCGGCAGGCTATTTCGCAGAATCCGGCTTGAGGACGGCCAAAGCGGCGAACGGGTTCGCGGCCGGCGCCTCGTCCGCTGCTGGGGCTTCGAAATTCGATCCCGCCTTCCGCGGGTAAGGATCGATTCCCAGGATCACGAACTCGGCGGCCAGGGCGCCCAGATCGACCACGCGATTTTCGAGCACCTCCGGGGGGTCTTCCTCGGTGAGCCCCAACGCCACATCCTCAGGCGGCGCGCCGGCATCGGGCGGCACGAATGTCATGTCGATCTGTTCGTCGATCTGGCCCGTCACCGGCTCCAGGGTCACGACGCAATTTTGCAAAACAGCCGCGGTCACCCTGCCAAGGACGCGCACGCCGTCGCGCGCCACCGGCGCCAAGTCAAACTCCGCCTGCAGGGCCGACAAGTTCACCACGCCAGCGGCTCGGGCGATGGCCTCGCAAGTGGCAGGATCCGCGGTCAGATCGATATGCCGGCCGGACTCCGGGATATCCGCCACGGGAACCGGCACACTCCAGAGCGGCACCACAGTCGCTACCGGACGGGCCTGTCCGTGCGGTTCTCGGTTGGATTTAGGATCCTGAGAAATCGGTTTACGCATGGCTTGCAGCAATCTGATTGGGGTCGGGAAACCGGAGGTCTCCGCCTGCGGGATTCTGCCCGGCAAGTTGCCGCGCAGCCTCACGCATATAGGCAGCCAAACGGCGCGCGCCGAGGGTCACCTCGGCTTGACCAAAGACATTGCGGGCAATCGCTGCGACCAGCGGTTCCCCATCAACCGTGTTCGCCAGGGCCGCCTCATACACGTCGGACCGGCCATAGTAAGCCTCGGCAAAGCCTTTCATCTGCTTGGGAACGGCAAGGTCACCCACCCCCATTTCCCGGAGGTTGTGATCCATGTCGAGGCAGAACCGGTCAAAGATTTGTTGACCGAGTGGGTCTACAAGGTTGCTGACGCCGCGCAGACGCCGCAATACCAGGACGAGATGCAGCACAATCATGTCGAAACGGCCCGCAACCGTGTCCGGCACTCCGTAATCGCGATAGAATGCGGAGGATCGCGCTTGCGCCACGATCATGCCATAGACCGACTCGATGGTCGGGTTCGGTGCAAACCGGCGAAAGGGAAGAGATATCATCGGCTTTGGGTCGGTCCGTTCGGGGACAAGCGTTGCGGGACCAGGATCGGGTACGCCGGTCAAGCTGACAGATGCAAGCGAAAATGACTGGATCGAGCACGCCAACGGACGATCGCAAACGTCGCAGCCTCCTGCTGGCTGCCTGCGTCGCCGCAGCGGCGCTTGCGCTTGGCGGATGCAGCGGCACGTCATTCAGCCAAGTGTATCAGCGCGGCTATGTGCTGCCCGAGGGCGCCCTAGAGCAGGTGCCGATGGGCGCCAGCCAGGAGCAGGTCTTGATTGTGCTCGGCACGCCTTCCACGGTCGCGACCGTCAGCGGCGAGGTTTTCTATTACATCTCGCAACGCGGCGTGCAGTCCGTCGCTTTCCTGCCGCAGACCGTCACCGACCAGCGCGTGGTGGCCGTCTATTTCGACAAGACCCGCCGCGTCGAACGGCTGGCCAACTATGGCCTGAAAGACGGCAAGGTGTTCGATTTCGTGAGCCGGACGACACCGACCGGCGGGCAGGAACTGTCCTATCTCGGCTATCTGCTGAACGTCGCCAAGTTCTAACGGCGGCCGGCCCTTTAGGGACCGGCCGCTCGAGCGTTGCGCTGCCTCAGTGCGCGAGCACTGCCAGCAACAAGAGCGCCACGATGTTCGTGATCTTAATCATCGGGTTGACCGCGGGACCCGCAGTGTCCTTGTAGGGATCGCCGACCGTATCGCCGGTCACGGCCGCCTTGTGAGCGTCGGAGCCCTTGCCGCCGTGGTGACCGTCCTCGATGTATTTCTTCGCGTTATCCCAGGCACCGCCGCCTGACGTCATCGAGATCGCGACGAACAGGCCGGTGACGATGACGCCGAGCAGCATGGCGCCGACCGCGGAGAAGCCGGCCGACTTGCCGGCTGCGCCGCCACCCGCCACGAAGTAGATCAAGAAGTAGACGACGATCGGCGACAACACCGGAAGCAGCGACGGAATAATCATTTCCTTGATCGCCGCCTTGGTCAGCAGGTCAACCGCGCGGCCGTAGTCCGGCTTGTCGGTGCCCTTCATGATGCCCGGCTTCTCGCGGAACTGCCGGCGCACCTCCTCGACGATCGCGCCTGCGGCACGGCCGACGGCGGTCATGCCCATCGCTCCGAACAGGTACGGCAGCAGACCGCCGAACAGCAGGCCCGCGACAACGTACGGATTGTTCAGCGAGAAATCGAGTGTAACGCCGGCGAAGTACTTGTAGGTGCCGGCGTTGGCGATGAAGAATTTGAGGTCTTCGTTGTAAGCGGCAAACAGCACCAGTGCGCCAAGGCCCGCGGAACCGATCGCGTAGCCCTTGGTCACCGCCTTGGTGGTGTTGCCGACCGCGTCGAGCGCGTCGGTCGACTTGCGGACCTCTTTCGGCAAGCCCGCCATTTCGGCGATGCCGCCGGCGTTATCCGTCACCGGACCAAAGGCGTCGAGCGCGACCACCATGCCAGCCAATGCGAGCATGGTCGTGACCGCGATGGCGATACCGAACAGGCCGGCCAGCGCGTGGGTCACCAGAATGCCGGCGATGATGACGATGGCGGGGAGCGCTGTCGCCTCCATCGAGATAGCGAGGCCCTGGATGACGTTGGTGCCGTGACCGGTCACCGAAGCCTGCGCGATCGACTTGACCGGGCGGTAGTCGGTCCCGGTGTAGTATTCGGTGATCCAGATGATCAGGCCGGTGACCGCCAGACCGACAAGTCCGCACCAGTACAGCGTGGTGCTGGTGAATTCGACGCCGCCTGTGGTTTTCAGCGGCGTGCCGAAGCCGAACAGCCAGTGGATGACGCCGGCGATGCCGATCAGAGACAGGATCGCGGTTGCGATCAGTCCCTTGTAGAGCGCACCCATGATCGACTGGCTGGCGCCGAGCTTAACGAAGAACGTGCCGGCCACTGACGTAATGATGCAGACGCCGCCGATCGCGAGCGGCAGCAGCATCATGTTGGTGAGCTGCGGGGTGCCAACGAAGAAGATTGCCGCGAGAACCATGGTGGCGACCGTGGTCACCGCATAGGTTTCGAACAGGTCGGCCGCCATGCCGGCGCAATCGCCGACATTGTCGCCGACGTTGTCGGCGATGGTCGCCGGATTGCGCGGATCGTCCTCCGGGATGCCAGCCTCGACCTTGCCGACGAGATCGCCGCCGACGTCCGCGCCCTTGGTGAAGATACCGCCGCCGAGACGGGCGAAGATCGAGATCAGCGAAGCACCGAAGCCGAGCGCCACCAGCGCGTCGATCACGGTGCGGGAGTTTGGCGCATATCCCATCGGGCCGGTGAGGATCGCGTAGTACGCCGTGACGCCGAGCAGAGCGAGACCGGCCACGAACATGCCGGTGATGGCGCCCGCCTTGAACGCGAGTTCAAGACCGCCGGCCAGCGAACTGATGGCGGCCTGGGCGGTGCGGACGTTGGCGCGCACCGACACGTTCATGCCGATGAAGCCCGCGGCGCCCGAGAGCACCGCGCCGATCAGGAAGCCGATGGCGACCAGCCAGCCCAGCAGCCAGCCCAACGCGAAGAAGATCACCACGCCGACGATGGCGATGGTGGTGTATTGACGCTTGAGATAGGCCTGCGCGCCCTCGCGCACCGCGGCGGCGATTTCCTGCATCCGCGCGTTGCCCGGGTCGGACTGCATGACCGACCAGGTCGCCCAGATGCCGTAAACGATCGCGAGCAGCCCGCACGCGATGATCAATCCCAAAGCTGTCATAAAACCCTCGATCGATGAGTGCCGGTAGAACGCCCCTGCCCGGCTGATGAGCGTCGAATCCCAGGCGGGTTCGACCTAAAGTGGCGCGGATATAGCCAAAATCCGGCATCCGGCGCAACGTGAATAGGCCAATTTGGCCCTTATTTCCCCGGTCTTGGCAGCGAATGCCGTGCTAACGATCCGAGGACGCCAAAAATGAAGGTTCCATGGAGACCCCCGTGCCGAAGCGATTAAGACCCATCCTGGCGATGGCTCTGCCATGGATGCTTTTCGCGGCTCCAGCGGGCGCCACCGCGAGCCTGACCTGCGATGCGTCGGACGGCAATCTGAGCTTCGAACTGCTCGGAAACATGGGCAGCGGCAATGCCGGCTCGATCCAGTTAATCGGCGGGACCATCACGCTGAAGGCGATCCGCGGCAAATTCGACAAGGTCGAATTCAAGATCGTATCCGCACACCTTTCCGGGCAATGGAATTTCGGCAAGGAACTTCGGATCGGCATCGATCCGGAGGACGTCGGCGACGTGTCGATCACCCTGGCGATCATCGCGGAGTTGACCAAGAACGCGGGCGCGGACACGGACCGCTATCGCGGTCGCTACATCGCGAAGGTCCGCGGCCCGAAGAGCGAAACCGAGTTGACTGGGAAGATCAAGGGCTGCGACGCCGGCTAGGCCAGTTGCTTGCGCTCCCGCAACATCAGCCAGATCAGCAAGGCGGACGCTGCCAAGATCGGCGGAAACATCACGGCATTGACAGCGACCCATCCCAGTGTCGCCAAGATCCAGCCGGAGGCGAACGAGCCGATCGTCATCGTGCCGAAGATCAGGAAGTCGTTGAGCGATTGGACCTTGTTGCGCTCTTCCGGCCGGTGGCTGCGCGCGACGATAGTGGTCGCGCCGATGAATGCGAAATTCCAGCCAACGCCCAGCAAGGTCTGCGATATCCAGAAGTGGGAAACGCTCAGGCCAGCCATGCCGACCACGGCCGATACGAAAAGCAGCGCAAGGCCCAGCGCGACGACCCGGTTGACGCCGTAGCGCACGATCAGCGATCCCGTGAAGAAGCTCGGCGCGTACATGCCGAGCACATGCCACTGAACGCCGAGCGTGGCATCGGTGACGGAATGTCCGCAGCCGACCATCGCGAGCGGCGCAGAGGTCATCACCAGATTCATTAACGTGTAGGTCGACACTCCGACAAAGACCGCCACGACGAATTGGCGGTTTCGCACGATTTCAGAAAGCGGCCGGCCCCGGTCGATCTCCTCGCGCGTCAGCGGAGGCGGCAGCTTGAGCCGCGACAATACGAGGCCCGCCATCACGGCCAGCACCGATTGCGCAATGAATGTCGCCGCGAACAGATACGGCTGCCAGATATCCTTGGTGAAGATCACGACCGAAGGCCCGATGATGCCCGCCAGAACGCCGCCCGCCAGCACGTAAGAGATCGCGATGGGTTTGTAGGCGTCGCTCGCCGTATCGGTCGCAGCAAAGCGATACGTCATGTGGCCCGCGGCATAGAATCCGCAGCCAAAGGTGCCAACCAAAAGAAGTGCAAACGATCCTTGCAGGACCGCAACGCAGCAGACGAGGCCAGCGAGCGCTCCGACCATGGTGCCGATCTGCAGGGCGGTGCGGCGGCCAAGCGTTCGCGCCATCAGCCCCATCGGCAGCGTGCCGAACCAAAGGCCGCACATCATCACTGAGATCGGCAAGGTCGCGAGGCTTTTATCGGGCGCGAGCATCGACCCGATGATGCCGGTGGTCGCGACAACAACGGTATTGTTGCCGCCGGCCAGCGCTTGCCCGACCGCCAGCACAATCGCGTTGCGCTTGGCGAGACGGTCATCGACCAAATGCGGTGAAGTCTCGGCGATCGCCGACATGAGCGGGTTCCCGGCAGGCGCCCCGTTCTATCGGGCCGCCCGGTACCCCGCCACAGCCGTCAGCGCAGATCAGGGATGATTCCGCTCGAAATCGTAGGCACCAGGATGCCGCAGCACGACGTTGCGCGCCTCGTCCGGCGACCTTGCGCCGACCTGACCGAGCGCCGATTGCAGCTCGTCGATCAGCAGATCGATGGCATGTCCCGGCCCTTCCGAGCCCAGCGCGCCGACGCTCCAGAGAAACGTCTTGCCGGCCAGTGCCGCCTTGGCGCCGAGCGCCAGCGCGCGGGCGACGTCGGTGCCGCTGCGCACGCCGGAATCGAACAGCACGGTCGCCTTGGTGCCGACCGCCTTCACCACCGCCGGCACGCAATCGATCGGCGCCGGCAGCGCCTCGATCTGACGGCCGCCGTGGTTCGACACCAGGATGCCATCGACGCCGAGCGACACTGCCTTCTCCGCGTCAGCCGGATGCAGGATGCCCTTGACGATCAGCGGACGCTTCCACTTGTCGCGATAGCGCGCGACCTCGTCCCAGGAGAACGCGCCGCCCATCTCCTTGCGGGCGAAGGTGATGGTGTCGTTGAGACCCGCGTTGGCGCCGGCGTAGGGCTGGATGTTGGCGAACCTGGGTTGTCCATTCTGCAGCATCGCGACGGCCCAGGACGGGCACTTCACCATCCCCATCATCATGCGCCAGTCGGCCTTGAACGCACCGCCGCCGCCCACGCCGACTTTGACCTCGCGCGCGCGGATGGTCCGAACCGGAACGTCGAGCGTGAGCATCAAGGCGTGTGCGCCGGCCGCATCCGCGCGTTTGACCAGATCGAAACCGATCGCATGATCGTTTTTGGCAAAGCGATAGAGCTGGAACCAGAACACGTCGGGCGCGATCTCGGCGATTTCCTCGATGGTGGCGCCGCCGGCACAGCCGAGCGTATAAGGCACGCCGGCGTGCTGGGCGGCACGGGCGAACAGCTTGTCGGCGCCGGGCCACACCACGATCGGGCTGCCCATCGGGGCAACGCCCAGCGGCGCGGTGTACTCGCGGCCGAACAGCTTCACCTTGACCGGGGGCAGTTCCGGCGTCGCGCCGTAGCGTGGGACCATCTCGATCGCGTCGAGCGCCGACCAGTTGTGCTTGATGCCGGTGTCATCACCCGCTCCGCCATCGCCGTATTCGAAAGCGAAATGCGGCAGACGCCGCTGCGCTCCGCGCCGCAGATCATAAACCGTCGGATACCAGCGCTGATTTTTGAGAAAGTTCGGACTTCTCTTGTGACCCGAAATCGCCGCGACCCTGGCCGTCATGTCGTGCATGAAATTTCCCCTGCCTTGCCGGATCAGTATAGCGCGGCCGCAGCCATCAAAAATGGCTGAATGAGGGGCGGGCGAAAGACAACACCTTGCCATCCGGCTGGCAGAAACTTGCGCCCGCCCCCCGGACCACCCGGCCGATGTCGGTCACCGGCACGCCCACGGCACGCCCCGCAGCCATGAAGGCCGCAAGCCGCGCGGGCCGGACCGTGCAGACGATTTCGTAGTCGTCGCCGCCGGACAGGATCGTCGTGATGAGCTTGCCATCCGCCTTGAGCACAGCCTTCGCGGAGCTCGATAACGGCACCCGCGCGACATCCAGCATCGCGGCTACGCCCGACACGCGGCACAACTTGCCGAGATCGCCGGCAAGACCGTCCGAGACGTCCATCGCCGCCGTGGCGTATTTTCGAACCGCAAACGCGAGCGCGTTGCGTGGCTCCGGCAACAGATAGCGCCGTTCAAGATGACGGAGTGCAGCACCCGGGATATTCCACCGCCGCGATGATTTCGGGTCTTGGCGCAATCGCAAGCCGAGTGCGGCGTCCCCGATGGTGCCCGTCACCAGCACATGATCGCCGACGCGGGCGCCTGCGCGCCGTACCATTGCACCCGACGGCAGCGTACCGAATGCCGTGACCGACACCATCAGCGGCCCCGGCGTGCGCACCGTGTCGCCACCCAGCAGCGGGCAACTGAAATGCTCAGCGTCGGCACCGAGGCCACGCGCGAACCTTTTCAGCCAGGGTTCGCCCGCGCTCCTCGGCAGAGCGAGCGAAACGACAAAGCCCGCAGGCGTGGCGCCCTTGGCAGCAAGGTCGGACAGGTTGACCCGCAACGCCTTGCGCGCGATCGCATCAGCGGGATCGTCAGGAAAAAAGTGCACACCGCCGACGATCGCGTCAGCCGTCACCACGAGATCGTGGCCGGCCGGCGGAGTGAACATCGCGGCATCATCGGTCAGCTTCAGCGCACCGGCATGGCTTGCCAACGGCACGAAATGGCGGGCGATCAGCCGGTCTTCGCTCGATATGGCATTCGGCGGCTTCTTGGCCACGGCGGTTCACCCTGCGGCGCGATCGAACTCGGATGCTCGCAATCGCCGCGCGATCTGGTCGAGCACGGCGTTGATCATACCGGTTTCGTCCTTTTCCACGAACGCATGCGCGACATCGACATACTCCGAAACGATGACGCGGGCTGGAATGTCGCTGCGCTTGTCGAGCTCGTAGGCGCCGGCGCGCAGGATCGCACGCAGCACGGTTTCGATGCGCTTGAGCGGCCATCCCTTGGCCAGCGCCTCATCGATCAACGGATCATGCTTGCGCTGCTCGGCCACCACGCCGCCGACGATCTCGCGAAAGAACGCGGCCTCCGCCGGAAGATACTGCTCGCCTTCGACCTCGCGGCCAATCCAGTGGCTTTCAAACTCAGCAAGGATTTCGTGCAGCGGCGTGCCGGCAATATCCATCTGATAGAGCGCCTGGACCGCCGCCAGCCGCGCCGCACCGCGCTTGTTGGCACGGCGATCCAGATTGGGTGGTGCGGGCTTGGCCATGCCCTACCGTTTGGCGCGCTGGCGTTTGATCTCGATCAGCGCGAGCGCCGCGCGAACCGCGTCGCCACCCTTGTCGCCTTCGGTCAGCCGCGCCCGGGCCCAGGCCTGCTCCTCGGTGTCCACCGTCAGAATCCCGTTCCCAATCGGAAAGCAATGCGCGACGGAGTAGTCGATCAGCGCGCGCGCCGACTGCATCGAAACGATGTCGAAATGGAAGGTCTGGCCCTGGATCACGCAACCCAGAGCCACGGCGCCGTCATAGGGCTTCTTCTGCTTCGCCGCAGCCTCGACGGCAATTGCGATGGCCGGGCCGATTTCCAGCGCGCCAGGAACCACAATGCTGTCCCAGCTCGCCTGACCTTCATCGAGCGCCTTCGAAGCACCGGCCAGCAGCGCATCCGAAATGGCGTCATAGAAGCGCGCTTCGACCACGAGAATGCGCGCGCCAGACGGTTTGGCAGGTTTGCTGATTTTTCTTTTTGGTGCGGCCATGATGTTCCTCTTGAGCCGCGTCAGTAGCAAGCGCCCCGCCCTGGAACAAGGGGCGTTACTTTGTCTCCATCAAACGCGCCGCATAGCGCGCCATCAGGTCGATCTCGATGTTGATTGTATCGCCGGTTTTGACCGCGCCCAAGGTTGTGACCTTGAGCGTGTGCGGGATGATGAGCACGGAAAACGTCTCGCGGGTGACCTCGTTGACGGTCAGCGAGACGCCGTCGAGCGCAACCGAGCCCTTCTGCGCGACGAAACGCATCAACAGAACCGGCGCCTTGAACACCAGCCGTGCCATGTCGGGCAGATCCTGCCGCTCAGCAAGCTCTGCAATGCCGTCAGCGTGACCGGCCACGATGTGGCCGCCAAGTTCGTCGCCGACCTTGAGCGAGCGCTCAAGGTTAAGCCGCGTTCCGGCTTGCCAGCGGCCCGCCGTGGTCAGGCGCAGCGTCTCCGCCGCGGCATCGACAGCAAACCAGGTGCGGCCGCTCTGCGTGCCTGTCTCGACCGCAGTCAGGCAAACTCCGGCACACGCGATCGAAGCGCCGAGCGCGATCGAACTTCGTTCATAAGAGCAGGCGAGCCGAAGCCGCCGCAGTCCCTCGGCTTGCTGCTTGACGTCGATGACATCGCCTATGTCGGTGGTGATCCCGGTGAACATCGTTCACATCCGCTCGTAGCGTTCGAGCGTATCGGACCCGACCGCTTCGGTTTCGACCAGCTGGAGTTTGTCCGTCAAAGCGGTCAGCGGCAATCTATCGAGAGCGTCGATGCCATCGCGACCGATCGGGGCCGGTGCGCGGAACAGCACGGCCTCGTCCACCAGACCGGCCTTCACGAAGGCCGCAGCGACGGTGGGGCCGCCCTCCACCATCAGACGGGTGATGCCGCGCTCGGCGAGCACTTTGAGCAATTGCGGAAGATTAATCCGTCCTTCATCTGCTTCGGCACGAATGACTTCGACGCCCTTGGTCCGGAGAACCTGTTCCGCCATGGCCGACGCACCGGCGCTCCCGAATATCCAGGTCGGCGTTTCGTTGGCCGTGGCCACCACACCGGTCGCCAACGGCACCCGCAACCGCGCGTCGAGCAACACGCGAACCGGCGAGCGACCCATCATGCCCGGCAGTCGGCAGGTTAGGGCCGGATCGTCAGAGAGCACCGTCCCGATGCCCACCAGGATCGCATCGCTCATCGCGCGCATTTGAAAAACCCGCTCGCGTGCCGCCGGTCCGGTGATGGCAACCGGCCTGCGTCCGGCCGCGCCGGCTTTGCCGTCGGCGGACACGGCAAGCTTGAGCATCACATGCGGCCGTTTCGCCGTCATGCGGGTGATGTGACCGACATGGGCACGGCGCGCCGCCTCGGCTCCCGGCCCGCTTTCGACCACGATCCCGCGTTCGCGCAGCTTGGCAAGGCCCTGCCCCGCCACCTCCGGATTGGGATCGTCGAGCGCGGAAACAACACGAACGATGCCCGCCCGGATGATGGCGTCGGTGCAGGGCGATGTCTTGCCGTGATGCGAGCAAGGCTCGAGCGTCGCATACAGAGTTGCGCCTCGTGCGGCGCGCCCCGCCTGTTTAAGCGCTTCGGTCTCAGCGTGAGGCCGGCCGCCGGGCTGCGTCCAGCCCCTTCCGAGGATAATGCCATCTTTGACGACAATCGCGCCGACCGCGGGATTGGGCCAAGTGTTGCCGAGACCGCGCCTGCCGAGCGCCAGCGCAAGTTGCATGAACCGTTCGTCGGTGGCGGGATCGGCCGCTGGTTTAGATGCTGCCGCCTCACCGGAAACGGGCATCGGTGCCCCGCTCATTTCCGCGTCGCGGCGGGTTTGGGGTCGTCTTCGCCGGAAAGTTCCGCAAGCGCGTTTTCAAAGTCTTTCGGCTCGCGGAAATTGCGGTAAACCGAAGCAAACCGCACATAGGCGACGTCATCCAGCAAACGCAACTGCTCCATGACCGTCTCGCCGACGGTCTCCGAGGAGACCTCGCTCTCGCCCAGGCTCTCCAGTTCGCGGACGATCTTGGACACCAGTTCCTCGATCCGCTCCGGCTCGACCGGACGCTTGCGCAGTGAGATCGAAATCGATCGCATCAGCTTGTCGCGATCAAACGGCACCCGGCGGCCGTTGCGCTTGATCACCACCAGTTCTCGCAACTGCACCCGCTCGAACGTTGTGAAGCGGAAGTTGCAGGTCAGACACACGCGGCGGCGGCGGATCGCCGCCGAATCCTCGGTCGGACGCGAATCCTTCACCTGGGTATCGAGCGAACCACAGCTTGGACAGCGCATGCGTTGCCCTTCAGAGCACGATTGCCAAACCTGAGCGCCCGGTCCCGGACCGGATCGTGCCTACCAATGTGCTCAGTTCGGATAGATCGGAAACCGGGAAATCAGACGCTTCACCTTGTCACGCACCGCGGCTTCCGCCGCAGCGTCGTCCTCAACACCCTTCTGCGACAATGGGTCGAGCACCTCGGCGATCAGCTCGCCAACGTGACGGAATTCAGCGATGCCGAAGCCGCGCGACGTGCCGGCCGGTGTGCCGACGCGAACGCCGGAGGTCACGGTCGGCTTCTCGGGGTCGAACGGAATGCCGTTCTTGTTGACGGTGATGTGAGCGCGGCCGAGCGCGGCGTCCGCAACCTTGCCGGTCAGCCGCTTGGGCCGCAGATCGACCAGCATCAGATGCGTATCGGTTCCGCCAGACACGATATCGAAGCCCTTGTTCTTGAGGACTTCGGCCAGCGCCTTCGCATTGTCAGCGACATTCTTCGCGTAAGTCTTGAACGACGGCTGCAAGGCCTCGCCGAACGCCACCGCCTTGGCGGCGATGACGTGCATCAGCGGCCCGCCCTGCTGGCCGGGAAACACCGCGGAGTTGATCTTCTTCGCCAGTTCCTCGTCGTTGGTCACGATGAACCCGCCGCGCGGCCCGCGCAGGGTTTTGTGCGTAGTCGAGGTTACGACATGCGCATGCGGTACCGGACTCGGATGCACGCCGCCGGCCACCAGACCTGCGAAGTGCGCCATATCCACCATCAGTTTTGCGCCGACGCTGTCGGCGATCTCACGGAAGGCGCGGAAATCGATGATGCGGGGATAAGCGGAACCGCCGGCCACGATGACTTTGGGCTTGTGCTCCTGCGCAAGCCTGGCGACCTCCACCATGTCGATTCGATGATCGTCGCGGCGCACGCCATAAGGCACCACCTTGAACCACTTGCCGGACATGTTAACCGGAGAGCCGTGGGTGAGATGGCCGCCGGCGGCGAGGTTCAAGCCCATGAATGTGTCGCCGGGCTGCATCAGCGCCATGAATGCCGCCGCATTGGCCTGCGCGCCGGAGTGCGGCTGTACATTGGCGAAGCCCGCGCCGAACAGCTTCTTGACCCGCTCGATCGCCAGCGTTTCCGCAACGTCAACGTGCTGGCAGCCGCCGTAGTAGCGCCGCCCCGGAAGACCTTCGGCATACTTGTTGGTGAGCACCGAACCTTGTGCCTCGAGCACGGCACGGCTGACGATGTTTTCCGACGCAATCAGCTCGATCTCGTCGCGCTGGCGGCCCAACTCGCGCCGGACCACGTCCGCAATCTCGGGATCGGCCTCGTCCAAAGAGGCTGTAAAGGCATTGTCCGCGCGGCCTTTCGCGGAGGATTCACTCGCTGACATCGGCGTCTCCAGGGGTTCCTTGGCGTAACACAAATGGCCTAAAATCGCCAAGGCTGGCGTGGCTTTCCGCACAGGCCGCAATATCTAGCGTTATCGGCCGTTTTATCGGTCTTGCTCGCGCTCGAGCCGCGCCTTGAGCTTGGCAAGCGCAAGCCTGCGCAGGTCGGCCTGCGATGCGCTTGTCGGTCCCATCGTGGAAACCTCGGTCCCGGTCGCGCTGTCGATCGCGGTGACCTTCACCGAATTCCCGACAACCGTGAACTCGAAGTAGACCTCACGGTCCTCGCCCGCCATGACGCTTCAGGCCCCGATACGAGGATGCAAAGCCAAGCCACGGCGGGATCGGCTGGACTAGCCGCGCGACGCCGCCGTCGGGCCGAGCCCGTCGCGATTGTAGATGTCATCCCGGAACTGCACCACGCCGTCGGGCGTCGCCCACGCCGTGACATAGATCCAGTACAGCGGCACTGGCCGGTTCACCTTGGCGTCCTTGCGCTCGCCGCTCTTGATAACCTGGTCGATGTCGTTGCGAGACCAGTTCGGCGTATCGACCAGCAGCCAGTTGACCAGTTCGCGCACGTTCTGCACCCGCACGCAGCCGGAGGAGTGGAAGCGGAAATCCTCGCCGAACAGATTCTTCGACGGCGTGTCGTGCATGTACACACCGTGCGCGCTCGGAAAGTTGATGCGGATCGTTCCCATCGAATTGAGATCGCCGGGATCCTGCTTGAAGCGATAATTCACCGCCTCTTCGGAATACCAATTGATCTGCGAGGGCGTGAGCTCGTTGCCCTTCGTATCCAGAATGCGGATCAGATTCTTTTCGAGATAGTCAGGCTCCGCCTGCATCTTCGGGATCAGGTCGCGCCGCACGATGGAAACCGGCACCGTCCAATACGGATTAAAATTGACCTCGACAATCCGGCTGTTGATGTCGGGCGACGCACGGTCGGGCTTTCCCACCACGGCGGTGTGACGGGAGACTGCGACGCCGCTCTCGATCGCCTCGATGTGCGCGGCCGGAATGTTGCAGACCACGAAACGCGGGCCGAGGTTGCCGCTCATGGCGCGCAGCCGCACCGCATTGGTGCGCAACTGCGCAAGCCTCACCTGCGCCGGAACGTTGAGCGCTTTGAGCGTCTGATCGCGAATGGTGCCGTCGACTGCCAAGCCATGACGTGCCTGGAAGCGGCGCACCGCGACATCGACGTAGGAATCGTAAACATCGGACACGCCGGCGTTGGGATCGAGGTCGCCGGCCAGCGTCAGGCGCTCCCGGAGCGCAACGATGCTGGGACTGCGCGCTCCAAGCCGCAGCCGATCGGGCTTGGGCACCTCGCGCCAGCCGCCGCGGGACACGATGCCCTCGTAGTGCGCGATCGCCTGGCCGGTGTGCTCCACCGTAGCCGGCGAGAGCGTGGGCAGCGAAGCCTTCGGCATGGCGATGGTGCGCGACGCGGAATCGAAGCCCTGTCCGAAGTCGCCGCGCTGGGTCTGATCGATCAAGGATTGCAGCAGCGCATCCTGTCCAAACGCGGCCTGGGCGCTCAGCGCGCTTCCAGCCGCGGCAGCGGTGCTCAGAAATGCCCGCCGGCTCAGGCGGTATGCAGATCGGTTGGTCATCCGGTCCCCGAATCCTTGCCGATCGAGCAAAATCCAATGCGACACGGCCGGCAAGGCCCAATTCATCAAATCAACGTCATGCGACACCGGTACGGGTCGCACGGGGCGATTTTGTGACAAATCTCCCAAAAACAAGGCCCCCGGCTGGTGAGGACCGGGGGCCTGAACGCGGCGAAGGAGATGGGTAGGAGGAGCCGCGAAATTGCGTCCTTAGAGCCGGTAGAGAATCTGGTCGGTCCAGAACCGCTCGAGCCGGTGCAGCGACTTATTCAGGGTGGCGAACTCGTCGGCACTGATGCCGCCGACCTGCTCCACCGTGCGGACGTGCTTCTGGTAAAGGTGCTCCACGATGTCGCGGATATCGCGGCCTGAATCCGTGAGCCTAATCCGCACCGAACGGCGATCCACCCGCGAACGCTGATGGTCGAGGAAGCCCATCTCGACCAACTTCTTCAGATTGTAGGACACGTTGGAGCCGAGATAGTAGCCGCGCGTGCGCAGTTCGCCGGCGGTCAGTTCCTTGTCGCCGATGTTGTAGAGCAGCAGTGCCTGCACCGAATTGATATCGGAGCGGCCGCGGCGGTCGAACTCGTCCTTGATGACATCCAGCAAGCGCCGATGAAGCCGCTCAACCAGCGTCAAGGCATCGAGATAGAGCGGCCGGATGTGATCGAACTTCGCCTGACGTTCGGCGGGCTCGACCGTTTTGGCAACGGTCTTCATGATGACGCCTTCCCGTGTTTTATCGTTACGAACGAGGCCCTGTTTTCCCCGTCGATGGCGTCACCATAGGGATGGCGTTTGAAGATCGGCTTAAATTGTAGAATAAAGATTAGGTTTATTCGCGATAGTAAATCGTCTGTGTTGCGCCAATATTGGATGGTGTTTTACCCTGAGTTTACCCTGCGGCACCGGAATGTGTGCCGATTTGAACGGCCCAAGCCCCCTCGCCTCTTTGCACTGCAATTGCCGCTTAGATGAACGGCCGCCGAGTGCGTTGCTTCGGCTGCTCATAGCCTGAAAGCACCGTGTAGAGATGCGCGCTGTTGGTGCCTTGCAAAAGAACATTGGTGCCGGCTTGTACGTTCAATTCGCCGGGTTTGAACTCCGCAACGAAGGGAAGCTCCTTGGCCGTGAAATCCCGCAGCACGTCCTTGCCACGCAACGGGCATTTCTCGCAGGGGACTTTGCGGCCCGACGGCGGCGCGGCAACGACGCGCGACCGCGTGGTTTGGTTCCGCTACTTGTCGCGGCGGACCTGGGCGATAATGCCGGAGAAATCCCGTCCGGCTTCGCCGCTATCAACGTAGCGCTGATAGAGCGTCGCGGCATCCGCACCCAACGGCGTCGCCGCTCCCGATGCCTTGGCGGCATCCTGCGCAAGTTTGAGATCCTTCAGCATCATCGCCGCGGTGAAGCCGGCCTCATAGTCGCGGTTTGCCGGCGACGCCGGGACCAGGCCAGGAACCGGGCAATACGACGTCATCGACCAGCACTGGCCCGAGGACTTCGACGAAATATCGAACAGCTTCTGGGCATCGAGACCAAGTTTCTCGGCAAGCACGAACGCCTCGGACACTGCGATCATGGAAACGCCGAGGATCATGTTGTTGCAGATCTTGGCCGCCTGTCCGTTACCCGGGCCGCCCGCGTGAACGATCGTCTTGCCCATTTTTTCCAGCACGGGCTTGGCCTGCTCGAATGCGGCGGCATCGCCTCCGACCATGAAGGTGAGCGTCCCCGCCTGCGCGCCGCCCACGCCGCCGGAGACCGGCGCATCCAGCATGGCAAGCCCCCTGCCCGCGGCGGCTGCCGAAACCGCGCGTGCCGTTTCGACATCGACGGTCGATGAATCGATCAGCAATGTGCCGGCGTTTGCCGAGGCGATCACCCCGCCCTTGCCGAGGTAGATGTCACGCACTTGCGCGCCGGCCGGCAACATGGTGACCACGACATCGGAGGCAGAAGCCACCTCCTTCACCGTCGCAGCCGCCGTCCCGCCGGCCGCAACGAACTTATCGACCTGGGCGCTGGTCACGTCCAAGCCCACGACGGAGTGTCCGGCCTTGATGAGGTTCTGCGCCATGGGCAGGCCCATGTTGCCGAGCCCGATGAACCCGATCCGCGCCATGCGATCCCTCCCTGGCCGAACAGCGTTGTTATTTTTGCACCCCGACGCCGGCCGCCTTGGCCAGCTCGACAGCCATCGGCGTTTCCCTCGCAATGCGCGCGTCAAAGTCGGCCGTCGACTGGATCAAGTGATCGACGCCCATCTTAGAAAAGCGGTCCTTGGTGATGGGCGACTCCAATGCCTTCACAATCTCGGAGTGCATTTTGGCGACGATCGGACGCGGCGTTGGCTTGGCCACCATGGCGCCGATCCAAAATTCAAAATCGGAGTTCGGGTAGCCGGCTTCGATGGTGGTCGGCACGTCGGGCAACGCCGATGCGCGTTTTGTGCTGCTGACGGCGAGCGGCACCAGCTTGCCCGCCTGGATCAGCGGCAGCGCCGGCGTGAGCGGGCTGAAGTACATATCGACACGTCCCGCCATGATTTCAGTCAGTGCCTCGGGAGCGCCCTTGAATGGCACCAACTGGCCGGTGAAGCCTGCACCATTGCGGAAGCGTTCCATTGTAAGATGCGGCGGCGAGCCAATGCCGGCCGCGGCGTAATTGAGTGCGCCCGGCTTTGACTTCGCCAGGTCGACCAGTTCTTTCAGAGTTTTGATTTTCCGCTCCGGCGCAATCACCAGAACGAGCGGCACGTTGCCGAGCGGGGTGATGCCCGCAAAATCGGCCGGAGGATCCCACGTCATCGCCTGGATCGCGGGCGTGGTGATCAGCGAATTCGAATGCACCAGGATGGTGTGGCCGTCAGCGTCCGCGGTTTTCACCGAAATGATGGCCGGCGCGCCGCCGCCACCACCCCTATTTTCAATGATGAAATTCTGCCCGGTCTGTTTGGACACTTGTTCGAACACCGCGCGACCGACCAGATCGACGGCGCTACCAGGCGAAAACGGCACGATGATCCGAACCGCCTTGGTCGGCCAATCCTGCGCCGCAGCCGGCGCGACAATCGCGATCGCCGCCAATCCGGCAACGGCCCACATGCGGAGACTTCCACAACAACGCATCCCGCTCCCCTTTGATTTCGCCCAATCAATTCTTCGCCTTACTGAGGATGTTCCCGGGCGGACTGGATCGCAAGAAACAAATAGCCGACCAGCAGCACCGACTCGAACACCACCGCCGCAATCCGCCCGCCATAGACTTGCGGAAATATGACCTCGACCGCCGCCATCGAGACGCAGGCCGTCAACCACACCACGGCTCCCCAGGCAGCGGCGAGCCACAAACCGACTGCCGCGACCAGATCGATCACGGCAAAGAACACCGTAGCGGTCTGCCACGGCAGCGGTTGCGCTTCGAAACCGCCATCGAGCCCGGTCATGCCGCAGACCACGGCCCAGTGGTAGAGGCCCTTCACCATCGACAGGCCGGCCATCACGCGCAGGAACATCACCAGCCGGAACGTCCAGCGGCTTTGCTGGACGACATCGCCGGGCTCGGCTTGGACCGGCTCCAGCGTGCGCGCCGGATCGGAAGCATAGGGTTCGCTCATGGCAGCAACAGCTCCTCGCTGCCGGTGAGCGGCGAGAAATGGCGGTCGATGTCGGCTTGCGTCACGGCTTCGAGCGCGTCCGGCCGCCAGCGCGGCGCGTTGTCTTTATCGACGATCACGGCGCGCACCCCTTCGTAGAAATCATGGCCATGGATAAGGCGTGACACTATGCGGAATTCCGCGGCCATGCACGCATCGAATGAGAACGTCTTGCCGGCGCGGACCTGGGCCAGTGCGAGCTTCAAGCTGGTGGGGGACTTGGCACGGATCGTTGCCGCGGTTGCACTTGCGAATTCGGCATCCGCGCTGCCCGATCGTGTCTCGCCATCGAGCCGCGCTAGAATGTCTTCGACGCGTTCACCTCGAAACAGCCGGTCGATCGCTCTACGGTGCGCGGCAATGGGCCCTTCGAAAACCGGCTCGGAAAACGACGCCAGCAACGCATCCACCTCGGCATCACCGCACAGCGCATCGCGAAGTTCGGCCATTCGCGCCGACGGCACGCGGTGGGTGGCGAGGGTTGCCAGCACTCCATCGGAGGCCTTGAGCCGCTCGCCGGTCAGCGCGCAATAGGCACCGAGTTCACCCGGCAGCCGCGGCAGAAACCAGGTCGCCCCGACGTCAGGGAAAAATCCGATGCTGACCTCCGGCATCGCAAACAGGTAACGGTCGCCAGCGACACGATGCGAGCCATGCACGGACAGGCCGACCCCACCCCCCATGACGATGCCGTCGATCAGCGATACGTAAGGCTTGGGATACCGCTTAATGAACGCATTGAGGGTGTATTCTTCGCGCCAGAACGGCAGCATCTCCGAATGCGCGCCCGCCCGGCCCAGGTCGTAAAGCGCGCGAATATCGCCCCCCGCCGAGAACGCGCGGTCCCCCGCCGCCGAGACAACCACCCTCGACACAGCCGGATCCCTCGACCATGCCTGGAGCTGCGCCGCAAGCGCCCGCACCATGCCGAGCGTCACGGCATTAAGCGCTTTAGGCCGGTTGAGGGTGACAAGACCCGCAGCGCCTCGCCGCTCGAACTGAATATCCAGGTCGTTCGTAGCCATCCCGACACAGCTATCGGGGCTCGCCGCTTGTGGCAACGCCATCAACTCGCAATGAACAAACCGGGCCGGAGCGCGTTGTCATGCGCTCCAATGGGTGGACCTGCCATGACCGACGAAAAACAGGACCGAAACGTGCAAAAGGCGCTGGCTGAAACCCAATGGCAAGTCCAAGCCGAACGTGCGGCCTAGTTATCGAGAATGTCCCGGCTGACGATAAGCCGCATCACCTCGTTGGTCCCTTCGAGAATCTGGTGCACGCGCACGTCGCGCAACACGCGCTCGATCGGGTGATCGCGCAGATACCCGTAGCCCCCGTGCAATTGCAGACAGCCGTTCACCACCTCGAAGCCAATGTCGGTTCCAAAGCGCTTCGCCATCGCGGCGAGCCTTGTGGCCGCGGGCTCAGCGCCACCGACGGCCACGGCCGCGCGGCGCACCATCAAGCGCGCTGCTTCCAGTTCGGTCGCGTAATCCGCGATACGGAAACGAAGCGCCTGAAAATCCGACAGCTTTGACCCAAACTGCTTGCGCTCGCGCGTGTAGGCAATTGTGCGATCGAGGCAGAACTGCGCGCCGCCAATCGAGCACGCCGCGATGTTGAGCCGGCCGCCATCCAATCCTGACATCGCGATCCTGAAGCCGTCGCCTTCCTTGCCAATCAGGTTCACGGCCGGAACCCGGCAATTGTCGAACATCACCATCGTTGTTGGTTGCGACTTCCAGCCGAGCTTTTTTTCCCGCGCGCCGAACGACAGCCCGGGCGTGCCGTTCTCCACCACGATGCACGAGATGCCCTTCGGTCCAGACCCGCCGGTTCGCACCATGCACGCGTAGACGTCGGAAACTCCGCCGCCGGAAATGAAAGCCTTCGCGCCGTTGAGCACGTAGTGATCGCCGTCGCGTTTGGCGGTTGTCTTGAGGCTCGCCGCATCCGAACCCGAGTCCGGCTCGGTCAGGCAATACGACGCGAAATGCTCCATCGAGCAGAGCTTCGGCAGGAATTTGTCGCGCGGGGTTTGGCCGCCGAACACGTCGATCATCCACGCGACCATGTTGTGGATCGAAATGTAGGCGGCCGTAGAAGTGCACCCCTGCGCCAGTTCTTCGAAGATGATCGTTCCGTCGAGCCGGCTCAGCGCCGAGCCGCCAGCCTCCTCTTTCACATAAATGCCGCCGAAGCCCAGCGCCGCGGCGGCCCGCAGCGCCTCGACAGGGAAGGTCTCGTTCTCGTCCCAACTGCGGGCCTGCGGCGCCATCACCTCCCTGGCGAATTGCCGGGCGGTGGCCTGGAAGGCGCGCTGATCCTCGGTCAATTCGAAATCCATGTCTCGACCGATAGGAAACGCCTTCAGCCCCGTCAACGGCGCGGTGCTGGCGGATAGCCATCAAGGCGGGGTAAAATGACCCGGTAGGGAGTTTGACATGGCAATCAAATACGGCCGGCCGCTGGAAAGTCGCGTGCGATTTGCACCGGCCGAAGCCAAGGGTACGCCTGCAGAGCGGCTCGATCTCGCCACGCGGCCGCGCCGCAACCGCCGCAGCGAATGGGCGCGGCGCATGGTTCGCGAAAGCGTGCTGTCCACCGACGACCTGATTTGGCCGCTGTTCGTTTCCGAAGGCCGCAGTGCGCCGGTCGCATCGATGCCCGGCGTCGATCGTCTGACGGTGGACGACATCGTACGGGCCGCCGAGCGGGCGGCCAAGCTCACCATCCCGTGCATCGCAATTTTTCCCTACACGGATCCCTCGCTGCGCGACGAGAACGGCAGCGAGGCGCTCAATCCCGACAACTTGGTGTGCCAGGCAGTCCGCGCCATCAAGAAAGAGGTGCCGGAAATCGGGGTGCTTTGCGACGTGGCGCTCGATCCCTACACCAGCCACGGCCATGACGGCCTGATGCGTGACGGCATCATTCTGAACGACGAAACGGTCGCGGTCCTGGTGAAGCAGGCGATCGTTCAAGCCGAAGCGGGCTGCGATATCATCGCCCCGTCCGACATGATGGATGGACGCGTCGGCGCGATCCGAAGCGCCCTCGACAAGGCAGACCTCCTCGACGTGCAGATCATGTCCTACACGGCGAAATACGCATCCGCGTTCTACGGCCCGTTCCGTGACGCGGTCGGCTCGTCGGCAACGCTCTCCGGAGACAAGCGCACTTATCAGATGGATTTCGGCAACTCCGACGAAGCGTTGCGCGAAGCAGAACTCGACATCGCCGAAGGCGCCGACATGATCATGGTGAAGCCCGGGCTGCCCTACTTGGACATTCTGACGCGCATCAAGGATGCTTTCGGCATGCCGACCTTCGCCTACCAGGTCTCCGGCGAATACGCGATGATCATGGCTGCGGCACAGAATGGCTGGATCGATGGCGACAAGGCGATGGCCGAAAGTCTGTCCGCTTTCAAACGGGCCGGCGCCGACGGGGTGCTGACCTATTTCGCGCCCAGAATGGCCGAAAAGCTCAAGGCTCGCTGAAGGTTCCAATGCGTCAAGGCATGGCGGCAAGCGCCGTAAGGCGCTAGCCTTGCTCATCCGCTGGGGACGGAGCGTAGCGTGAACGTAGACGAGATGACCGGCACGAAGCGGCCGCGCGCCCGGCGCCTGGTGTGGGTTATTGCGCTTGTCGTGCCAGCCCTGGCGTTGGTGGGTACGGCGGGCTGGTTCTTTCGCTCCTATGTCATGCCGCCGACGATCTCGATCGCAGAACGGGCCGCTCCGCCTTTCGCCGATGCCGCGCCGCCCAGAACAGCGCTTCCCACACCCGCCACGTCTGAAACAACCGGCAGCACGTCCGCGAGCGCGGCGCCAGCCTGGCCGACACCAGCCTCGCCAATGATTTCGTCGTCATCGGTTTGGGCTTCCGTTCCCTTGCCGGGGCCGCCGCGGCAAGCCCGAAGCCTTGCATTGTCTGAGCCGGACGCGCGCTCGGGCGAACCGGTTGCCGTACCATTGCCAAGGCCGAGATTCTCCGCCTCGGACGGGACCGTAACGGTACCACTGCCTCGGGCGCGCCCCGCGCCGCCCTCGCCCGACCGCTAGTTCATCGCTCCGCCGGAGTCGATCCGTATGGGCGCGTAGCCTTCGGCTGCGAGCGCACGCATGATCTCGCCGCCGTGCGCACTGTCGCGAGTCTCCACCGTGACGTCGAGACGCGCGCCCTTGGCCGGCACGTCGAGGAACAGTCGCTTGTGATCCACCTCGAGAATGTTGGCGCCAAGCCGGCCCAACAGCGTCGCGATCTGCCCCAGCACGCCCGGCCGATCCGGAATGGTGAGACGGTATGAGACGATCCGGTCATCACGCTCAAGCTCGCGCACCATGATCGAAGCAAGAATGCGTGGGTCGATATTGCCACCACACAGCACCAGGCCGACCTTCTTTCCCGCGAAACGCTCCGGCTGCGCCAGCATGGCGGCAAGGCCCGCGGCCCCCGCTCCCTCCGCCATGGTCTTCTGCAACGTGAGATACGCATTCACCGCACGCTCGATGTGCTGCTCATCCACGAGCACGATATCTGCGACGAGGTCGCGCACGATCGGCAGCGTCAGCTTTCCGACGTTCTTGACGGCGATGCCTTCCGCGAGCGTCGATGCACCAAACGGCAGGTTGCTCCCCCGCAGCGCATTCCAGAACGACGGATAAAGCGCGGCCTCCGCGCCAACGATCTCGATCTTCTGGTTGATCGCCTTGGCGGCGACGGCCATGCCGGCAATCAACCCGCCGCCGCCAATCGGCACCACCAGGACGTCGAGTGCTGCAAACTCTTCCAGCATCTCAAGCGCGATGGTGCCTTGCCCGGCGATCACATGTTCGTCGTCGTAAGGATGCACCCAGGTCAGATTGCGCTCGCGCGACATCTCTTCGGCGCGCGACTGCGCATCCGAAATCGACTCGCCGTGCAGCACGACCTCGGCGCCGTACGATCGGGTCGCCGCGACCTTCACGAACGGCGTCGTCACCGGCATCACCACACTCGCCGGGATTGCAAGACTTGCCGCATGATAGGCAACGGCTTGCGCGTGGTTGCCCGCGGACATTGTGATGACACCGCGCCTTCGTTCGTCCGCCGTGAGTGCTGCAAGCTTGCAGCGTGCGCCGCGCTCCTTGAACGAATTGGTGACCTGGAGGTTCTCGTATTTGACGAAGACCTCGGCGCCGGTCAGCGCGGACAGCTTCGGCGCCGGCAACATCGGCGTGAGCAGAACATGTCCGGCGATCGCGCGACGCGCCGCCTCGATATGGGTCAGCGTGACGCTCATGTTGAACCACCACCGGTCATCACGCCGCTTCCATCCGAGAGCCGCCTGTGAAACATTCCCGGTCGCAGACTAGGCGCACGGAGGCACAGGGTGAAGATCGGAAAGCACAAAGACCCCACCAGCTCCATCTCGACCTCGAATTCCGAGATGATCGTGGTGCGCGGCTACGACCTGTGCAAGGACCTGATCGGCTCGGTTTCGCTCACCGAGCACTTCTGGCTGCTGACGACCGGCAAGCGTGCCACCCCGGCGCAATGCCGCGTGCTGGATTCCTGCCTGGTGGCAATCGCCGAGCACGGCATGGTGCCGAGCGTGCAGGCAGCCCGCATGACCTACGCCGCCGGCCCCGAGGCCATGCAGGGCGCGGTGGCCGCCGGTATTCTCGGTTGCGGCTCGGTGATCCTCGGCAGCGCGGAGAACGCAGGCAAGTTTCTCGCCAGGATCATCGAACGCTCGGCCGACGGCGGCGTCGCAACGGCAGCCGACACTCTGGCCAAGGAACTGCGCGCGACCAAGACGCCGTTTCCGGGCTACGGCCACCCTCTGCATACCGATGAAGACCCCCGCGCCGGACGCCTGCTCGCTGTCGCGAAAGAAGCCGGTCTCGCCGGACCTCACGCCGAGGCGGCTCGCGCCGCCGAAATCGCGATCCGGCAAATCATGGGACGGCCGCTGGTGCTCAACGTGTCGGGCGCCATCCCGGCGGTTCTGCTCGATGCAGGCTTTCCGATTGGCGGCCTCAAGGGCGTGCCCATCCTGGCGCGCGCCGCGAGCCTGATCGCGCATCTGGTCGAGGAACAGGCGCGGCCGATCGGCTTTCTGCTGTCGGAGGCGGCCGAAGAGAGCATCGGCTATGACGGCACGACCCCCGCAGGCTTCAAGCCCGATGCGCATTAGGATGACCGGGGCAGGATGACATGGGTGGCGTTCTCGACGGCGTAAAAGTCATCGAACTGACCACGATGATCACCGGGCCGCTCGCCGGCATGCTGCTGGCCGATCTCGGCGCGTCCGTAATCAAGGTCGAGAACCCCGACAAGGGCGACCCGTTCCGCTATTTCCGCGGCGGGCTCTACAGCGGACATTTCATCGCCTACAACCGCAACAAGCGCAGCCTCACGCTCGATCTGCGCTCGGTGCAGGGCAAGGACATCCTGCTCGATATGCTGAAGCAGGCCGACGTCCTCATCGACAACTTCCGCCACGGTGTGCTGGACCGCCTCGGTCTTTCCGATGCCGTGCTGGCTGAAATCAATCCAAGGCTCATCCACGCCTCGATCACCGGTTTCGGACGCGATGGCCCCTATGCCAACCGCCCGTCGTACGACGCCGTGGCGCAATCGCTGAGTGGCGTGTTGAGCCAGTTCGTCGATCCGCAGTCGCCGCAGGTTGGCGGCCCCACACTGTCGGACAACATCACCGGCTTCTATTGCGCTTACGGCATTCTCGGCGCCCTGCACGAGCGCGAACGCACCGGCAAGGGCCGGCGCATCGAAACCAGCATGCTTGAGGCGACCATCGCGTTCGCGCCGGACGCATTCGTCAACCACAAGCGCTACGGCGTCGCAGTCGGCCCGTTGACCCGGGTCAGCGCGTCGCAATCCTACGCATTCCGCTGTCAGGACGGCCGGCTGATCGCCATTCATCTGTCATCGCAATTGAAGTTCTGGGAGGGACTGCTCACTGCGCTGGAGCGGACCGACATCGGAACGCACCCCGACTTTGCGACGCGCGAGAAGCGGATCGACAATTACGTCCTGCTGCGCGACGAGTTGGGCAAGACGTTCGCGACGCGCCCGCGCATGGAGTGGATGCAGCGGCTTGAGGCGCAGGACGTGCCCTATGCACCTGTCCACAACGTCAGCGAGGTGATGGAGGACGATCAGGTGCGGCACCTGGAAACGTTCTATAGCGTGCAGCATCCCACCGAAGGCGAAGTCTGGGGCGTCAATCCGCCACTCTTCATCGACGGCGAGCGTCCTGGCACCATGCGCGCGCCGCCCGCGTTGGGTGAGCACAGCGAACAAATCCTCGGCGAATTCGGAATGAGCGGAGAGACAATTGCAAAGCTCAAAGCCGCGAAAGTTGTATAGTTCACGTCAAACAATATGCCGCGCCAAAGGTGCGGCAAGAGGAGGAAGGTGATGAAACGATTGCTCGCTCCCGCGCTGGCAGCATTGGCGCTGATCGGACTGTCGGCCGGGCCTGCGCCGGCCCAGGACTATCCAAATCGCCCTGTCAAAATCATCATCGCCTTCCCGGTCGGCGGGCTGCTCGACACCGTGTCGCGCATCGTTGCCGAGAAGATGTCCGGCCTGCTCGGTCAGCAGTTTATCATCGAAGCGCGTCCCGGCGCCGGCGGCACGCTGGCGACCCAAGCGGTCGCCCGGGCCGAGCCGGACGGCTACACGGTGATGATGCTGAACGACAACCACGCGCTCAATCCGTGGGTGTTCAAGAACATTCCGTACGACAGCATCAAGGATTTCGCGCCGATCGGCTTCGTCGGCTACACGCCGTTGGTGTTCGCCGCGCATCCAAGCGTACCGGCCAAGAACGTCAAGGAACTGGTCGAACTCGCGAAGAAGGATCCGGCCGCAATCACCTACGGCTCGGTCGGCCCGGGCAGCGCGAGCCATCTCGCAGGCGAGATGCTGGCCGGTGCGGCGAACGTCAGTCTCCAGCATGTGCCCTATCGAGGCGGCGCTCCGGCCCTGGTCGATCTGCTGGCCGGCCACGTCAAAACCATGTTCCTAAGCCCCGTGATCGGGCTGCAGAACATCAAAGGCGGCAAGCTGACCGGAATGGCGCTGGCGGCGGGCAAGCGGCTGGAAATCCTGCCCGATCTGCCGACCATGAAGGAGTCCGGTTTCCCGCTTGAGGCCTCCTACTGGTTCGGCCTGGTGGCCCCCGCGGGCACGCCGCCGGCCATCCGGTCCAAGCTGGAGAAGGCGCTGGCCGACACCCTCGCGATGCCGGACGTCCGCAAGCGCCTGACCGAGATGGGCGCCATCGTCGAGCCGCTCAACGGCCAGCAGTTCGGCGACTACATCAAATCCGAACTCACCAAGTGGGAAGCCATCGTCAAAAAGGCCGGAATCCAGCCCAACTAGGCGTTCCACCGGCCAATTTGTTTCGGCTTGGCGCCGGCCGCGACCCCGCGACCGGCGCTAAACTTAAGGCACCACGCGACACGGCGCCCCTTGCAACCTGTGGGTTTATTGTCCATTTCCGTGATGGCTGAACGGATACCGATTCATGGCAGACAGCGAACCAAAACGGATCGGCTTGTCGGTCGAAGTCAAACCGCAC
The DNA here is from genome assembly GCA_021730985.1 of Hyphomicrobiales bacterium. GTDB lineage: Bacteria > Pseudomonadota > Alphaproteobacteria > Rhizobiales > Xanthobacteraceae > Z2-YC6860. The sequence goes on along the minus strand of JAKFYI010000012.1, from coordinate 27,696 downwards.
GCCTACGATCCCGCGGCAAATCCCGAATTGTTCGAAGGCGTGCTGGCGCGACGCCTCGTGGCTTTCATCATCGACCTCATCATCCTGGCGCTGCCGGTGGTGTTTCTGGCGATGTTTATTTTCGTGGTCGGCATCGTGACGTTCGGTCTCGGCTTTGTATTCTACGCGCTGCTCACTCCGGCCATGGTGCTTTGGGCGCTGTTCTACTACGGCGTGACTCTCGGCAGCCGGCACTCGGCGACCATCGGGATGCGCGCCATGGATATCGAAATGCGCACCTGGTACGGCGCGCCGGCCTACTCCCTGCTCGGCGCGGTGCACGCCATCGTGTTTTGGATCACGGTTTCGGTGTTCACGCCGCTGGTTCTAGTCGTGGCCTTGCTCAACGAGCGCCGGCGCTGCCTGCATGACATCCTGATCGGGACCGTCTTCATCAACAACGCGCAGCGGACCAGCATGCTGCGGAACTCCGTCAGGCCGTCCGCATAACAGCCACGCGGCGGTTTGGCCCTTTCACACCGGCGGTTTTCGGGGCAACATCGCAGCAGGACTCGGCACCCGTTGCGCCGGTCTGCATGGGGGCCCGAAGGCAAACGTGACCCAGCATTCGCGCGATACGCCGCAGTTCTACCTGACGGCACCCTCGCCCTGCCCCTATCTGCCGGGCAAGGAGGAGCGCAAGGTTTTTACCCATCTGGTCGGCGATCGGGCGCCGGGTCTCAACAATCTCCTCACCCACGGCGGCTTCCGCCGCAGCCAATCGATCGCATACCGGCCGGCCTGCGAGTCCTGCCGGGCCTGCGTTTCGGTGCGCGTCATCGCCGACGAATTTCGCCCGACCCGCAGCATGCTGCGGGTCGCCGAGCGCAATGCCGATGTGATCGGCGAGATGCGCGCGCTGGTGCCGACCTCTGAACAATACGGCGTGTTCCGCGGCTACCTCGACAGCCGGCACCGCGACGGCGGCATGGCCGACATGACGGTGCTCGATTACGCCATGATGGTCGAAGACAGCCATGTAAAGACGCGGCTGGTGGAATACCGCACGCGCGGTCCCGACAGCACGATCAACGGCCGCGGCGCGGGGCCGCTGCTGGCTGTCGCCCTGACCGATGTGCTGAACGACGGCCTGTCGATGGTCTATTCGTTCTTCGATCCCGACGAGCGCATGCGTTCGCTCGGCACCTTCATGATCCTCGATCACGTCGAGCGCGCTCGGCGGATGGGCTTGGCTTACGTCTATCTGGGCTATTGGGTGCGCGGCTCGCGCAAGATGGACTACAAAAGCCGCTTCCTGCCGCAGGAGCGGCTCACACCGGACGCCTGGGTTCGAACCGAAAGCTGATCGCCGCTATTGCGCCGGTCCTATTGGCGCCGCCGCCCTGCGGCTGCGCCAATCCCAAACAAGTCCTCGCTTGGGCGCGAATAGAAAAGCCATCAGAAAAACGAAGGCTTGAATCAGGACGACACAGGCCCCCGTCGCGCCGTCGAGATGGAAGCTCAGGATTACGCCGAGCGCGCTTGAGCAAATCGCAACCGTGGTCGCGATGACAAGCATGCGTCCGAAGCTGTCCGTCAGCAGATAGGCAATCGCGCCCGGCGCTACCAGCATGGCGACGACTAGAATAATGCCGACCGCCTTAAGCGATCCGACAATGGTCAACGACAGGAGGATTAACAGGCTGTAGTGCAGCACGCCGACCGGAAGGCCAATGGCCCGGGCATGGTTGGGATCGAAGCAATAGAGAAGAAGATCGCGCCGGCGAACCAGAACGACCAGAAGCGTAACGCCCGCGATAATAGCGGTTTCAGCGAGATCACGAACGCTCACGCCCAGCACGTTGCCAAAGAGAATGTGCAGGAGGTGCTGATCCGTATCGACCTTAGTAAAAATAACCAGCCCAAAACCGAACATCCCGGAGAACACGATCCCCATGACCGTGTCCTCCTTCACGCGGCTGTTATCCTTCAGATAGCCGGTCAGCAACGCGCAGCACAGGCCCGCGACGAACGCGCCGATGGCCAGCGGCAACGCGAGCACATGGGCGATGACAATTCCGGGCAGCACCGCGTGAGAGATCGCGTCCCCCATCAGCGACCAGCCCTTCAGCACCAGATAGCAAGACAACACCGCGCAGACCGCCCCCACCATCACGGAAACGATCAACGCACGCTGCATGAATGGATAACTCAGCGGCACCGTGATCCATGTGATCAGCGAGTTCACGGCGCAGCCTCCGCCATCGCTGTTTGGCGGCGGCGCGAGGCAATTCGCCCATATTTCGGAGCAAAGAAAAATGCGGCGAGGAACAGCAACGTTTGAAGCGTGACGATGACGCCGCCGGTCGCTCCATCGAGGAAATAGCTGATATAGGCGCCGGCGAAACTCGTGCTGGCACCCAGCGCAACGCTGATGACAATCAGCCGTCCGAACCGGTCCGTCAGCAGATAGGCCGTGGCACCCGGCGTCACCACCATGGCGATGACGAGGCAGGCTCCGACCGTTTGCAGCGCCGCCACGGTGCAGGCGCTGAGCAACGTGAAGAACAGGATTTTCAGCGCGCCGGTATTCAAACCGATGGTGCGAGCGTGACTCTCGTCGAAGAACGTGACCATCAAGTCTTTCCATTTCAGCGACAGCACGGCAAGCGACACCGCGGCAATGACCGCAACCTGGATCACGTCTTCGTTTGGAATCGCGAGAATGTTGCCGAGCACGATCGTCTGCACGCTAACGGACGTCGGCCAGATCGACGCCATCAGCAAGCCGAGCGCGAACAGCGAGGTAAAAACCAGCCCGATCACCGCATCCTCTCGCAGCCGCGAGTGCTGTTTGACGAACGTCATGGCCGTGGACGCCAGGATGCCGGAGAAAAATGCGCCAACGGCGAATGGAAAGCCGAGAATGTAGGCCCCTGCCACACCCGGTACAATTGAATGGGCCAGCGCGTCGCCCATGAGCGACCAGCCCTTCAGCATCAGATAGGCGGAAAGAAAAGCGCAAACGCCACCGACAAGCGCGCTGACCCACATCGCCTTGGCCATGTATTCGTAACTGAAAGGGACCAGCAGTTCGGAGATCATGACGATCTCTTGGGCGAATTGGGATTGGCAGGCGCGGGCCCCTCGACCTTCCGCTCATCGCCATAGATCACCAGCGGCCGCTCGTCGTCGGTAAGCACGGTCAAGCGCCGCGAGTCTTCGTCGCTGTGCAACGCCGCGCCGCCAAGATTGAAATGGCGTAACACGCCGCCGAAGGCACGCTCCAGGTTGGCTTGGGTGAAAACCTCCGCGGTCGGCCCCGCCGCCAGCACCGTGCGGTTGATCAACACAACCTGATCGCAGAAATCGGGGACGCTGCCGAGATTGTGCGTTGAAATCAGCATCAGATGACCCGACGCGCGCAGTTCGCGCAACAGCGCAATGATTGCCGTTTCGGTCTTGACGTCCACCCCGGTAAACGGCTCATCGAGCAGGATGATGCGGCCTTCCTGCGCCAGCGATCGCGCCAGGAACACCCGCTTCTTCTGGCCTCCGCTGAGTTCGCCGATTTGGCGGAGGCGGTGGTCGGACATGCCGACGCGTTCCAACGCCTGATCGACCTTGTAATGGTCCGCGCGCGAAGCCATGCGCAGAAAATTCATGTGGCCATAGCGGCCCATCATCACCACGTCCTCGACCAGAACGGGAAAATTCCAGTCGATATCCTCGCTCTGGGGAACGTAGGCCACGACGTTGCGTTTGATGGCCTCGGAGACCGGCAGGCCGCACAGGCGAATGTCTCCGGCCACCGGCCGGACAAACCCCATGATGGCTTTGAAGACGGTCGATTTGCCGCTGCCGTTGACGCCGACCAGCGCGCAAATCGTCCCCGGCTCAAGCTCGAACGACGCGTTCTGAACCGCCGTGAACCCGTTGTTGTAGGTGACGGTGAGCCCTCGCACCGAAATACTCGCGCCGGGCGATGCAAGCTTGCCAGCGACCGCGGGTGCGGGCTGCGGCGTCATCTTCACTTGCCGAAGCCTTTGGCGATGGTCTCAACCGTCACCTTCAACAGGTCGAGATAGTTAGGCACCGGTCCGTTCGCGGCGCTCAATGAATCGACGTACAGGACACCGCCGTAACGCGCGCCGGTTTCCCGCGCGACCTGCTTGGCGGCGCGGTCGGAGATTGTGCTCTCGCTGAACACGACCGGGATTTTGTTTTTGCGGACAAGATCGATGACCTTACGCACCTGTTGCGGCGTACCCTGCTCGTCCGCGTTGATCGGCCAGAGATAGGCTTCGCGCATCTTGTAGTCGCGGATCAAATAGCTGAACGCACCTTCGCTCGAAACAAGCCAGCGCTGCTGCTCCGGGATGGCGGCGATACGCTTGCGCAGCGGCTCGTCGATGGCGCGAATTTGCGCGGCATAGGCTGCGGCGTTCTTGTTGTAGGCATCCGCGTTGGCCGGATCATGCTTCACCAGCGCCTTTCGGATGTTCTCGACATAGATCAGCGCATTGTTGGGCGACATCCAGGCATGCGGATTAGGCTTGCCGGTATAGGGACCATCAGAGATGCCCATCGGTTCGATACCTTCGGACACCACCACGCTCGGCACGCTTTTGACGTTCTCGAAGAATTTTTCGAACCAACGTTCGAGGTTGAAGCCGTTCCAGAGGACGAGATCGGCGGCCTGAGTGCGCACAATGTCGAGCGGCGTCGGCTGGTAGTCATGAATTTCCGCGCCGGGCTTGGTGATCGACTCGACCACCGCCGCCGAGCCCGCCACGTTCTGCGCGATATCCTGGATGACCGTGAATGTGGTTACGACGCGAAAGGGCTTGCGAGCAGCGCTTTGCGCGCCGGCGACCTCAACCGAAAGCGCCACCATGACAATCGCCAGCGCGCACGCAGCCGCGCGCCGAAGTGAAGCCGTCATCGTCGAATCGAAACGCATTTGCAAATTCCACAGTTGAACCAATTCAATATAGTCTGTTGCGAATCATTTGCAATTGCAATTCAGAGTCTGACGCAAGCAAAATCTTGTTGATTTCATTGGGGTATTGGCGTCCCGCAACCACTTGTCAGATGGCGGAGCGGCTCATTTTCCTTCGCCCGCTTTGCCGTTTTCCGGCGGACGCCCGAACTTCAGGTTGGCCAGGAAGCGATCCGGCCGCACGCGTCCGGCGTCGCCGCGATTGCCGCGCCAGGCCGCGAGTTCCTTGATCGAAAGGTTCGAGGTGCGGCCACCCTCGCCGATCCATCGCAGTCCCTCGTCGGCCTTGAACGTCGTCAGGTCGGAGAGCCCGCCATCCTTGTGCCGCTGCAGCCGCACGCCGCGTCCCCGCGCCATTTCCGGCACTTGGTTGAGCGGGAAGATGACGAGCTTGCGGTTGTCGCCGACCGCGGCTGCGAGTTCGCCTTCGACCGGCGCAACCACACGCGCGACGTCTGGCGCATTGACGTTGAGCACCTGCTTGCCCTTGCGGGTGTTGGCGAGACAGTCATCCTCGTTGACGATGAAGCCGCGTCCGCTCGAACTGCCGACCAGAAACTTGCGGCCGCCGGCATAGCGGAACGCCGCAACGAGATCGCCGTCCTGCTCGATCTCACAGAACAGGCGCACCGGTTCGCCGTGACCGCGCCCGCCGGGCAGCTTGGACGCTTCGATGGTGTAGAACCGCCCGTTGGTCGCAAACAGCAGAACCTTCGATGTCGTCTCGGCCGGGAAGGCAAACTTCGGCCCGTCGTCAGACTTGAAGGTCACGCCGGAAAGGTCGGTGACTGTGCCGCGCAATGCGCGGATCCAGCCCTTCTCGGACACCACGACGGTGATCGGCTCGCGGACCACCATCGCCTCTTCGATAGCAGCTTCGTCATGCTGCGGCGCTTCGGCAAAATCGGTGCGGCGCTTGCCGAGCGGCGTCTTCTTGCTGAAAGCCTCGCGGACCTCCTTGATCTGTCCGGCGACCGTCTTCCATTGCTCCTTCTCGGAGCGGAGCAGCTTCTCGACGCCGGCCTTTTCCTCGCCGAGATTCTTGTTCTCGCGCTTGATCTCCATCTCTTCCAGCTTGCGCAAGTTGCGCAACCGCATGTTGAGAATGGCGTCGGCCTGAACGTCGGTGAGTTTGAAGGTCTTGATCAGGACGGGCTTGGGCTCGTCCTCGTTGCGGATGATCTTGATGACCTTGTCGAGATTGAGGTAGGCAATCAGAAGCCCGCCCAGCACGTCGAGGCGATGCTCGATCTCAGCCAGCCGATGCTTGGAGCGGCGGATCAGCACCTCGCGGCGGTGGTCGAGCCACTCGCGAAGCACTTCGGCAAGGCCCAGCACCTTGGGCACCTTGCCTTTGACCAGCACATTCATGTTCAACGAGATGCGGCTTTCAAGCTCGGTCAGCTTGAATAGTGACTCCATCAGCAGTTCGGCATCGACCGTGCGCGCGCGCGGTTCGATGACGATGCGAACGTCCTCGGTGGACTCATCGCGAAAGTCCGCGATCAGCGGCAGCTTCTTCTCGTTGAAAAGCTCAGCCAGCTTTTCGATCAGCCGGGTCTTCTGCACCAGCCACGGGATCTCGGTGACGACAATGTTGTAGGTGCCGCGGCCGGTCTCTTCCGTGTTCCATCGCGCGCGAACGCGGAACGAGCCGCGGCCGGTGATGTAGGCCTCTTCGATCGCCTCGCGCGGATCGACGACAATGCCGCCGGTCGGGAAGTCCGGGCCCGGAACATAGTTTTTCACCAGCGTCCGCGAGCGGGTGTTGGGATTATCGATCAGGAACAGCGCCGCGTCGCAAAGCTCGTGCGCGTTGTGCGGGGGGATCGCGGTCGCCATGCCGACCGCGATGCCTTGCGAGCCGTTCGCCAGCAGATTGGGAAACGCGCCCGGCAGCACCACCGGCTCGCTTTCGCTGCCGTCGTAAGTCGGGCGGAAATCGACGGCGTCCTCGTCGATGCCGTCGATGAGCAGACGCGCCACTTCGGTCAGGCGCGATTCCGTGTATCGCATCGCGGCCGGGTTATCGCCGTCGATGTTGCCGAAGTTGCCCTGCCCGTCGATCAGCGGATAGCGCTGCGCGAAATCCTGCGCCAGCCTCACCAGTGCGTCGTACACCGACTGGTCGCCGTGCGGATGGAATTTGCCGATAACGTCGCCGACCACGCGCGCGCTTTTCTTGAACGCCGCGCCCGGATCGAGTCGCAGTTGCCGCATCGCGAACAGCACGCGGCGATGCACCGGCTTGAGGCCGTCGCGCGCGTCCGGCAGCGCGCGGTGCATGATCGTGGAGAGCGCATACGCGAGATAGCGCTCCTCCAGCGCTTCGCGCAGAGCGATGTCCTGGACGTCAGACGGTTCGGGAGGAATCAGACGCTTACCCATGATGGCCCGGTTAACCCGCATCGGCGGCATGAACAAGCGATGAACGCCATGACCATGACAAATTCAGGCAATGTCTGTTCAAATCCGGAACCGGAGTGAAACCCAGGTGTTGGGAAGGGGCGCCCAAGACCTCAATCCAAGGAGAGCGCCCTCAATGAAGAAGACCTTGCTTTCGCTGGCGGCTGCGGCCGCCATCATGCTGACGACCGCAATGCTGCCGTCCCAGGCCAACGCGATCGGTGTCGGTACGGCTGCCGCCATCGACAACGCCCTCAACGACCTCAACGAGATCGAGAACGTCGCGTACGTCTGCCGCTGGCGTTACAACCGTCGCGTCTGCGCGTGGGTGCCGAACCGCCGGGTTTATCGCCCGTATCGGGCCTATCGCCCATATCGCGTTTACCGGCCCTACCGGTACTATCGCCGCTGGTAATTTTGGCGATCTAAGCCATTGATCTAACGCCGGTTCTAGCAAACGCCAGGACCGGCGTTGCCGCGCTTGCATCGGCCCGCCCGATGCGGCATTTTAGGGTTAATGCGGCGTCGCGTGGTGTCCGGGAGGCAAGACCGGGCACTTGGAGTGCGTATCGTGAGAAACGTCGTGTGGACGGCCGTCGCAGCCGTTGGGTTCGCCTGGGCCAGCATGCCCGCGGCCGTTGCCAAAGACCGCCCCGTCAGCAGACCAGCCACCAGCGCGAACGTCAGCGTCGCGTCGTCGTCGAAGGCCGATGATGGCAAGACCGAGCGCAAGTGCGTGATCATGTCTTGCGGCACCCCATGGTGCTACAGCGTGCGGCGCTAACCGAGCGACCCACTAAGCCGCAGGTACGCCGGCACGCCTGCCGAGCACGGCGCTGACGAAACCTTCGCGAGCATCCGCGAAGGCAAGGCCACGCGGCTCCAGCACATATCGCGCCAGGAAAAATCCGGTCAGCGCAAAGCCGTCGGCAAGTTCGTCGGCCGATGGAATACTTGCATCCAGCGGCAGTTCGCCCATCACGAACGACGGCAGCCGCAGCAGCCGGTCGTGCCAGGGTTTGCCCGCGCCGCGCGACACCGCCCGGCCGGACTTCGGCGATACGTAGCCGAGATCGCTATCGTCGCCGGTCGCCGCACAACTCGTCAGATCGAGCCCGAACCCCAGCTCGGCCAACATCCTCAACTCGAAACGCACCATTTCCGCGCCGGCGGCCAGCGGAAGGTCGAGCCGCTGCAGCGCCTCCGACAGCCACTCATGAACCTCCGGGTGCGGATCCCGCTCCGGCAGCAGGCGGCACAGCGCGGCCAGATGGGTGACGCCGTACACCACATGCGAGGCCGCCAGCATCGATGCCGCGTGCAACCTCACCGGCTCGACCGCGTAGTGGCCAAGATGTTCGTCGAGCCGCGCGCGCCAGACCATGCGCAGTTCGTTGCCCGGCTGCAACACAGGCCTCAACCGCGATGCCGAGCCGCCGCGCACCATGCCCAGATGGCGACCGTGCTCACGCGTCATCACCTCGAGAATGGCATTGGCTTCGCCGTGGCGACGGGTGCCCAGCACGATGCCTTCGTCGGTCCACTCCATGAACTTCTTCTAGTCCCGCCGCCGCGAGTCCTCAATGCCTGACGGCCACGACGCGCCAGCCGCCACGCTTACTCCTTGGGATATTCCAGCCCCATCGCCCGATAGCGCTCGGGGTCGTCACCCCAGTGCTCACGCACCTTTACAAACAGGAACAGGTGGACCGGTCTTTCCAGGATTTCCGAAAGCTCGCGCCGCGACGCCGAGCCAATCGCACGGATCGAACGGCCGTCCTTGCCGAGCACAATCTTCTTCTGGCTGTCGCGCTCCACGTAGATCGTCTGCTCGATCCGCACCGAGCCGTCCTTGCGCTCGGTCCAGACTTCGGTCTCCACCGTCGATTGGTAGGGCAACTCTTGGTGCAGCTTCAGATAAAGCTTTTCACGAGTGATCTCGGAGGCGAGCTGACGCTGCGGCGCGTCGGAGACTTCGTCTTCCGGATAGTGCCAAGGCCCCTCCGGCACATGAGCCGCGAGCCAATCGCGAAGATCGTCCACGCCGTCGCCGGTCATCGCCGAGATCATGAAGGTTGTGGAGAATTTGGCGCGCGCATTCGCGCTCTCCGCGAGTTTCAGCAGCCTCGGCTTGTCGGCAATGTCGACCTTGTTCAGCACCAGCACCTTCGGCTTGTTGATGTCGCCGATCTTGTTGAGAATTGCGTCCGCTTCGCTGTCGATCCCTGCCGTGGCGTCGATCAAGACCGCCACCAGGTCGGCATCATGCGCCCCGCTCCAAGCGGTGGTTACCATGGCGCGGTCGAGCCGCCGCTTCGGCGTGAAAATGCCGGGCGTATCGACCAGGATGAGCTGCGCGTTGCCGGCTAATGCGATACCGCGAACCAGCGCCCGCGTGGTCTGCACTTTCGGCGTAACGATCGCGACCTTGCTACCGGTCAGTGCGTTGGTCAGCGTGGACTTGCCTGCGTTGGGCGCACCGATCAGCGCGATAAAGCCGCAGCGCCTGGGGCCCTGCTCAGTCTTCTCCAACTCATCCATCGATTCTGTCCACGCTGACGCCCTCGCGCTCAAGCATGGCGGCGGCGGCCGCCTGCTCGGCGACGCGCTTGGAGCGCCCTCGCCCCTCGGCCGGCTCCCGCTGCGGCAAGCTTACGGCAATTCGGAATTCCGGGTTGTGGTGCGGACCGATCCGCTCGACCTCTTTGTAGGTCGGCGTCGGAAGGCCGCGCGCCTGCGCCCATTCCTGCAGCATGGTTTTTGGATCGCGCAACGGCCGCGTGGGCACGCGCATGCGCTCGCCCCACAGCCGCTCGACCAGCGCGTGGGCTTCCGCATAGCCGCCGTCGAGGAACACCGCACCGACCAGTGCCTCGCAGACATCGGCAAGGATCGCGGTTCGCGAGCGGCCGCCCGCGTTGGATTCCGAAGCGCCGAGCCGCAGCGCCTCGCCCAGATTGATGGCGCGCGCCACGTCCGCGCAGCTATCGCGGCGCACCAGGTCCGCGAGGCGGCGCGACAGCTCGCCTTCATCGCCGCGCGGAAACGCCAGAAATAGCATTTCCGAAATGACCAAGCCGAGAACGTGGTCGCCCAGGAACTCCAGCCGCTGGTAGCTTCCAGTCCGGCTGCCGCCGGCAAGCGCCGAGATGTGCGTCAACGCACGCACCAGCAATTCCCCGTCCTTGAAGCGATACCCGATGGTCTTCTCAAGCTCGCTGGTCGCGGCTGCGCGCTTGCGCGCAGCCGGCGCGCGCTTCGGAGCCACGGACTTTGCGGCCCGCGGCTCAACGGCGGTGGCGGATTCTGGGGCTCGTTGCCTCGGTGGCGAGGCGTTCTTGCGTTTGAGCGACCGGCTCATCGCACAATCGAGAACAGGCGATTCCAGCGCACCGTCCACGGCCAGCGCCAGATCTCCCAGGCACGCTCTCCCTCGGCCACGGAGAAGAAGATGATCTGCGCCCGGCCGATGAGATTCTGGAACGGCACAAAGCCCACCTGAGGGAATCGGCTGTCGGTGGAGTTGTGCCGGTTGTCGCCCATCATGAAATAGTTGTTGGGCGGCACCTGATAGACGTCGGTGTTGTCGGATTGCAGATTGTAGGGGAGCTCAAGCGTCTTGTAGGAGACGCCGTTCGGCAGCGTCTCGCGCCATTGCCGCACGCGCGTGGCGCGGCCGCCCTCGTCGATATCGACGAACTCCTCGACACGTTCGCGCTGCACCGGCGTGCCGTTGATATGCAGCACGCCCTGGATCATCTGGATTCGATCGTTTGGAAGACCGATCACGCGCTTGATGTAATCGACCGAGTCTTCCTTTGGCAGCCGGAACACCACGATATCGCCACGCTCAGGCGGCGTGCCAAGGAAGCGGCCGGTGAACAGCGGAGGCGACAGCGGCAGCGAGAAGTAGCTGTAGCCATATGAGAATTTCGACACAAACAGGTAGTCGCCGACCAGCAGCGTCGCCTTCATCGAACCGGATGGAATGTTGAAGGGCTGAAACAGGAAGGTGCGGATAACGAGAGCGATCAATCCGGCGTGAATCAGCAGGCGGATGAATTCACCAATACCGCCTTCTTTGCGCTTCGCATTGCTGGCCACGCTCATGGACCTCATTTCCCTTGGACGTTCCGAGTGCTTGTAGCGGCTGGTTCCGGACCGCGCAATCAATCGCCGGAGCCACATGGTCACTTCGACGACACCGAATTAGATTCATTATTTCAGTGGGTTATTCTTTCACTCTGGCCGGCCGCCGGAAAGGTTCCCTGAGCCGCCCTCGGCGGGCGACACGCTTGAAATGATCACATAAGCCACCGCCATGGGACCTTCGTCGGAGATGGTGAGATCGATTCGGGCTTCGTGACCCGGCGGCGTAATGGCCTGGAGCCTTCGGTGCGCCCCGCCTGTGAGTTGCATGGTGGGCTGCCCGCCGGGGCGGTTCACCACGCCCATGTCGCGCCACCACACCCCCGATCGGATGCCGGTGCCAAGCGCCTTGGCGCAGGCCTCCTTGGCGGCAAACCGCTTGGCATAGGTCTCGACTTTGTTTCTCCGCCGCTCGGCGCGCGCGCGCTCCACCGGTGTGAAGATGCGGTCGAGGAAACGGTCTCCGTGCCGTTCGATCACCTTGGCGATGCGCCGCACGTCGGTGATGTCGGAACCGATGCCGAGTATCACGGGCGATTTTCTCCGGCGGTCGCGCGCGCACGGCCGCGCATCATCGCGTGGCGCATCGTCTTAATCGTCTCGTCGAGGCCGACGAACACGGCCTCGCCGACCAGAAAATGACCGATGTTGAGTTCGACGATCTCGGGCAACGCGGCGATGGTCTCGGCGCTCGCGTAGTCGAGGCCATGACCTGCGTGGACCTCCAGCCCAAGGCTCTTGGCAAGGCGGACACCCTCGCGGATGCGGCGCCATTCTGAATCGGCGAGCCCAGCATTGCCGTCGGCCAGCGCGTGACACCACGCTCCGGTGTGGATTTCGATCACCGGCGCACCGACTGCAGCCGCCGCCTCGATCTGCGACGGGTCGGCCGCGATGAACAGCGACACGCGGATGTTTGCGCCTCGAAGCTCCCCAATCTTTGGCGCCAGATCGGCACGGCCGCCGGCCACGTCCAGGCCGCCCTCGGTGGTGCGTTCGGCGCGGCGCTCCGGAACCAGGCAGGCCGCGTTCGGATGTGTACGCAACGCGATCGCCACCATCTCGGCGGTTGCCGCCATCTCCAGGTTGAGCGGCTTGGCGATCTCCGCTTTGAGGCGGGCAATGTCGTCATCGCTGATGTGGCGCCGGTCTTCACGCAGGTGCGCGGTCACGCCATCGGCACCCGCCGCGATCGCGAGCTTGGCCGCGCGAACCGGGTCCGGATGACGGCCGCCGCGGGCGTTTCGGATGGTGGCGACGTGGTCGATGTTGACCCCTAGTCGCAGATGAGGAATCGCCGGCACGTCGTTGTCCTGTATCGATGAATCCGGTCGTTGACGATCTAGTTGTTGACCCGTTCGGCGGTGGCCACCACCTTCTTGGCCCGCAATTGCGCGATGATGGCGCTGAGATGCTTGACGTCGTAAACCTCGAGATCGATGACGCAGTCGGTGAAGTCCGGCGACCGCCGGGCCATGCGAATATTGTCGATGTTGCCGTCATGCTCGGCGATCACCTGGGCGATCTGGGCAAGCGTGCCGGGCTCATTCACCGATTGGATAGCGATGCGCGCCGGGAAGCGCTGCGGGATGCGGTCGTCGATATCCCAGCGCACGTCGAGCCAGCGCTCCGGATGGTCCTCGAACTCTTTGAGCGTGGGCGACTGGATGGGATAGATGGTGATCCCCTCGCCCGGCGTTACGATGCCGACGATCCGGTCGCCCGGCACCGCGCCGCCATTCGGCGCGAAGCGCACCGGCAAGTCTGAGTTGATGCCACGGATTGGGATCGACTCGCCTCTGTCCGCCGGCTGAGCATCGCCTTCCGCCGGCACCTTGAACATCAGCGCCTTGCCCATCTTGAGGCCAAACCAGCCGCCGTCCGACTTCGGTGGCGGCACGGCCGCAATGCGCTCTTCCTTGTAATCGGGATACATCGAGCGTGCGACGTCGGACGGCCGCATTTCGCCGCGGCCGACCGCAGCGAACACCTCATCGATCGAACTGCGCGCCAGCCGGTGCAAGGCGCCCTGCAACTTCTCGTCCGAATATTCGCGCTTGGCCCGCTGGCAGAGGCGTTGCACGATCTGCCGGCCCAGCGCGGCATACTGCACGCGAACGGCGCTGCGCGTCGCCCTGCGGATTGCGAGCCGTGCCTTACCGGTGAGCACGATCGATTCCCAGGCCGCCGGCGGCGCGCTCTGAGCTTTGGAGGTGAGGATTTCCACCTCGTCGCCGTTGATGAGCTCCGACACCAGGGGCGAGATCTTGCCGTTGATCTTGCAGCCCACGGCGCGATTGCCAACGTCGGTGTGGACCGCGTAGGCGAAGTCGATCGGAGTCGCGCGCCGCGGTAGCGCGATCAACTTACCTTTGGGGGTGAAGCTGAACACCTGATCGTGGAACAGCTCGAGCTTGGTGTGTTCGAGAAATTCTTCCGGATTGGAGCCTTCGGCAAGCAATTCGATGGTCCGGCGCAACCAGCCGTAGGCGTTGGACTCGCGAGACAGCAATTCCGTCGGTGAGCCCGCGTCATCCTTGTAAATCGCGTGCGCGGCGATGCCGTATTCCGCGATCTCGTGCATCTCCTCGGTGCGGAACTGCAGCTCCACGCGCTGCTTGCCGGGGCCGATTACGGTCGTGTGGATCGAACGGTAGTCGTTCTGTTTGGGCGTCGAGATGTAGTCCTTGAAGCGGCCTGGCACGACAGGCCAAGTCGTGTGGACCACGCCGAGCGCGCGGTAGCACTCCGGCAGCGTCTTGACGATGACCCGGAAGCCGAAAATGTCCGATAGTTGCTCGAACGCGACCGACTTGCGTTCCATCTTGCGCCAGATCGAATGGGCGCGCTTGCAGCGGCCGTCGACCTCGGCGGCGATGCCGGAATCGGCCAACCTGCGCGTTAGCTGCTGCTCGATCTCCTCGATCAGTTCCTTGCTACGCTCCGCCAGCGCGTTGAGGCGGCCACTGATGACATGGTGGGCCTCGGGATAGAGTTCGCGGAACGCCAGGTCCTCCATTTCCTCACGCACGCCGTGCATGCCCATGCGGCCGGCGAGAGGCGCGTAGATATCGAGGGTTTCCTGGGCGATGCGGCGGCGTCCCTCCGCCTGCATGTGATGCAGCGTCCGCATGTTGTGCAGGCGGTCGGCGAGCTTGATCAGAAGAACCCGAACATCGTCGGCAATGGCCAGAAGAAGTTTGCGGAGGTTCTCCGCCTGCTTGGCTTCGCGCGAAACCAGGTCGAGCTTTTTGAGCTTGGTCAGTCCTTCGACCAGGTGACCGATATCGGGGCCAAATATCTGATCGATCTCAGCTCTTGTGGTCGGCGTATCCTCAATCGTGTCGTGCAACAGGGCTGCCGCGATGGTCGCGTCATCGACCTTCAGGTCGGTCAAAATCGCTGCGACTTCAAGCGGATGCGAGAAGTACGGGTCGCCCGACGCGCGCTTCTGCTCGCCGTGCGCCTTCATGGCGTAGACATACGCGCGGTTGAGGAGCGCTTCGTCCGTGTCGGGATTGTAGCGGCGGACGCGTTCGACCAGCTCGTACTGCCGCATCATGGGTATCGGAGATTTCTCCGTCTTTCCCATGGCTTGTGACAGGACATTGAGGCCGCGCTTGAGCGGCACGCGGCTGCGCGCCGGATTCTGCATGCGTGGCAGGTCGGTCGTCGAACGGGCCATAACCTCAAGATATCATGCGGATACGATGCCGTCGCAAGGAAGCACCAGGAAATGGTTCACGAAATGGATAAGGCCCGGCATGCCGGGCCTTATGTTCCTCGCGGTTGTTCCTCGGCCTCTTCCGGGCCAGTACTGGCCCGTGTTCTGCCGATCTTCCGGCCCGGCTCCTACTCCTCGTCGGGCTCCGGCTGCTCCTCCGGGGGGGCGAGCCCTTCCAGGCCCTTGAGCAGCTCTTCCTCGCTCATGTGCTCGACCGCGACATCGGTGTCGTCGGCATCGACCGAGCCGCCCGAACCCGCGATCAGCGGCACCGAGTCGGACTCCGGTTCGTCGACCTCGACGTACTTCTGCAGCGAATGGATCAGGTCTTCCTTCAGGTCCTCCGGCGAAACCGTCTCGTCGGCGATCTCGCGCAGGGCCACCACCGGGTTCTTGTCGTTGTCGCGCTCGATGGTGATCGGACCGCCCGACGAAATCATGCGGGCGCGATGGCTGGCCAGCAGCACGAGATCGAAGCGATTATCGACCTTATCGATGCAATCTTCGACGGTAACGCGGGCCATGGGCGCTCCTGCAACGGTACGTTGTCTTGAGGTTGCGGCCTAAGTAGCCCTGGAATGCATAAAGCGCAAGCCCGCAAAATTGGCCCTTGGCGGGGCTTTCCGCCTTTGTTACCCCATCCGGAACAAACCTAGGCTATTGGGATTTATCATTTTTTACGTCGGGTGGTCGTGGCGGTATTGGCCTGCCTGTTTGAGGCGGAGCGCCGTTCGGTCCCGATAAAATGAAGATCAGGCCGGACTTCGGGCAGTGGCCCGGGGGAGCGGTTGCAGGCGGTTCTTGCAGGCCCCGGGTTCCAGGCTTGGGTTCAAGGGTCTGGGTTCAAGGCATTGGCGATCACGAGAAACAGTTCAGGAAGCATCATGTCCGCACCAGTTGAAAAAACCGCATTGTTCATCGATGGCGCCAACCTTTACGCCACCGCGAAATCGCTGGGTTTCGATATCGACTACAAGCGCCTGCTGCGGGAATTTCAGTCCCGCGGCAATCTTCTTCGCGCGTTCTATTACACCGCCGTGATCGAGGATCAGGAGTACTCCTCGATCCGGCCGCTGATCGATTGGCTCGATTACAACGGCTACACGGTCGTCACCAAGGCGACCAAGGAGTTCGTCGACCAGACCGGCCGCCGCAAGATCAAAGGCAACATGGACATCGAGCTCGCCGTGGACGCCATGGAGCTCGCGCCCAACATCGACCACATGGTGCTGTTCTCGGGCGACGGCGACTTCCGCTCGCTGGTCGAGGCCGTGCAACGCCGCGGCGTCCGCGTCACGGTGGTGTCGACCATCACCACGCAGCCGCCCATGGTGGCCGACGAACTACGCCGGCAAGCCGACGTCTTCCTCGACATTTCCGAACTGCAGAGCAAGGTTGGACGCGACCCTTCCGAGCGCGCGCCGCGCGATCCGATGCGGGAGCCGCGTGAGCCGCGCGGCGAGCGTGCGCACACGCCGCAGTTCCTGCAGCGCAGCCCTGCCCCACAGCGCGCCGGCGGCGACGATTTCGAAGACTGAGCGTCAGCGCATCGCGGCGTTCGACATTCCCTGGAACGTCAGGCGCTGCATGCCCGCGCCGGTCTGTGCGATGTAAAGGTTGCCCTTGGAGTCGGTGGCGATGTGGTGCCCGCCTCCGAGCTGGCCCGGCACCTGGACCGAGCCCAGAAATTCGAGCGTCTTGCGGTCCACGATGCCGATCGCCTTGCCGCCGCCGACATAGAGAAACTGCTGCTCGGGGTCCGGCGAGAACGCCAGATTGGCGGCGAACGGCGTCTCGGTCCGGCGGAGTTGCTTCACGAACTTGCCGTCGGCGGTGAACATCTGCACACGCCGGTTCTCGCGGTCGGCGAGGTAGACCGTGCCGTCATTCGACACGCGGATCGAATGCGCCACGTTGAAATCCGGCAGGCCGTCGCCCGGCGCGTACTCCGTCAGCCGCGAGACCGCGCAATTGTCCTTGCCGCCGGGCGGCTTGCCGAACGCGCCCCAGGTCCGCTTGAACGCGCCGGTGTCGGCATCGAACACGATGACGCGGTGATTGCCGTAGCCGTCGGCCACGAAAACCTCGCTGGCGCGCACCCAGGCGTCGGCCGCGCGATGCACATTGGCGGTGTCGCCGTCGCCCTTGCTCTGGTTGCTCTTGCCGATCTGCAGGACGAACTTGCCGTCGAGCGAGAACTTGAGAAGCTGGTCGTCGGCCACCAGCTTGAGGCCCGCGGTCCCTGAGGTCGGGCACTGGTTGCCGCCGATCCAGGCAAAGCCCCTGTGGTCGATGTGGATGCCGTGCTCGCGCTCGATCCATTCGTAGCCCGAACCCGGGCCGCCCCACGCCTTGATGAAATTGCCATTGGAGTCGAACACCACGACCGGCGGCGCCGCGCTCGCGGCCACCTCCGGCTTGAGCGTGCGCGGGCGATGCAGAACGTAGGCATTATCCTGCGCGTCGATGGCGATGCTGGAAACGTCGCCGAGCTTGTATTTGTCGGGCACCTTCGGCCACGACGCATCGACCGCAAATGCCGGCAGCGCGCGCGGCTGCTGCTGCGCCAGTGCAGCCCCCGCCGGGAGCCACGCGCTTGCACCGGCAGCCACAACGGCGGCGAGCGCGCCAAGCTGAATGCGACGATGAATCCCGAGCCTCATGGCGTCCTCCCAAGGCCGGATGTCCGCGCTCCGGCTTATGGCTCCAGCCTATCCCGGAACGCCGTTGGGCTCCACGGCAACGCTGGAGCTTGATCCATTTCGCTGGCACAATCCGGCGATCGACAAGACCAACCGAAACCCCATGCCCATTTCATCCGGCAAGCCCGGACGCGACTGTCCCCGCTGCCCGCGCCTCGTTGCCTTCCGCAAGGAATGGCGCGCGAAGGAACCGAGCTGGTTCAACGCGCCGGTGCCGTCGTTCGGCTCGCTCGATGCGCGATTGCTGATCATAGGTCTGGCGCCGGGCGTGCGGGGCGCCAACCGCACCGGCCGTCCGTTCACCGGCGACTATGCCGGCGACCTGCTCTACGCCACGCTGAAGGAATACGGCTTCGCGCGCGGCACGTTCGAGGCGCGGCCCGACGACAGCCTGAAGCTGGTCGATGCCCGCATCACCAACGGCGTGCGCTGCGTGCCGCCGGAGAACAAGCCGACGCCGCTGGAAATCAAGACCTGCCGCGATTTTCTCGCGCCCACCATCGCAGAGATGCCGAGGCTGCGCGCGATCGTGACGCTCGGCCGCATCTCGCACGAGACGACCGTCCGGACGCTCGGCAGTAGGCTGAAGGATGCCGCGTTCAAACATGGCAGCCAGGCCCAGGTCGGCCCGCTCGCGGTGTTCAGCAGCTATCATTGCTCGCGCTACAACACGAACACCGGGGTGCTGACGCCGGACATGTTCCGTTCGGTGTTTGCGGCGGTACGCGATTATCTGGAGGACTAGTCTGCTCCCTCCGCCGTCATGCCCGGCCTTGTCCCGGAGCGAAGCGACGCCGTCCTTCGGACGGCTGTGCCCGGCCATGACGATACCGGCGGTGAGGTCTCATCCCCTCAGCCAGGCGATCACATCCGCCGCGCTCCGGTCCGGCGGAAACACCGGATAGAACACCTGCGTGAACACACCATTGTCGATCACCCACGCCATGCGTTTGATCAGCGTCATGCCATCGACGCCGAAGGTCGGCAGATTGAGCGCGCGCGTGAGCAGCAGAGATGCGTCCGACAGGATCGGGAACGGCAGATGCAGCCGCTCCACGACCTCGCGCTGATACGCCAGATCCTGGGTCGAAAGACCGAACAGCCGCTTCACCCCGAGCGATTTGATCTCCGCGTCGTGATCGCGGAATGAGCACGACTGCGGCGTGCAGCCGCGCGCGCCGGGAATGCCGTCCCATCCGGCCGGCAAATCCTGTCCGGGCTTGCCGGTGCGCGGATAGACGTAGACGACGTTGCGTCCGTCGAGCTTCGACAGGTTGACCGCCGTCCCGTTGGTGGCGGCCAGCACGACATCGGGCAGCCGCATGCCTTTGAGATGGCTTGCCGCGCCGTCGTCCTGCGGCACCGGCAAGTTGTCGGGAAGGATCAGCGGATTGTGCGCGGCATTGGCCATCAGAACGCCCTCACCCCTTCTTCTTGCCGCAGCCCGCGACGAGCGCGGTCACCTTGGCCTTGAGGCCTTTGACATCCCATTGCAACGGCTCGATCGGCCCGGTCACCGCGACCGGCTTGCCGGTTGTCAGCACGGCGAACAGCTTGTCGTCGCGGGAAACCGTGGCGCGCAATTCGACGCCAGACGTCATCTCGAAATTCTCGCTCTTGCGCGAGATGCCGGACACTTTGGCGCTCTGGCCCGCGCTGGTGAGCGTCAGCGCCACCGCTTCGCCCTTTCCCTTGCCGACATTGGCTTCGGCCGCCATGCCGACGTCGATCCGGCCATCGGCGCGGCAATGCGCCCAGAACTCGAGATCGACCTCCGATTCGTTGGGCATGCCTTGCAGGTAGCCCCTGCCGTACTTCTTCGACAGCAGCCAATCGATCTCGGCGCCGGCCGATACGGGCCAGGCCAGCACACTCGCAACGATCAGCCAGAACAGACGCATCTCAGCCGCCGTAGGTGATGAATTCCATCAGCGAGCCGTCAGGATCGCGGAAATAGACGCTGGTGCCGTTGCCCTTGGCGCCGAAGCGCTGCATCGGCCCTGCTTCGATCGCAACATGATGGCGCCTGAGGTGCGCGATCGCCGCCTCGATCGGCCCCAGCCACTCGAAGCACAGATCGCTGTTGCCGGGCTGCACCGGCAGCCGCGCCACTTCAGCCGGCCGCACGCCGACGCCGTGCACGTTGAGCTGCTTGTCGCCGAACCGGTAGGCCCAGCCGGCCTCGCGCTGCACCAGCTCCGCGCCCATCACATCGCGATAGAACGCGTTGGAACGCTGCCAATCCGAGACATGGATGACGCAGTGATCGAGTTTGGTCGGAAGCGGCATGGCTGATCCTATTTCTGCGCGATGCCAAGTTTGGCGCCGGCCCGGCGCGCCGCCTCGCCGCGCTGCGCGTTCAACGCGGCGCCGCGGCTGCGCAACGCCGCCAGCGTGTCCGCCGCAGCGGTCTTCGGCGAACCGCCGTCGAAAGGCGGATCGGGATCGTATTCGATCTGAAGCTGGATCTCGCGCGCGACCTTCTCGCCTTCCAGAATTGCCGCAAGCTTGAGCGCGAAGTCGATGCCGGACGCAACGCCCGCGCCGGTCACGACATTGCCGTCCACCACCACGCGCTCACTGACCGGTGTGGCACCCAGCGCCGCGAGATGATCGATCGCAGCCCAATGGCAGGTGGCGCGCTTGCCCTTGAGCAGGCCGGCCGCGCCCAGCACCAGCGAGCCGGTGCAAACGGAGGTGACGTACTTCGCGCCCCGCGCCTGTTGCTGCAGGAACGCAAGCACGACCTGGTCTTCCATCAGGTCCTGCTGGCCCGGGCCGCCCGGGACCATCACGATGTCGAGCTGCGGGCAGTTCGCGTAGGCGATGGTCGGCACGATCATCATGCCGCGATCGGTCTTCACCGGATCGAGCGTATGCGCAACCAGATGCACGATCGTGTTCGGCAGCCGTGCCAGCACCTCATACGGCCCGGTCATGTCGAGCTGCGTGAGCCGCGGGAAGATCAGCATTCCGATGATGCGTTCGCTCATCGCCTAACCCTTCAACCGCATCAGGCGGCCCTTCTCGCGCTGCCAGTCCCGCTTCTTTTCGGTCTCGCGCTTGTCGTGCAGCTTCTTGCCCTTGGCGAGCGCGATCTCGATCTTGGCGCGGCCCTTGTCGTTGAAATACAGCTTGAGCGGCACGACCGTCATGCCCTCGCGCTCGACCGCGCCGATCAGCTTGTTGATCTGGCTCTTATGCAGCAACAACTTGCGCGGCCGCTTCGGCTCGTGATTGTAGCGGCCGGCCTGCTTGTATTCGGAGATGTTGGAGTTGAGCAGCCAGAGCTCGCCGTCTCGAGTCGATGCGTAGGACTCGCCGATGTTCGCCTTGCCGGTGCGCAGCGACTTCACCTCGCTGCCGGTGAGAGCGACGCCTGCCTCGAACACCTCGCCGATGGCGTAGTGAAACCGCGCCTTGCGGTTGTCGGCGATGATCTTGAATCTGGGTTCGGGCTTGGGGGCCATATCCGGCAATCGATCGTAGCGCGTCCCGGCCGAACCGGCCGGAACGCGGGAAAGCTATCGGCGCAGAACTAGTTGATCAGGCCTGCGTGCACCATCGCTTCGCGCACCGCAACCTGCGCCTTGTCGCTCGCCGGCACCATCGGCAGCCGCAACGTGTTGCTGCACTTGCCGATCAGCGACATGGCGTACTTGATCGGTGCCGGGCTCGTCTCGCAGAACAGGTTGATGTGCAACGGCGTCAGCTTGTCCTGCAGCTTCAGCGCGGCGGCGTAGTCGCCCTTCAGGCACGCGGCCTGGAACTCCGAGCACAGCCGCGGCGCCACGTTCGACGTCACCGAGATGCAGCCGTGGCCGCCGTGGGCGTTGAAGCCGAGCGCGGTGATGTCCTCACCCGAAAGCTGGTTGAAGTCGTCGCCCATCGCGGCGCGCTGCTGCGAGACGCGCGCCATGTTGGCGGTGGCGTCCTTCACGCCGGCGATGTTCTTGAGCTCGTACAGGCGCTGCATGGTGTCGATGTTGATATCGACGATCGAGCGGCCCGGAATGTTGTACATGATGATCGGAATGCCGATCGCGTCGTTGATCGCCTTGAAGTGCTGGTACAGGCCCTCTTGGGTGGGCTTGTTGTAGTATGGCGTGACCACCAGCACGGCGGCGGCGCCGGCCTTCTCGGCGTGCTTGGACAGGCTTACCGCTTCGGCGGTGGAGTTCGATCCCGCGCCGGCCACGACCGGGACGCGGCCCTTGGCCTGGTCGATGCACCATTCGACCACCTGCCCGTGCTCGGTGTGCGACAGCGTCGGGCTCTCGCCCGTGGTGCCAACCGGAACCAGGCCCTTGGTGCCCTCGGCGATCTGCCACTCGACCAACTCGCGGAACTTGCCCTCGTCCACAGATCCGTTTTTGAACGGCGTGACGAGCGCGGTGAAGGATCCCCGGAATCTCGTCTTGGCAGTCATGGCGTGTCCTCGGCGTTCGGCTTCGATAAGCGGTTGCTGGTGCACCAGAATAGCAGAGAAACGGCGGCGGGCGCCGGAGTTCTCCGGCGGTGTTATTCTTATTTGAAATCTCCCGGATGATCCGGATTGATGCCGAACTGTGGCCGCAATTTCTGGGGAATTTAGCTTTCATCAATCTTATCAACGGAATACCTATTGGCTCGGATCTCGATTCGAGCAGCCCGAGGCAGGAGCGCAGCGTGGCACCGTGGAACCGCCCGAATTCGCTGTGGTCGCTCGCGCTGGCAGCCGTCATCGCGTTCGCGGCGCCACAGCCTGCCGTCGCGCAGGATGCCAAGCCCGCGGCGGCCAAGCCCGCCGACAAGAAAAAACCGGTCGCGGCGAAGCCCGCCGCCAAGCCCGATTCCAAATCGGCCAAAAGCGCGAAGCAGGCCAAGGGCAAAGCCGCTGCCGCGAAATCCAAGCCGAAGCCTGAGGCCGCAAAGCCTGCCAAGGCGCAGGCCGACAAACCCGCTGCGGCTCCCGCCGCAGCGACTGCGGCGGCCGCTGCCGCCGCCCCTGCCGCTGCTGTTCTGTCCACACCACCGCCCGCCGAACCTCCGGCCCGGCCAAAGACTGCCGCGGCGCCTACGATCAACATGTCCGCCGCGGATGTCTCCGCGGTGAAGCGCGCGATCGAGCACATGCGCGCCCGCAGGCGCACCGACGCCAACGACCTCAAGAACACGATCGGCGATCCGGTCGCCAAGAAGCTGGTCGAGTGGGTGATCCTGCGCAGCGATGACGGCGCAGACTTTCCGCGTTACGCCGCGTTCCTCGCCACCAATCCCGGCTGGCCGAGCACGTCCACGCTGCGCCGCAAGGCCGAGGCCACGCTGTTCCAGGACCGGGTCGATGCCGCCACGATCCGGGCCTTCTTTGCAAACTCGAGACCGCTCAGCGCCAAGGGTAAGTTCTCGCTCGCCCGCGCGCTGCTGGCGCAAAACGACCGCAAGGGCGCGGAGGCCATGGTGCGCGATGCCTGGCGCAACGATGCGTTCTCACAGGACGTCGAGCTCAAGATCCTGGAGCAGTTTAGCGAATTCCTGACCCGGGCCGATCACAAGGCGCGGATGGACCGCCGCCTGTACGAGAAAGACGACACCGAGGCCGGCATCCGCGCCGCCAACCGGCTTGGCGGAAACGAGCCCGCGATCGCCAAGGCGCGCGCCTCCATGCTCGGCAAGGGCGGCGACAAGAAGCTGGTGGACGCAGTCCCCGCCGCGGCGCACGGCGACATCGGCTACAAGTTTGCCCGCATCCAGATGCTGCGCCGCGCCGACAAGACCGACGAGGCCGCGGCGCTGATGGCCACTATTCCGCAACTCGACGAGAGCCACGACCTCGACGAATGGTGGGTGGAGCGCCGCCTGCTGGTTCGCAAGCTGCTCGACGAAGATGAGCCGAAGAAGGCCTACATCGTCGCCCGCGACGCCACGCCGCCGAGCCGCAGCGCTTACCGCACCGACCAGCAGTGGACCGCAGGATGGGTTGCGCTGCGCTACCTGAACGATCCGGCAGCGGCCGCTGCGCACTTCAAAAAGGTCACGGACGTCGCCGACAACCCGATCTCGATTTCACGAGGACTGTATTGGCAGGGGCGCGCCGCCGAGGCCCTGAAGAAATCCCAGGACGCCCGTGCCTATTTCCAGGAGGCGGCGAAGTTTCCGACCGCCTACTACGGCCAGATTGCCCGCGCCAAACTGGGACAGAGCGAACTCACGCTCAATGCGGCACCGGCGTTGAGCGCCGAGCAGCGCGCCAAGCTCGCCAAGCACGACGTGTACCGCGCCGCCGAACTGCTCTACGCCATCGACGCCCGGCCTGAACTGAACGCGCTGATGGCGGACATGGGCGACAAGTCCGATGACGTCGGCCTGCTCTCCATGCTGTCCGAACTTGCCGCCAAGTACGAGGATCCGCGCGGCATGCTGCTGGTCGGCAAGCTCGCGCTCGGCCGCGGCCTGCCGCTCGATCATCCGGCGTTTCCGACCGTGGGCTTGCCGCAGTACACCGCGATCGGTCCGGAGGTGGAGCCTGCCCTGGTCTATTCGATCGCCCGCCAGGAAAGCTGGTTCAATCCGCGCACCGTCTCAAGCGCCAATGCGATGGGCTATATGCAAGTCACGCCTGCGGCCGGCCAATACCTCGCCAAAAAATTCAAGGTGACCTACGACCAGAAGCGGCTGCTCAACGACAACGTCTACAATCTGCAGATGGGATCGGCGGAGCTTGGCGACGTCATCAAGGACTATCGCGGCTCCTACATCCTCGCCTTCGTGGCCTACAACGCCGGCCGCGGCCGCGTTCGCGACTGGATCGCCCGCTATGGCGATCCGCGCGATCCCAAGGTCGATCCGATCGACTGGGTGGAGCGCATTCCCTTCTCCGAGACCCGCAACTACGTGCAGCGGGTCATGGAGAACGTGCAGGTCTATCGTGTCCGGTTCGGTGGCGGCGCCCGGCTGCTGATCGAAGCGGACCTGCGGCGCGGCACCAGCGCCAACTGACCCATGGCGAATCCCCGGTACGCACCTGACGCGGCGGCTCGGTCCCGCTAAGCTCGCCCGCGGAATTCCATGCGAAACTGGTCTTGAGATGACGTCCGGCACCGAAGGCCCCGCCAGCGTGTTCGTAACAGCGCCTGATGGGCTGAAGCTTCACGTCCGCTGCCACGGCCGCAGAGACGCCCAATCGCTACCCGTGGTCTGCCTGCCGGGTCTGGCGCGCACCGCCGCGGATTTTGACGAGCTGGCCCCGGCGCTGGCCGGGCGCGGCGGAACACGGCGTGTGCTGGCGATCGACTACCGTGGACGTGGACGCTCCGGCTACGACCGCAATCCCGACAACTACAATCTGGTGGTCGAACTGGCCGATCTGCTTGCGGTGCTGACCGCGCTGGACGTGGGCCGCGCGGTCTTTGTCGGAACCTCCCGGGGCGGACTTCTGACCATGCTGCTGGCGACCGCCCGCCCCGCCGCGATGGCAGGCGCCGTGCTCAACGACATCGGTCCGGTGATCGACCCGAAGGGCTTGGTCCGCATCAAGGGCTACGTCGGCAAGCTGCCGCCACCGAAGAACCACCAGGAAGGCGCGGAGATCCTGCGCCGGCTGTTCGATGCCCAGTTCCCCAAACTGGATGGCGTGGCGTGGCTCGCGGCCGCGCGCAGAACCTGGCAAGAGCGTGATGGACGCCTGTTGCCGACCTACGACGTGCGGCTGTCCAAGACGCTCGAGGGTATCGATCTCGAGAAGCCGGTGCCGACGCTTTGGAAGGAGTTCGAGGCGCTTGGGCGCATTCCACTGATGGTCATCCGTGGAGCGAACTCCGACCTGCTGTCCGCGGCGACGGTGGCGGCCATGGGCGAGCGCCGGTCGGCCATGGAGATTGTGGTGGTGCCCGACCAGGGACACGCTCCGTTGCTGGCCGAGACCAGCGTCATCGCGCAAATCGCGACCTTCGTCGAGAACTGCGAAGCCGATCAGGACTGACGCGACGCCAGCCAGCGGGGCCAAAAGGCCATCTCCCTCGACAGGTCAAGCCGTGCGCAGCGGTTGCGCCGGCTGGCCGTCAGTCACCGGCCATCGTGGCAGTCTGGGCCGCAAAAATCCAAGCACAGCGACGATCGCGATGAATTGCGCCAACAGGCCCAATCCGCGGACCGGAAACGGCACCCGGATCAGGAGAAACAGCGCAAGCACCACCAAGGCCGTGAGCGCAGCCCACCGGTCCCGGTTCTCAGCGCACCCATCCAGCGCAATCGTGGTGCACAGCACTGCGGCGACCAGCAGCGGGATCGCGTGATAGGGCTCAAGCCAAGGGCTGAATGGCAGGGGCGCGATCAAAAGCACAATCCAATCCGCCAGCGCCGCACGCGACGGAAGATCGGCGAAGAAACCGCGCCGGCATCGCCAGGCATACCAGGCCAGCACGGCAATCCAGAGTGCGCGGGTGAGCCAGAGCAACACTTCAACGCGCGCCGATTGGAAACCTTCACCGGTCAGGTTCACGAATGCCCTGCGCAACGACACGATTGGCACCGCCGACCGCTCAACCATCAGGTTTGCGTGAAACGCGAGGTCGCCTATGCGTTCAACCTGCTGCTTCCAATCCAGATAAAGAGCGACCGTGCCATCGATGCCGAACAGCACAAGCGGCAGGCCGGCCCACAGCGCAATGCCACAGATGATCGAGGCATAAAGCATTCGACGCTGGCCGTTCGCCAGCAGCCACGCGATCAGCAGCCCGCTGTAGAGCTTGTAGGAGCCGCTTACGGCGGCCAGCGACCCGGCCAACAACGGCCAGCGCCGCGCGCAGCCGTATGACGCCATGACCAGACCCAGATAGATCAGGTTGTTGTTGCTGTTGCGCAGGTCCCACCTGATCGCGGAGTCGGACAGCAGGACCGCCGCCATCCCGATCAATGGCCAAGCGGCCCTCACCTCGGCTCGCTCCTGCGAGAGCGCCGCGCGCACCGAAATGATGAGTCCCGAAACCGCCGCGACGTACCAAGCCAACGTAAAGAACGTTGGGCCGCCCAGTTCGAAGGCGCGTATCAGCACCACCGAGGACGGTGAATACGGAAACACAAACTCAGGATAACGGCCGTGTTCAAATATGTTCCTTACCGCAATGAATACGATTGCGAGATCGCCCGTTGGCTTAATCGGCCAAACATCCGCCAGGCGAAACCGCGTCAGCAGGTTCGTCAGATAGAGAATGAACGCGATTGCAACGAGAGCCTGCACACCGGGCTTGCCGGCGGCGCGCGACCAAGCGTCCGAGTTGCACAATTTGACCCAAGCGGCCCGATCGAACGTCTGTTGGGCGAGGCGACGCAATGTGCCGCTTGTTGGCGAGGCCATGGCGCCGATCCTGGCACATTGGCCTCCTATGTTCATCTGGTGAGTTTCGTCGCCTCCGGCCGCATACACGACCGACGAGTGGTGCATCGATAGGACCGTGACGCTCGATGGCCCCCTCGGCGCTCCCGGCGGAGCAAGCCCGTAAAAAAACCCCGGCGGGATGACCGCCGGGGTTCATTGGTTGGATCAGGTTCGACCGATCAGGGCAGGAAGTTACGCTGCACGCGGAACGAGCCGTTGACGTTGCCGAGGTTGGAAGAGACGTAAGTCCCGGCCGGCTTGCCGCCCTGTGCGGTGATCACGCACGTTCCCGCTGCGCTGCAGGTCGCCGTGTCGATGTTCTCGTAGATCACGTCCACGCCGAAGGTGAGCGCCTTGACCGGCTCCCACTCCGTCCGCG